>JAWLCS010000005.1:56832-118677 GCA_041687035.1 Bacteroidales bacterium
TCCTAAATCATCAATCCTAAATCATCAATCAGATCACTTTCATTTCCTTCAGCAATTCCTCCATTTGCTGCTGGTATGCTAGCGCCACTTCCCTGGCTTTCTGGTCGAAGTCGCGGCTGGGAGAAGCGAAAATGATATTTCTTGAAACGTTGATCAGCAGTCCGCAGTCATTGTTCAGGGCATTTTGCGACACTTCAAGCAGGCTGCCGCCTTGGGTGCCCACGCCGGGAACCAGGAAGAAATGATCGGGTGCACTTTCGCGGATGGCCTGCAGCATTTCGGGCCGGGTAGCTCCAACAACAAACATCATATTTTCAGGGGTTCCCCAATCAAGGCATTGCTCCATAATCAGCTCATAAAATCTTTTCCATTGCTCGGTTTTGATGCCCAGTTTTTCAAGCAGCATAGGAAGCTGTGGTTGCCATAGCTGAAAATCTTTAGCGCCGGGATTGGAAGTCAGCGCAAGCACCACGGCCCATTTCCCGGGAAGGGAAAGGAAAGGTTGAAGCGCATCATGACCCATATATGGGTTTACCGTTACCGAGTCGAAATGCATGTGCTCAAAAAAGGCCTTGGCATAATAGGAGGCTGAGTTCCCAATATCGCCGCGCTTGGCATCGGCAATGGTAAATACTGGCCCTTGGGAATGGCCATTCAGGTATTCCATGGTTTTTTCAAGACTCTGCCAGCCCTTGCTGCCCTGGCTTTCGTAAAAGGCCATATTGGGCTTGTAAGCGGCGGCAAGGTCGATGGTGGCATCGATAATGCGACGGTTAAACTCAAAAACCGGATCCTCAAATTCCTGTCTGATCCAGTTTGGAATCTTTTCGATGTCCGAATCAAGACCAATACATAAGTAGGATTGCTTTCTGCGGATAAGGTCAATAAGTTCCTGCCGGGTCATTGCAATGGTTTTATGAAGCGACGCCTTCTTTAAGTTTTTCTGCATTTTCGGCCATTTGCAGCGCATCGATAATATCCTGGATATCGCCATCCATAATAGCCGAAAGGTTATACATAGTCAGGCCAATGCGGTGGTCGGTCATGCGGCCCTGGGGGTAGTTGTAGGTGCGGATCTTGGCAGAGCGGTCGCCGGTCGAAACCATGGTCTTTCGCCTGGACGAGATCTCGTCGAGGTATTTCTTGTATTCCAGGTCATAAAGGCGGGTACGCAGCACGCTCATAGCCTTTTCCAGATTCTTGATTTGTGATTTCTGATCCTGAATGGAAACTACAATACCTGAAGGGATGTGGGTAAGCCGTACCGCCGAATAAGTAGTGTTTACTGATTGTCCGCCCGGCCCTGAAGAACAGAAGGTATCTTTGCGGATATCGCTTTGTTTGAGGTCGACATCAAACTCATCGGCTTCGGGCAAAACGGCCACGGTAGCTGCGGAGGTATGCACACGGCCCTGGGTTTCAGTTTGTGGCACACGCTGCACGCGATGCACGCCCGATTCGTATTTTAAAACACCGTAAACGCCATCGCCCGAAACATTGAAAATAACTTCCTTGAAGCCACCCGAAGTGCCATCGTTCATATCAACTAGCTCTGTCTTCCAGCCCTTTGTTTCACAAAACTTCTGATACATGCGGTACAGGTCGCCTGCAAAAATGGCCGCCTCGTCGCCACCGGTTCCGGCACGAATTTCCACAATGGCGTTTTTGTCGTCTTGGGGGTCAGCAGGGATCAGGAGAATACGAATTTCTTCCTCGAGTATTTCCTCCTTTTCCACAAGCTCATCCAACTCAATTTTGGCCATCTCCCTGAATTCAGGGTCTTTTTCCTTGGTAAGAATTTCTTTGGTAGACTGAATATTTTCAAAAATATTCTTGTATTCCTTATAAGCTTCAATAATAGGCCCGAGGTCCTTGTATTCCTTGTTCAGGGAGATGTACCTCTTCATGTCGGAAACGATGTCGGGATCGGTGATTAGCCGGCCAACTTCCTCGTATCGCTCATTAATGGCTTGTAGTTTTTCTAACAGCATGCGTGGTCAAATTTTTAGCATGCAAAGTTACGAAAAAAGGCCCGCAATAAAAATCAGGAAAAAACAAATGATTCTTCAGGGGTAATAATGGAAAGTTTCTTTTTCGGACTGGCTTCGCAACGCCCTATTATCCTGGCATCCAGATTAAAATCTGTGGCGATGTCAATTATTTCACGTGCCAGCTCTTCTTTGACATAAAGTTCCATGCGATGCCCCATATTGAATACTTGGTACATCTCTTTAAGCGGGGTGCCCGACTGTTCGCGAATGAGCCTGAAAAGCGGAGGGATTTCAAATAAATTATCCTTTACCACATGGAGTTTTTCAACAAAGTGGAGCACCTTGGTCTGCCCTCCCCCGCTGCAGTGCACCATGCCATGGATGTGCTTTTTCATGTGGCCGAAAATGGCCTTAACAACAGGCGCATAGGTACGAGTGGGCGACAACACCAGTTTCCCGGCATTCAGGGGTGAACCCCCCACAGGATCGGTAAGCAGGTAGTTGCCTGAATAAATCACTTCTTTATCGATTGCATTATCGTAACTTTCGGGATATTTCTCGGCATAAACTTTCGAAAACACATCGTGCCTGGCCGAGGTTAGACCGTTGCTTCCCATGCCGCCGTTGTAAAGGCTTTCATAAGTGGTTTGGCCGAAAGAAGCCAGCCCCACTATCACATCGCCGGGACCAATCTTCTCGTTGGTAATAACTTCAGCGCGAGGCATACGGGCAGTAACTGTCGAATCGACAATTACAGTCTTTACCAGGTCGCCCACATCGGCCGTTTCGCCACCAGTAAGCACCATATTAATGCCGTGGCTTCGCATATTTTCGAGAAAAGCTTCTGTACCATTGATAATGGTGGCAATCACTTCGCCGGGAATAAGTTTTTTGTTGCGGCCGATGGTAGAAGATACCAGCAGGTTATCAACTGCACCCGCACAGAGCAGGTCGTCGAGGTTCATTACCACGGCATCCTGTGCTATTCCTTCCCATACGGAAAGGTCGCCTGTTTCTTTCCAGTAAAGGTATGCCAGCGAAGATTTGGTGCCTGCGCCATCGGCATGCATGATGTTGCAAAACAATGCATCCCCGCCAAGATAATCGGGCACCACCTTGCAAAATGCTTTCGGAAACAACCCTTTATCCAGCTTGCTGATGGCCTTATGCACATCTTCCTTCGACGCGGATACCCCACGTTGATTGTACTTCTGCTGTCCGCTCATTTTGCTTGTGCTTTTTTCCTTATGGGAAATAAAATTAACAGCATACCCAATATCCAAACATCCCTACTCCTGCCTCCTTGGCGGGGGCTCATCTTGCTGGTTCATGATATCGATTCTGACTGGCTGCCTTGCATCCGGATCCCTTTCCGGTTCGAAGTCATCGCTAATGATGCGGAACTCGGTACGTCTGTTCAGTGCATGGGCAGCTTCGCGCATACGTTCGGTGGTAAGGCGGTTGATATAAGCTTCCGTAAGGGTAACGCCAGCCCTGAAAGTAGTGCCATCGCGGGTAATAGTGCGCGAAAGCGTTCTGGGCATGCGTTCTCCGTAGCCCCGAGCCACAAGGCGTGCAGGGTTAATGCCTTGTTCTATCAGGTAATCAACCACCGACTGTGCCCTTCGCTGCGACAGGGTGTCATTGGCAGCCTCCGTGCCACGGCTGTCGGTATGTGAAGCCAGTTCAATGATGAGCTGCGGATTGTCGTTGAGTGTTTGAACCAGGCCGTTGAGCGAGTCGCGATACTGTGGCAGCAGCTCCCAGCGCCCAAAGTCGTAAAGGATCTCCGGAAGAGCAATGGGTGTCACAGGCAAGGCCTCCAGGCTAAAGTCGAGCACAAAATCGCGGCTGCGATTATATTCCACAGTGCTTTGCTGTGCCCTTGCCGAAAAGTATTTCGATTTATTGGCCAGCAGATCATAAGAGGTTTGCTCGCGCAAAATATTTTTACCAAAGCGGTACCTGCCTTCGGCATTGGTCTCGACCTCCACCAGCGTGCCATCAGAACCCACCAGCTGAATGGTTACCCCGGGTAGGACTGCTTTGGTGCTATCGTCGATCACAGTACCCGAAATGGTAAATTCAACCGGCGCCAGATAGAATGAATGAATGTCGTAGCCCCTTGTTCCGCGACGGTTGCTCGAAAAGAACCCCTGCTTAAGGCCGGGCTTGAAGAGCATGCCAAAATCGTCCATAGGGCTGTTGATGGGCGCTCCCATGTTCTCCGGCACGGTCCACCCATCGGGCATCCTTTCGGAATGAAAGATATCGAGTCCGCCCATGCCAGGGTGACCATCAGAAGAAAAATACAGCGAGCCATCTTCGTGGGCATAGGGAAACATTTCGTTTCCAGGAGTATTAATGGGCTCGCCCATGTTTTGCGGAGGCCCAAACTCGTCGCCGGGTGCCCTGCGTCGTGCATACCATATGTCGTGTCCACCCATACCGCCGGGCATGTCCGACACAAAATAGATTGTCAGCCCATCGGGGCTAATGGCCGGATGCCCCACCGAAACCAGGCTGTCGTTTGTAAGATTTACCATGCGAGGTTCGCCCCAGTTTGCGCCCTGGCGCTGCGACACAAAAATTCGACAACCCAACTCCACGTCGGCGTTGCGCAGGCAGCGAGTAAAAAACAGTTCGGTGCCACTGCTGTTGGTAGCCGGTGCACCCTCGTTATATTCAGTGTTAATGGGGCCTTCGTCAAGCAGGCTTGGCGAGCTCCAGCCGCCGGCCCGATCCTCGAATGAGACAAAAAGGGAGGTATGTTTCTGACCAAACCAGGGATCATTATCCTTGCCAATGGCGTCGTCGCGGCTGGAAGCGAAAATCAGGATACTCGCCCGGTGGTCGCCCCAGGCCGCTGTGAAGTCGTCCTGGCGGGAGTTGAACAGCCTTACGGCCTCCACCTCGTAAGGCGTAAGGTTGGCGGCCAGTTCCTGCGAAAGCTCAATATTTTTTAATCCACGCGGCCCACGCCAGTCGTCAGGAGCCATCTCCATAAAGCGGTAATAGTTGGCCGCAGCTTCGTCGAACTTTTCATTGCTTACCAGCGATTCGGCAAGCATCAGATACACCTCAGGCTCCTGGTAGCGCATACGGATGGCGCGCTTAAACTGCATCTCGGCCCGGCGCGGGTCATTCATGCGCATGTAGGCCACACCGGTATTAAAGCTGATACGCCCGGCCTCCTGGCGATCCTTGCGCCTGATGCGGTTGTAGGCACGTCGATACAAGTTTATGGCATCGGAATATTGATGCTGTTCAAAAGCCTTGTCGGCGCGCTCCACACGCCGCTCCTGGGCTTCAGCCTCAGGGACGAAAGCCACAAAAAAAACGAAGAAAAATAGCAGGTAGATTTTTTTGCTCGACACCATCGTATTTGAAAACCTGTTAAATTTTATTTTCAATTTCTTAGTAATAAAGAACGAAAAAGAGCTGCATTAATTGTAATCATTACTCGCTCAATACGCGCAATCAAATACCATCGCCAGTTTTCTGGTTATAAGGATAAGGAAGGTCATCCTCCTCCCCTTTCTCATCATTTACTGGCTCACTTTCCTGATCTGGCTTTTCGGTATTTTCGGGCTCAGCCACCGGTGTACTAGTCTGATCATTATTGGCCGCCATTTCCTCCATGGGCGAGGTAATATCTTTCTTCAAGCGGTCGATCTTATCTTGCACGTCACGGGCCTCATGTTCAATGTCGGCCGAGTAGCGGTGAATCTCCGTATTGATCTCGCGCTGCACCTTCTTAACCTCATTAATGCCACGGCCTAACATACGTGCTATTTCGGGAATCTTCTTCGGCCCGAAAAGCAAAAGCACCGCAAGCAGTATGATCAGAATCTCGCCACCGCTGATGCCAAATAAAAAAATATATGCCGGGATAATTGCCATGGTTTATGTTGAGCAAATTTAATCGTTTCTGCGCAATAACAAAGCAGGAATAAAAAAGCCGCTGGGTCGCAGCGGCTTTTTGTATTAAGAAAAATTCTTAGTGGGCTTTTTTGTCCTTCTTCCTGAGCAAGAGGTCGTAGGCAATGGGTGTTGCGTTGAACAAGGAGGAGTAAGTACCCACGGCAATACCAATAAGCAGTGCAAAGGCAAAACCGCGAATCACTTCGCCACCAAACAGGAAGATAATCAGCAACACGGCCAGGGTTGTACCTGAAGTGTTGAACGTACGTGAAAGCGTGGAGTTAAGCGCCAGGTTCATATTGGTTTTAATTTCTCTTTTTGGGAAAAGGGTCATGTTTTCGCGGATACGGTCGAAAATAACCACGGTATCGTTGATCGAATAACCAATAATGGTAAGGATGGCCGCAATAAAGGTCTGGTCGACCTCCATGGTCCATGGCACAATGTTGTGCAGAATCGAATAGAGCGAAATCACGATAATGGAGTCGTGAGCCAGAGAAGCCAGGCCACCCACACCAAACTGCCACTTGTTAAACCTTACGGCAATATAAAAGAAAATAATGATAAGGGCGATGATCACAGCGATTACAGCGTTGATCTTAATATCGCGGGCCACGGTAGGCCCAACTTTTTGCGAGCTCAAACGGCCAATGACCTTTGCATCATCATCGCTGGTAAATTCGGCGTAAGTGATGGGCGAATTATAAAATTCGGCGATGCCATCAAAAATCCTCCTTTCGGCCAGCGAATCGGCTTCGGTGCTGTCGTCGTCAATCAGGTAGCGGGTAGTAATTTTTACCTGGCTGTTGGGGCCAAAGGTTTTTACCTCGGGCGCTTCTCCAAGCTCATCAATTAGGGCAGCGCGAATGTCGAGGGTGTTCACATCCTGGTCGAAGCGCACCACATAGCTGCGTCCGCCGCTGAAATCCACACCAAAGCTAAAACCTCTCATGAACAGCGAGCCAAGACCAATTACGACTACTACGGCCGAAATAATGTAAAATTTCTTGCGCACACCAATAAAGTCGAAGTTCACCTTGGTAAGCATATCCTTCGAAATCTTGGTGTCGAAATTGATGTGTACATTTTTTTCAACCCAGCGGTTAAATACCAAACGGGAAAGGAAAATGGCGGTAAAGAGCGAAGAAATAATACCAATGATAAGGGTGGTGGCAAAGCCCTGTACCGGGCCTGAGCCAAAGATATAGAGCACAATACCGGTTAGCAGCGTAGTAACGTTACCATCGACAATGGCTGAGTAAGCATTCTTGTATCCGTCGGAAATAGCCAGCTTCTGTCCTTTGCCAGCTCTGAGCTCTTCGAGAATACGCTCGTAAATGATCACGTTGGCATCAACGGCCATACCCAGGGTTAGCACGATACCGGCAATACCTGGCAGGGTGAGAACGGCTCCCAATGAGGCCAGCACACCAAAAATAAAGAAAATGTTGGCAACAAGGGCAAGGTCGGCCACAATACCAGCGCGGCTGTAGTAAACGCCCATGTAAATAAGAACGATAATAAATGCAATGATAAAGCTTGTGAAACCACTCTGTATGGCTTCACGCCCCAGCGAAGGACCTACGATGGCCTCTTCGACAATACGGGCAGGTGCAGGCAGTGAACCGGCACGAAGAATGTTGGCAAGGTCTTGCGCCTCGGCTACGGAAAACTGACCGGAAATCTCTGAACGGCCCCCTGAGATTTCGGTTGTAACGTTAGGGAATGAGTAAACGTAGTCATCGAGTACTACAGCAATAGCACGGCCGACGTTGTCGGCGGTGAGCCTTCGCCAGGTGCGGGCACCATCGCTGTTCATGGCCATGGTTACAACTACCTGACCGGTTGGGCTATAATCCTGACGGGCATCCACAATCACATCGCCGGTAAGCGGGGCGGCACCATCGCGGGTGGTTTGCTTAATGGCAACGAGTTCATGAATGTTTCCTTCGCCGCGAACGGGCTTCACATTCCAGAATAACTGCAGGTTGCGCGGGAAAATACCACGGATGCGAGCCTGGCGAATGAGGTTGTTTACGCGGGCAGTATCCTGCACGGCGGCATAACCCACCACAGGGCCTTGTCCGGGAAACATCTGCCCCATTTCATCCTGCATAAAGGCAGGTGTAAGGTAGGCAAAGAGGGGGTTCTCGCGGGCAAACTCCTCGAAGGATTCGCTTCCGGGAATTTCTTGATCGCCGGCGAGCAAATCGGTAAGATCAGGAATGTCGAGGGTATCCAGTCCGGCTTCGGCCATCAACTGGTCTATTTCGCTTTGCTCCTCCGTTACAACGGGGGTCTCTTCCACTTCAGCCACCGTATCTTCCACCTCTTCCTGGTCGGTTGCAGTGGTTCCCCTGAGGCGCTCGTTTGCTTCCATGAAATATTCGTAAACCTCTTCGAAGTTGTAGGTTTCCCAGAACTCAAGACGGGCGGTACCCTGCAGCAGGCGACGAACCCGCTCGGGCTCTTTTATACCTGGCAGTTCAACCAAAATACGGCCCGAAGTCTGTAACTTCTGAATGTTGGGCTGGGCTACACCAAAACGGTCGATACGGGTGCGAAGGATCTGAAATGAACGGTCGACGGCAGCATCAACTTCGCTGCGCAACACGCGCAGCACCTCATCGTTGGTCGAGTTGAAGGTGATACGATCGCGCATTTCCACAGTACTGAAAATGGCCGCCAGACTGGCATTGGGGTCGGTTTCCTGAAAGGCACGTCCGAACAGGGTGATAAAATCTTCACGGCTGGTGCGCTGAGCCTCAATGGCGCGGTCCATTGCAAGCTGGAAAGTGGCGTCGGTACTGTATCCCGAAAGGGCCCTGACAATTTCCGAAACGGAAATTTCAAGGGTAACGTTCATACCCCCCTTGAGGTCGAGACCAAGGTTCAACTCGCGCTCTTTCACCTCACGATAAGTAAACTTTGCCACGCCGATGTTGAAAACAGGCTTGTTCATCATGGAGTCGAGGTAGAAACGCTCCTGCGAACGGGCAATGGAATCGCTCAGAAATCCCAAAAGGATTTCATCGCCACCGGCAAGTTCCTGGGCCATGTTTACAAAACGCTCACTCTGCGCATATTTCCTGGCGTCGCGCTCTACCTTACGGGTAACAAAGCTGAACGACAGTTGGTAAAGACATACCAAAGCCAAAGCAATGGCAAAAAACCGTATCAATCCTTTATTTTGCATGTTTTAAGACTTTAATTGTTTTTTTGAGGGTGCAAATATAGAATAAGTATTGCTTTTTACCAATGCATGCAAGCAGAGGCAAAAAAAAATTTGATTCCCGAAAGGTCAAAACCCTGATATACAAAGGATAAATGGCTAATTCCGGGGCTGTTGAAAAACCGACCGCAAAGTTATGCGATTTTTTGGTTTATCGAAAAAAAACCTTGTTATTTAATTGTTTTGAAAGGATGAAAAAAGGGGCGCCAGAATTCCGCGCCCCTAAAAATAATGTTTATCGATTACTACACTTTGTGCTCCTGAGCAATAATGCTCATACCACGCTGAATGGCTTCCTCGTTGAGCGGTATCAGGTTGTGGTAGCGCTCGGGAAGAACCTTTTTCAGGCCTTTGACCACGTTTTCGAGTTCGATAATGGGCTTTACCTTCAGGAAACCGCCCAGCACGATCATGTTAAAAACCTTCACATTGTTCATTTTAAGCGACTCGTCGTAAGCACCGATGGCCCAAACGTTGATGTCGGTACGGCGGGGCTTGCGGGTCATGCCATTGCGTTCGTAAATGAGCAGGCCGCCAGGTTTCACAGAGTCTTCAAACTTGTCCATGGAAGGCTGGTTAAGCACAATGGCCGTATCAAAAGTGTTAAGAACGGGTGAGCTGATGGCCTTGTCGCTGATAATGGCGGTACAATTGGCGGTTCCTCCGCGCATTTCTGGTCCGTAAGAGGGCATCCAACTCACTTCTTTGTCTTGCATCACTCCACTGTAGCAGAGTATTTGGCCCATGGAAAGTACCCCTTGTCCACCAAATCCGGCAATAATAATTTCTTCTGTCATGATTCGATTCTTTTTTTATTATTCTTGTGGTACTTTAATATCTCCCAGGGGATAGAAGGGGAACATATTCTCTTCCATCCATTTATTGGCTTGCACCGGAGTCATTTTCCAGCCCGAGTTACAGTTCGAAACGATCTCCACCAGGCAAGTGCCCTTGTTAAGCTTCTGGTACTCCATGGCCTTTTTAATGGCGCGTTTTGCCTTGCGGGCATTACCGGGGGTATGCACGGCCTGACGGCTAACGAAATAGGTGCCAGGCAGCTGAGCCACCAGTTCGGTTATTTTCAAAGGGTTACCCATAGTGGCCACGTCGCGGCCTCGGGGCGAAGTAGAACTCTTCATGCCAGGCAGCGTAGTGGGTGCCATTTGGCCTCCGGTCATACCATATATACCGTTATTAATAAATACAATCAGGATGTTCTCGCCGCGGTTGCAGGCGTGAATAGTTTCGGCTGTGCCAATGGCAGCAAGGTCGCCATCGCCCTGGTAAGTGAAAACAAACTTTTCGGGAAAAACGCGCTTAATGCCGGTAGCTACCGCAGGGGCACGGCCGTGTGCTGCTTCGGTCATATCAACCGAAAAATAATTATAGGCCAGGACTGAGCACCCTACCGGCGCTACGCCAATGGTTTCGCCCTGAATGCCCATTTCGTCAATAACTTCGGCAAGGATGCGGTGCGCGGTGCCATGACCGCAGCCGGGGCAATAGTGCATAACCTTGTCGGTTAAAACTTCGGTCTTTTTGTAAACCAGGTTTTCGGGTTTTATAAGATTTTCTGACATGATTATCCTCCAATAATTTTTTGTTCCAGTGCATTGAGAATTTCATCGGGGCTAGGTATCATCCCGCCAAAGCGGCCGAAATGCTCCACCTTGGTTTTTCCGTTCACCGCCAGCCTAACATCTTCCACCATTTGTCCAGCATTCATTTCAACGGTAAGTATGCCTTTTACATGGTCGGCCATTTTGTTAAAAGCTTCAACCGGGAATGGGAAAAGTGTTTGCGGGCGAATCAGTCCCACCTTAATGCCCTTGGCGCGTGCCATTTCCATGGCCTTGCGGGTAATGCGGGCAGCCGAACCGAAAGCAGCAAACAGGTACTCTGCGTCGTCGCAATCATAGGTTTCGTAAAGCACCTCTTTCTTTTCAATCTCGCGGTATTTGGCTTGCAGCCGAAGGTTTACCTTTTCCTGCTCTTCCGACTGCAGCTGCAGCGAAGTAACCACCACATGCTCACGGCCGGGCTTCTTGCCTACGGTTGCCCACTCGGGCTGTTCAGTCGAACGGGGCACCTGCTCGAATAATTCAACCTTTTCCATCATTTGCCCAATGATACCATCGGAAAGGATCATAACCGGGTTGCGGTATTTGAAAGCCAGGTCGAAGCCCATCTTTACGAAGTCGACGGTTTCCTGCACGGTGGCCGGGGCCAGCACAATCAGTTTATAGTCGCCATGTCCGCCGCCCTTTACCGCCTGGAAGTAGTCGGACTGTGAGGGCTGAATGGTGCCCAAGCCAGGGCCTCCACGAACCACATTGACAATAAGGCAGGGCAACTCGGCGCCGGCCAGGTAAGAAATGCCTTCCATTTTGAGGCTGATGCCCGGGCTGGAAGACGATGTCATGGCCTTTTTTCCACAGCCAGCAGCGCCATAAACCATATTAATGGCTGCCACCTCGCTCTCGGCCTGAAGCACCACCATACCGGTGCGCTCTACCGGGTTCTCTGCCATTAGGTATTCAATAACCTCTGATTGAGGGGTAATAGGATAACCAAAATAAGCATCGGCGCCAGCCCTGATGGCGGCCTCGGCCAATGCTTCATTGCCTTTCATTAATCTCAGTTCTTTCATTTTACTCAGGGTATTTTTCCGTTAAGGCTATTAATGATTATTTTTCGCGGTAAACTGTTATGACCGCATCGGGGCAAACCACCGCACAGTTGGTGCAGCCCGTACAATCATTGTTAACTTTTACCAGGTAGTTGTAGCCCTTGTTGTTTACCTCAGGACCCAAAGCAATCACTTCCTGAGGACAAACGGGCACACAAACTCCGCAGCCTTTGCAGCGTTCAATGTCGATGACAATATCACCTCTTTTTGCCATTTTTATATTTTTTAATAAATTTTGAAATGTATTGTGAAAAAAGTTTCAACTCATTCTTTGGCAAAGCTATAATTTATTATGAAAAAAACAGGTAAAACCGATTTAAATATTTTGTGTGTATAAATTGTAAAATATTGTATTATAGTTTTTTACAGATTAAATTAAAACGATTCTAAATATCAGAAAAAATTCACAGAGTGTATTGCAGGCTTATTTCCAATGGGTTAAAAATTAAAGCATAAAAATTTAGGATTTCTAATCAAAACAGTAAATATTTCTTGAATTTTTCACATAAAACCATCATTTTTGCAAAAAACAATAATCAGAAACAACCCGCATAAATCATTTCACTAACAAATTAAAACTATCAACATGAGTGCACAAGAAAAAATCCTTAAGGCATTTGAAACAGCAGGAAAGCCCCTGCGCCCGGGCGAAGTAGCAGAATTGGCCGGATTGGAAAAGAAAGAAGTGGAAAAGGAAATAAAAAAAATGAAGAATGCCGGCAGCCTCTATTCGCCGGTAAGGTGTTTTTACGACATCAAAAAATAGGGATCAGGGATAAGTGATAAATGATTAATGATAAGGGATTAGATAAGAAAATAAAGATCTTATAATCACGATTTTGATTATTAAAACTTAACCTTGAACCCTGACTGCCGTCAGGCAGGCTTAAACCTTAAACCTTGAACCCTAAACTGATCCCTAATCCCTTAACCCTTATCACTATTTAATGCAGGTCCAAAGCGCGGCTACTCCGCCAAGCAGTTGCTTGTAGCTTACCTTGCTGAATCCTGCCTTGAGCAGGATTTTTTTCATCTCTTCGGGTGTGTAAAAATCGGAAGCAGAGTAGGCCAAATATTTATAGGCTTCTTTCTCGCCCGAAAGCAGGCCACCAACCGGAGCGGTAATATATTTCATCTGCACATGGTATAGCTTTCGCATAATGGGGTTGTCGGGCTGGCTGGTTTCTACTGCCACAAACTGCCCGCCGGGGCGAAGCACCCGCAGTATTTCGGCAAAGAATTTATCGGTATCCGGGTTTTTGTAAGTCAGGTTACGGAAAGCATAGGCAATACCAACCCCATCGAAAAATCCATCCTCATAAGGCATGTCGGCAGCATCGCCAAAGCGAAAATCCACATCCTTTACCTCGCGCCTTGCCGCTTTTTCCCTGGCTAGTTCGAGCATAGGCTGGCTAAAGTCCAGGGCATACACCTCGGTGCCCGGCTCAGCATTTTTATGCAGCCTGAGGGCCAGGTCGCCAGTGCCGGTACATAGGTCAAGCAGCCGCTTGGGGTTGTTGCTTAGCAGTTGTTTTGTGGCTTTTTTTCGCCAGCTCTCGTCGAAACGCAGGGTAAGCACCCTGTTGAGCAGGTCGTATTTTGGGGGCACCGACATAAACATTTTCTGCAGTGGCCGGTAGGTTTTCTTATCTGAATTTTCCAAGGTCTTTATAATTAAATTTGGTGTTATGCAAATAATAGCATGCTAACAACCAAACAAGTAGTTTAGTTTAATTAAAAGCATCAAAGTTTACTTTTTCCGGGCACATCCGGGTTTGGTGGCCATTTCAATTTCAAAACTTAAGAGTTGACGAATAACCACAGAGGCGCAAACACAACCAAAAATGGCGGGCATATAGGAAATGGTTCCAACTGTGGTCTTCTTATTTGGCTCATCTTCCACGGGAGTTACGGCCTCTTCATCAACCAGCTCCGACGAGAACACCGCCATGAATCCTCCAGACACACCAAGCCTTCTGAGCCGTTTTCGCAGAATGCGCGCCAGGTTGCAGTGAAAGGTATTGGAAAAGTCGGCCACCATCACTTTCGATGGGTCGAGCTTCCCCCCTGCCCCCATGGAGCTAACCAGCGGCAGCCCGGTTTTCACGGCCTGGTTTATGAGAAAAATTTTGGGGCTCAGGGTGTCGATGGCATCAACCACATAATCGTAAGGTTGATTAAGAATTTGGTCTGTGCGCTCATCGCGAAGGAATTCGTCGTAAACAGTGAGTTTCAAATCAGGGTTAATGTCAAGGAGCCTATGAGCCATCAGGTCTGTCTTTCGTTGCCCTTGGGTCGATTTCAGCGCCAATAGTTGCCGGTTTCTGTTCGAGGGATTAACCTGGTCGCCATCGGCAATGGTGAGTTGCCCCACCCCTGCCCTGCATAGCATTTCGGCAGCATAAGCGCCCACCCCGCCCAAGCCGGCTACAAAAACATGCGCCGCACCCAGCCTTTCAAGGTTTTCTGTTTTTATCAGCAGCTCTGTGCGTTCCTGCCAGTGTGAAGCACTCATAATGGATGGTTTTCAAAAATTTTATGGAATCTTTCAGAAATCCGTTCCAATAGTACTTCCACGGTAGTGTGTTTAAGGAATGCAGCCCTTTGATACAATTCTTCAATATCCAAACCGGAGTCGTCGGTTTCGAGGAAAAACTCATCGATACCCAGGCTGATCAGGCTGTGAACCGCGCGGTTATGGTCTTTCAAAATGGCGGGACCAAAAGAAAGCAAGCAGCCCGCTTTTAAGCATTGCCTTGCCAACTGGGCAGAGCCGGCAAATCCATGAAAAATCCAGGGTTGAGTGGCTTCAATGTTTTTTCGCATAAGCAGTATTTCCTGGTAAGCCCTTACGCAATGAATCACCAGGGGCTTTTGTAGCTCTTCAGAAACCTTTATGTGCGCCCTGAAAACCTCCTCTTGCTTTTCGAGCGGCATTTCAATGGATTTGTCCAGCCCGGTTTCGCCAATTGCCGCCACATGTTTGTAACCGGCCGCAAATTTAATATGCTGATAAAGAAGGTCCATGTCTTCATTACCCCTCACCTTCCAGGGGTGGAGGCCAACAGACAATAATTGGTCCTTTTGGCCAGGGAAATTTTCAATTTCCGAAAGGGAGATATTTAACAATGATTTCACACCTGGCTTTGCCGCATGGTGTGTATGCAGGTCGATAAAAAATTCGCTATGGTTCATTAACACAAAGTTAAGAATTTAAAAACGGACAAAATACATTTGCAAAAATCCGCAAATTTTCCTTAAATTTGTACTCTTTTTTACAGAGGGTTTTCTGCTTAACAATAAGAAAATCAACAATATAAGACAAAATAAAAGAAGTTGACCGTTCAATAAAATCAAATTTTTAAACACAATTAAAATGGACAAAAAGAGTAAAGTGGTTGATCACATGACTGAAGCCATAATGAAGAATAAGAAAGTTTACTTCTTCGGGGGCAAGCGTGCCGATGGCGACTCCACCCTGCGTAACCTGCTTGGTGGCAAGGGCGCCAACCTGGCCGAAATGGTGAATATTGGAGTACCCGTTCCTCCCGGATTTACCATTACCACGGAAGTATGTACCCTCTATAATGCCAAAGGCCGCGAGTTTGTTATTGAAAACATAAAAGCCGAGGTAGAGGAAAATATGCGCAGGGTTGAAAAGGAAATGAACGCCGGCTTTGGCGACAAAGACAACCCGCTGCTTATGTCGGTTCGTTCGGGTGCCAGGGCCTCTATGCCCGGTATGATGGACACCGTATTGAACCTCGGTTTGAACGAAGCAACCCTTGAAGGACTTGCCAAAAAAACTGGCAACGAACGCTTTGTATGGGATTCCTACCGCCGTTTTGTACAAATGTATGGCGATGTGGTAATGGATATGAAACCCAAAACCAAAGAAGACCACGATCCATTTGATGAGATCATGGACCACCTGAAAGAAGAAAAAGGCGCAAAAACCGACCAGGACCTCACCACTGATGACCTGAAAGAACTGGTGAAGCGTTTCAAGAAAGCAGTTAAAGATGTAACAGGCAAAGACTTCCCTGAAGATCCATGGGAGCAGCTTTGGGGTTCAGTTATGGCTGTATTTGAGTCGTGGAATAACCCCCGTGCTACCTATTACCGAAATATGCACAACATTCCCGCCGAGTGGGGTACCGCTGTTAACGTTCAGGCCATGGTATTTGGCAATATGGGCGAAACCTCGGCCACTGGTGTTGCATTTACCCGCGACGCTGGCACCGGCGAAAACATTTTTAACGGCGAATATCTTGTTAACGCCCAGGGCGAAGATGTAGTTGCCGGTATCCGTACTCCCCGCGAGATCACCAAAGAAGGCTCACTGCGATGGGCAAAGCTGCAAGGTGTTTCTGAAGAAGTCCGCCGCGAGACCTATCCTTCGCTTGAAGAACTTTTCCCCGACCTGTATAAGCAACTTAACGAACAGCAAGAAAACCTCGAAAAGCACTACCGCGACATGCAGGACTTGGAGTTCACCATCCAGGAAGGCAAACTGTGGATGCTTCAGACCCGTAACGGTAAGCGCACCGGACCAGCCATGGTAAAAATTGCCATGGACATGCTTCGCGATGGCTCGCTGACGGAAGAAGAAGCCCTCATGCGCGTTGAGCCCAACAAACTTGATGAGCTGCTTCACCCCGTTTTCGACCCCAAAGAGCTTGCTACAAAAAAAGCATTGGCCAAGGGCCTTCCTGCCTCTCCGGGTGCAGCCACAGGCCAGATCGTTTTCTTTGCCGATGATGCCGCCGCTTGGGCTGCACAAGGTAAAAAAGTGATCCTGGTTCGTGTTGAAACATCTCCTGAAGACCTTAGCGGTATGGACGCTGCACAAGGTATTCTCACCGCTCGCGGTGGTATGACCTCGCACGCAGCAGTGGTTGCCCGCGGTATGGGTAAATGCTGTGTTTCTGGCGCAGGCTCCTGCAACATTAATTATAAGACCCGCACCATGACTATTGATGGTGAGGTATTCAAAGAAGGTGACTTCATTTCACTCAACGGTACCACTGGCGAAGTCTTTGCCGGAAAAATCAAGACCGTTGATCCCGAAATGAGCGGTGACTTTGCCGAACTTATGGAACTGGCTGAGAAGTACACCCGCATGTACGTTCGTACCAATGCCGACACGCCAAAAGATGCCAGGGTAGCCCGCGAGTTTGGTGCCAAAGGTATTGGCCTTTGCCGTACCGAACATATGTTCTTCGAAGGTGTCCGCATCAAGGCCATGCGTGAGATGATCCTGGCCAATGATGAGCCCGGACGCCGCAAAGCCCTGGAAAAATTGCTGCCGATTCAGCGCGAAGACTTTGAAGGTGTTTTTGAGGCCATGCAGGATCTGCCCGTTACCGTGCGCCTGCTCGACCCGCCACTCCATGAGTTCCTTCCCCACGAACCTGAAAACCAGGCCGAAATGGCAAAGGAAATGGGTGTCACCCCCGAAGAAGTGAAAGCCAAGGTTGACTCCCTCCATGAGTTTAACCCCATGCTTGGACACCGTGGCTGCCGTTTGGGCAACACTTATCCCGAAATATCGGAAATGCAGGCCCGCGCCATTATGGAAGCGGCAGTGAATCTGAAGAAAAAAGGTATCAATGCCATTCCAGAGATCATGATCCCGCTTACCGGAACTTACGAAGAAATGAAACTTCAGGAAGACATCGTTCGCACCACTTGCGAGCAGGTTCTTGAGGAAAACGACACTCGTATTGAATACCTGGTTGGTACTATGATCGAGATTCCGCGTGCTACCCTTATCGCCGACAAAATCGCTGAAACCGCTGAGTTCTTCTCATTCGGTACCAACGACCTTACCCAAATGACCTTCGGTTACTCGCGCGACGACGCTGGCAGTTTTCTTCCCATTTACCTCAAGAAAGGGCTGCTGAAGCACGATCCTTTCCAGGTATTGGATCAGGAAGGTGTTGGACAGTTGGTTAAGATGGGTATTGAACGTGGCCGAAAAGGACGCCCTGGCCTGAAGATAGGTATCTGCGGCGAACATGGTGGAGAGCCTTCATCTGTTGAGTTTTGCCACACCGTAGGTATGGACTACGTGAGCTGCTCGCCCTACCGCGTGCCCATTGCACGTTTGGCTGCTGCCCAGGCCGTGGTTCGCGAAAACCTCGCCAAAAAAGGCGGCGCTGGCTACACTACTGCTTAATCACAGCACCCCTAAATAAGAAAGCTGCTTCGGAATCCGAAGCAGCTTTTTTTATTCCTTAAAACAGGATACAAAACGAACAAAGAAAGCGCAAATACTACCTCACATAACTTTCTCTTATTGCCTTAAACTCTGAACCTTCATTCCATTGCGGCCATTCGTTGCTGCTTGCCAGTTTCCAGGCAATGTAAAAGGCCAGTTTGGCATCTTCCACAATACCCTCCAAATCCCAGGTTTCAGCATCGTACTTATCGGCGGGCTTGTGGTAGTTGTTTGCCAGCCAGTCTTTCTCTTTCTGTGCTGTCCATTCGCGGCCATGCTCACTGTGCTCCACATTTCCACGGGCAAACAACGCGGGCACACCAGCTTTCGCGAAAGCAAAATGGTCTGCCCGGTAATACATGCCTGTTTCGGGGTTCGGATCGGGCGTTACATAACGGTCCTGCCTTTTTGCAGCCTCTTCCACCAAGTCGTCAAGGGTTGACTGCCCATAGCCGGTAATCATCACATCGCGCATGCGCCCCAGTGGAAGCATCAGGTCGTTGTTGAGGTTGGCCACAGTTTTTTCTAATGGAAAGGCAGGTTTTTTTACATAATAGTGCGCCCCCAGCAAGCCCTGCTCCTCGGCAGTGGGTGCAAAGAACATTAGGGAGCGGCGGGGACGGTTTTCTAACTTACCGAATGCCTTTGCTATTTCGAGCATCCAGGCAATGGAAGTTCCGTTATCGACAGCTCCACGATAAATGGAATCGCCGTTAATCACCGGGCCAATGCCAAAATGATCCCAATGTGCGGAGAAAATAATTACTTCATCAGCCAGGTCGGTGCCGGGCATCACACCGGCTACGTTTCGCGAAACATCGTATTTGAATGTGCTTTCCATTTCAAACCAAAGATGCGTAACAAGATCTACAGCCCTGAAGCCGGGCTTGGCGGCCTGGGATGCCAGTTCATGAAAGTCAAGCCCTGCATTTTCGAATAGCTCAACGGCCGCTTCTTTAGTCAGCCATCCTTCAATGTCAGCAAATTCAGAATAACCGCCTTCGTCCTGCAGAAAAAGTTTGGGCGAAACGGCGCCACTTACCACCACACTCCATGGGTATCCCGCACCCAGGGTGTTGTGCACAATCAAAATTCCGCGGGCGCCATGCCTGGCCGCTTCTTCAAACTTATAAGTCCACCGCCCGTAATAGGTCATGGCATTGCCGTTAAAAAGCTTGGGATCTGCTGTGGCAAGGCCGGGATCGTTTACCAGCACCACCACAATTTTATCGCGCACATCCAGCCCGTAATAGTCATCCCATTGGTATTCAGGCGCCACAATGCCATAACCGGCAAAAACCAGGGCCGCATTTTCAATCACGGTCTTTTGTTTCACTTTGCGTGAAAAGGCCACAAAATCAGTCAGGTTGTTTAATACCAGCCCGCCAGTTTCGGATGCCAGGCGCATTGTTTCGGCAGGCTTCACCTCCACCTCCATCAAAGGCACTTCCTGAAAATAGCTTCCGCTGAAAGCCGGTTCAAGGCCCAATTCAATAAACTGTTGCTGAAGATAAGCTATGGTAAGTTCCTCACCTTCAGTGAAAGGCTTTCTTCCGGCAAACTCATCAGAAGCCAGCACTTTGATATATTCTGCCATAGCCTCGGCATTGATTACGGCCTCGGCCTGCAGAAAGTCGGGGTCTTCGGTTTGCCGGCAAGCGGAAAATGCAGCAGCGACCAAGACAATTACAAGAATGAACAGGATCTTTTTCATGTGATGAAGTTTTATTTTGCAAACCTACGTCATTCCTCTTTTCCCCGGAAGGGAAAAACAAAATTTTCAGTAAAAGAAATAAAAAATAGACTTGATGAAAATATTTCGCTTGAAACGCGCGGCCCTGAGGCTTTTTTCTTAAATTTGGCCCAATTCCCTTTAGGGAAAAACAAAATAAATCAATCCTACTACAACAAAACTTCCAAAACAACAGATCATGCAGGAACTGACAACAGCGGGGAAAAAAGGCCTTGAGCCTCCCGACCTGAGCCAGTATGGCATACAGGATGTAAAAGAGGTATTTTATAATCTTGCGTTTGATGAGCTTTTCGAACATGAAACTGAGCCCGGACTCGAAGGTTATGAAAAAGGATTTGTTACCAACCTGGGCGCGGTGGCCGTCGACACAGGCATTTTTACCGGCCGTTCGCCCAAGGACAAATACATTGTTCGCGAGGAAACCTCGGAAGACAAGATCTGGTGGGCCGATCCGGGCAAAAACCGCTCAGACAACAAGCCTATTAGCGAGGCAGTGTGGAAGGCGTTGATGCAGACCTCTTTGAAGCAGTTTGAAGGGAAAAAGTTGTATGTAATGGATGCCTACTGCGGTGCCAACGAGAACACCCGACTGAAGATCAGGGTAATTACCGAAGTAGCCTGGATGGCCCATTTTGTGAAGAATATGTTCATAAGGCCATCGGACGAGGAGCTACGCAATTTTGAGCCCGACTTTGTGATGCTGAATGCCTGCAAAACCGTGAACGAGCAATGGGAGGAACAGAAGTTAAACTCAGATGTGTACGTAGCTTTTAACCTGAAAGAAAAGCGTGCCGTTGTGGGTGGCTCCTGGTATGGCGGAGAGATCAAGAAAGGCTTTTTCTCCATAATGAATTATTATTTGCCCTTAAAGGGTATTGCCGCCATGCACTGCTCGGCCAATATGGGCAAAAATGGCGACACTGCCATTTTCTTTGGACTTTCGGGAACTGGCAAAACTACCCTTTCGGCCGATCCTGATCGCTTCCTTATAGGTGACGATGAGCACGGATGGGACGATGAAGGCGTGTTCAACTTTGAAGGGGGATGCTATGCCAAATGCATCAACCTGAGCAAGGAAAAGGAACCCGACATTTACAATGCAATACGGCGCGACGCACTGCTCGAAAACGTGGTTTTCGATCCCAAAACCGGTGAGGTCAATTTTTTCGATACATCAAAAACCGAGAATACCCGCGTTTCATACCCCATTTACCACATCGACAACATTGTTAAGCCGGTTTCGAAGGGCACCCACCCAAAAAAGATCATCTTCCTTACGGCCGATGCCTTTGGGGTGTTTCCACCGGTTTCGAGGCTGAACCGCGATCAGGCCATGTATTACTTCCTGAGCGGCTATACGGCCAAACTGGCAGGCACCGAACGGGGCGTAAAAGAACCTATGCCCACCTTCTCGGCGGCATTCGGAGCGGCATTCCTGCTGCTGCATCCAACGGTATATGCACAAGAGCTGGCACGTAAAATGAAAGAGCACGGATCGACAGCCTACCTGGTAAACACCGGCTGGATTGGCGGACCTTACGGAGTGGGACAGCGCATTGACCTGGAAAGTACCCGCAACATTATTAGCGCCATACTCGATGGAACCATCGATAAGGCAGAATACGAAGAAATGGCACCTTTCGGGCTGATGATTCCAAAGGCCGTAAAAGGTGTGGACCCTGCAATATTGAACCCACGCAACACCTGGAAGTACGAATCGGCATATAACAAGCAAGCCGACACGCTGGCAGAAAAGTTTATTGAAAACTTCAACCGCTTTACCGATACTGAAGAAGGCGAACGACTGGTTGCTGCTGGACCGCAGAACCAGTTTATGAAGCAATACTACCGCTACTACCAGAAAAAAATTGAGAAACTCGAGAAAAAACATGAAGAGGAAATTGTAAGGCTGAGAGACCAGATATATATTCTTCAAAACTCTTTCAGCGAGTATATTTCGTTCAACAGTATAAACTCCGATTATAAAGAAAGGGCCCTATTCAGGCATGTGCCGGTGGTTTCCTATTTCAATACCGAAGACACCGAGGAGCTGAACCGCTGCCACCAAACCGTGATCAAACTGATGAAGGCTGCCGGTTTTGAAGTTGGTGCCCACGAGCACATCGACCACGGCATGTCGGAATATATGTCGAAATCTGTCGAGCTACTAACCCTGAAGCAAACTTACGACCGTATTAACGACGTGGCTGCCTGCTTTGAAGGAAAACCCTGCAAAAAGCAAGACCTGGGCCAGTTTAAAAACAACCTGGCCGATGTGGCTGAAAACGTGCAAACCTTTTCCATAAAAATGGGATCATTATTGATATTGAAAGACCGGTTCGACGAAGAAAAAGAAACGCCCCAGATCATTACCCGCAAACTGTCGATCAGTGGATTGATACACCTGGACAAAAACCCTGGCCTGCTTCGCTATCCTACAAAATTACTCGAAGAGATCAGTTGTTTTTGAGCGATTGTTGTTGACTAAGCCCGGCAGCTAACGAAGCCCCTTTAAAACCTCTCTGCTTGCACAGACAGGGGCCCGGCTGCCGGGTTTTTTATTTTAAAATTGACAAAAGAAAACCTCTCGACTAAAAATTAATTGCTCTTGCATACGATTTTTATGTTATTTACTTGCGAATGATTTAAAAAATTGTATTTTTGAATGTTAATTTTTTCATTTTCAATTAATTCTTTTGTTATGGAAACCGGGATTGTTAAGTTTTTTAATGAAAAAAAGGGGTTTGGTTTTATTGTTGACGACAAAACCGAAAAAGACGTTTTCGTTCACCACACAGGGCTTTTAGACCCAATCACCAACAACGACAAGGTCACTTTCGAAATCGCTGAAGACGAAAGAGGCAAAAAAGCTGTGAACGTAAGAAAAGCCTGAAGTTTCATTGAAACGCAAAAAGCCCCGCCCCCACAAGCGGGGTTTTTTGTTGGTGAAAGGTTTGTGAGAGTTGTATTGAATCTATGAATAATGGAGTTGTTGACTGACATTTTCCTATTTTTGCAGATTATTTAAATGAAAAGACATTCCAGGTGAGTTATTTCCAGGCACAACAGATTACCAAGGCTTATGGCGAGAAGGTTTTGTTCGAAGACCTCTCGTTCAGTGTGGCACCCGGGCAAAAGGTGGGCCTTATTGCCCGAAACGGTACCGGAAAAACTACCCTGCTCAATATTATTGCCGGCATTGACCAGCCCGATTCGGGCAAATGTACCTATCAATCGGATCTGAAGCTATCCTATCTTCAGCAAGATCCGGTTTTCGATCCGGAGCTGAGTATTTCGGAAGCCCTGCTCAACGCCGACAACGAGTTAAGCCGCACAGTTAAGGAATATGAAGAACTGCTGCAGGATGACGAAAGCAAGGATGGTCATGACAACAACAGCCGCCTTCATAAGCTTGTGGAGCGAATGGATGCCCTTCAGGCATGGGATTATGAAAGCCGTGTGAAACAGGTGCTGACACAGCTAAAAATCGGCAGGCTCGATGCCAGGGTTGGGGAACTTTCGGGCGGACAAGTAAAACGCCTGGCATTGGCGCGTATTCTTATTGAAGAAGCCGACCTCATTTTGCTCGATGAACCTACCAACCATCTCGACCTGGAAATGATCGAATGGCTTGAGGGGTATCTCTCGCGAAAAAAACTTACCATACTGCTGGTGACCCACGACCGCTACTTTTTGGATGCGGTATGCAATGAGATCGTTGAGCTGGAAAACGGAAGACTGTTTAACTACCGTGGAAACTACAGCTATTTCTTGGAGAAGAAGCAAGAGCGTCTGGAGGCTGAGGCTGCCCGCTCAGAAAAAGCCACCAACCTGCTACGCAAGGAAACCGAATGGATGCGCCGCACTCCGCAAGCCCGCACCACCAAGTCGAAGGCCCGAATTGATTCCTTTTATGACCTTAAAGACCAGGCAACCCGAACTACTGAAGGTGGCGTGGGCGAGATCAAAATGGAAATGACCCGACTGGGTAAAAAAATCCTGGAGCTGGAACACATAAACAAGAAGTTTGATGGTGAGCCTTTTGTAAACGATTTCAGCTATGTGTTTAAAAGAGGTGAGCGAGCAGGCATTGTGGGCCCAAATGGCAGCGGCAAGTCAACCCTGCTCAACCTGGTTACTGGCGCCCTGAAACCAGACAGCGGAAAGATCACCACCGGAGAAACCATTCAGTTTGGCTATTACCGGCAGGAAGGCCTGCAGGTAGACGACAATAAAAAGGTGATAGAGGTAATCAGCGACATTGCTGAAAGCATTAGCCTTGGCAAGGGCAAGGCTTTTACTGCCTCTCAATTTCTTCATTACTTCAACTTTCCTTACTCTGTACAGCACGACTTTGCCGGCAAACTCAGCGGTGGCGAGAAGCGCCGGCTCTACCTGATGACCGTGCTCATGCAAAACCCAAATTTCCTGATATTGGATGAGCCCACCAACGACCTCGACATTGCCACACTAAACGTGCTCGAAGATTTCCTGGAAAACTATGAAGGCTGCCTGCTCATCGTATCGCACGACCGCTATTTCCTCGACCGCCTGGTAGACCATGTGTTTGTTTTTGGACAGCAGGGGCGCATTAAGGATTTCCCCGGCAACTACACACAATACCGCCTAAGCCGCAGCAAGCAGTTGCAAACCAAAAAAAAGGCCGAGAAAGCCGATACACAGCCTGTTAAAGAAAAACCTAAAGAGAAAACCAAACTTACCTACAAGGAACAAAAGGAATTCGAAGCGCTGGAAAAGGAAATCGAGATGCTGGAAGCCGAGAAAGCCAGCCTGCTCGAAAAAATGAATTCAGGTCAACTCAGCACAGATGATTTATTGGAAATCTCACAAAAATACGCGGCCATCGAGCAAGCACTCGAAACCAAGACCGAGCGATGGATTGAGCTGTCGGAGTGGGTTTGAGATTTAAGGTTCGGGGTTCAAGGTTTAAGGTTGGTCAATGCCTAAATAACGTTGACCGTTTAAACTTCCGACTTTCCTCCTCGTACTTTCCACAAAAAAACCGCCCGGGATTGCTCCAGGACGGTTTGGTTGTTTTGGTTTGAAATAAAAATTATGCGTTGAGCATCACTGGCATAACGAGCATCAGAATGTCTTCGTCTTTGTTTTCGTTGGCCACGGGCATAATAAGTCCGGCGCGGTTGGGTTCCGACATTTCAAGCCTGATTTGCTCGGTTTCGAGGTTCTGTAGCATTTCCACAATAAAGCGGCTGTTGAACCCGATCTCGAGGTCGTCGCCCTCATAGTTGCAGGCCAGCCTTTCGCGGGCTTCGTTGCTGTAGTCGAGGTCTTCGGCCGAAAGGGTCAGTTCGCTGCCGGCAATACGCAGCTTCACCTGGTAGGTGGTTTTGTTGGAGAAGATCGACACCCTGCGAATGCTATTAAGGAATGGGGTGCGGTCAACCGTCATTTTGTTGGGGTTCTCTTTTGGAATAACCGCGGTGTAGTTGGGGTATTTGCCATCGATAAGGCGGCACACCATAATAATATTCTTAAAAGAGAATCTTGCATTGGTTGTGCTGTAATCTACCTTCACCGTGTCGTCGTCCTGTGCCAAAATATGTTTCAGCTGGTTCAGTGGCTTCTTTGGCAGTATGAAGCTGGCTTCGTTGCTGCTTTTCACGTCGAGTCTGCGGTAGCGCACCAGTTTGTGGGCATCGGTGGCCACAAAGGTGGCCCCTTCTTCGCCTATCTCGCAAAATACGCCGGCCATTACCGGTCGCAGGTCATCGTTGCTGGCGGCAAACAGGGTTTTGTTTATGGCGTGAAACAGCACATCCGACTCGATGCTGAAGCTGGCGTCGCTCTCGATGGCTGGCACCTGCGGGTATTCTTCGCCATTCTGTCCGGCAAGCTTGTATTTACCTTCACCGGCGGTGAGGGTTACCCCAAAATTGTTCTCGTCGATATCGAGCGTTACTGGAATATCGGAAAAGGTCTTAAGGGTGTCGAGCAGAATCTTGGCTGGAATGGCCACGCTGCCTTCGCCTTCCGACATATCTACGCTGATGCGGGCAATCATGGTGGTTTCCAGGTCAGATGCCGATATCTTAATTTCTGTGTCGGTCAATTCAAACAGGAAGTTATCCAAAATGGGCAGGGTGTTGTTAGAACTCAATACCCCGCTAATGGCCTGCAATTGTTTTAACAACAACGAACTGGATACAATAAATTTCATACTTTACCTGATTTTAGTTGTGTGTAGCAAAGATAGTTTTTTATTAAAGATTTGCTTTAAAATGCCACATTTTTTTGGCTGCCCACTGCCATATCAGCGGGCTTCAGCCTGCAGAAAATACGACAATGGACGCATGATACGGTTAAACACAAAATATTGCGCACGTGCAAACTCGCCTTCGTTTACCTGCAGGAAAAAGCGATTGGGATCGATGGTAGAGCCAGCGGCAAGGGTTCTAAGTTCTTCTTCACTTGCCTTACGGCGAAAAAAACGCAGCGTTGTCAGTCTGTCCTGTTGGTCTTGAACTTCTATTTCAAGAAAAACCGGGCTGATCATTTCATGGTTACGCAGGCTGTCGTCGGCACCGGTCAACAACTTCTCGTAATGCAGTTCGGTAAATGCTTCGAGGTAACGGGCCAGTTTTGCACCATCGATCAGGCTTCTATCCATTGCCTGGCCACCATGCAAAAGCACCGGCTGTTCACCCTGATTATTAATTAAGTATGATTCTTCTTCATTACCTGTAAAGCGAACTTCTACCCTGCTGATTTGCCGGGGCTCAAGATCGAGTACTACCGGATCGCGCCAAAGGCTTTCGTTTAGGGAAAACAAACCAGCAAAACCTCCCTGCACCCCGGGCACATGCACGGCAAAGGGCATTTCGGAGCGATACAACCGCATAATGGTACTTTCGCCATCGGGGGTATCTTCCCCTGCCAGCAGGCGCTTAACGCGTTTTGTCCGGGGTATCAGCCGCAATTCGCCCGGTAGTTTTATCCAATGGGTGCGGACAAAAACTTCAACCAGCACGCCATCTTGCTCCAATGCATGGTTTACCTGCTCCTGCTCTGCCAGTGAAACCGGCAATCTCACATTAAGGTGCCTGAGAGTACCCAGCAGTTCGCGTACGGCCGATTCGTTGGCCCTGAAAGCATGGTTTACATGCCATATACCTTCTGCATCCTTTGCCAGCAGCAAGCTTTCTCCGTTTTTCTTTTGCATTTCTACCTGTACCACTTCGGCAGCCTGCGGCAGCCTAAAGTTTCGGTCGCGCTCATGCATGGAGCCTTGTTTCCCCGAAAGGGAAAAATAAAGCCCGGCAGAGCCAAGAACAAGGGCAGTTAGGAGCAGCAGTAAGCTTTTTTTTGTCATAATATTAAACAGAATTGACCGAATAGCGGCGTTTGCGCCAGATAAAACGCAGGGTGCCAAAAATAACCACAAGCACCACCGGCACCAATACATTAATTATTTGTATACCTGTACTGCTGCGATTAATACGGGTTCGGTCGAGCATACGCAAGCGGACGTCCTTGGCCCGAGCCTCGAGAATGCCCGAGTCGTCGGCAAGGTAATTTACCGCATTCATAATAAAATCACGGTTGGCAAATGTTTCGCCAGAAAAGCGGTCGTAGCCAAGCGGCAGCGGCTGTCCGCTTTGGTTAAACTGGTTACGCACCAGGTCGCCATCGGCCACTACGATCATGGCGGTATGCAGGCTCTGGTCGCGCCGCTGGTAGCCATCGGGAAGGATAACACCCGAAGTGAGGCGGTTGCGAAAAATCGATTCAAAGGTACCTTCCAGCAGTACACCCACATTTTGGGGGCCGGCAGTGAACTGGCGCTCGTCGGGCTGCTGCTGCAAAATACGCAATGCAATTTCGGCCGGGGTGGCCACCACCCTGCTATAGGGTGAGGTTTGCAAGAGCATTGTTTTTTCCACACCAGGCGCGGTCACCGTGTCAATGCTGCTCACAAATTCGCTGCGCAGCAGGTTCAGGTTTTTCACGATTTTATGGTCGCCGGCCGCTTCGAGCAGCGGAAAGAAATACCAGGGCAAAAGACTGATCTGCGGGCGATCGCCAATCATTCCGGTCGTTACGGGTATGGGAGCTGCACGCAGGTCCATCAGAAGGTTGGCATTAAGCCGCACCCCATAGCGAAACAACATGTCGTCGAGGTTGAGCTGCTGCGGCATTCCCAGTGAGGTGAAATCGGGCGGCACCAAGCTGTCCATATCGGCAAAAACCGGATCAATCAGCCAGAGCATGCTGCCGCCGTGCATAACAAACTGGTCGATGATAAATTTTTCAGCTTCGCTGAAAGGGCGTTCCGGTTTGGCCACTATCAATGTTTTGTAGGTGAGAATTTCCTCCAGGTTGTTATCGATACGCACCCTGCCGACCTGATAAAAATCGCTGAGCGAAGCGCCGATGTCGGCAATGTAGCGGTTTTCATACTCGCCATGGCCTTCGACAAACCCCACCTTTTCTTTTTGGGTGGTGGTAAGCTGCCTTATTACACTTGCCATATTGTATTCCAGCGCCTGGGCGGAGTTGTTGAGCACATCTTCGGCTGGCTTTCCTATCTGATCCTGAAGCAGTTGCAGTGGTACCTCTTGCCCGCGGTAACTTACCAGGGCACCGGGGAAAATCACCTGCTGAGAGGTAGCATCGTCGGCTCGCACCTGCAACTGGGTGGGCTGCAGGCCTTTCTGCACCAGCATATCGAGCAGGCCGTCGCGCTCAGGGGTCTGCAAAGGGTTTATAAATTCATACTGAACACGGTCGGAGTAGGCCCTGAACTCGTCGAGCATCTCGCGGGTCTGGCTGCGCAGGCGCTTAAAGCCAGCTGGGAAATTCCCCTCAAGGTATACCCTGAAATACACAATATCGTCGAGCTGCTGCAGCATATTGCGTGTGCCCGGGGTAAGGGTATAGCGCTTCTCGCTGGTAAGGTCGAAACGGGCGAATTTAACCGCCCCAATGGCATTAATGGCAATGATTATCGCCAGTCCTGCCAGCAGCTGCATGATATTTTGCCGCCTCACATCGCGCCGGCCAGGGCTGCTAACTGAAGTGGGCTGTTTATTTAAATTGCTGAATATCTTCATTTTTTTGAATACTCCTTTTCTGAAAAACAATACGCCTCCCCTACCACTTGCGGCTTTCGAGCCTGATTTTAGTTAAAATGATAAACAACCCGGTCAGACTTAGAAAGTATATGAGGTCGCGGGTGTCGATCACTCCGCGGCTCATGGAGGTGTAGTGCGCATAAATGCCCAGG
The DNA here is from genome assembly GCA_041687035.1 of Bacteroidales bacterium. Classification (GTDB taxonomy): domain Bacteria; phylum Bacteroidota; class Bacteroidia; order Bacteroidales; family UBA7960; genus UBA7960. Next base: position 85,910 of record JAWLCS010000005.1, read on the forward strand.
TTACGAATAAACAGGTCGGCGTTGCCAAACAGATCGAGGGTGTAAATCATTTCGAACCCGACAAAAATAAACCCGCACAGAAAAACCGCCACAATAAAGGAAACGATTTGGTTTTCGGTGAGCGAAGAGGCAAAAAGCCCGATAGCCACGAAGGCCGATCCCAGGAAAAGCAAACCCAGGTATGACCCCCAGGTACCACCCATATCGAGGTTTCCGGCAGGCAAACCGAAGCGGTAAACTGTTACCACAAAAATCAGGGTTGGAATGAGCGAAAGTACGACTAAAACCACCCCGGCAAAAAACTTTGACAGTATGATCTCCAGGTCGGTAAGAGGCTTGGTAAGCAGCATTTCGATGGTTCCCGACTTGATTTCATCGGCAAAAAAACGCATGGTTATGGCCGGGATCAGAAACAGAAACACAAAGGGGCCCATGACAAAAAGGCCATCGAGGTTGGCATAACCCGCCTGCAAAATATTGTAATCGGTTGGAAAAACCCACAGGAAAAGACTGACCACCAAGAGAAAGACCGCAATGACGATATAACCAATCAGGCTGTTGAAGAAATTGTTGATTTCTTTCTTTAAAAGTGTAAGCATATGGATTTATTGGTCAGTATGGAAATCGATGGAAACCGTATCGTTGAGGTGCAAGCCCAGCAGCCCCGATGCTTTGCCGCGGTTCATGGCAATTTCGAGAAAACCAGTAGAGCCAAAGAGGGCAAGCTTTTCACCCTCCACCACGTCGGCATAGGATTGCGAAAGGCGGTCGATACCATCCTCGAAAGAGCGGAAGTTAATGGAGAAAGACCTTCCTTTGGCAGTATTTCTGAAAGTAGGCTGGTCAATGTTCACAAACACGTTTTCGTATTCGTCAATAAAGATAACCTTACCGATAATCTGGTTAGGATGTACCACTGGCCTGAACATTATACGCTCGTTGAGCCTGGGATGCTCGGGGCCCAGATCGCTCAGGGCCTTTCCTGCGGCAATCATTGAGGCAGCCCGCGCAAACACATCGCGCGTAGAAAAGGTAAAATAGTCGCTGTCCTGTAAAATATCGATCTCCACCACCTGCTGGGGGTTTTGATCAAAAAGAAGCGAGAAAATGCCATTGTCGGCCCCGATAAAGTAATGACCCTGATGTTTCACGGCAATGTGTGGAGATTCGAGCCCTCCTTCGGTATTGATGCCCACCAGGTGAATGCTACCCTCGGGAAAGTGCGGATAAGCGTTGCGCAACACAAAACTGGCATGCATTATATTGAAACACGGAATCTGGTGACTAATATCTACAATGTTCACCCCGGGTATCAGCTTCAGCAGCGTACCTTTTACTGCTCCGGCGTAGTGGCTTCCAAGGCCCCAGTCGCTCGTAAGGGTGACAATGGTCATTAATGGTTATTTTTTGTTGAAAAAATTCGCGTTTTAAAAAGAGGCAAAATTAATCTCTCTGCCGGAAAATTGCCAAATTTATTGTTATTTTGCAGCATCAAAAATACAGAAATAATATCAGCCTGCTGTTTTTTAAACCGGGCTTTTTCAAAAATTATTTTCTTAGAAAAAGAGATAAGACGCCTGATATGGGTGAAAAAATACTAAAACTGGAAGGCATACATCCTCCCGATATTTTCGGGCTTCGTGAAGAGAAGCTGCAATTACTCCGCAATATTTTCCCGAAACTCAAGCTGATAGCACGCGGCGAAGACCTAAAGATCATTGGCGACGATCATGAGATCGGATTTTTCGAAGATAAATTCAGCCTTATGGTGAACCATTACGACCGCTACAGCAAACTTACCGAAGAGAATATTCTGGAGGTGATGGCCCATGACGACGGGCTGATAAGGGAAACCCCCGGTGAAAAAGGCGAAGGCGAGCTGATTCTTTACGGAAAAAACGGCATGCTGATAAAGGCCCGCACGCCCAACCAGAAACGCATGGTTGAAAGCTTTAAAAAGCACGACATGCTTTTTGCTATTGGACCGGCTGGTACCGGAAAAACATACACCGCCGTGGCACTCGCTGTGCGCGCCCTCAAAAACAAGGAGGTGAGGCGCATTATTCTTGCCCGCCCGGCCGTGGAAGCCGGCGAAAACCTGGGCTTTTTGCCCGGCGACCTGAAGGACAAGCTCGACCCTTACCTGCGACCTCTTTACGATGCTTTGCACGATATGATTCCGCCGGCAAAACTCGCAGGCTACCTCGAAGACGGCACCATTGAAATTGCCCCCCTGGCCTTTATGCGCGGACGAACCCTCGACAATGCATTTGCCATTCTCGATGAAGCACAAAACGCCACCGACAGCCAGCTGAAAATGTTTCTCACCCGCATGGGAAAGTCGGCCAAATTTATTATCACTGGCGATATTACACAGATCGACCTGCCCCGCAACCAGGTGTCGGGCCTAATTACCGCTACCAAAGTGCTTAACAAGGTACAGGGCATTGATTTTATTTTCCTTAACGAGAAGGATGTGGTGCGCCATCCCCTGGTAACAAAAATTATTGATGCCTACGAGCGGACTGCTCCCGGATCAAAAAAAGAAAAAGAAAAAACCAACGAATAAATCAAAACCAACCTGTGAATACATGAAAGCAGTAACCCAGACCAGTTTTAACTTTCCCAAACAGACCAGTTTTTACAAAGGAAAAGTGCGCGATGTTTACACCATCGATAACCGCCTTATGCTGATGGTGGTTAGCGACCGTATTTCGGCCTTCGATGTGGTGTTACCACAGGGCATTCCTTACAAAGGGCAGGTGCTCAACCAGATCGCAGCCAAGTTTCTTGATGCCACGGCCGACATTGTGCCCAACTGGAAAATTGCCACTCCCGACCCTATGGTAACGGCAGGCATTTTCTGTGAACCCTTCAAGGTAGAGATGGTCATTCGTGGCTACCTGTCGGGACATGCTTGGCGCGAATATAAAAAAGGAAAGCGCAGCATTTGCGGGGTGCCCATGCCTGATGGGATGAAAGAAAACGACCGTTTCCCAAAACCCCTGATCACCCCAACGACCAAAGCGCTGGTAGGCCACGACGAGGATATTTCGCGCGAAGAGATCATTTCAAGCGGACTAGTCAGTCCTGAGGATTATGCCAAACTGGAGGAATACACCCTGGCCCTGTTTGAGCGTGGCACCGAGATGGCGGCCAATATGGGCCTTATTTTAGTGGACACCAAATACGAATTTGGCAAAGCCGACGGACGAATTTACCTAATCGATGAAATTCATACGCCCGACTCATCGAGGTATTTTTACCAGGAAGGCTATCAGCAAAGGCAAGACGCAAATCAGCCACAGAAACAGCTCTCGAAAGAGTTTGTGCGCGAGTGGCTTATGGATCAAGGCTTCAGTGGGCAAGAAGGACAGCAGGCACCTCAGATGAATGAGGAAATTGTAAGCCGGGTTTCTGATCGCTACATCGAACTGTTTGAAAAGATCACTGGCGAGAAATTTATTAGTACACCAGCAAAAGACGTGTTGAAGCGTATTGAAGAAAATTGTTTGGCTTTTCTGAAAAACCAGCAATAATCTTTGCCAAATCTTTTTTATGAAAACGGGAGGAAACACCCCAAAATGGCGGTTTTTTCCCGTTTTTGTATAACCCTTTGCCGAAAACTTCGTACAAGCAAAGAAATGCAAAATAGGAAATATGCTGACACCATGGTTTTCTTCCGGGTAAAAAGCCCTGCTGAAAACAGGTGTTTTATGCCATTTCTTAGCAAACAAAACGGATTTGCACTGCTATTGCACCTTCTATATTTGCAATATTATTGTGATTCAGCCATTTGACTGATGATAAGAAAAATGAAACACCTATACACGCTGCTGCCCCTTGTTTTGGCTTTGTTCCTTTCACAGGCATTGCAGGCCACCCAGCCAACGCCTTGCCAGATATCGGTAACCGGCGGCCAGACGAGCATTTGCATAGGTCAGCCAATGGTGCTCATTGGCCAGACAAACCTTGATCCGGAAGAAATTAGCCGCCAGCTATGGGAAACCAACGGCCGGCTGCTTTCTAATCTTGACAATAACTACGTTAGGTTGGATACCAGCATTCCCGGCAGCTATGAAGTAACCTATAAATGGTGGAACGAACAAGGGCAGGAAACCAGCTGCACCATATTAATAAATGTTTCAGGAAAGCCCGAATTTGAAATTGTGGAAAACTTTGGGTTTTTTCAGCGTATTTTGTTCAAAAAACCCATGCCACGTCTCCGCATTTTATCGGCGGAAAGTCATACCTTTCAATGGTTTTTTAACAACAATGAAATTGAAGGCGCCAGTGGAGCGGTTTTTAAGCCCACGATGGCCGGAAAATACAATGTAAAGGTCACCAGCCAGCAGGGTTGTTCGACCTTTTCAAAAGATATTATTATTGACTGAAGTCTTTTACGAAATATAATCGCGAAGCAATGAAAAGCCTTATTCGCCATGGCAGCAAAGCCATTTTTTCCCGTAAGGGAGTAATTGCGTTATTTTACCTTTTGTTCAGCACCGGTGCGCTGTTAGCCCAGCCCATTACCGTTGCGATACAAACACCCGATGGTGCCAGAGAGGTTTGCCAGGGAAGCGGCAGTTTTATTCTTACCGCTTTCGCGGAAGGCGGTAACTTCGACTTTGTAGATTACCAGTGGACTGCTGATCCCGGCATGCTTTTTCCGCAAGGCGACTATGCCATTTTCAACAATTCATTTGATGCCACTCCGGGAGAATATAATATTGGTGTTACCGTAATCGACAGCGATGGCAATAGCGGCACCGGAAATATTACCATTACACTTAAAGCTACGCCTAGTGTTAGCATTACTGCCGACGGGCCCACCACTTTCTGCTTCGGCGAAAGCGTCAACCTGATTGCAAGTCCCATTAACGGCTTTGAATACAGATGGAGGCGCAATACTATTGATATTCCGGGGGCTACCGAACCCATTTACACAGTTTTTGAAAGCGGCAGTTACCGCGTAAGAATTACTGCCACAAATGAATGCTCCAGCCTTTCCAATGCCATTAATGTAACCGTTCATGAACTACCGGAGGTAACAGCTACCAATGATGGACCCGTTTGCGAGGGCGAAGATGTGCAGCTTACCGGCGGACCAGACGGCATGGTTTCCTACCAGTGGAGCAGCCCTTCAAATCCTGGTTTTTCTTCTAATTTGCAAAATCCGGTAATTCCAGGAATTACACCTGCCCAGGCCGGGCAATACATTCTGACCGTGACAGATGACAATGGCTGCGAAAATATCGCCACAACCACCGTTGTTGTTAATCCCCTTCCGGTGGCACCGGTTTCGGCCAGTGCCAGCGAAACCCATATCTGCGCTGGATCAGAGGGCTTCCTTACGCTCACGGCTACTGGCGGCAGCGGACAAACCCTGCAATGGTTTGCAGGAAGCTGCGGAGGAACACCCATTGGTCAAGGCAATAACCTGGTAATACCCTTTCCGGAAACTACCACTACATATTATGTTTTGTGGGAAGCAGGTGAATGCGGACAGTCGGACTGTGTTTCGGTAACCGTTACCGTAACCGATCCGCCGCAGATCAGTATTTCAAGTACGCCAATTTCGTGCGATGGCGAAAACGACGCCACTGCAACCGTAAATATTACTGGTGGCACCCCGCCTTACGCTATCCTTTGGAGCAACGGAGCCACCACCCCCACCATTGAAAATCTTGGCCCAGGTACTTATACCGTTACTGTAACAGATGATGCCGGATGCATTGTAAGCGAGGAAGTTACCATTATAGAACCCGAGCCCATTGTTTTGAATTTTACTGAGGTGGTCAACCCCGTTTGCAACGGTGAAGACAACGGGCAAGCCACTGTGGTAGTAAGCGGCGGTAGGCCTCCTTTCAGCTACCTGTGGAGCAACGGGCAAACAACGGCCACGGCCACTGGCCTTGCTGCAGGCACATACCAGATAACCGTTACCGACGATGCCGGCTGTGAGGAAACGGCTAGCATTACCCTTACCGATCCACCACAGATTGTAATCAGCATAGTTTCCATTACCCATATTGAATGCCACGGCGAAAGTACCGGGGCTGTGACAGTAGCTGCTGCAAATGGCACAGAGCCTTACACTTATGAATGGGACAACGGACAAACTGGACCTAGCCTGGTCAATATCACTGCCGGAACCTATGTAGTGACCGTTACTGACGCCAATGGCTGCCAGGCCTCATTAAGTGTTGAAATAAACGAGCCTGAACCTATTGAAATAAGCGCCGGACCCGACCAAACCATTTGCGCCGGCGAGACTGCAACACTCACGGCCACAGGTGCCGACACCTACCTGTGGAGCACCGGCGAGACCACTGCTACAATTGTGGTTTCACCACTGGTTACCACAACTTATACCGTAACAGGCTACACCGATTGCGGACAGGGCACCGCAGAAGTAACAGTATTTGTGTTGGAAGGCCCGGTTGTTGACCTAGGCGAGGACGTGGAGATTTGCGAAGGAGAAGTAGCTACCCTGGATGCAGGGATGTTTCCAAATGTAAGCTACCTCTGGTCAACCGGAGCTACAACCCAAACTATTACCGTTACAGCAGGCGGGGACTATTGGGTAACAGTTACTAACCTGGACAATGGCTGCGGTTCTACTGACACCGTAGCTGTGCTAATTAACCCCCTTCCACCTGCGGAAACTGGTCCCAACCAAACCATTTGCCTGGGCGAAGCGATCATTCTAGGCCCTGCCAACCCGGTACCCTCACCCACCAGCACATATTTTTGGACCAGCGTGCCACCCGATCCCAGCCTTACCGAACCCACCATTTCCAACCCTACTGTCAGCCCAACGGTAACCACTGTTTATACACTAACGGAAACTTATCTCGACACCGGCTGCCAAAACGAAAACTCAGTGACAATTACCGTGGTTGGCGAAGCACCTGATGCAGGCGAAGATCAGACCATTTGCCAGGGCGAATCGGTTACCCTTGGACCCGAAACCACTAACCCGGGAAGCACCTATTACTGGACAAGTAGCAATCCCGACGAGGTTTTCGACGACCAGGTGCCCAATCCGGTAGTCACTCCTCAAATAACCACTACCTACACCCTTTTTGAAGTAGTGGGCGAATGTACTTTCTCCGATTCGGTTACCATTACTGTAGATCCCTCGCCCGAAGCCGATGCCGGCTCCGACAAGGAAATTTGCTTTGGCGAAAGCGTTATGATCGGTCCCGACGAGTTCACCCCCAGCCCGACCAGCAGCTATCTGTGGACGAGCGTCCCGAATGACCCGAGTATTTCTGATCCGACCATTTCCAATCCCATTGTAAGCCCGCAAGTAACCACAGTTTACACCTTGGTTGAAACCTTCCTGCAAACTGGCTGTTCAAACCAGAACAATATTACGGTTACGGTACACGAACTTCCTGAGGTTCTGATTGCTGATGATGCACTTATTTGCGAAGGGGAAGGTATTAACATTGGTCATCCCGATGCCTCCCAGGAATATACTTACACATGGACTTCTGATCCGGCTGGTTTCGAAAGTTCAGAAAGTAATCCAGTGGTTAGTCCGGTTGTTACCACCACCTACTATGTAACAGTTACCAGCGGAGAGGGCTGCGAGGCAAGCGGGCAAGTTACCATTACTGTAAATCCGGCCCCGGTGGCCCAGGTTTCTGACGACATCGTTTTCTGCAGCGAAACGGAAATTGAACCGGTTCACATTGGCGGTGCAGCAGTTGAGGGATACACCTATCAGTGGACCTCCGAACCAGAAGGTTTCGAGTCTACCGATTCCAATCCCTTGATCATATTCGAAGGTACAACACCCATCACCTATTTCCTCACCGTTACCAACCAGTATGGTTGCACAGCGCAGTACTCCGTGACCATTTCGCTTTCAGATCTGATGCTGACTGCAGAAAACCCCGATATTTGCGACGATGAAGAAACCCTGTTCCTTGCCGGCTATGTTAATGTTACCGGCGGCAGGACACCTTACAGCTTCCAATGGTTCGATGCGCAAGGAACCTTGCTTGATAACACGCAAAACTTTATCGCGGTGGCTCCATTTCTGGCAAGTTACACGGTAGTTGTTACCGATGCCGATGGCTGCAGTCGCACGGCTACCTTGGTAGTAACCCTAAGGCCAGCCCCACAGGTTGACCTGCAGGTTAGTCCTCCGGGAACCGCTTATTTTGGGCAGACCATTACTTTTACAGCAGTGCCTCCCACACATGACAGTTATGACTTCTATGTGGATGGTGTCCTGGTTCAGTCGGGCACCTCCAATATTTTCCGCAGCAGCGAGCTAAAAAACGGACAGGTGGTTTATGTAGTGGCCACACTCGATGGCTGTACCGGGGCTTCCGAACCCTATACCGTGATCATCAGCGGGCTGCCCAACGCCTTTACCCCTGATGGCGACGGCATTAACGATATTTTCGGCAAGGAGCACGACCTGGTGATATTCAATCGCTGGGGACAACTGGTGTATGAAGGCAGAGAGGGCTGGGATGGAAAACATAATGGAAAAGAAGTGAGCCCGGGCACCTATTACTACATTTTGGAAATTGTAGACCATAATAATCAGAAAACAACCCTTAAAGGTTCGGTCACAGTGATTAGGCAACGGGAATAGCCCGTCAAACCTTACTGCCCGGCCTCCGAAAAAAATAAACAGCCCGGAAGCTATTTGTAAAATGCTTCAAGAAAAACGAAACATACAAGAATCATGAAGAAAATATTGATTTACAGCCTGTTAGTAATTATGGCCATGCCCCTTTCGGCACAAAGGGTCCTTAAATTACTGGAAGCCGGAGATGAGCATTTCCGCAAGGCCGAATACACCCTGGCACAGGAAGCATATGAAACCATTCTGAGAAGGGACCGCACGGCCAATATCAGGCGTGAGGTTTCTTTCAGGCTAGGCCAAACACACCAGCAGATGCTTAATTATGCAGAAGCCCGCAAGTGGTATACGCTGGCAATGAACGTGGGCTACACCAACCCTGAAATATTCATGCACCTGAGCGAGATGAGCCTGGGCCTGGAGGATTTTGACCTGGCCATCGACTATGCCAACCGCTATCTTGAAAAACGCCCAGACGACCGTTTTGGCCGCAAGCTGCTCGAGTCTGCCCGATTCAGCAAAGAAAACTATTACAAGGAAACCCTGTTTGAAGTGACCAACGAGCGTGCACTGAACACCACTGGCCAGGAATGGGGTATTGCGTTCTTTCCCGACGACCGCATTATGTATGCATCAACCTATGATGAAACTGGCCGCCTCGATACCCGTACCGGCACTGGATATTCGAGCATTTACGAGTCGAACCTTAACCGAAACACCGGCGAATGGTCCAGCCCACTGCCCATCAAAGGCAAGATCAATACCAACTTCTACGAAGGATTTCTTTCGTATGATGCTGAAAACCAAACCGGCTATTTTATGAACTGCGGCGGACAAGGAGGAACCCGCGAAACCTGCGACATTTACACCTCAAAATACAACCCCGAACAAAATACTTGGAGTGAGCCGGTTATCTTTCAGGTAAACAGCGACAGCTACAACATTGGCTATCCTTCCATAAGCGAAGATGGACATACACTGTATTTTGGCTCTGATATGCCAGGGGGCTTTGGCGGATACGATTTGTACAAAATAACCAAAGACCCCGTAACCAACAGGTGGGGGGCGCCCGAAAACCTCGGCCCCACCATCAACACCAGCCTGAACGACTCCTATCCTTTTATCGCAGGCAACATTCTTTATTTCTCCTCATTCGGACATCCCGGGTTTGGGGGCTTCGATATTTTCTATTCGGAAATAAAAGAAGAAGGTGGCTTTTCAAAGCCTATCAATATGGGCTCGCCAATAAACAGCAGCGCCGACGACTTTGGCTTTATTATTAACAAGGAATATTCGAGCGGTTTTTTCACCTCTGACCGTCCGGGTGGTGTAGGCAACGACGACATTTATTCCTTCCGCATCGTTTCGCGCACTTTCGACCTGAAAGGTATTATTGTGGACGGTGAAACCGGTGCTCCACTGCCCGGCATTGAGGTGATTCTTTATGGCGACGACGACCAGATCCTGAAAGTTAATGCCAACAGCCAGGGCCTTTATACCATACCCAACCTCGACTCGGAGATTAATTATATTGTAGAAGTGGTGGAAGATGGTTATACGCCCTTTTCTGAATCGCTTTCGGTAAAGGACAAGCTTATTGCCAGCCGCTTCCTTTCCGTACCCGAATTTGAAAAGAACGTTACCATGAATTCCGCTCCGGCCATGGTGGCCCGACGCGAAGAAATTGGCCCCGATGGTTCTTTCCCGGTTCGCCCGGCCATTACGGGTATTACCGAAGGCCTGCCCACCGTACATTTTGACTTTGCACGATTCGACCTGCCCACTTTTGCACGCCTGCAACTCGACAGCGTGCTGAGCTTCCTCGACGCCCGCCCGGGCGCCGGACTAGTAATTCATGCGCATACCGACGAGGTGAGCGGTTACCTTTTCAACTTCTACCTTTCGCAGAAAAGAGCCCACAGCATTATCGACTACCTGGTGAGCCGTGGAGTAACCGAAGACCGCCTCTACCCATTCGGCCATGGCAAGATGGAACTAAAAATTGTTAACGCTCAGACACCCGAAGAGCACCGGCAGAATCGCCGGGCCACTTTTGAGGTGATCACCCTGCCCGACTTCAACGCCTTTTTGGCCGATGCCCCGCGGCACAGCTTCAGGTACCTCAACTCGCTGCACAAGGAGGCCCACTACGCGCGTGGCGTTGAGTTTATGGTGCAGTTTGCAGCTACCCGAAACCCGGTGCATCCGCAGTACTACCGCCGAATAATGGAAGTATTTCCGCAGCTCGACATTATGTATTACTTCGATATTGACCGCTTCCACCGCTACTCGGTTGGAACCTTCGATAACCTGAACCGTGCCATGGAAGTGCACCGCCGCCTGCGCGAACTGGGCTTCGATTCCTTTGTGGTAGCTTTCCGCGACGGCGAAAGAATTAGTTTAAGTGAAGCAAACCAACTGTTGCAAAATCAGTAAAAAAGCAAAAGACCGGCTGCTTTTAAAACTTTGAACACATGAAAAAGACCATAGTTTTTGTCCTGGCACTTACCCTCACGGGCATGGTCACGTTTGCCCAAAACGATCCAAGCTTTAGCCAGTATATGTTCAACGAGAAAATTTTCAACCCGGCCTCACTCAGGCTTACCAACACCTTCGACTTTTCGCTGGTGGCCAGGCAGCAGTGGGTTGGTTTCGACAATGCCCCCTCCTCGCAGGTGTTTAATGCCAGCACCTATCTGCAGGATATATACGGTGGGGTGGGTCTGAACATTATTAATGATAAGCTGGGTTATGAGAACTTTCTGACCATCAGGGCCAACTATGCCTTTCCGGTGCAGGTCGGGGTGGTTTCACACGTCATTTTCGGGCTGGGTGCCGGCTTGGTAAACCGTACCATCGATGGCACGGGCCTTACTTACGAAGACCCCAACGACCCGCACGGACTATTCACAAAAGAAACCTTTACCAGGCCCGATTTCTCGTTTGGTATGGAATATACCGACCCCAACCTGCGCATGGGTTTTGCCATAACGCACCTGCACCGCTCCGCAATGAATGCCGGCATCGATTATGCGCCACGCCATTATTACATGTACGGCAAATACCGCTTCGACAATGTTTTTGAAAAAGTGGATCTGGAGCCCTACCTGCTTATTAAAAGCAACCGGCGCAGTACCCAGTTCGATATTAACATGATGGCTTATTACGACAAGCAGCTCTGGACGGGCTTTTCATACCGTCTGGGCGATGCCCTCTCGGCTATGCTGGGTTATGCCATAACACCGGTAATTAAGGTAGGATATGCCTACGACTATAGCATTGGCGTAAACCGGCGTTACAGCGGAGGCTCGCACGAAATTATGATCCAGGCCACCTTAGGAGGCTTCAATAAAGAGCGGATTTCGCCCAACACCCCGAGAATCTTCAACTAAATTACATATCAAAATAATTTAAGAAACCAAAAAAATGCCGGAAATCCGGCATTTTTTTTGGCATTTTCTGGGTAACCCGCCCATTTTTTTCTATTTTTACCTGTGAACCAACACTATCAGGATATGAAACAGGAAGAAAAAAAAAGCGGGAAAAAGCCAGCTGCCAGAATGGAAAGAACCGTTTTACAAACCCGTATCATCGACGATGTTTTTACTGATGCAGTCGACAGCGTAAAACCACGCTTCGAGGTCGACATCGATGCCTACGTCAATCGCCTTTGGGAGGCTAACCCTGACATATACCAGTTGCTTAAAAAGGCTTCCTCGCTCGACGATGCCCGCGACCAACTCTACACCTATCTGGAAAAGGCCGAAAGAAAAATATTTGAGGTAAACAACGACCTGCATATCCTGGAAAAGTCGACCGTAAGAGAGGCCATTAGGGTGTTTAAAAGCATTATAGGCCCGGTGAACGAATACCGAACCGGTGTGTCGGCCCTGAATTTTCTCCTGAAACTGGCGAAAGAAAAGGTAGAAGAAGTGAAACATGAAATATCGCCGGGATTCCTTATGGAGTTTATCAACTTATTCCGTGGCGTCGATGGCCGCTCCAATATCTATTTCGAATCGAAACAGGCCAAAAAAGGGATTCCCGACTTTTTGCAGATGGAGGGCCGCCAGGCCTCTGAGGCCCGCACAGAAATCCTCAATGAGCTTTCTTCCAACATGAAGAAATACCTGCGCAAGTACCCCAGCGGCATGGAGGAGGAAGTTATTACCTGGCGCAAGGCCAACCAGAAGCGCATCATGAAATATTTCGGTGCCACCGAAAAAGACTGGAACGACTACCAGTGGCACCTGAAACATGTAATTAAGGATGCTCAGCCCCTGTTCGACCTGATTGAACTTACCGAGGAGCAGCGCCAAGCCGTTTCCCTGGCTTCAAAAAACAAGGTGCCTTTTGGCATTACGCCATATTACCTGAGCCTGATGGACAATAAGTTGAATATTGGCTACGATCACGCCATCCGCGCACAGGTTATTCCTCCCCTCGACTATGTGGAGAGAATGGTGGAGAACCGCGAAAACCGGGGGCTGCAGTTCGACTTTATGGGAGAGCACGACACCTCGCCGGTGGACTTGGTAACAAGGCGCTACCCGGGTATTGCCATTCTGAAGCCCTACAACACCTGCGCACAAATTTGCGTATACTGCCAGCGCAACTGGGAAATTGACCAGGTACTCGACCCCAAGGCCCTTGCCAAACGAGAGCAGATAAACAGTGCTCTGGAATGGATGGATGAGAACCCAGCCGTTGGCGATGTGCTTATTACGGGTGGCGACCCGCTGGTGATGCGCGACGACGTGCTTAAGGGCATTCTGGAAGAAGTGACGGCAAAAAAGCATGTGTACCGCATTCGCATTGGCTCGCGCACGCCTGTGGTGCTGCCCCAGCGCCTCACCCAAAAAACCATCGACCTGCTGGCCTCCTTCCAGGAGTTTGGCAAAAGGCAGATCAGCATCATCACCCATTTCGAACACTCCTACGAAATTACACCCGAATCCATGAAGGCCATTGAGCGCATTCGCAAAGCCGGCATGATGGTTTACAATCAGGAAGTATTTACAGTAGAGAACTCCCGCCGCTTCGAGTCGGTAAAACTGCGCCTCGACCTCAAGAGCATTGGCATTGACCCGTATTACACCTTTAATATGAAGGGCAAGGAAGAAACCCGCAAATACATGGTGCCCATTGCCCGCATTTTACAGGAAAGAAAGGAAGAAGCACGGCTGCTGCCTGGCCTCGACCGCACTGATGAGCCAGTTTTCAACGTGCCCAAGCTGGGCAAAAACCAGCTCATGGCATGGCAGGACCACCGACTGGTAATGATTTTGCCCAATGGCGCCAGGGTGTACGAGTTCCATCCCTGGGAAAAAAACATTCAGCCCATTCCGCCTTACAATTATGTGGACGTACCCATTTACGACTATCTTGAAGAACTTGCAGCACGGGGCGAAAACATTAGGGATTACCGAAACATATGGTTCTATTATTAGAATTAAAACAAGCAATTAATGGCTTAAAAATAAATAGTCCGGCAGCCTCGTGCCGGACTGTTTTTTTTTGTTATGTTTGCCCTTAAAATTTCACAAACTGCTATCAGCTTAAAATTTCATAACATGAGCGTATTGATTGGAATAAGACATGAGGATAAGTATACAATGGAACGCAGGGTGGCCATCACACCCCGGCATGTGGAAAAACTAATTAAGCACCATAAGCTCGATTTTGTGGTACAAAGCTCGCCCAAGCGCATCTTTTCCGATGAGGAATTTAGAAAGGCCGGAGCCAGCGTAGAGAACGACCTGAAAAAATGCAATGTCATTTTTGGGGTTAAAGAAATCCCCGAAAGTTTCTTTGAGCCCGAAAAAACCTATGTTTTCTTCAGCCATGTAATAAAAGGCCAGTCATATAATATGCCCATGCTGAAGAAAATGATGGAGCTGGGCTGCAACCTTATTGATTACGAACGCATTGTTGACGACCAGAACAAACGCCTCATTTTCTTTGGCAAGTTTGCCGGTCTGGCCGGAATGATCAACTCACTCTGGAGTGTCGGACAAAGGCTGAAGGAATATGGTTACGACGAAAATCCCTTCCTGAAAATCAAGCAGGCCCATCACTATCATTCGCTCGAAGAAGCAAAGCAGGAAATTTCGGAGGTTGGCCAACAGATTGCCCAAAAGGGATTGCCCAAAGACTTGCTGCCCTTCACCATTGGATTTACCGGCTATGGCAACGTATCGATTGGCGCCCAGGAAATTGCCAACCTGCTGCCTTCAAAGGAGATCTCGCCCGAGAAACTTTTGGAGTTGAAAAACCGTGGAAATATTCCCTCCAACGTTATTTATAAAGTCGTGTTCAAGGAAAAGCATCTTTCAAAGCGCATTGATGGCAGTGAATTCGACCTGCAGGATTATTACCAGCATCCCGAAAAGTATGAAAACGATTTTGAGCAGTACATACCCCACCTTTCGATTTTAATGAACTGCATGTACTGGGATGCCCGTTACCCCCGCATTGTCACCAAAGATTATATGGCACAAGCTTTTAAGAACGGGCGCCCGAAAATGCTGGTGATAGGCGATGTTACCTGCGACCCTGACGGGTCCATTGAGTTTACCCACAAAGGCACCGAAATAGAAGACCCCGTTTTTGTTTATGATCCTTTTACCAGGAAACCCACCATGGGCTTTAAGGGAGAAGGCATGCTGGTAATGGCTGTGGACATCCTTCCCAGCGAGTTGCCCAGAGACTCGTCGGAAGCATTTGCCGATGCACTTTTCAACTTCATTAAACCCATTGCCCATGCCGATTATGAGCAGCCTTTCGAAGACCTGGACTTGCCCAGAGCCATAAAAAAAGCCCTAATACTGCATAAGGGCCAGCTCACCCCCGATTACAAATACATTGAACAATATCTGAAATAATCACTCATCGTCCAAACCATTAAATTACCTTTTTGTATGAAGAAAGTTTTGATTCTTGGCGCCGGAATGGTAGTAAAACCTATCGTAACCTACCTGCTCGACAAGGGCTATTTCGTAACCGTTGCAACACGCACCCGCTCAAAAGCCGAAGACATGATACATGGGCACCCCAACGGGGCTGCCGTAGCGTGGACGGTTGATAACTCCGAAGTTCTTGATGAGATGATCGCCACGCACGACCTAACTGTAAGCCTGCTTCCCTGGATCCACCACATTATGGTGGCCAAGCATTGCATAAAACACAAAAAGAACATGGTTACCACTTCCTATGTGAAGCCCGAAATGAAGGCGTTGGACCAAGAGGCCAAAGATGCGGGCATCATTATTCTCAACGAGCTCGGTCTCGACCCGGGTATCGACCACATGGGAGCCATGCGCATTATAGATCATGTGCACAACCATGGTGGTAAGGTAGAAGAATTTTACAGCATTTGCGGCGCTTTACCAGCACCTGAAGCAGCCACCAACCCCTTTAAGTACAAATTTTCCTGGAGCCCCAAGGGCGTGGTAATGGCCGGCAACAACGATGGCAATTACCTGCGTCACGGAAAGGTGAAGTATATCCCAACACAAGATCTGTTCAAGAATCCCCTTTCAGTAGATTTCCCCGGGGTTGGCAAACTGGAAATTTACCCCAACCGCGACAGCATGCCTTATGTTGAGCTATACGGCATTCCCGAAACAAAAACCATGATGCGTGGCACTTTCCGCTATCCGGGCTGGTGCGAAAGCCTAGATGCCATGAAGGCCCTCAAACTCATCAGCAGCGACAATTACGACTTTACCGGAAAAACCTACGCTGAAATGGTAGCTATGCTTATTGGCGAAGCCGATGCCAGCAACATTAGGGAAAAAGCTGCCAGATTCCTTGGCCTGCCCATAGATGCCTATGCACTGGATGCACTGGAGTGGTTGGGCGTGTTTGGCAACGAAAGCATGAACCGCCAGAACGACACCCCATTTGAAATTACTTCCGACCTGATGATAGCCAAAATGGAGCTCGGCCGCGAAGAGCGCGACATGGTTGCCATGCAGCACGTTTTCCTGGCCTCTTACCCCGATGGCAAGCTTGAGGTGATCAAATCGTCGATGCTCGACTTTGGCACCCTGGCGACCGATACCGCAGTGGCTCGCACCGTAGCATTGCCTGCTGCAGTGGGTGTTGAAATGATCCTCAACAACGAGATCGAAGTAAAAGGAGTTCATATTCCGGTTATTCCGGCCATTTATAACCCCATTCTCGATGCCCTCGAAAAAATGAATATCCGAATGGTGGAAGAATTTGGACTGCCCGAATCTGACATCATTCAGTAAAAAAAGCTTGAATTTTAAAAAACGCCCCAAAAATTTGGGGCGTTTTTTTTCATGAACAGCTAAATCGTTTTAGCAAATGTTTATTTTTGCAAAACCACTATTGAATGAATTTGATAAACGAATGCTTTTTGATCCTAAAATAAGAAACCAATAAAAAACTACCACTATGTCGAAGAACAAGAGTTTCCCGATTTTTTTGGCCTTTTTGTGCATGGGATTTGGCGATGCTGTAGGGCCCTTTGTTGGCTTGGCCAAGGAGCAATTCAGCCTTTCAAATTTTGAGGCGCAGATCATTGCCTTTATGGGTTTTGTGATGTTTGGAGTTTTGTCGGTGCCCATGGGTATTTTCCAGGATCGCAAGGGGAAAAAGGTTGTTTTGATGATGGGCCTTGCCATGGCGCTGGCCGGTTTAACAATTCCCCTGTTCGGCTTGTCGACTTATGGCTTGTTCTTGCTCACCATTCTGATGCTGGGTGCTGGTGCTGCCATTTTGCAAGTAGCCGGAAACCCCATTATGCGCGACGTTTCGCCTCCCGGCAAATATTCGAGAAACCTTACCATCGGCCAGTTTATTAAAGCCATAGGCTCGCTCACCGGATCGCTTATCCCATTTGCTGCAGCCAAATGGTTCGGGCTCGACTGGAAAATTCTTTTCCCCATATACAGCGCCGCCCTCTTACTTACACTGGTTATCATTGGCTTAACACGTATTGAAGAAAAGAAAGATGCAGCTGCCACTCCGGCCAGCTTTGGCTCGTCGCTTTCGCTGATGCGTAATCCCTTTATCGCCATGATGGTTTTCGGTATTTTCGTTTATGTTGGTGCCGAAGTTTCAATCAGCTCAGGTACACCCATTTTGCTGAGCACCAAATTTGGCATCGACCTGCAAACCTGGGGGCTTCTCGGTAACGCATTTTTCTTTATTTCCATTCTTTTGGGAAGGTTCCTCGGGTCGGTAATACTGAACTACCTGCAACCCAAAAGATTTTTACTAATAACGGCTTTCCTGTCGGGCTTCGGACTACTGCTCATGCTTTCGCCAGTGCAAACATTGGTCATCCTGGGTATCTTCTTCACTGGTCTTGGCTTCGGCAATATCTTTCCCCTGATTTTCTCCATCACGGTTGACTCCATGCCTGAGCGAAGCAACGAAATTTCGGGGCTAATGGTTACCGCTATTGTGGGAGGAGCCATTATTCCGCCCCTAATGGGTTTTGTGGCCGATATGACCTCCGTAACTATTGGATTGCTCGTCCCACTGGCCGCCATGGGTTATATTCTTTATACTGCTATCTTTGTTTCCCGGAAAATTAAAACCAACTAATGGACTTTTCAAACGATAAACGTGTAGTGCTAACCCTCGATGGCGGAGGAACCAATTTTGTTTTCTCAGCCATTCAGGGCAACCGCGAGATTGCACAACCCATTACCTATCCCTCGAACGGGCACGACCTGCAGCGCTGCCTCGAAACTATTATAAAAGGCTTCCGCGAAATAAGCCAGCAAATTGAGATAAAGCCAGAAGCCATCAGCTTTGCCTTTCCCGGCCCCACCGACTATCCAAATGGCATTATTGGCGACCTCGAAAATCTTCCGGCTTTTCGTGGTGGTGTGGCCCTTGGCCCCATGCTCGAGGAGGTTTTCCAAGTGCCGGTTTTTATTAACAACGACGGCGACCTTTTCGCTTACGGAGAAGCCATTTCAGGTTTTTTACCCATGGTAAACCAGATGCTGCACAAAGCCGGAAGCACCCGTCAATACAAAAATCTGATCGGTATTACCCTGGGAACTGGTTTTGGTGCCGGATTGGTTCGTAATAACGAGCTGGTTATTGGCGATAACGGGGCAGCAGGCGAGATATGGGTGGTTCGCAGCAAACTCCACCCCCACTCCTTTTCCGAAGAATGTGTGAGTATAAGGGCTGTGAAGCGTGTTTATGGCGAGCACTGCCCCAACTGCGCAACTCAGGAGCTTACCCCAAAGGAAATATTTGAAATAGCCAGCGGACAGCGAACCGGCCACCAGGATGCCGCCCGCGAGGCATTCAGGCAAATGGGTGTTTCGATAGGCGAAGCCCTGGCCAGCGCCCTTACACTTTTTGACGGGCTAGTAGTTATTGGAGGCGGGCTGGCCAATGCCTGGCCTTTGTTCTTGCCCGAAACCATCAGCGAACTCAATGGCACCATCGAGAAACTCGATGGACGTAAGGTTGGCCGAATGGAAATCAGCGCCTTTAACCTGGAAGACGAAGCCGAAACACAGCAATTTATCGCGGGAAAGGTGAGCCGCATTAAGGTTCCTTTCTCAGAAAAAACCGTTTTCTACGATGCCCTGAAGAGAACTGGCATTGGAATCAGCAGGCTGGGTACCAGCAAAGCGGTGGCCATTGGAGCCTACGCCTTTGCCTTAAACGAAATAGATAAAAAACTCGAATAGTTTTTTTCCCTCCCTTCTTGCAGAAAGAGAAAACCCATGAAAATCAGGATATTTCTCTGAGAAACCTTATTTTCTTGCGGGCAAACTTAATTAACAGGTAGGTTAAGAGGCTAAATACAAAAGCCGCCAACCAGAAGTCTAACTCGAAAGCAAGTACTTTGTTTCTTATGGAGTCCTGAATAAAATCGAACAGGAACAACAAAGTAAAGACCGCCAGCAGACCGGTCTTTTCCTTTTTCAAGACTTTACGCCAATTAAACTCCAGAGAGGACTTTTGCCAGTTGTGCAAGCGTGGTATGAAAGCCGGGGTGCGGTTTGCCCATTCGAGGTAAGCAGGGCCAAATTTGCCACGCAAAAACTGCTCTTCTGCAAACATGATCCTTTCGTAATAAACCCAATAAAGAAAAATGAAACTGGTAATAAACCAAAAGTTCATAGTAAGCACAGCCATTCCAAGCCACATAAAGAAGTTGCCCAGGTATAGCGGGTGCCTTACCACCGAATAAATGCCAGTAGTATTCAGTTCGTCAGCAATTTGCCCGGCAGTGTTGCGTCCCGATGTGTTCTTAGGTGCATGCCCCACGGTGTAAATACGAATGCCAAAGCCCAGCAAACAGAAAAAAAGGCATAAGATCTGATCAAAGCGATCGAAGGGCAATTCGGGCTGTCCCAGTGATACCCTAAGCCATTGCGAATGGGCGAAAAGCAACAGTCCAACAACCAGGACAATTATAGGAAGTGTTCCGCGATGGCGAAACAAAAAGTTTCCCTGCTTTTCCATTTCTTCTATCAAAGCCATTGAGAGATTTTTATAATTTCAAACTGCACAAAGTTATAAGGAGTTGTCATTAGAATAACTTGAAACTCAATTTTTTTTTCTAAATTACTTTTGTACTATTTCGTTAAAAACCAAAGCCTTGACTGGCAAAAAAACCTATGATGAACATTTAGGTTTGAACAGCGTTGAAATTATTATACATATATTGTGCACATAAATTGAATTTCCTTCCCCACTCTCGGAAGTATGTTAAATAAAATCAAATAAATATTATGGAAAACCTTGGAATTGACAACAACAGTTTAGGTGGATTTATGAATTTTCTTTCAGATTTTGCAGTGACTTACGGGTTGCGCCTTTTTGGAGCAATTGTTGCCCTTATTATTGGTTTTTGGCTGATTAAGAAATTCGGTAAGGCACTGAAAAATATTTTTGAGAAGCGGGAGATTGAGCCGTCGCTGTCGTCATTTCTTCTTTCGTTGATTGTCATCATACTAAAGATACTGGTGGTAATCAGTATATTAGGAATGATCGGCATTCAGATGACTTCCTTTATTGCCATTCTTGGTGCCGCAGGTTTGGCTATAGGCATGGCCTTGTCGGGCACGTTGCAAAATTTTGCAGGCGGCGTCATCCTTTTGTTGTTAAAACCATTTAAGGTGGGTGATTTTATTGAAGCCCAAGGATTTTTGGGCAGCGTTTCAGAGATCCAGATTTTTAATACCATATTAAAAACGCCCGACAACAAGTTGATCATAATACCCAACGGCCCACTTGCCACCAATGCTATGACCAACTTTTCGGCCATGCCGACCCGACGCGTCGACTGGACCTTTGGTATTGCTTATGGCGACAGTTTTCCAAAAGCCAAATCGGTTTTAGAGCAATTGCTCAAAAACGACAGTAGGGTGCTGAATGAGCCTGCACCATTTATCGTGCTTTCTTCGCTCAGCGACAGCAGTGTCGATATTACGGTTCGTGCCTGGGTCAACTCAGGTGATTACTGGCCGGTATTTTTTGAAATGCAGGAAAAAGTATATGACACATTTGCCAAGGAAGGCCTCAACATTCCTTTCCCGCAAATGGATGTGCATCTGCACCAGCAGAAATAAGTAATAACCTCAATAAGACACCACCCCCCTTCCATAGCCTGTTTCCAGGAAAGGAAGGGGGTTGTTTTTTTGTGGAGAGCCATTTACTGCATGATCATGCCTTCCATCGATTTTTTGAGCTCACGTGCATGGCCCAGGAATTCATCTACACTCATCTCGCGCAGGTAAATGAGCCCATGGGTGGCCCTGATTTTTGGGTGCGGGTTCAGGTAGAAGTAATTCTTACCCAGCAGCAGCTGAATATCTTTGAGTTGTTCTACCCAAATCTTCTGGGCCAGATCGCTGAATTTCCCGTTGAGCTCATAGCTGGGGAATGATGCGTCGACCTGGCTTACGTAGCAGTGCGTAAAGGCCTCGTTCATGGCGGCCATGGCGTTGAGCGAAACGGGGAATATTACGTTGGCTTCGGCCGGGTGAAACCGGTACCATACGTTGCGGTATCCCCATATACGCAGCTTGCTCAGGTCAGCCTCCTTTTTCCACAGGCGCAGGGCCTCGGCAGTAGCCTGAAGCACCTTGTAGTGGGTGTCGGGGCCGCTGCCTTCTGGATCAAACGTTAGGCTAAGCACGGTAGGTTTCAGTTCGCGCAGCATATCAAGAATGGGTAGCACGTCGCGCTCCTGCTCAGGTTGCTCAGTGAAGATATCGCCCTGGTAAAATCCAAGTCGAAGGTGGCGAACATTCTTAACCTGTAAGCCGTAATGGGCCCAAACCAACTCCTCTTCAAACTCACGGATCATCCCCTTAACCTGCTGAATTTTAGGTGGGTTCTTCTCCCCATCGTAACTTTTTCTTAAAATAGTCAGCACTTCATTGATGACGTCCCTTAGCTGATCGGTGCTTTTTATACTATAAACCTGCACCAAGGCCCGCACCAGGCGGTGGCAAACGCCGCGCCGGCGCTCATGGTGCTCGCCGGCAGCCACCTTGTTAAGGTAATGGTAAACATCCTTGTCGCTCTTAAGTTTATATCCTACTTCATAAAAATCGGGATAGTTCACCATTTGTATCTGCCCCTCGTCCAGAAATTTTTTTGTCTCTACCAGAAGATCTGTAACAAAATCATTGGTCACTGCTGTAAAGCCCGAGGTGAGCACCGCAAAATGAAACTCATTGGAATGCACCCTGATATGGTTGGCAATGTATGGAAGAATGCCCAGCATAATATCGTCATGATGTGGGCCGGTATGTAAAAAGACTTCGTTTTCTTCCTTGCGCATGCCCTTCTCCATTTTTTCAATGATGCTGCGGGTAACCGATTCAACTACTTTTTCGCTGTTGCCCGCATCGGGAATATGCTTGGCATGGCGGTCGCCCTTCAAATCGTCGGGTAATAAATGGTGACCGTACTTCTCGAGCTTTTTGCAGAGCTCAACCACAGCCCTTTCAGTCTTTTCGTGCGTCCATTCGCCGGTTTTATAAAAGCGATCCACCGAATCTTCCAGTCGTATGCCAGCCCCTTTGGTTATATAGAACCGTCCGTTTTTAAGCTTCTGCAACACAGTGGCCGGGTAAATGTTAATCATCTCGCTTTCGAGCGACTGCTTAACCATTTGTGCTTTGGCTTCGCCAGCTGCAATGATAATGGCTGTAGCTTCTGGATTGTATGTAATGGTTTCCAGGCCAATGGTTATTACCAGCCGGTTGGCCGACACCTCAATGCCTCCCAGGTCGGAAGCGGCCACCGCCTGTGTTTCAAAATTGGTAGCCGTAAGCCGGGTAGTAGAGAAAATATCTGATCCGCGCGTATTAAACGCAATGTGCCCATCCGGGCCAATACCACCCAAAAAGAACCCTATGCCACCTTTTTCGCGAATGCGGGCCTCGTAGTTGCTGCACCAATCGTCGATAAGGAATATGGAATCCTGCTGCACCTGCTCGGCCGAGGAGCGGCACTCGCGGTAGCGCAACGAAAGGTCAATTTTGTAATCGGGAAAAACTTCAGAGAAGTGACGGCCACCCGACAGTTTTATCTCATCGCAGTTAATTAACAGGGCTTTATGGGGGTCTAGGCCAAAACCCTTGATGTAATAGTTCATTACGTAATGATAAAAGCTGTTGGCCTGCTTTGAAGGTATTGGATAAAATTCGTCGATCTGCACAAACTGAAGGCCACCCAGATCAGGACGCTTTATTACCTCCAGTCCAAACTGCTCCCTTATAGCGGCGCCCTCCTTTTTGTCCCAGTTCTGCAGAAGATATTCGGTCCAACGAATAAAAAACTCCGGTGTTTTTCCTGTAGGAAGGCTTATCGTCCCGTCAGGATTATCACTGACCCACTCAAGAAAGCGAAGGGCAGTAATCAGACCCAGTTTGGGGAAATTATCAACTACCACATAAGGTATCCTGCTAGAAAAATCACTTATGCCCGATTGCTCCACAAAGGCTTTTTCAACACTGGTGAAGCCGTGCTGCTCCCAAAGGGTTAACCCTTTCCTGTTTTTGGTTTGCATAAATAAAGTTTTAGAAATTGGTTGAAAAATACTTCTCGCTTTAGAAACACTGGTTTCCGATGGTAACCTCCGGCTTAAAAAGTTGGATAATTACTCCTTACAAATATAAGGAAAGAGCACTTATTAAATCGTTTTAGGAAGAATGAATTTGTTTTTTTTAGGGCGCTGAAACCTGGCATGCGACATTTAATTATCAAAAAAAAGCCCCTTGCCGATAACAATTTTGAGAAATGAATACGGGTTGTTTTTTTGTAAATTTGCCTCAAATCAGAAACTATGGCATTATCAGGATACGGCAAATGGCTGCTTGGCGGTTTGGGCTGGGCATTGGGTGGCCCAATTGGCGGGGTTTTAGGTTTTGTGATCGGGTCGGCTTTTGATGGAATGGACTCGGGCGCCTATGAATACAAAGGCACTACACCGGGCGACTTTCGGGTAAGCCTGCTGATTTTGGCCGCTGCCGTTATGAAAGCCGATGGGCGGCAGATGAAATCGGAGCTCGATTTTGTCAGGGCTTTTTTTCTGCAGAATTTTGGCGAAGAAACCACCAAACAATACATGGTAGTATTTCGCAATGTACTCAAGCAGGAAATCCCCCTCGAGTCCGTTTGCCTTCAGATCAGAAACAACATGGACCTTCATAGCCGCCTTCAACTGCTTCATTTCCTTTTTGGAATTTCAGCCGCAGATGGACAGTTTCACCCGCTGGAAGTGGATACTATTGAGAAAATTTCTCAGTTCCTGGGCATTAACCAGTACGATTTCATTTCCATTAAAAACATGTTTGTAAAAGACACTAACAGTGCCTACCGCATACTGGAAGTGGAACCCGATGCCTCGGAAGAGGAAATAAAAAAGGCTTTTAGGGCCATGGCCCTGAAATTCCACCCAGATAGAGTGAGCCACCTGGGCGAAGAATTCCGAAAAGCTGCTGAAGAGAAATTTCAGCAGGTAAACCAAGCCTACAATACCATAAAAAAACAACGGGGCTTTAATTAGAACCGCAGCACGCTTCTTCTTCTCTTTCTTTTCAGGACAAATTAATTAAAACGGCTTTTTCAAGCTGTTCGAAGAGTTTTTTTTATTTTTTGCAGAGTTTACCTGTTGCGTATTTAGTTTTTTTATTTTAAATTGCACTCATCATTATTGGTTTAATTTGTTTCGTTACTCAGACTCCATTCAAAACTTTTTGCAATGAAAAAGATGATCATCCTTTGGGCGGTTGCAATTTGCATACCGCTAGTTTCATTTTCTGATGACCCTGATCCGGTTCACATCAGAACAGGCGAGCAATTCTCATTCAATACCTTTCAAAATTATGGATGGGGCTGCAGCAGCAATCTTTTTATGGACCCGGAAGGCAACCTTCATGGGGTTTATGTTGACAATTTCAAACTTTTTTATTTCTTTTCGGATGACCAAGGGGAAAATTGGGAATTGGAACAAGTCATTACCGGATTTGAAGGGAAGATTTGGAATTCTGGAATTGTTGTGAATTCTGAAGGAAAGGTTTTCATTCCCTTTGCAATGCATCCAAATTACAACTATGGCTTAAGCCCAATAGGTTATCCCGAATTTATTTATAAGATATATTGTGCAATCTTCTCTGGTGAACAATGGGAAGTTATTTTGTTGCAGGACAATATCTCTGGTTCAAACCAGGGTCATAGATTGGGTGATGTTTTAATTGATTCTGATGACAATGTTCATGTGTTTACCGAGAGATACGGCTATTATACCTATGGGGGCGCAATCTATGAAAACATTTACGACCCTATTGAAAAAACATGGGAAACCTTAACGGTGGTTAGTTATTCAGATGCAAGTATTGATAATTTTTCGCTCTATACCAAGGCTGCCATCAATTCAGAAGGCGATATTGCCATAATGTTTTGGCGTACGTACTTCAATCGCTGGCAATATGCTGTTAAACCTTTTGGAGAGGATTGGCAAACGCCCCAGATTTTTGATACAAATCCAACTTCCAGGAGTTTTAGTCTGGCTGCCGGACCAGATGGCGATTTTCATATTACATGGGTAAAAGGAAGCGATCCTTTCACACTATATTACAAACATGGTTTTGATGATCCGGAACCTCTTACGCTTTATAGTGGCACCACCGGAGAAACACTGGGAACTATAATCCATGCTGATCAGGCAGGAAAGTTAACAGTAATTATTGGTCGCAATATTCCAAACATTCCGCTTATAAAAATCAAACCAAGTGCTGAAGATGACTGGTCGTCTGATCTCATGGAATTCCCCTTTGATGAAACTGTTACCGGATTTTTTAACGCCAAACTTCAGCAGGGTTTCTTCAGTCATTACCAAACTCTATTCTTTAAATACCTTAGGCAAGGTTCAAATGGCCCTCATGGACCCGATGAGGTTTATTTCTGGCAGTCATACAACCTGAAGGAACTCACCCTTGTTTCGGAGCCCGAAAATGCAGGCATACTTACTGGTGCAGGTGCTTACAATATTCAAAGCCCTGTTGAAGTGACTGCCGAGCCGGTGGGCGATTACATTTTTATTGGCTGGCGCGATGCGGAAGAAAATATATTATCAACAAATGCCACGTACGATTTTGCCATGCCTCTTGATCATACCACACTTACTGCGGTATTTCAATCAACAGCCTCGGTTCAAACCGAACCACAAAAACCTCCAGTGCGGATTTTTCCAAACCCTTCGCCCGACGGCCTTTTTAATATTGAAGCCGATCGCGAGTTGCAGGTCAGGGTTATTAACATGAATGGGCGAACGGTATCAACCGGCCGCCTGAAGGTGGGAGACAACCTCCTTGACCTTTCCGGAAAAGCAGCAGGCATTTACGCCTTTGAATTTTTCGGCAAGGACGTGAGTATTACCTTCAGGGTAATGAAGCAATAAGGTTTTGTCAAAACAGATTTTATTCGTTAAAGACTTCGGCCCCGCTCACGATCTCCACAATTTCACGGGTAATCATTGCCTGGCGAACCTTGTTGTAGGTCAACGTAAGGTTCTTCAATAGTTCGGTGGCATTGTCGGTAGCTTTTTGCATGGCCGTCATACGTGCGCCATTTTCCGAAGCTGAAGCATCGAGCAAAATGCGGTAAGTGTTGAACTGAATGAATTTCGGGATCATGGTTTCTGCCACTTCCTTGCGCGAGGGTTCAAGAATAACTGTCGGCTCTTCAATGTTGAATTTATTGGGTGATTCGGGCAGTTTTTCAATGGTCAGCACCTCAGGCACCGGCAAGTATTGCTCAACCAATAGTTCTTGCATCACCGCATTTTTAAAGCGATTGTAAACCACATCGATGCGGTCGAAGGTTTTTTCAGAAAAAAGTTTCATGAAGTGGTTGGCAAGAACTGAGCTATCGGCATAATTTACCCCATCTATCACTTCATGGTTGGCCTCAAAAACCTTAAACGCTCTCCTTTTAAAATAATCTTCTGCTCTGCGACCAATCAAAAAGAGTTGCACTTCAAAGCCCTTGCGCTCCAGGTTACGAATGTGATCGAGGGTCCTTTTTATCACCATGGCATTGTAAGTACCGCACAGGCCCTTGTTCGAGGCAATGGCCACCAGCAGCACTTTTTTGCCTTCACTGGAAAGGGTAAAAAAGCTTTTCTCTTCAGGTTTTAGTTCCTTATTCAGGTTCTCGATCATGTGCATAAGGCTGGCTGCATATTGCCTCAGTCCCATGATGCCACGCTGAGCCTTGAGCAATTTGGAGGAAGCCACCATTTTCATGGCGCTGGTAATTTGCCGCGTCGATTTAATGGAGGCAATACGGGTTCTGACTTCCTTTAAGCTGGCCATAGTTTAAAAAAAAATTTAGGATGCCGCAGGCAAGCTTTTCTTCACATGCTCAACAGCCTGCAGTATAACCTGCTCCATTTCTTCTGGCAGTTCATGGCGGCGGTCCGTCGTAAACTTTACGGTAAGCAATCCCTCGAGGGTATCGCGGTGATTCTTGCGCATGAATTCTAGAAATTCAGTCTCGAACAAATGCACCAGATCAACCGGTACATCCATTAGCAGGCCTTTAACCCCGCAGTAAATGATGGCGATCTGCTCTTCCACCAGCAAGGGAGAAAACTGTCCCTGCTTGAGGATTTCCACGTTTCGGGCGCCCTTTTCTATAATGCCGCGGGTATTGGCATCGAGGTCGGAGCCAAACTTGGAGAAAGCTTCCAGTTCGCGATACTGTGCCTGGTCAATTTTAAGGTTTCCGGCAATTTTTTTCATGGCAGTAATCTGGGCGTTGCCCCCCACCCTGCTCACCGAAATACCCACGTTGATGGCAGGCCGCACACCAGCATTAAACAAGTTCGACTCCAGGAATATCTGCCCGTCGGTAATAGAAATTACGTTTGTAGGGATATAGGCAGAAACGTCGCCTGCTTGGGTTTCGATTATGGGCAATGCAGTAAGTGACCCCCCGCCCTTTACCATATGGCGGATGGGCTCGGGAATATCGTTCATTTGCCGAGCAATCTCATCGGATGAAATAATCCTGGCGGCCCTTTCGAGCAGCCTGGAGTGCAGGTAGAACACATCGCCCGGATAAGCTTCTCGCCCTGGCGGGCGGCGCAGCAGCAGCGACACTTCGCGGTACGATACCGCCTGCTTCGACAGGTCGTCGAAAACAACCAGTGCAGAGCGGCCCGTGTCGCGGAAAAACTCGCCCACGGCGGCACCGGCAAAGGGTGCAAAAAACTGCATGGCTGCCGGGTCGCTGGCAGTGGCTGAAATCACCACAGTATAATCCATAGCACCATAGCGGTGCAGCGAATTTACGATATTGGCCACGGTTGATCCTTTCTGTCCCACCGCCACATAAATGCAATATACCGGTTCGCCTTTTTCGAACCACTTTCGCTGATTGATAATGGTATCGATGGCGATGGCCGTTTTTCCGGTCTGCCGGTCGCCAATGATCAGCTCACGCTGACCGCGGCCGATGGGAATCATGGCGTCGATGGCTTTAATGCCCGTTTGCAGGGGCTGGTTTACCGGCTGCCTGAAAATTACGCCGGGGGCCTTGCGCTCCAGTGGCATTTCATAAAGGGTGCCCTGAATGGGGCCGGTGCCATCGATGGGCTGGCCAAGGGTATTGATAACGCGCCCGATAAGGCCTTCACCCACCTGGATGGAAACCATATGGCCGGTGCGCTTCACCACATCGCCCTCCTTTACACTGCCTGAATCACCAAGCAATACTATACCCACATTGTCTTCTTCCAGGTTGAGCACCACACCGTTGAGCCCTTCGTCGTTCAGGGTTACCAATTCGCCGGCTTGCACATTGGTAAGACCGTAAATACGGGCAATGCCGTCGCCAATCTGCAATATAGTGCCGGTTTCCTCCAAATCATTATCGGCACGGAAACCCGACATTTCCTGTCGAAGAATGGCAGATATCTCTGCAGGTTTTATTTCAGGCATGGTAAAATTCCTTTTCGCAGTTTACTTATTATACATTCAAATGTTTCTTCATGTCACTCAACTTTCGCCTGATGCTAGCATCGTAGCGGCGATCGCCAAGGTCGAGAATAAACCCGCCAATTATTTCAGGATTGACTTTTTCCCGAAACTCAATGGTTTTTTTGGTAAATCGGCGGGCGGCAGCAAGTACCTTTTCGCGCATGGGTTCATCGATCGGAAAGGCCGTTGTAACACTAACCGGCTCAATATCGAGATGCTCTTTGTACACATTGATAAATTGCCTTGAAATACCATCGAGCAACGCGGCACGACGCTTTCTGGCAATTATCAGCATATATTTCATAATGAGCGGATGTACCTTTTCGCCAAAGAGGTGCTTCAGGATATTTTGCTTTTTACCTTCGCGGACAATGGGGCTTTTCAGCACGACCTTCAACTCCTTTTCGTAAGAGAAAGCCTGGCTGATCAGCTTCATGTCATGATAAGCCTCCTCAAGGATATTGTTCTCTATGGCAAGAGAAAGCAGCGCCTTGGCATACCTTTTCGAAACCCTGAGGTTTTTGCTAACCATAATCGTTTATAAATCAATTAATTCAATATGACTTTGTCGAGCAGCTGGTTTACCAAGCGGGCGCTGATCTTTTTGTCTTTCAACTCTTCTTCCAGCACCTTTTCGGCCATGTCGATGGAAAGCAATGCAATCTGTCCGCGAATTTCGTTGATCACCGATTTACGCTGCGCTTCCACAGCTCGTTTGGCATCTTCCATCATTTGGGTCACATCGGCACTGGCTTTTTGCCTGGCCAAACGGATAATGTCGTCGGCTTCGGTGCGGGCCTGGGCCAACAGTTCCAACCTAAGCTTTTCGGCATTTTTAAGTTTGCTTTCCTTCAACTTTTCGAGGGCAGCCAGCTCACGCTGAATATGCTGGGCATCGCGCAACGACTTACTGATATACATTTCCCTTTCGCGAATGGTATTCAGTATGGGTCGCCAGGCATACTTGCGCAGCACCAGCAACACAATGCCAAAGGCAAGGGTCATCCAGAAAATAAGGCCTAGGCCCGGAGATACAAGTTCCATATCAGTATCTTTGAAATAAAAACTCGGCCAAGACAGGCATCCCCGCAAGGGGTGGCCATATCAGGCCATGCACCGCAAATGCCAAAAAAGAAAAGAGTTGCAGTGCTTAAACAAACAACACCAGCAGACAAACCACAATGGCAAAGAAGGTAACACCTTCAATAAGAGCAGCCGAAACAATCATCGTAGACCGAAGGTCGTTTCCGGCTTCGGGCTGACGGGCAATGCTCTCCAAAGCCGAGCTTCCTATCTTCCCAATACCCCAGGCAGCGGCAAAAACGGCAATAGCAGCTGCAAAACCGGCACCCATCTTCATCCACTGAGCAGCAACTTCTACACTGGCTTCCAACAATACAAACAATGGTGACATACTTTTTTGTTTTTAGTGAAACATTTAATATTTAATTCACAGTACTAATTTCTAGTGATGTTCTTCAGGCACGGCCATTCCAAAAAATAAGGCACTGAACAAGGTAAAGACATATGCCTGAAGAAATGCCACAAGCAATTCTATAAAATTCATAAAAATGAGAAAAACGACAGACAGGGGTGATATGGCATAGCCCATGGCAGTGGACACTCCGCCCAAAACAAAAATCAGGCTCACGAAACCCAGAATGATCATATGCCCTGCAGTAATGTTTGCAAATAACCTCACCATAAGCACAAAAGGCTTGATAAATACTCCGACAATCTCAATAATAGGCATTAGCGGAATAGGAAGTTTAAGCCAAAGTGGCACCCCGGGCGTATTAAAAATATGTTTCCAATAACCCTTGTTTGAAAAAATCTGGGTGGTAAAAAAGGTAAACAAGGCCAGCACCATGGTAACGCTAATATTTCCGGTAACGTTTGCTCCACCCGGAAAGAATGGAATAAGGCCCAAAAGG
This sequence comes from Bacteroidales bacterium, assembly GCA_041687035.1. Lineage (GTDB taxonomy): Bacteria > Bacteroidota > Bacteroidia > Bacteroidales > UBA7960 > UBA7960. The sequence goes on from JAWLCS010000005.1 coordinate 116,968, forward strand.
TTGTTGAAAAAGATAAAGAAAAAAAGCGTAAGCAAATAAGGCAGAAAACGCTGATAATGCTTCTCGCCAATGGCCGAAAGGGCAATTTCATCGCGCACAAAAAGAATAATAGGCTCCAGAAATGATTGCAAACCCCTGGGGACCGCCTGGCTTCCTGAGCGCTGATATCTGCGACCCACACTGATAAAAATCAGACACAGCAGCGTGGCACTGACGAAGATGGAGAAAACATTTTTGGTAATGGAAAGATCCAGCAGGAAAGAAGCGTTGGGATCGGGTGTCATTTGCTCGTCGAGCACCCTTATGATACGACCCTTGTTGGCGCCTTCAATGGCAATACCAAAACCCTTGTATGCACTATGCCCGTGATGGAAACGGGAGCTCAGAAAAGAATAAAGCCTGCCTTCATACACAAGGATTACCGGCAAAGGTATTGACACCGGAGTGCTGCCTATGTCCATTATGTGCCAGTCGTAACTGTCGAGGATATGCCCAATGATCACATCGCCGGCATTGAACTTTCCGTCGTCATCGTGTTCGGGGCTTGCAGCCGAGGCACCAAGCGCCGAAAGCATAAGCCAGCCAGAAAAGACCAAAACAACGGCTTTCCTGAAACACTTGAAAATCAACGACTCCCTGCAACGCAGCAACATGATCGGATGATTGTTTAAAGCGTGCAATTTATAAAGAAATACCTTTCAAAAACAGGTGCTGGCAAGGATTTTTATAATAATTACCCTCAGTTTTTACGTGGGTGTAAATCACGGTACAAATAACTGATTTCAAACACCGTAAACAAAAAGTAAAAAACAAAAAAGCTGATAATAAAACGGATGGCATCGGCCGAAAACACCAGTGAATAGGTTATAAGTACAGCCAGATAGAGCAAAAAGCGAAACACCGTAATAGCCAGAAAGGTCTGCGTAAACTTTCGGTCGTCCTTTCGGGTAACGTGCCGTAGGATGAGCTTGGAAAGAAAGAGAATTACAAAATAAAACAGTGGAATATAAATAAGCACTTTGCTTACCATGGAGGCGGGAGCCAGCCATTTAAAAATAGCTGAAGCGATTACCGCGAGCAAAGTAACCACACCCAGAAAAATAACAAAACGTTTGAGCCCCCCCATTTCAAATTGTATTTTCAAAGAAGAAACCTGGCTTTCTTCAGGCAGTTTTGCTAAAGATCAAGTTTTGCTTCTTTCCTCGGTTCCGGCTTTCCGGCCAATCCTGGCTGAGGCTTATCCATAGTGCACGATCCGGTGAAAATCGCACCCGGCTCAATCGCCAGCTTATTGGTGAGGATTTCGCCAAAAAGCTTGGCGCTGGCTTTCAAAGTAAGAAGTTCGGCCACTTCGACCCTGGCTTTTATATTTCCCGAGAAATCGGCATTCTGACAAATAATATCGCCTTCAACCGATCCGGTGTTTCCCACCACCACCTTACCCTTCGATTCAACGGTGCCAATAATGGTCCCATCGATGCGGATATCGCCGTTCGAAAAAATTTCTCCTTTTATTGTGGTGCCTGTGCCTACCAGGTTAATGGAGGTGTGATCGGGTTCAACTTGTTTGGCCATTTTATCGGTATTTTTCTTGTTACTAAACATTTCTGATTTTTATGAACGCAAAATTATACAAAATAAGGTCGTTTCCAAACCTTTAATGATTTATCTGGTATAGAGTGCCCTGAAAAATCGCAGGTATTCATCCAC
>JAWLCS010000006.1:0-72210 GCA_041687035.1 Bacteroidales bacterium
TTTCGCACCGCAACATGCACGACGACAGGATAATAAACGACATTACCCGGGCAATGCAAGGCAACAAACCCCTGTTTGCTGCTGAGTTTCAGAGTGGTTCGCGCGAATACCACGTAGTGACCAATCCCCGCGAAATGGAGCTGTTTTACAAGGCAAGCATTGCCAACGGCCTTACGGGATGGAACTATTATATGTTTTCGCAGGGGCGCAACCCCTTGCGAAAAGGGTATTCAGGAGATACCTTTTACTGGTTTACCCCGCTTACGGCAGAAGGAAAAAAGACCAGCGCCTTCCCATTAATAAGCCGAATGAGCAAGCTCATTAAGGCCATTGAACCTGTCATTTTAGATGCCAAACGCAAGGCAGAAATTTGTGTTCTTTTTTATCCTCCCTACTATGCCACCGAGCTTGAACGGCCAGAGACCGGAGCAAGTTCCCTTCAGTTCGTTCCCGCTGCCATCAGAAGGCCGGCCTGGTTTGATGGCTTGCTAAAGGTGCTGCAAATCCTGAATATCGATTACGATACAGTCGACCTGAGCCAGGTTTCTGCTGATGAGCTCAAGGATTATAAGCAGGTTTGGGCTTTTACAACTGATGAAGTGGATGCCCGCGATCAGCAAGTGATTGTTGATTATGCCAGGGCCGGAGGTCATGTGGTGATCTATCCCAGCCTCCCCGATAGGGAGATGTCTCAATTGCCCTGCACCATAATCAGGGATGCGCTTAATATTGCACCTGACGGTAAAGAAGTTATCGATTCGCCACTTATCGATATTTTGGGGTTTAGTGATATTAAATGCGCCAATCCGCAAATAACTTTTTCTGAAGATGCCTTGCAAGGAGCGGAAGTGATCGCACACACCCTTTCGGGAAAAATTTGCGGGTTTTGCAAAATCCTGGGCGAAGGGAAAGTCATTCATTTGGGAACCTGGCTCGGATTCGATACCGAAAGCCACAAGCAGGTTTATGAAGCCCTGGTGAAGACTTCGGGGGCAAAAGTAATACAGGCTATTGCTTCAAGCGAAAACATCACTGTGAGGCAAAGATTTACACCAGCGGGTTCAGCAACTCTTTTTATTGGCAATTACTACAACGAAGAGCAAAACGGGAAGGTGATATATACCCATCCCGTTAGCGGCGACCAGCTGAGTATTCCGCTGGCAGGCGACGAAATTTTGTGGCCTCCGCTTTATGGCATTCTGAGCCCCATTTCCATGGAAGTGTTGCCCGGATTAAAGATTCTTCACACCACATCTGATATTCTCCAAATTAAAGCAGGGGAGAATCAAACCCTGTTTTCCTTAAAGGGCGATCGCGACCTTCCAGGTGAGATAGTGTTTGAGGGTCCAAAATCAACAGGAATCGTATCTGCTAAGCTAAATAATAAACCTGTTGATCTTCTGCGATTAAATGACAGGGTGGTGGTGAACTACCTGCATGATCACAAAAAGGAAATGATTCTGACCATAAAATTTCAGTAGATGGAAATAAGCAACCAATCTGGCCTTTCATTCAGTTTTCTGGAAAATGGCTCGGTAGAAAGTATTGATGCAGGTCAAAAAAGGATAAACTTAAGAAAGGCGACCCTGCATTCGCGCTCGGGAACCGGGTTTTATTTGCGCAATCATTTAGAGTCAGGGCAGTTTGCTGCCCTCATCGGGCCCGAAAGCGATAGCCGGTTTAAGGTTGAAAACAACAGGTTTTTTGCTAAAGGTCAGTGGAATGGGCTCGATTATTTTCTGGTATTGCAACTTTCGGAGAAAGGTTTAAGTTGGAAGTGGAGCTTACGCATTGAGAATTTTTCCGAATCAGCGCAAGAACTCGACCTTATTGCGGTTCAGGATGCAGGACTGAAAGTCCGGCAAGCGGGTCCTGTCAATGAGTATTATGTGAGTCAGTATATTGAGCGCCTGGTATGGGAACATAAAAGGTACGGCCAGGTAATCTGTGTAAGGCAGAATATGAAGGAAGCAGGAGACCACCCCTGGCTGATGATGGCTTGCGCCGGAGGGGCTGAGGCGGCAAGTGTGGATGGCATGCAGTTTTTTGGACCTTCATTTCGCGAATCAGGTATTCCTGAAGCTTTGCTGGCAGAAAAACTCGGCGGTGAGTATGCCGGTGAATCATCGGTGCTCGCTTTGCAAGGGAAAAAATTCAGACTCAACCCTGGCGAAGTTTACCAAACTGCATTTGTGTCAATATTCATACACAATCACCCTGAAGCCACTTCAGAAGCAGATCTTGAAAAACTAAATAAGCTGGCTGGTATTTTTAAAGAAAAAGTTTTTGAAACCAGTAACACAGGCTGGCAAAAGCCTTTGAAGAGCCTGTTCAACGCTCCTGAATTTCTTACCGTGGAGAACCTGACCGAAAAGGAGATCACAGACTTTTTTGGCCGGGAAAGAAGACATGTTGAGGTGGATAATGGACGGCTTCTTTCTTTTTTTAAGGATGCCCAACACCATGTTGTACTCCGGGCCAAGGAAACCCTTACTGACAGGCCGCATGGACATATTATCCAAGCAAAAGCAGGCTTGGTTCCTGACGAAAGCATTGTTTCTACCAATCCCTTTGCCTATGGCGTGTTCAACTCGCACCTAACGCAAGGCAATACCAATTTCAATATTCTTCTATCTATTTGCTCCAACCAGTTTAACCAGGCATCGGAAACGGGGCAACGCATCTTTGTAAAATTGGAAGGAAAGTATTTTTTGCTTGGGGTGCCATCCGCTTTTGAAATGGGTCTGAACCACTGCCGCTGGATTTACAAATCCGGGAAGCACATTTTTCAGGTCAGGACCTGGACATCGAAGCAAAGGCCCCAGGTAAATCTTGACTTCAGCGTAATCAATGGTGGAAAGGTCGGACTGCTGGTTTCCAGTCATTTTGATGAGAATATTGGATGGAAAACCATTCCAGACGGGAAAAATGAATTCATAATTAAACCCGGAACAGGTTCCCTTTTGGCCGGAAAATTTCCGGATGCAAGGTTCAGGTTAATAGTTCAGGAACAAGATGTTAGTTTTCGATATGGGCATGATGAATTATTGCGTTCTGACGGCAAACGGCTTAATGAAAATCTTTTTATTATTGAGACTGATGAAACCGCTCATTTCTCAGTGAGCATTCTTGGTGAGGTGGTTGCTTCCGCGGAAGCGGTTCATTACGAAATTGCCGGCCATCAATTCCTTTCCGATACAACCGATGCCCTCAGGGCCTGGCAGGAATTGTCGCAGAATCTGCGAATTGAAAGCGGGCAAAAAGACCTTGAAGCCATTAAGGAGATACTTCCCTGGTTCGGAATGAACGCTCTTACGCACTATCTCACCCCATACGGATTGGAGCAGTTTGGCGGCGCAGCATGGGGCACCCGCGACGTTTCGCAGGGGCCTGTCGACTTTCTTATTAATCTTGGAAAATACAAGGAAGCGCGCGAGGTGCTGTGCATGATCTTTTCGAACCAGAACCCCGACGGTGGCTGGCCACAGTGGTGGATGTTCGACAGCTATTTCAACATCCGTGCCCACGAAGCCCACGGCGATATTTCATACTGGTGCATTATAGCCTTGAGTCAATATATAATGACCACCGGCGATTATGGTATTCTGGATGAGGTGCTGCCCTATTACCATGAACAGGGGACCGGATTTGCTGAAAAAGCTCCACTTCGCGAACATATGCATCGGCTGGTCGGCATGATCACCGGTTCTTTTATCCCCGGCACGGCGCTGGTTCCCTTCGGTGGGGGCGACTGGAACGATTCGCTGCAACCGGTCAGCGACGAACTTGCTTCGCGCATGATCTCAAGCTGGACGGTTGAAATGAACTACCAGGCATTCATGCAGTATGCCGGGGTGCTTCAGGAGCATGGAAAACCAGAAGAAGCCGGCGAATTGTTCAATGTTTGTGAAAGGATACGTGCCGATTTCAACAAGCATCTTGTGAAAGATGAGATGGTTGCAGGCTATGGACTGGTTGAAGCAGACGGCAGTATCAGCGTGCTGCTTCACCCTTCCGATAAGAAGACCGGCATCAGCTACAGTATCCTTCCCATGGAGCGGGGTATTCTCAGCGGCATTTTCACCAAAGAACAGGCTCTTTTTCATCACCAGATTATTGAAAAGCATCTTAAGGGTCCTGATGGAGCAAGGCTGATGGACCGTCCGCTGAAATACAGAGGCGGAATTCAGACCATTTTCCAGCGTGCCGAGAGCAGCACCTTTTTCGGTCGCGAGATAGGCTTGATGTATATTCATGAACATATCCGCTATGCCGAATCACTGGCCTGTCTTGGGAAAGCAAACGAATTTGTTGCTGCCCTCCGGCAAGTTGTCCCCGTTGATTACCGTGAGGTGGTTCCGCAGGGCGATATCAGGCAGGCCAATTGCTATTATTCAAGCTCCGACATTGCATTCAGGAGCCGGTATGAAGCCGATGAGCTTTACCATGAGATTCATTCAGCGAATATCACCTTCAGGGGAGGGTGGAGGGTGTATTCAAGCGGTCCGGGCATTTTCACCGGGCTGATCCTGTCTAAATTGCTGGGCTTGCGAGTTGAAGCTGCTAAAGTAATCATTGATCCGGTGATGCCGCTTGAGTTTAACGGACTTGAAGCCTCCTTGAATTTCCTTGGCAATAATGTTGGGTTTGTATACCATCTTTCAGAAAACTGTTTTGGCCCGCGGGAAGTGAAGATCAACGGAAAGGCGGTTAAGTTTCAACGGGAAGAGAATAAATACCGGAAAGGTGGAGCAGTGATCCCAAAAGATCTTTTCAAATCTATGTTAAACAAGGAAAACAATGTGGTTGAGATCGTGATGTAATTGGTTTTTTGCCTGTCAAATTAACAATGCTATGAAAATTAAGGGCTTGCTTGCAGCAGTTTTTTTGTTCACTTTTTTCGCGTCATGTAATTCCGAGAGGGAAAAACCCCCGGAAGCAGAAATGGTTGCTTATATTGATCGCTTGCTTCAACGTATGACCATCGAGGAAAAAATCGGGCAGCTGAACCTGCTTGCCGGCTATGAAGATATTATTACTGGGGAACCCCATGCTTCAATAATAGGAACAAAAATTCAGGAAGGCAGGGTAGGCGCCATACTCAATGTGAGATCGCTGGAAAAGATACGAGAAATGCAGCGTGTTGCAGTGGAGGAGAGTCGCCTTGGAATTCCCTTGTTGTTTGGTCTGGATGTAATTCACGGATACAAAACCGTGTTTCCCATTCCACTGGGGCTGGCGGCCAGCTTCGATATGGAGTTGATTCAAGAGAGCGCACGAATTGCCGCCATTGAGGCCACCGCCGACGGCCTTTGCTGGAATTTCTCCCCCATGGTTGATATTACCCGTGATCCCCGCTGGGGGCGCATCGCCGAAGGGCCCGGCGAAGATGCATACCTGGCCTCACGTATTGCTGAGTCTTTTGTAAGGGGATACCAAGGCGATGACCTTACCCTTAACAACACCATGATGGCTTGTGTGAAGCATTTTGCTCTTTACGGGGCCGCCGAGGCAGGGCTTGATTACAATACTACAGACATGAGCCGCATCCGGATGTACAACGAGTTCTTTCCGCCATTTCTCGCCGCCATCAGGGCTGGGGTCGGAAGTATTATGACTGCCTTCAACGAAGTAGATGGCATCCCCGCCTCGGGAAATAAATGGCTCATGACAGAGGTGTTGCGCAATCAATGGGGCTTCGATGGTTTTATTGTAACCGATTACACGTCCATTAACGAAATGGTTGACCATGGGATGGGAGACTTGCAAACGGTTGCGGCTTTGGCCCTGAATGCCGGGGTGGACCTCGACATGGTTGGCGAGGGCTTCCTGACAACCCTTGAAAAGTCCCTAAATGATGGGCTGGTGAGCATGGAACAGGTCGATAAAGCCTGTCGCCGCATCCTGGAGGCAAAATACAAGCTGGGATTGTTTGACGATCCTTATCGTTACATTAATCCCGAAAGGGCCGAAAAAGAGATTTTTACCGAAGATCACAACCGCATGGCCCGTGAGATGGCAGCCCAAACTTTTGTGCTGCTGAAAAATGAGAACCAGCTGCTTCCCCTATTAAAAGAAGGAAAGATCGCATTGATCGGCCCGCTTGCCGACAGCCAGCAAAACATGGCCGGTACCTGGAGCGTTGCGGTGGATCACAGCCAGTCTGTAACGGTGCTGGAAGGGTTCCGGGATGCTGTTGCCGGGAAAGCAGAAGTATTTTATGCCCGTGGAAGCAACATTGTTGACGACCCTGATCTTGATCTTCGTACAGCAGTTCGCGGCCAGCCAACAGTTGATCCCCACCGGACACCGCTTCAAATGCGTGAGGAGGCCATTGCCATTGCCCGTCAAAGCGATGTGATAGTGGCCGTAATGGGCGAACCTGCCGAAATGAGTGGTGAGAGTGCCAGCCGCACCGACATCGGCTTGCCGGGAAGCCAGCAGGAATTGCTAAAAGCACTTCTCGAAACCGGCAAGCCCATTGTGCTGGTGCTGTTTACCGGACGACCGCTTACCATTAATTGGGAGCAGGAAAACCTGGATGCGATACTGAACGTTTGGTTTGGCGGAACACAATCAGGGAATGCCATTGCCGACGTAATCTTTGGCAAAGTCAACCCTTCTGGCAAACTGCCATCCACCTTCCCTCAAAATGTGGGGCAGATCCCATTATTCTACAACCATAAGAATACCGGCCGCCCTTTGCCCGAAGGGAAATGGTTCCAGAAATTCCATGCCAACTACCTCGATGTAACCAATGATCCGCTTTATCCTTTCGGATACGGCCTTAGCTATTCTGACTTTGCCTATGGTGATATTTCAGTTAACAAATCCAAACTTGAAGGTGATGAAGAACTCAGCGTAAGTATTACACTGACCAACGCTGGGCCCCACGATGGCGCGGAGGTTGTTCAGCTCTATATCCGCGATCTGGTAGGAAGTATTACCCGTCCGGTAAAGGAACTTAAAGGCTTTCAGAAAATATTTCTGAAAGCAGGCGAGAGCCAGGAGGTCACTTTTACAATAACCCCAGAAGACCTGAAGTTTTACAACTATTTTCTGGAATTCGACTGGGAGCCGGGTGAGTTCGATATAATGGTTGGTGGAAACTCCCGCGATGTGAAAACAATTCAAATTAACTGGAAGAAGTAAATCACAAGCAGAAATGTTTAATTTTGGAAACTTGCATATAGTTTATCCAAAAATATTCAGTCATGCGAAAATTACTTTTTTCTGCCCTTATGGTCTTTAATCTGATGGTGCTCCAGGCCCAACATTTAGAATTTTATCACGCCGAGGTCTTTGAAATGGAGGATGGCACTCTACCTTATCGCATCATGCTTCCTGAGGATTTTGATCCGGAAGCGAAATACCCTCTGATCTATTTCCTGCATGGGGCAGGTGAGCGGGGCAACGACAATGAGAAGCAGCTGGCGCATGGGGCTTCTTTTTTCGCTTCCGCGGAAAACCGTAAGGAATTTCCGGCCATTGTGGTATTTCCGCAATGTGCCGATGGCGATTACTGGGCCAACGTAAACTTTACTTTTGATGAGCAGGGAAAGCGGAGCTTTGCCTTTGACCCATCAGGCGAACCGATAATTTCAATGAAAATGGCCATAAAACTTCTTGAGTCGATGTTAGAAAAGGATTGGGTTGATAAAGACCGGGTTTATGTCGGCGGATTGTCGATGGGCGGCATGGGCACCTTCGAACTGCTATACCGCATGCCCCAGGTATTTGCCGCAGCATTTCCCATTTGTGGCGGAGGAAATCCTGAAATGATCAATGAAAAGGTCAACAAGGTAAATGTCAGGATTTTTCATGGAGATGCCGATCCGGTCGTTCCCGCCAACTTGTCCGAAGTTATGGTTGATGCTTACCAAAAAGCCGGCGTCCCGGTTAAGTTTACCCTTTATCCAGGCGTTGGACATAACGCCTGGGATTATGTTTTTCAGGAACCGGAATTATTGCCCTGGTTGTTTTCCAACAAAAAATGAGTTTAAAGAACAAATAGTGGCTAAGCCTTGCTGATTTAACCCAAATTTCTCTATCATGTTTTCTGCAAATTCTAGGAAATATGAAACTTTTCTCTAGTGTTATGTAACACTTTTCTAATAAATAAGTCGCTATTTAGCTTTTTCTTTAAACAATCATTAAAGCCAATTTTATGAACTTAAAAAGAATCTTTGGAGCAATACTCACAATTTTGGGAATTGTCGGGCTGATATACGCGGCAGTATTATTTATTAATAAATCAGGGGGTGGCGGTGATATCAGGGCTCTTTTAATTTATGGAGCTATTGGACTTTTGTTTTTTGCAGCCGGAATCAGCCTGATACGTACTACAAAAGATGAATCATAATTGATTTATATGTGGATTCTGTTTGATTGAAACATTAAACTGATGAAAATTTAATTCCGTGATGCTGGAATCATATCCGAGAGCCACGGTAGGCGAGGAATTTCTGCTGATCCTTTTCCCGGGCGTTATACATAACGCCTGGGATTATGTTTTTCAGGAGCCTGAGTTGCTGCCCTGGCTTTTCTCAAACAAGAAGTAATTTCAAAAATCAAAACCATGAAAAATTCAATTCTTTTTTTCGCGGCTATTTCCTTGGTGTTTTTGCATTCATGTGGCCTTGGGCAGACCGACACTGAAAATTCAACCAACGATCAGCCTTATATCATTGCCTATGTTTTTCCGGGAAACCGGGTAATGGAAGCATCGGAAGTGGATGGAAGCTACCTGACGCACATCAATTATGCTTTTGCTAATATTGTCGACGGCCGCATAGTGGAGGGCTACCCAAATGATAGCCTGAACTTTGCCGTGCTTCGCCAAATCAGGGATGAAAATCCCGATTTGCAGTTGCTCATCTCGGTGGGTGGCTGGGGCTGGTCGGGTGGTTTTTCGGATATGGCACTGACCCCCGAAAGCAGGACGGTATTTATTGAAAGCGCACTTGAGTTTCTTAAGCGGCACGACCTCGATGGGCTTGACCTTGATTGGGAGTATCCCGGCCTGCCTGGCAACAATAACCCTCACCGTCTTGAGGACAGGGAAAACTTTACCGCCCTGTTGCGCGAGTGCCGCCACGCCCTCGATGAAATGGGCGGCGCGGAAAAGCACTACCTGCTTACCATAGCCGCGGCATCTTTCCAGTCTTATCTCGACAATACCGAAATGGATGTAGTGGCTGATTACCTTGATTTTATCAACATTATGACCTACGATTTTGTGGGGGAATGGGGCACCACCACCGGGCACCACGCCAACCTGCTTACACCTGACTTTGACCCTGCCGCAATGGCTGTTGAAAACAGCGTGGCCTTGTTTAACCGATTTGGGATTGCTAACGACAAGTTGCTGATCGGCGCTGCCTTTTATGGACGTGGCTGGCAAGAAGTTAATTCTGAAAACAATGGCCTGGGACAGCCCGGAGTTGGACTAACGGGAGTTAACCTGAGTTATCACAGCATAGTGCAGAATTACCTTTCCAACCCGGTTTACCAACAATTATGGGATACTTCAGCCTTGGTACCTTTCTTATGGAACCCCGAAGAAAGGATTTTTATTACTTACGAAAACCCCGAATCTATTCGCCGGAAAGCCCGCTATGTTAAAGAACAAGGTTTGAAGGGTGTCATGTTCTGGCAATATTTTGGCGATTATGAAAAGGAGTTGCTCAAAAGCATGTATGAGGAATTTCAGGAGGTTGATAAATAGCTCAGGGTACATTGCAAGCATTAGGTGAAAGTAATCTTTAACTATAATTGCCATGGAGCATTCTGAACAAAAACAATGGTACGAAACGCTTTTTGAGAATTATGCCAAATCATACGATAACGAGAGTTTTGTACAGGGCACTTTGGGCGAGTGCGACTTTATTGAAAAGGAAGCCCGTTTCAACAAAGAAATAACTATTCTTGATATTGGCTGCGGCACCGGTCGTCATACAATAGAACTGACCAAACGAGGGTATAAAGTTACAGGGGTTGATTTGTCCGACTCCCAGTTGCAGCGGGCCAGGGAGAAGGCTGAAGCAGAAAGGCTGAACATTGATTTCCGGAAAATGGATGCCCGTAACCTGGAGTTTGATCAGGAGTTTGACCTTGCCATAATGATCTGCGAGGGGGCATTCTCACTTATGGAAACCGATGAGATGAACTTTCAAATCCTTCAGGGCGCTGCCAGGGCGCTCAGGATTGGGGGCAAACTGATCTTTACCACCCTGAATGGTCTATTCCCATTGTTTCATTCGGTAAAAGAGTTTATGGACAGCAATAAGGGTGAAGGGACTGCCGATTATGAGGGACTGAGTTTCGATTTAATGACCTTTCGCGATCACAATATTACGATTGTTGAGGACGATGACGGAAACAAAAGGGAGCTTGTTTGCAACGAAAGGTACTATGTCCCCTCCGAAATAACCTGGCTGCTGAAATCCGTCGGATTCAAAAAAGTTGATATTTTTGGAGCGAGGCTTGGCGCCTTCAGCCGTGAGGACAAACTGACCACCGAAGATTTTGAAATGCTTGTTATTGCTGAGAAATGAGAAAAAATATTTTCCCTGCCTTTTTCCTGGTTTTCATTTCTGTCTCTTCAATATTTTCTCAAAATATTGAAGAAGAAAACCTGATCCGTTATGTAAACCCCTTTATCGGGACAGAAAAAATGGGCCATACCTATCCGGGTGCCACCTTGCCCTTTGGGTCGATTCAGCTCAGTCCTGATACCGACACCATTCCGATGTTTGATAATAATGGACAGTACATTAAGGAGGTGTACCAGTATTGTGCTGGTTACCAGTATTCCGATCCAACCATTGTAGGTTTCAGCCATACGCACTTCAGCGGCACGGGCCATTCCGATCTGGGCGACATACTCCTGATGCCCACTACAGGGTCGCTGAAGCTGAATCCCGGCACGGCCGACCATCCCGGGAGCGGATATCGATCTAGCTATTCGAAAGAAAACGAGGCTGCCGAACCCAATTACTACCGGGTTTTGCTCGACGATTACAATGTGCTTGCCGAACTGACCACTACCACTCGTGTGGGAATGCACCGCTACACCTTCCCTGCCACCGACCAGGCACATGTCATTCTAGACATGGTGCATGGCATTTACAATTATGATGGAAAGAATGTCTGGACCTTTTTAAGGGTGGAAAATGATACACTGATAACCGGTTACCGGAAGACCACGGGATGGGCACGCACCCGCACGGTGTATTTTGCCATGGCATTCTCAAAGCCTTTTAAGGAGTTTGGCTTTCAGCAGGCAAAAAAAGAGCAGTATGTGGGTTTTTGGAGGCGGTTCGATCAGACCCATAATTTTCCGGAGGCCGCTGCAAGAGAACTCAGGGGGCATTTTGATTTCGACATGGAAGATGGAGAACAAATCCTGGTAAAGGTGGCCATCTCGCCGGTGAGCAGCAGGGGAGCCATTCAAAACATGAAGGCCGAAATACCGCATTGGGACTTTGAGAAGGTGAAGCGACAGGGGCAGGAACAATGGAATGCGGAGCTGAATAAAATACGGGTAAGTACATTGAATGAGGAAGATAAGGTAAACTTTTACACCTCGCTCTACCACTGTTTCCTTGGGCCAACGGTATATATGGATGTGGATGGGCAATATCGGGGGCTGGACCAGAATATTCATTCTGCTGAGGGGTTCACCAATTACACTTCTTTTTCGCTTTGGGATACCTACCGCGCCTTACACCCGCTTTTTACCCTTATTCAGCCATCGCGCAACAACGACATGATACGTTCGATGCTGGCCCATTACGACCAAAGCGTGCATAAAATGCTGCCCATTTGGTCGCATTATGCCAATGAAAACTGGTGCATGATTGGCTACCATAGCGTTTCAGTCATTGCAGATGCATTTGTTAAAGGAATCCGTGATTTTGATGCCATGCATGCCCTGGAGGCTTGTGTGGCTACGGCCCGAAACCCCTATTATGATGCGCTGCCGTTTTATATGGAATACGGTTATGTGCCCGAAGATAAAAGCAGCAATTCCGCTTCCAAGACCCTCGAGTTTGCATACAACGACTGGTGTATTGCACAAATGGCAAAAGCCCTCGACCGAATGGATATTTACGAGGAGTTTATTGAACGCTCAGAAAACTATCGGAATATTTTCGATGCATCAACCGGCTTTATGAGGCCACGACTCAGCGACGGCTCTTTTGTGGAACCTTTCGACCCCCTGGACACCCACGGACAGGGTTTTATTGAAGGCAATGCATGGAATTACGGGCTTTACGTGCCACACAATGTGGAAGAACTGGTAAAGTTGAAAGGTGGCAGAAAGAATTTTGCCCGTTACCTCGACGAGCTTTTTACTATGACCCTTCCGGAAAAATATTTTGAAGGCACAGAGGACGTGACAAAGGAGGGCATTATTGGCAATTATGTGCATGGAAATGAGCCATCTCACCAGATTCCCTTTCTGTACCACTGGACTGATGAGCCTTGGAAAACACAGGCAAGGGTTCGAATGATTGCCCCGAAAATGTATAAGCCCACGCCCGATGGCCTCGGCGGCAACGATGATTTCGGGCAGATGAGTGCCTGGTACATTTTCAACGCACTGGGATTTTATCCCGTAGCCCCTGGAAACGATCAGTATGTTTTCGGTAGCCCTTCGGTTGTCGCGGCTGAGCTCAGACTGGAGAACGGCAATGTTTTCACCATCCGAACGGAAAACCAATCGCCCGAGAATGTTTATGTGCAAAGAGTAACCTTGAACGGACGCCCGCTAAACCGTCATTACATAAGGCATTCAGAAATTTCTGATGGGGGTGAGCTGATCTTTCATATGGGCAGAAGACCGCCAAGGGCACGACGTTAATCACGAAAAATAAATCATGTAATGAAAAAGCTTTTTGGTCTTACACTGTTCATGTTATTTGCCGGAGGTGTTTTTTCCCAGAGCAGGCAATATTTTCCAGATACTGACCCCTTGGTGCAGCAGCGCCTGGAAGAATGGCAGGACATGAAATTTGGGCTGTTGATGCACTGGGGCCCATACAGCCAGTGGGGCATTGTGGAGAGCTGGTCTATTTGCCCTGAAGACCTGAGCTGGGCGGCAGGCGGACGAAAACCCGGCATTGCCGACAACTATTACGATTACGTGAAGCAATACGAAGCCCTGCAGTTTACCTTCAACCCTGAGAAGTTCGACCCGGAAAAATGGGCCAGGGCAGCCCGCGATGCCGGAATGAAATACGTGGTTTTCACCACCAAGCACCACGATGGCTTCAGCATGTTCGATACCCAATACACGGATTACAAGATTACCAGCCCCAACACGCCCTTTTCATCCAACCCCAGAAGCAATGTAACACTCGAAATTTTTAATGCATTTCGCAACCAGGGATTCTGGACCGGGGCATATTTTTCGAAGCCCGACTGGAACAGCGAGTATTACTGGTGGCCGCATTTTCCGCCTTCCGATCGCAATGCCAACTATTCCATACCCAAACACCCCGAGCGCTGGCAAAAGTTTGTGGAATTCACGCACAACCAGATCGATGAACTGATGAGCGATTACGGAAGGGTGGATATTCTTTGGCTTGATGGTGGCTGGGTAAGGCCTACCTCCGACGAAGAGGTGAAGAATTACCTGCTGGCCGAATACGAGGGCAGCCGCTGGGCGCGAAACCCACAGAATCAGGACATCAACATGGCTGAAATAGTGCGAAAAGCCCGTGAAAAGCAGCCGGGACTGATCGTTGTTGACCGCGAGGTGCCCGGCGCTTTTCAGAATTACCTCACCCCCGAGCAGCACATACCTGACGAAGGCTTGCCTTATCCCTGGGAGACGTGCATGACCATGGCCAACAGCTGGAGTTATACACCCAACGATGTGTACAAAACCACCAACGACCTGGTGGAGAAGTTGGTGGATATCGTGAGCAAGGGCGGAAACTATCTGCTGAATATAGGCCCTGCACCCGATGGTACCCTGGCGCCCGAAGCCTACGACCGAATGGAAGGCATGGGGAAGTGGATCAGGCAGAATGGCGAAGCCATTTATGGCTCAAGAAGTTTTTACTCCTTTGGACAGGGCGAAAACATAAGGTTTACCCAATCGAAAGATGGCAAAACCTTGTATGTGTTCCTTTTTGAGTTTCCCGATGCGCCTCTGGTGCTGAACGGGCTGGGCGACAGAAACTTCAGAAATGTGCGCATGCTTGGAAGCGACAGAAACATAAGAGCCAGACGAATAGCAAAGGATCTGGAAATCAGGCTGCCGGCCAGCCTCCAGATTAGTGGTGAACATGTTTGGGTACTCAGGATTCAGTGAGGCTCCCGCCAATTGATTACTTTTGCATATTAAAAAATGCTGAAAATGGAAAATGTAACCGATCTGAAAATTAGTATTGAAAAAGCCTGGGAAGACCGCAGTCTTCTTAAAGATCAGCAGGTGCAGGAAAATATTGCCGGAGTTGTTGAACTGCTTGACAAGGGAAAGCTACGCGTGGCCGCTAAAATTGACGGCAAATGGGTGGTTAACGATTGGGTAAAGAAAGCCGTGATCCTGTATTTCCCCATTAGGCAGATGGAGACCATAGAAGTAGGTCCCTTTGAGTTTCATGATAAGATTCCCTTGAAAAAGGATTACAAGAAGTTGGGCGTGCGTGTGGTGCCCCATGCCATTGCCCGTTACGGTGCTTTTCTGGCGCCTGATGTAATCATGATGCCTTCTTATGTGAACATTGGCGCCTATGTAGACAGCGGCACCATGGTCGATACCTGGGCTACGGTGGGCAGCTGTGCCCAAATAGGGAAAAACGTTCACCTGAGTGGTGGCGTGGGCATCGGTGGTGTGCTCGAACCAGTTCAGGCAGCACCCGTAATCATTGAGGACGATTGTTTTGTGGGTTCGCGTTGTATTGTGGTGGAAGGCGTTTATGTGGAGAAAGAAGCCGTGCTTGGCGCAAACGTGGTGCTTACAGCTTCCACCAAAATTATTGATGTGAGCGGCGATCAGCCCATAGAATATGTGGGGCGTGTACCCGCTCGTTCGGTGGTTATTCCCGGCACCCTGCCCAAAAAGTTTGCTGCCGGAACCTACCAGGTGCCCTGTGCGCTTATTATTGGCCAGCGCAAGGAAAGCACTGACCGCAAAACAAGTCTCAACGATGCCCTGAGGCAATACAATGTGGCGGTATAAAAACCGATTGATTACTGTTTCTCTTTCCCAGCCTCCTGGTTTCCGATTTCAGGAAGCATTATTCCGAAATACAGGGAGAAAAATACGAAAAAGCTAAGGCCTATCTGGGCATCTATGGGGTTGTTTCCAAGCATGGACACCAGCATGATGGCAAGAAAAATATTGAATGGCAAATAGCGACTTGCCTTACTTTCTTTTAAAAACCAGCCGTATAGCACGAAGAATACCAGCGTACCGGTGATGCCCACCATAAGCAGCAGCACCAGGTACTGGTTGTGGGGCTTCATGTGGTAATTGTCGAGCTTGGAGTCGATGGTGCTCAGGCCATAATCCATGGCAATGAAAATATCGCCGGTGCCCCACCCAAACAGGGGTTGCTCCTTAAATGCCGCTGCCGAACCCTTCCACAGCTCGAGGCGTTGGGTAAAGGTATGGCCGCTGGGGTTTCCGGTTCGGTTGTATTCAAAAAACTCCCATGCGCTTTGATGCAACCTCACCAGCAGATTGGGCCACCGGGTATACAGGTAATTCGGGATGCCATGTTCAATGGCTTCAATGTCCTGTGCAGTCAGCGCACTAATTCCTTCCTTATCTTTTCTAAGGCCTTTTGAAGAAAGATAGCGGTACAGAGTGGCTTTCAGGGGTTGTCCCATATGGCCTGTGCTGTCAATGTCAATTTGGCTTCGCTCGTTCCATGCGGATCCTATTTCATCTTCGGCTATGAAATGATACACCAGGTGGCCGTTTTCTCTTTGCAGATTGTCGGGGTCATGCCTGTAGGGATTTCCTTCGCTGGTAATTTCTGAAAGCGTTAGTGGTTCAGGTATTATTTTTTCCGTTAGGGGCTTTATCACATACAAAAAGAGCAAAAGGCTGGCTGCTGCCATGCCGGTAAAGGCTGCCAGAGACAGGATTTTCCGCGAAAGCGGCGACTTGCTGAATATTTCCCTGAATAGCAGGAAAAACACCACACCTCCCAGGCAGAGGATGCCGGTCATGGAGCTGAGAATAAACAGGTAAATAAGCAGCCATGCTGAAGCAAACCATGAGAGTTTTCGCCAGCGCGGGTCTTGGGTTATTTGCCGTGTGTGCCATGGGATTAGGAATATGGAAAAAACCACCATCATGCTTAGGTACACATGCGAGATAAAGGGCGAAATGGAGCGCGGGTTGATGTAATCGCGGCTGAGGAAAATAATAAATCCGATAAGGGATGTAACCAGCACAGTTAGTGAAAAAACGGTGATCAGCCCCCTGAGCCTCGAGGACCTTAGCGGTCGGCTAGATGCAACTAAAAATGTCAGTGTGAGGATCGGTAGCTTATTCTTCAGGTCGTAGCCAACGCCGTAAGCCAGGTCGCTGGTCCATGCTATTCCGGCAATATACACCAGGTATATCAGACTGAAGATTACCGCCGGCTTGTTTCGCAAAAAGCGCTGAATTTTTTCGCGGTATTGCCCTTCGGCCAGCCAGTTGGCCCCCATAAGAATTTGTGCCACGCTGATAAAATAAATGGATGTGGGCAATGAAATCAGCATGAGGCAGAGGCACAGGTAATACAGGTAGGCGTGCAGTGGCTCGTCGCTTTTTTTGTAAAACAGGCTTTTTACCATGGGCCGGGGCTAAGAAAAGGGCTACAAATATAACCTAATTCTTTGCAGAAAATTTTATTGCATTTTCAATAATGCCGCTCTTTTATAAGTAGTTCTATTTATGTTTCGGTTGTGGTAAAAATATTTTTGGTTTTTGTAACTTTGTGGTAAGAAAGCACCACGGAAAACCCCGCTGTTTTTGGGGCCGCCCAAGGTGGGCTTTCAATATTTAAAAATGGAAGAAGAAATAAAAAAAGTTGTTGAGGTACTAAACCTGGGTGGCACCATCCTTTACCCGACCGATACTATTTGGGGAATCGGTTGCGATGCTACCAACCACAGGGCTGCCGAAAAAGTTTACAAACTCAAGGGCCGTGTGCCGCAGAAGTCGCTGATTATCCTGGTTGACTCCTTGGAAAAACTCAGGGAATACGTGGGTGAACTGCCCGAAATGGCCATTGACCTGATTGAAAGCATGACAGATCCGCTTACCATTATATATCCTGGTGCCCGCAACCTGGCCAAGAATGTGATGGCCGACGACCAGACCATAGCTGTGCGCATTCCGCGCGACGAGTTCTGCCAGGAGCTGCTCAAGGCTTTTGGCAAACCTATTACCTCCACTTCGGCCAACCTTTCGGGCGAGCCCAGCCCGCTTTCGTTCAGCAAAATTTCGCAAGATATTATCAATGGGGTCGATTACGTGGTTACGGTTAATCAGCGCCGGGTCAACCGTGCCAAAGTTTCAACCATTGTGCGCATCAATAAGGCCGGAGAGATACAGATCCTGAGAAATTAAAATTTTTTGAAAGAAAAACTATCCCATCCCGTATTCAGGCTCGTTTCGGAGGCAGCCTCCGAAATGGGATTTCCGGCTTTCGTTATCGGAGGCTGGGTGAGAGACCTTTTGCTGAAAAGAGACTCGAAAGATATTGATATTGTGGTGGTGGGCAGTGGCATTGACCTGGCTGCACGTGTGGCCGAAAAAGCAGGGAAAACCGGTAAGCTGAAGGTTTTCAGAAATTTTGGCACTGCCATGCTGCGCTACGACGACTGGGAGGTGGAGTTTGTAGGTGCCCGCCGCGAGTCGTATCGCCTCAACTCGCGCAAGCCCATTGTGGAAGATGGCAGCCTGGCCGACGATGTGAATCGCCGCGATTTTACCATTAATTCCATGGCCATCAGCCTCAATAAGGATGATTTCGGGACCCTGCTCGACCCTTTCAATGGGCAAAAGGACCTGCGCGAAAAAAGAATTTGTACACCCCTCGATCCCGATCTTACTTATTCTGACGACCCCCTGCGAATGATGCGTGCCCTGCGCTTTGCCGCCCAGCTTGGTTTTTTTATCGACCCCCATTCGTTCGAGGCAATTAAGCGTTATGCCCATCGCATTAAGATCGTATCCATTGAGCGGGTCATGGACGAGTTTAACAAGATCATGCTTACCGAAAAGCCCGGAGAGGGACTGCTGCAGGTGCATGAGTCGGGTTTGCTGAAGCACTTCTTCCCTGAACTCGAAGCCCTGAGAGGGGTGGAGGTCATAAATGGCAGGGCCCACAAAGACAACCTTTTGCATACCCTGAAGGTGCTTGACAACCTGGCTGTCAACAGCGACGACCTCTGGCTGCGCTGGGCTGCTCTGCTGCACGATATCGCCAAGCCGCCCACCAAGCGATTCGATCCTGATGTGGGATGGACATTTCACGGGCACGAATTTCTCGGAAGTAAAATGGTGCCCACTATTTTTCGCAGGCTTAAGCTTCCGCTGAATGAAAAAATGAAGTACGTGAAGAAGCTGGTGCTGCTGCATCTGCGGCCCATTGTGCTGAGCGAAAGCATTGTAACCGATTCTGCCGTAAGGCGATTGCTATTCGAAGCCGGCGACGACATCGACGACCTGATGCTGCTGTGCGATGCCGACATCACCTCGGGCAATGCCGTCAAAGTGAAACGTTACCTGCAGAATTTTGAGCTGGTGCGTCAGAAACTCAGGGAAATTGAAGAGAAGGACCGCCTGCGAAACTGGCAACCGCCTGTGACCGGCGACGACATTATGGAAACCTTTGGCCTGAAGCCTTGCCGGGAAGTGGGGATAATCAAAACCGCCATACGTGAAGCCATACTCGAGGGCCATATCCCCAATGAACGCGAACCCGCCCGGAAGCTAATGCTCAAAGAGGGAAAAAAATTAGGGCTTAGCCCTGTAACATCAACAAAATAATTAATTTTGCCTTATTATAACCCCCTGCTACAGCAGCATTGAATCTGAATTTTTGTTAATATGCATATTTACCGCTTTAAGTTTACATTTGAGGAGCAGGACGATTTTCTCCGTGAATTCGAGCTAGGGTCTGATCAGACCTTCGAGGAATTCCATAATGCCATTACGGAAAATCTGGGCTTGGACAAGGGAATGCTTTCTTCGTTTTTTATTACTGATTCACGCTTTCGCAAAAAGCGCGAAATTTCCCTTATCGACATGAGCCCCGAAGAGCTTCCCGAACGCGATGATGAAGAGCCGCAGGAAGAAAAAATGCTGGTGATGAAGGATGCGGTGGTGAGCGACTTTATAGACGATCCCCATCAGCGGCTCCTCTACGTGTACGACTATCTGAATTACTGGACTTTTTACCTTGAGATGCTGAAGATTGCCCCTGCCGACCCAAAGCAAAGCTATCCGCGCGTTTCGAAAAGCCTGGGCGAGGTGCCGCGCGAACTTACCGCCAAGGCCCACCAGCTCTCGGGCGACGATCCCGGCTTCGACCTGGGTTTCGACGAAGACCAGTACGATCCGGAAGACTTGAAATCATTGGAAAATGATGATTTTCTGGATGAAGAAGGAGGTGGTAGCTTTGATGAATTCGACGAAAACAAGTTCTGATAAAACACTGTTGGTCGTCACCGGTCCAACCGGTGTGGGGAAGACCAGCCTGAGCATAGCATTGGCCGGGCATCTGCAAACCGAGATTGTGTCGGCAGATGCCCGGCAGTTTTATAAAGAACTGAACATTGGCACCGCCGCACCAACCCCCGGGGAGCTTGCCAAGGTGAAGCACCATTTTGTGGGCCATCTTTCGGTGCACGATTATTACAACGTTTCCATTTACGAAGAGCAGGCGCTGGCACTGCTGGAAAAGCTTTTTGAGAAACACCATGTTGTAGTGCTCACTGGTGGCTCGGGCCTGTATATCGATGCCGTGTGCCATGGATTTGATGAGCTGCCTCCGGTAGATGCCGAGATCAGGCGGCAGGTAGACCAGGTTTATCGCCAGGGAGGCCTCGATGCCCTGAGGCCGTGGTTAAAAAGCGTAGATCCTGAATTTTACCTGCAGGTCGATCTTGCCAACCCCAACCGCATAAAGCGAGCTATTGAAGTGTTTCTTACCACAGGAAAAAAGTTCTCTGAACTGCGCACCAGAAAAGTCAATCCCAGACCTTTCGGGGTGAAAACCATTGTGATGGACCGTCCCCGGCAGGAGCTTTTCGAACGTATAAACCAGCGTGTCGATCAAATGGTTGCCGATGGACTTATTGAGGAAGCCCTGACCTTTTTCGGACTCCGGCATCTGAATGCGTTGAACACCGTAGGCTATAAAGAGCTATTCGATTGGCTGGCAGGCTCTTGTACCCTAGTTCAAGCCATCGAAAAAATTAAAACCAACTCTCGCCGCTACGCCAAACGTCAAATTACCTGGTTTAAACGATACCCCGATGCGCTATGGGTGCGACCCGACGATGTGAAAGGGATTCTCGGAATATTGGAGGAGAGAACGTCAAAGAAATAATCGAAAAATGTTAATTAACAATTAACAATCAGCTCTTTTCTGGTTCTTTTTCGGCAGCGGCCTGCTGAATGCCGAACTCCCTGGCAAGGAATTCTTTTAGTTGCACCGGCTTCAGGTTTCGCCTTATTTCACCACCTTTTGCCACGGAGATCCTGCCGGTTTGCTCACTCACCACTATGGCAATGGCATCCGATTGTTCGGTTATACCGGCTGCCGCGCGGTGGCGCAGGCCCAGGCTGGAAGGAATCTCCTTGCTTTCGGAAACGGGCAGCACACAACGTGCTGCCCTGATGCGGTTGCTGGAGATAATCACGGCCCCATCGTGCAGGGGGCTGTTCTTGAAAAAGATATTGTCGAGCAGTTGCTCCGAAATGCGGGCATCGATCAGTTCGCCGGTTTCAATAAAAAATGCCAGTTCGTTTTCTTTGGTAATAACTATCAGCGCCCCGTTGCGGTTTTCGGAAAAGCGCTGGCATGAGTTTACAATGGGGGAGATGTTGAGTTTAATGGTATCGTCGAATTGCCACAGCCTGCTGAAAAACCTGCGCGAAGGCTTGTTGATAAAACTTCGGGTACCCACCATAAGAAGGAACTTACGTATCTCGGGCTGGAACACGATGATCAGTGCCAGCACCCCCACGCTGATAAACTGCCCCAGGATGGCTGTAAGCAGCTCCATCTCAAAAATGCGCACCAGCCACCAAACCAGGTAAATAGAAAGAATCCCAACAAAAATATTGAGCGCGCCTGTGCCCCTGATCAGCAGGTAGAGCTGGTAAAGCAATATGGCCACCAAAATAATGTCGATAATGTCGAGCAGGCGAATTTGCAGAAAGGCTGGGACAAAAAGAAGGGGCATGGATCCGGATTTTTCCTGATAAAATTAATGGATTTCGCTCTGACTTTTCAACATTGCCACGATTTTAACCGCTTCCATGGCTTGGCGCACGTCATGAACCCTCAGGATGCTGGCACCTTTTTGAGCAGCAATGGTGTTGAGCACGGTAGTTCCGTTCAGGGCTTCGTCGGGCGTTGTGCCAAGCACCCGGTTGATCATCGACTTGCGAGAAATGCCCACCAGCAAAGGCAGATCGAATACCCTGAAAAAGTCAAGCTGGTTCAGCAGCTGGTAGTTGTGCTCGATGGTTTTGCCAAAGCCAAAGCCGGGGTCGATAATAATGTCGTTCACCCCCATCTGGTTCAGGCGGTTGACTCTTTCAGCAAAAAATGCCGAAATCTCCTTGATCAGGTCTTTATACACCGGGTTTTGCTGCATATTGGCCGGTGTGCCCTGCATATGCATCATAATGTATGGCACTTGCAAGCGGGCTATGGTGTCGAACATGGCCGGGTCGATGTTGCCGGCAGAAATGTCGTTGATCATGTGGGCGCCCTCCTCCACGGCCATGATGGCTGTTTCGGAGTTGTAAGTGTCGATTGAGAGAATGGCTTCAGGAAAACGCCTCAGAATACTCTTTATAACCGGAAGCAGGCGCTGCTTTTCCTCGGCGGCATCAATGAGACCTGAGCCAGGCCTGCTGGAGGCAGCGCCCAGGTCGAGAATGGCAGCGCCCTCCATCAGCAGCTGCTCGGCATGCTTAACCACCTGCCAGTTGCTTTGGAATTTTCCGCCATCGTAAAACGAGTCGGGCGTAATATTAATAATCCCCATCACAATGGGTGAGGATAAATTCATAATTTTGCCCCGAAGGTTCAGCGTTCTTTTTGGGCAGAAAAATGTATCTTTCGCCATCGTTAATTTAAAATAACCTGTAAATAACAATCGCCGCAAATGGGCTCAATGACAAAAACCAACCAGCAATACGACGAGATAAAAAAGATCTGTCAGGATATCTTCACCAAAAAAATGAAAGATTATGGCACCGCTTGGCGCATCCTTCGCCCATCGTCGCTTACCGACCAGATCTACATCAAAGCCCAGCGTATTCGCTCGTTGCAAAGCAAAGGTACACAAAAAATACTTGAAGGTATTACGCCCGAATTTATAGGTATTGTAAACTATGCCATTGTGGGGCTTATTCAGCTTGAGCTGGGTGTGGCCGATCAGCCCGAGCTGGCTCCCGATGAGGCCGCAAAGAAATGGATCGAGTATTTCGAAAAATCGCGTAGCCTGATGCTCGACAAAAACCACGATTACAGCGAGGCATGGCGCGAAATGCGGGTATCATCACTGGCCGACATCATACTTATGAAGTTGCTGCGCATAAAGCAGATCGAAGACAACGAAGGAAAAACCTTCGTTTCGGAAGGCATCGATGCCAACTACTACGATATAATCAATTACGCCGTTTTTGCCCTCATTAAGCTGGAACTCGAGGGGCAGAAAGGCTGAACGGCTCATTAAATCAGGAAAAAGGTGCTGAAATTCATTGCCAGGAGATTGTGGTACGGTCTGTGGGTATTCCTTGGGGTGGTTACCGTGGTCTTTTTCCTGTTTACGGTGCTGCCCGGCGACCCCGCCCGAATGATGCTGGGGCAGCGTGCCGACATAGCCTCAGTAGAAGCCATTCAGCGCGAGTTGGGCCTCGACCGCCCGGTAATGCTGCAATACCTCAACTACCTCAACGACCTGTCGCCCGTTTCCTTTCACAACCAGGAAGAGTCAGAAAGCTTCTTCTTTCTCGATCTCGAAAAGTATGATGCTGTAAAATTACTTTCGGCGGGCAAGTTTTCGCTGGTGCTCAAAAAGCCTTACCTGCGGCGCAGTTACCAGAGCAACCGTCCGGTAACCTCCATTCTTGGAGAAGCATTTCCCAATACCTTGCTTTTGGCAACGGTGGCCATACTATTTGCCATGTTGCTGGGCATTGCCCTGGGGGTGGTGTCGATGATGCACGACAGTCCTGCCATGGGGCGTACCATCATGGTGTTTTCGGTGCTGGGCATGTCGCTGCCCTCGTTTTTTGCCGCCATCATCATTGCCTGGCTCTTTGCCTTTGTGCTGGGCGACTTCACCGGGCTCAACATGACCGGCAGCTTTTATGCCGTTGATGACTTCGGGCGGGGCGAGTATGTGAAATGGAAGAACCTGATACTGCCGGCCATAACACTGGGCATCAGGCCTCTGGCAGTAGTGACCGAGCTTACCCGCAGCTCGCTTCGCAACGTCATGGCGCAGGACTATATTCGCACCGCCCGCGCCAAAGGCCTGAGCATGTACCGCGTCATAACCCGTCACGCCCTGCGCAACGCCATGAACCCCGTTATTACCGCCATCTCGGGCTGGTTCGCCTCGCTGATGGCCGGGGCCGTTTTTGTAGAGTACGTGTTCGACTGGAAAGGCATAGGCGTAGTGATTGTCAACGCCCTCGAAACCTACGACTTCCCCGTGATCATGGGTGCCGTGCTGCTTATTTCCGTTATGCTGGTACTGGTAAACATCGCCGTCGATATTATATACGGGTTGCTTGATCCAAGGGTGAGAATGCAGTAAGTGGCAGAGAGCGCAGGGCGCAGGGCACAGAGCTAAGAGCTAAGAGCTAAGAGCACAGGCTAAAAGCCAACCGCCAACCGCCCTTCGTCCTGCGAAGCGGGTCCGGCTGTGCTTAGCCCCGAGTCGCCCAATAAACTTGCACCCCGGGCTAATCGTTGCCCGGCAAACTTGCACCTTGGGCAAATCTTCACCCCGGCGAAACCCAGAACCCTGAAATATTGAAAAAAGTCAGGAAGTTGGTGTAATTTTATCATTTAAAATGTGTTTACACAAGAAATTAATTACATAGGCGTAAAAAAATCCAACAATTCGCAATTTACTTATGGTTGGATAGAACTTGAATTATTTGAAAATTCAATGATAGTTGATTCGCATTATTTTAGCATAATTCCTGATAAAGAAATTTGGGCAGGGATTTATGTTAATGAACAAGGCGCAGGGCAGTTAAAGAATGCTTTATTTTTGTAGAAATATTATTCACACCCGAAAATTATTGGATTATGTGCAATATGTTTTTTTATTAAGGGAAAAGTAATTTTAAACACCAAAAGCTATGCACCTTTCATTTCAAAAAGTATTTTATGTCATAGCCTCAGTAATTGGCTTATTTGCTATTTTAATTTTAGCAAAAGCTGTGCTGATTCCAGTCGCGTTTGCCTTTTTAATAGCGTTTATACTCTTACCTGTTGTCCGGAAATTGGAATCATGGGGTGCAAGTGAAGTATTGTCGGCACTTCTGTCCATTCTGGGCTTATTGCTGATTATAGGAGGGGGTATTTATCTTTTCTCTAATCAAATCATTCTACTCTCACAAAACTTAACCGATTTTAAAGCTAAAATTCTCAATCTTTTTGCGGATGCCACAATACTCATAAATAAAAACTTTGGGTTTTTGCCACAACTGGAAAAAGGGGAGTTGTTAGATACGATCAAAAACCATTTAAACGAGTCGGCCGGAACTTTGTTAAGCCAAACATTCAATAGCACAACCAATATCCTTTTCGGCATATTAACCACTATTATATTTACCTTCCTGATTCTTATATACAGAAAAGGGCTGGTAAGGGCTTTGCTCGGTTTCTTTCCCCTCGAGAATAGAAATAAGGCTTTCAAAATGTTAAAATCTATTCAGCAGGTAGGGCAACAATACCTTTTTGGAATGACGATAATTATTCTGCTGCTTGGATTTGTGAACAGTGTCGGGCTTTGGGTTATTGGCATTGATAGCCCTTTTCTTTTTGGGTATTTAGCCGGTTTCCTGGCCCTTATTCCTTATGCCGGAACTTTTATAGGAGCTGCCATTCCTGTATTATATGCTTTTATATCGCATGATGGTATTTGGATGCCAATAACCATAGCTGTTTACTTCTGGTTCGTTCAGTTTATTGAAAGTAATTTTCTGACTCCAAAAATAGTAGGAGGAAATTTAAAAATTAACGCGCTCGCCTCAATTTTAAGCATCATAATCGGTGCTTCGGTTTGGGGTATAGCCGGTATGGTTTTATTTTTACCCTTCGCAGCCATGTTAAAAGTGGTTTGTGAACAGTATGAAGAACTAAAACCCATTGCTTTGTTGATAGGTGAACAAAATAATACCACAAAAAATGTCAATAATAAATATATTGGTAAATGGTTCAAGAAGGTAAAATCTTGGTTTTCAAAGTGAAATGCCCTAGGCTTCATATTGCCAGCCGCGTCAAGAGTGCAAACTAAAACCTAACAAAAGATTTTAAAAATGATAACTTTAATTGCGTATTTATTCCTGGCCTTATTTGTTTCATTCCTTTGTTCTATAATGGAATCAGTGCTTCTTTCCACGCCACATTCCTTTTTAATTGTAAAACACGATAAAGGCCACGTCTGGGCAAAATCATTTATTGATTTGAAAACCAATATAGATAAACCTTTGTCGGCAATATTATCTTTAAACACTGTTGCACATACAGTTGGAGCCGCTGGTGTTGGTGCGCAGGCAGTAAAGGTATTTGGCGAAGCATATTTTGGGATAGTATCTGCCGTACTTACAATTCTTATTTTAGTATTTACAGAAATTATTCCCAAAACTATTGGGGCCAGGTATTGGAAGAGTTTAACAAAAGTTACGTATTATACCATAAAATCAATGATTATAGCAACTTATCCTTTGGTTGTGTTGTCGTCTGTAATTACCAAACTTTTTGCAAAACAAAAGAATGAACAAACAATAAGTAGAGAAGAAATTGCCGCTTTAACGAGTATCGGTGTGGACGAAGGGTTGTTCTCAGACAAAGAGAATAAAATCATTCAAAATATACTTAAACTCAAAAATATTAAAGTTACTGAGATTATGACACCAAGAGTTGTGGTTGCGGTAGCTGATGAAAAATTGTCTTTACAGGATTTTCTGAAGAACAAGGATTACTTAAAGTTTTCAAGAATACCAGTTTACTCAGGTAATGATGAAAACATTTCAGGGTACGTATTCAGACAAACAGTTTTTGAAAATTTGGCTGAAGACAAACATACTCTGACATTGAAAGATATTAAACGAGATATTATTATAGTACCTGACAATATCGTGTTATTTTCGTTATGGGAAAAGCTTTTGGAAAAAAAAGAGCACATAGCCCTTATAGTTGATGAATATGGTGGATTAGACGGCGTAGTAACGATGGAAGATATAATTGAAACCCTTCTTGGTTTAGAAATAGTTGACGAAAAGGATACCATAACAGATATGCAGGCATTTGCCAGAGAAAGATGGGAGACAAGGCAAGCAAAATATAATTTGATTGAAAAACTGAATGTGAATGATGAATAAAAACCCCAGTAATAAATAGGCCCTGAGTTCTGCACTTGCGGGGCGAAGGGTCTCAAGCGAAGGCTTATTGTGGTAAATCTTTTAAAGGTAAAAAGGCCCCAAGCGACTCCTGGCTGGGATACAACAAAAGCGGGTCCGTCTGTATTAGTCCCGGGTCGCTAAAAAAACTTGCACCCGGGGCTTTATCTGGCAGTTAGTGCAATAAAAAAAGCCCTCTGAATGGATCAGAGAGCTTTTTAAATCTGGGATAATTTGTAAAACAAGATAGTTTCTGCAGAAAAACTTACTGTTTTGTTATAAGTCTTCTTGCAAGAACTAATTAATTTGGAAGAACAACTCCATCAATTACGTGGATTACCCCGTTAGAACCTTTAAGATCAGCAGCAATTACAAATGCCGAATTACCTGATTCGTCTGTCAATTTAACTCTATCCCTGTCCAGAGATGCAGTTAATTTACCGCCACTTACAGTAGTTAAAACTACTTGACCATTGCCTTTTTGAATTGCAGCAATTACAGCAGCAGCATCAAGATTACCACTAACAACATGATAAGTTAAAATTTTTGCCAGTGTGGCCTTATTTTCAGACTTTAGCAAACTTGCAACAGTTCCTTCAGGAAGCTTTTCGAAAGCTTTGTTAGTTGGAGCAAATACTGTAAATGGACCTGTACTTTTCAACGTTGCTACTAAATCGGCAGCCTGCACAGCAGATACTAATGTTGTATGATCAGGTGAACTGATTGCAATATCCACTATATCTTTTTGTTGACCGAATGCACTGAAAGATATTACCAGAGCGAGGAGAATTAGATTAAATTTTTTCATTTTTTTCATTTTAAGATTTGTAAAGTAATCAATTAGTTATCAAACAAGCTGGATTACACATTGTTCAATTATTTATCGAAAAAGTTAAACAAATATTTACTGTTCATTATTTTTAATGAAGGGTCATGTTGGCTTCGGCCTGCGAATAGGCAGCGCCTGTATTAGCCGCTGGTCGCCCAAAAACTTGCACCCGGGGTAAATCCAGGGGCTGGTCTGTAAAACAAAGCGGCTTAAATATTTAAAATATTTTATCTTTGGGATAATTATCGTGAACTTTGGAAGGGGTAAAGGATGGACAAGATTGCCTTCCAAAAAGAAATTAGTGCACCTTCTTGAATTGCGGATTTAATAAATAATGGGTTAGCTGCAATTTTTTTATATGAGAATTATTGTAATTGTTTTATTAGTTTGTACCATAATTTCATGCAATGATAAAGGCGAAGAAATTGAGCCACAAGTCATTGCTGATTTCATCATGCAAATTGACGAAATAAATTATCACCGTGTACATTTTCTCAACAAATCGGAAAATGCAATAGTTTATTTTTGGGATTTTGGCAACGGTGATAGCTCAAATCTCGAAAATCCAAGTTACACATATGCCAGTGCGGGTTATTATGATGTGACCTTGACAGCCTACGGGGCTAGCGGTAGTGAGGATTTAATGACGCAAACTTTAGTCCTCTGTGATATTACAAGCCCCCTGAACCTGGGCCATTAAAAAATAGAGTCGAAAAGCCCTTAAATCATTCCTCCGTTAAGCAGAATTTTGCTTCGCTGAGCCCAAAAGCAAAGGGCAAGCGCAGGGTTCTCAGTCCTGCGAAGAAGGACCGCCTGTATTAGCCCCGTGTCGCCTAAGAAACTTGCACCCGGGGCTAATTAAGTTTTCGCTCAATAACTATGCTGGCTATAAACCATATCATCAAAGAGATTAAATAAATGGATATGCCGTAAAGGGTGGTTATCATTGAGACTTTTATGCCTCCATATAGCATACCAGGTGAAATATCAACGGCATGTTCTATTACTGAAAATGCTTCATAAAAGCCAATTAATTGACCAAAGATGCCAGTGATCATGGCAAATAACCCAATAGATTTGCCGTATCCTATCCTCCGCAACACTATTTCGGGCGATAATTGCCTGAAATGAAACACAGCAAGGAGATGATAAAGATACCATGCGATCATTATAACAAACAGTATTGTCAGGATGCTCATAAACAGGGTTCCGCCCATAAAAAATAAACTTTTCATAACAGGTTTTTTTTGGTTAATAATATGGCTAAGTTAGCAGGCTTAATGCAATTCATCAAGGTTGAATCCGCTTCTTAAAGGGCTGTTTGCCGACGCTGATTGCATATATTGTTGCTTTTTGCGAAATTTGAAAAAAATCAGGAACAAATGAAGGGTAAATCATCTTATCTCTACGGCCACATAGCCTATTGTTGTATAGTTGTTCTGGTGCTGACTTTAGTCTTTGGGCGGTCGTGGGGCAATAATACTGCTGCATTTTTTTTTGTTGCCATGCTCCTGCCTATTGTATTGGGGACTTCCTATTTTTTCAACTACGTGCTCGTGCCAAAGTACTTGCTGAAAAAGAAGATTTTAAAATTCACACTATACACCCTTTATAGTACTATTGTTTCATTATATCTTGAAATGATCGTATTGATGCTTTCGTTTATCTACCTCGGGAATTTTAATTACAATAACCTGGGTCCTAATGCGTCGGATACCATTCTATTGGCCGTTATATTATATCTGCTGGTATTTATTGGGGCGGTTTTATTAATGCTACGTCAAATAAAAGAAAATCGGCTGGTAATTCAACAATTGTTAGCCGAAAAAAATAAAATGGAAGATCCTTTCCTGGAGATTATGTCTAAAAGAAAAATGGCCAGAATACCATACCATGATATAGTATATATTGAGAGCTTTTCGGATTACATTCGAATTAATACCATGAAAGAGCAAATTATCAGTAAAGAGAAAATAAGTAATTTGGCTTACAGGTTGCCCGATTTCTTTTTAAGAATTCACCGTTCATTTATCATTAATAAAGAAAAAATAAAGCGTATCTCGTATGATGAAGTTATGGTGGAAGATGTGAATTTAAATATTGGGCGGATTTACAGAAAAGTGGTTAAAGACGCTTTGAAAATTGATTAAGAAGGCCAGATCTGGCTTATTTATTAATATGAAGGCCATGAAAGGAAAAAAATCAAAACAAATGCAACGTACCATTGATGCATACATTGATATTGATGCGCCCCCTGAAAAAGTTTGGGAAGTTCTTGTAGACTTCAATTCATGGGGATCGTGGAATACATTTATTCCATTGGTTGAAGGAAATCTTATAGTGGGTGAACGCATGCGCATAAAAGTTGTTTCGCTGGGGTTGAAACCTATGGTTTTCAAACCAGAAGTTTACGAAGTAATACCGCACAAAAAGATTCTCTGGGGTGGAAGTTTTCTTAAGATTTTCTATCGTGGCGATCATGCTTTTCTGCTTGAACCTGGCCCAGATGAAAAAACCCGGTTTCGGCAAATTGAGAGATTCATGGGGCCTATGGTTTTATTGATGGGTGGTATGATAGAGAAAACCGAAGTTGGTTATCATCAGATGAATCGTGCATTGAAGGAACGAGTTGAGAAGAATAAAATGAAACAATAGTGTTTTTAAAAAGCAGTGCTAAATGAGAACCATCGGAATCCTTTTATTTGATGATGTGGAATTGCTCGATTTTGCCGGGCCGTATGAGGTTTTTTCGGTGGCCAATGAGCTTAATGATTTTGGGCTTTTCAATGTTCTCACCATTTCAGAGACCGGGCAGACCATTAGGTCGGTGCATGGCATGAAGGTTTTTCCCGATTATGCAATAAGCAACTGCCCTGCCATTGATATTTTGCTGATACCCGGAGGGGACGGAACCAAAAAGGTGATCAATAATGCCTTGTTGATGGATTGGATTCTGGCCACTTGCGAAAAATTGGAAATTACCTTCTCGGTCTGTTCGGGTGCCAGGGTGCTTGCCAGGCTTGGGCTACTCGATAACTCGGAGTTTGCAACCCACCACCTGGTCATTGACGATGTGCTCAGCATTGCCAGTGGCGCACGCATCAACACGGAAAAACGTTTTGTTGATAATGGCCGGATTATGACTGCTGCTGGTATCAGCGCCGGGATTGACCTGGCCCTTTATATTTTGGAGAAACTTTATGGCAGGCCGGTGAAGGAAATGACCATGGGCTATATGGAGTATAACAACCGGGAATGATCCTGTAATTTTTAACGTTACACAAATTCTCTCGGCTTTATAACCCGCTGCGCGATTTTTTGTTTCGCAGAGCCAAACCCCAAACGCCAGGTTTACCCTCCTGCGAAGCGGAAACGCCCTTTCATAGGCCCGGGTCGCCCGGCGAAGCAAAGCACCTGTGGCTGGTACTGGATTCCTTGAACCTGTAAATCATGTAACTTTTATCCTGATTAATATAACAATTTTCAACTTATTATCGTCCAAATTTACATTTAAGTATTAATTTGGTATGACTATTTAATGGAGGAATCATATGAATAATCTTTTCAGGGGTTTGATTTCAGGATATGGTGCATGGAAACTTGGTGGAGGATGTTTTGGTACTGTCATAGTTTTTATCGTCATCTGGTTGTTGCTGGGTATGTGCAGTTAAAATTTCGGCATTTAGCATTTTATCTGTGAAATAGACAACATTCTGATTTTTTTCTGTAATGCTTTCCAGCACCAGTGCTCCTAACTTTACTTTGTTGTGATAATGTAATTACAGCATTAAATATTGAATGTTATGAACTTAAGTCAGAGTAAGAACAACGAAGCTTTTAAAATTACCGGGAATTGGGATGCAAAATCAAAACTGCTTCAAGGTAGATTTTCGCAACTTACCGATGCAGACCTGAAATTCGAAACTGGTAAAGAAGATGAACTGCTGGGCAGGGTCGAACGAAGGCTAAACAAAAAGCGCGAAGAAGTGATTACCATGATAAAGAATGTACAGTCGGAGAGAATTTAATTTTCCCCTATTGATCAAATACGAAAAGATCAAAATTGCATAAATGATAAAGAGGCTGTCTCCAAAGGATAGCCTCTTTCCTTTTGACGCAAAATCTCTAAACAGAATCCGTACCTTTGAGTATCAAAGATTATTATCTCTTATTACCTGAAAAATAATTGCAATGGATGAAAAGAGTGGTTTAAAGAATTTTCCGGTCATTTGCGTGGGAGGTTCAGCAGGAGGACTCGACGCTTATATTCGGCTTCTGCAAAATCTGCCAGCAGATCTGGGCGTTGCTATCGTCATCGTGAATCACTTGAGAACTGTAGCCACCCATCTTCATAAGATTCTTCCCAGGTATACAACAATGCCGGTTGAGCTAATCACGGAAAAACTGGACATCGAACCCAACCATGTTTTTGTCATCCCTGAGAATCGCGACTTACATATTCTTGGTGACGAGTTCCGGCTTAAGCCCATATCAAAACCCAAAGGCTGGCCAAATGTCATTACGGTTTTTCTGCGTTCATTAACAACGAACTGGGACGGAAAAATCATCGCTGTCATTGTATCTGGTTATGACGGGGATGGTGCCGAAGCTTTATGCGAGATTAAGGAAGCAGGTGGAATTACTATCGCGCAGAAGCCAGATACGGCAGCCCAGCCAGATATGCCGGAAACTGCAATAGAAAGTGGGTGTATAGATTTTATTCTTTCACCCAAGGATATAGCAAAAGAAATAAAACGAATTGCTTCTGGTGAAATGTAGAACAAAATTTTCCACATCATCACAAGCACAGTTATGCATCAAGAATTTTTTAAACAACGAACACTGAGGCCAATATTTTTATCGATTTTCAAATAGCCATAAACCCTGCCTTGGTCGGAGTTGATGTAACGGTATTGGGCATCAGTACCCGTATCGTATTTTTTATCATGCGCCCACCAAAGACCATAGAGCCCCATCCAATTGTAAAGGCCTTCCGCACTCCGTCTTCCACCTGGTAAAGCAGCAAAACCAAAATCATCAGTTCCGTAATGCGTATTATGAAGCGCCCACCTTGGATGTTGGTCAGAATTACAATCTCCACCCAAGGGGGAGTTTACTTGTTTGCAAGATTTTAACTTGTTTCCAACGCTTCCAAGGGTGTCATTGGATAAACCATGCTCGTCATGCAGGTATTTCAGCAGAACGATCCAGTCTTCGGTTGTGGAAACGTGCCAGCCTGTAGGGCAAAGACCAAGGGAATTGTTTACGGCATACCAATTATACAGCCCACCATAGATGTCTTTATCCACTTCATAGTCGCTTTGCCAGGCATATGCGCCGGTTGTATTGTTTTGCCATTGAAGCGTATCATTGCCAGGATAACTAATAACAGTTCCATCCCTGTATTTGGTGGTTTTCAAATTTGCTGCCATCCATCTCTGCTCCCCAATTTGAACTGTAGGATAAATATTTCCCTCAACGTCAATTAAGCTTCCTGGTTGGTCATCCGGGACCGGGTCGTTTTTTTGCTCGCAACTGCCCAGGCTTATAAGAAAAAAGAAAAGGAAAAAATAAATATACGGAAGTACGGGTTGAGTTTTCATGGTGAGCGAATTAAGGTGAAAACCATTTGCAATTTAGAACGGAAACTAAACAATGATACAGAACAAAAATAGCTTTGCAATTGTGCACGCATTTTTTCATAGCGTATCACCCAAGTCCAAGCCTTATACAAAATTAGTGGAAGAAACACCGTTAATGTTATAAGTTTCATTTTATTTGTTGCATAAATCACGCTTCTTGTGGGTTGAATTGCATGATTATGCAGATAAGGCACTCGTTAATTTGAGCTGAATAGGAAGCAAGGAAGCTTTCGGGATTACCGGTAGGCTTGCTAAATCAAAAGGTGATAAAACTATCTTAAAGCTAAAAAGACAGCCTAAGAAGGGCAGCCTGTTTTGTTTGGATACTATATCTCTGCTTTGTTGTTTTGTGTGCTTTCTCTTTCTTTTTGTAAATCCAATCGCGGCACGGTTTTGGACTTTACCAATATACCAATGCCAGAACCCGCATTATTATTTAAGTTCAGGCAGGTTATCAAGTAATTTTTCCACTCAAATTTTAAACCTAAATGACTTTAGATGCAAAATACATGGTAAGCTTGCGATGCAAGACTTTGGTTGAAGAAGAATTAAAAAGATTGGGTGTAAGTTCGAAGCACATTATTGTTGATCTTGGCCTGGTTGATATTGTAGAAAACATAACAGAAGAACAGAGGGAAATCTTTAGATTGAATTTGCTGAAATCAGGAATGGAATTACTTGACGAGAAAAAAAGTGAGTTGATTGAAAAAATAAAAAGTGTCGTAATAGATATGATACATTATTCGCAAGAGGTGCCAAAGGTCAATTATTCAGATTATATCAGCGATAAGTTAGGTCTTGATTACAAATACTTGTCCAGTATGTTTTCGGAAGTGAAAGGAATAACGCTTCAGCAATTTATCATCTCGCATAAAATTGAAAAAGCAAAAGAAATGCTTTTGATTGGCGACCACAATCTTACAGAAATAGCCGACAGGCTTCACTATAGCAGTGTAGCGCATTTATCCAATCAATTCAAGAAGGTTACAGGCCTTAAATCCTCTAATTACAAACAGATCCGGAGCCGACGTCTGAAATCAACATCCAGTAATTAAGAGGGTTTGCCGAATAAGCCTTACAGTCTCAGGTAAAAGAAAATAAGCCCGCAGAAAAAATTTCTGCGGGCTTATTTTTTACTTTCAATGATGCCTTAAACCAAAGACGTTGCCTGAACCCATGGCTTAAGGAGCTTTTATTTAAACCCCCTTGAAGGTTGTGCCAATTGCTAGTGCAATAAATCCGATCAACAATAAAGCGAAATGGTGTTCCGATAAGATATCGATACGGACGAAGTAACCGATAATTCCAAGTATACCGAAGATTATACCAATAATCCAGGTGATTTTTTGGGGAGCGGATGGATTTTTCATAAGGTTTTTTTATTTGGGTTATTATTTGTGATTGATCAGATAGAAAACACCCAGCTGAATTCCACGATTGTAAATGGTTGCATTTTCATTCTTGGTGATGTTGGTCAGACCGTGGTTATACCTAACATCCACGCCGAAATTAGTGGCAGGGTTTACATAACTCATGCCAGCTCCCAGGCCTAAATCAATTGATTCGTAATCGCCCTTAACATCGGTTTTCACATTGTTGATTTTCGATTTTGCACTTACTAAAATACCAAGCTGAGGGCCTGCTTGTAATCTGAATCCATTGTCGTACATATATTGAAACATCAATGGAATGTTTACGTAATTAAGGCTGGTGTTTTTCGAACCTTGCATCGAAAATACAAGCTCAGGTTGCAATGCGATTGGATCAGTAAGATGAATGTGTCCAATAAGGCCCAGGTGCAATCCCAATTTCGGATCCTTCTCAAGGTCGTTACCATTGGCAATCGAATAGGCGTTTAGGCCTCCCTTAATCCCAATGTTGACATGTTGTGCGCTGGCCGCACCAACAA
Source organism: Bacteroidales bacterium (assembly GCA_041687035.1). Classification (GTDB taxonomy): domain Bacteria; phylum Bacteroidota; class Bacteroidia; order Bacteroidales; family UBA7960; genus UBA7960. The sequence continues at coordinate 35,229 of JAWLCS010000006.1, forward strand.
AAAGAAGCAAAGAGAATAATAATGTTGAAATAATTTGTTTCATGGTTTTTTGTGTTTTTTAATTAGTTTTAGAAAGCGGCAAAGGTTAAAACGTTTTTTCAACCTGTTGTTACAGAAGTTTTACAAAATGTTACATCTATTACTAATTCTGTGTTCCCTGGTCCAGCTCCTTGCTTATTTTAATGAGCCAAATGCCAAAAGCAGGCTTATTACGGCAACCTAATTTCCTTGGGTTTCAGAATTCATTATTTTTGAAAAAATTAATTTCACACCTGAAAACTTGGGCAAACCTTATGAAAACAATCGGGATCCTTTTATTCGATGATATGGAATTGCTCGATTTTGCCGGGCCGTATGAAGTTTTTTCGGTGGCCAATGAGTTGAATGATTTCAGGCTTTTCAATGTTTTCACCATTTCAGAAACAGGCCAGGCCATAAGGTCGGTGCATGGCATGAAGGTGCTGCCCGATTATTCCATCAACAACTCCCCTGCTATTGATATTTTGCTGATACCCGGAGGTGACGGAACAAAGAAGGTAGTCAGCAATGCCTTATTGATGAAGTGGATACTGGTCAGCTGCGAAGAATCGGAAATAACCTTTTCGGTCTGTTCAGGTGCCAGGGTGCTTGCCAGGCTCGGGCTGCTCGACAACATGGAGTTTGCAACCCACCACCTGGTAATTGACGATGTGCTGGGCTATACCAGCGGTGCGCGCATTAACAACGAAAAACGCTTTGTTGACAATGGCAGGATTATGACCTCAGCAGGCATCAGTGCGGGTATTGACTTGGCGCTCCATATTGTTGAAAAGCTGCACGGGCCGTTTGTGAAAGAAGAAACCATTGCTTATATGGAATACAATTGCCAGGAGTGAAAACCTTATTGCATTGCGGCTTAATTTCCGCATCCATTTTCCGTTCGATAAACCGACTTAGGGTTGTCTGAAATCTTCTTTTAAAGCTTATCTTAGCGTTGTTTTTTCTGGTGGCAGGGTTGGGCAAAAAAACATGCGTAAACTATTGGTAATGCGAATAAAAAATGATTTTTCCCGTCTTCGGCTGGAACAAGGAATCATAGGAAAATGACAGGAATATGGAACGGTTAGTTACATCAAATTTGAAACTGGGAATCATTGCCGGCGGGCAGCTAGGCAAAATGCTCATACAGGAAGCGAGCAAATGGGATATTATCACCTACGTTTTAGATCAGGATGGAAATTGCCCGGCCCGGAGCATTGCTTCGCATTTCGTTCAGGGCAGCCACCTCGATTTTGATGCGGTGTATCAATTCGGGAAGCTGGTGGATGTGCTTACCTTCGAAATCGAAAGCATAAACATCGATGCTTTAAAAAAGCTGAAATCAGAAGGCTGCAAAATTGAGCCTGACCCTGAAATCCTGGAAATGATACAGGACAAGGGCAAGCAAAAAGCGTTTTACCAGGGCAATGGCATCCCAACCTCTCCCTTTGTCCTTTGCAGCAAGCCCGATGATATTTCTGAAATGATCGAAAAAGGCGAAATTACGTTTCCCTTTGTCCAAAAACTCCGGAAAGGCGGCTATGATGGGCGCGGGGTGGCGGTGATAAACAACGAAACAGAATTGCAAGGCCTGCTTCCCGGACCATCGGTTGTTGAAGACAAGGTCAGCATTTCGAAGGAAATATCGGTTATTGCAGCACGTAATAAAAGAGGCGAAATTAAATGTTTTCCGGTGGTTGAAATGGTTTTTGACGCCAGGGCCAACCTGGTCGACAAGCTGTTATGTCCTGCGAAAATAACGGCTGAGCAATCTGAAAAAGCAATAAGCATTGCCAGCGAGATCATTGAACTGCTCAACATGGAGGGCTTGCTTGCCGTTGAGTTTTTTATTGATAAAGAAGGCGAGATACTTGTCAATGAGGTGGCTCCCCGCCCGCACAATAGCGGTCACCATACCATCGAAAGCATCATCACCTCGCAGTTCGAGCAACACCTGCGGGCCATTCTCAACCTGCCGCTGGGCAGCACCAAGATCAAGCTTACCTCGGTTATGATCAACGTGCTGGGCGAGGAAGGGCATGATGGCCCGGTTCGATATGAGGGGCTGACCGAAAGCATGGCCATTGACGGTGTAAAGATTCATCTTTACGGGAAAAAGATCACCAAGCCATTCCGGAAAATGGGACATGTGACCGTTATGTCGTCTTCGCTGGAATGCGCATTGAAAAAGGCAGAAAAAGTTAAACAATACATAAAGGTAAAGTCATGGTAAAGAAGCAGGTAAGCATTGTTATGGGCTCCGATTCAGACTTGCCCGTAATGCGGCAGGCGTCCGAGATGTTAAACCAATTTGGAATAGGTTATGAAATCGATATCGTTTCGGCGCACCGAACGCCCGAAAAGCTTTATGAGTTTGCCTCAAGCGCGCACCAGCGCGGCATTGAGGTGATCATTGCCGGGGCAGGAGGGGCCGCACATCTTCCGGGCATGGTGGCTGCCATTTCGCCATTGCCTGTCATAGGAGTGCCCGTAAAATCGAGCAACTCCATCGATGGCTGGGACTCCATCCTGTCCATATTACAGATGCCCGGCGGGGTTCCCGTGGCCACGGTGGCCCTGAACGGAGCCAAAAATGCCGGAATCTTGGCTGCCCAAATCATTTCAGTATCCGATAAGTCCGTCAGGGAAAAGATACTGGAGTACAAGGCCGGATTGAAGGAACAAGTGATGGAAAAAGCCAAAAACCTGAATACCTGACAAGGTTTTTTGAAAGAAAATACATGTTGCAATCCGATAGTATAACCACTGCGGCCAGATACATTCGTGAAGGGAAGCTGGTGGCCTTTCCTACCGAGACCGTTTACGGGCTTGGTGCCAATGCCCTTGACCCACTGGCTGTTGCCAGAATTTTTGAAGCAAAGGAACGGCCTTCGTTCGATCCCTTAATTGTTCACATTGCTGATCTGGAAGATTTGAAAAGGCTTACCATTGGGCTTGATGAAAGAGTTATTAAACTGGCTGAAAAGTTCTGGCCGGGTGCATTAACCCTGGTGCTTCCCAAAAGCAGCCTGGTTCCTGATATTGTCACTTCAGGGCTGCCAACAGTTGGCATACGCATGCCTGCCAACGACATCGCCCTGAAACTTATTGCTGAATCGGGTTGCCCCATTGCCGCCCCCAGCGCCAATAAATTCGGGAGGATCAGTCCAACCACCGCAGCCCATGTGAGGAAACAATTGCCTGATATTGACTTCATAATTGACGGCGGAAGAACCACGGTTGGGATCGAATCAACCATTATCAAACTTTCAGAAAAGGGGTTTCAAATTTTGCGAAATGGAATAATTACCAGGGAAGAAATCGAAACGATCATCCCTTTTGATGAAACTGCAGGCACTGATGCCATCCTGGCCCCCGGAATGGTGAAATCGCATTACAGCCCCTCCAAGAGAATGATGGTGGCCGATGAGTTTTATCCGCTACAGTTTGACAAAAGCAAGGCTGGCTTTATTTCTTTTTCAGGCAGATTTGAGGGTGGTTATGCAAAAGCGATCAGGGTTTCAGAAAAAAACGACCTGAAGGATTATGCGGTGAATATGTTTAGTGCCATGCATGCTTTTGAAGATGACCCTGAAATTGACATTATTGTGGCTGAGCCTGTTCCGGATGTTGGCATTGGCAAGGCTATTATGGACAGGCTCAGGAAGGCTGAATATAACTGGAGGATGTCGGGATTTGATATTTGATTTTTTGTCAGCCTGCCTGGTACTGAAAAACCCCCGATTTTTTTTACCTTTAAACCTTTGTGGCGCTGGCTTTGTGCCGGCTTAAGCCTTATTGTTTAAACCTTTGAAAACTAAAATACTATGCGAAAGAAAATTGTTGCAGGTAACTGGAAAATGAATCTTGATCTGGAAGGAGGCCGCAAGCTGGCCGCTGAAATTTGTGCCATGATAAAGGAAAAACCACTGGCTCAACTGCCGGGCAGTCCGGAGGTGGCTTTCTTTCCACCTTTTGTTTTTATCACCGAAATATTGAAGGCTTCAGAAGGCACTGCGGGCGTTTCGGTAGGTTCGCAAAATATTCATCAGCTCGAAAAGGGCGCTTACACAGGTGAGGTAGCCGCAACCATGGTAAAATCGTGCGGGGCCACTCAAACTTTGATTGGCCATAGCGAGCGACGTGCTTATTTCCACGAAGACGATGCCTTGCTGGCAAAAAAAGTGGAGCAGGCACTCAATAACGGACTAACACCTGTATTTTGTTGTGGCGAAGTGCTGCCCGAACGAGAGGCTGGCAACCACTTTAAGGTGGTAAAGGAGCAGATCGAAAAAGGATTGTTTTGGTTGGAAAAAGAACCCTTTGAAAAAGTGGTGATTGCTTATGAGCCGGTTTGGGCCATTGGCACCGGTGTAACCGCTTCGCCCGAGCAAGCGCAGGAAATGCATGCATTTATCCGCCAGATCATGGCCGAAAAATACGGTAAGGGAACTGCTGAAAATGTTTCGGTGCTTTACGGCGGCAGCTGCAATGCCCAGAATGCAAAAGAGTTGTTCTCGCAACCCGATGTAGATGGTGGCCTTATTGGCGGTGCCTCCCTTAAGGCAGCCGACTTTTTTGCCATTATCAGTTCCTTTTAAAAGAAGTACAGAATGACTAGCAGCCTTGACTATATTCAACTTACTTGCAGGCTCAATCCGGTGCAGCCCTGGAGCGATATTTTCATTGCCGAACTGGCCGATATTGGTTTCGAAAGCTTTGAAGAAACTGATTTCGGCTTTAAGGCCTATATCGGAGCGGCCGATTTCAATGAGGAGTTAATGAAGGCAGCCCTTTTCCCGCAAGGGGCTGAGGCAAAACCTGAAGTGGAGTATGCGTTCTTAAAGATCGATGGTAAAAACTGGAACCAGGTGTGGGAAAGCAACTTTGAGCCGGTGCTCATTGGCAACGCCTGCTATGTGAGGGCGCCCTTTCATCCTGAAATGCCCGGAGTGGAAATGGAGTTTGTGATAGAGCCCAAAATGTCGTTTGGTACCGGTCATCACGAAACTACCTCGCTTATGGTGGAATGGCTACTCGAAGAATTCTTTAAGGGTAAGTCGGTGCTCGACATGGGCTGCGGCACTGGTCTGCTGGCCATCATGGCAGCCCGTAAGGGCGCTAAACCTGTAACAGCCATCGACAACTACATTTATGCCTACGAAAACACCATTGAAAACGCCCAACGCAACAACACACCATGGATTAACGTTCTACATGGCGATGCTTCCCTGCTGGGAAATGAGACCTATGATGTGATCATTGCCAACATTACCAAAAACGTGCTTTTGCAGGATATGGAAAAATACGTTTCGGTGCTCAATCCCGGTGGAGTGCTGTTGCTTAGCGGATTTCTTGAAAAAGACAGGAGCGACATGGTGTCCTGTGTCCTGGACCTGGGGCTAGCCTTTGATGGTGAAAAAAAGAAGAAAGACTGGCTGGCACTTAGGTTCGTGAAATAAAGCTTTTTTACAAAACCCTGCTTATGACCCGGCGTTTTTTTTCTGGCCTTTTGTTATCTTTTGTTATGCTGCTGGCTTCTGCACAGGAGCCTTTCCCCGAAAGGGAACTTAAACCTTTCCCGCCTGAAATAAGGGAGGCTTTTGCCACCCTCGACCGCAGCGTGCGGCCCGCTGCCGAAGCCCTGACCGACAGCGTACAGCTGGTATGGGATGCGGGCGGATTTTCAGAAAGCCAAAAAGATACCATCATTGGTGCGATTGGAAGGTTGCTGGGGGGCCGTTTCAGCCTGCAGCCCGACCTGGAGAGCTATCTGCGCGTGATAGCTTACATCAGCGCCCAGCCCGATAACCGCCGCCTTTTTTCACGCTGGCACGAGGCATTGGCCTTTTCCCTGCAAAACCATACGCCCACGCGCACCTCAGAGTTTATGGAGCGTTCCAGGCTGTTGTTTTTAGAAAACACCCTTTTTCGCTCAGGAGCAGTGAGGTGGAAGGTGCGCAACAGCAGACCTTTGTTCGATTTTCGCAATAACGAATCTGTTGTTAATGTGAACGGAGCCGACCTTATCTGCCTGGCATATGCCGACAGCAGCGTGATTTACAACACTTCGGGGCAAGCTATTCTTGACAAAAACGCCTGGAAGGGGCAGGGTGGAAAGTTTACCTGGCAAAGAACCTTGCTTGATCCCAACAGGGTGTTTGCAATGCTTAAAAATATTGATATCGACCTGACAAAGGCCATTTTTGAGGCCGATTCGGTTACCTTTTATTATCTCGACTTTTTCGAACAGCCCCTGCAGGGCCGAATCAGCGAGAGGGTTGTGGCGGAGTTCAAACCTGAAGATGCCAATTATCCTGTATTTGAGTCGTATCAGCGTGCACATGTAATCCGCGACGTTTTTCCCGGCATTCATTATTATGGTGGTTTTGTGCTTCAGGGGTCAAAGGTGCAGGGCGCCGGCACCACCGACGACGCGGCTCTTATTGAGGTGTTTCGCGGCGAGGAAAAAATGATATCGGCCCAGGCAAAAAACTTTGTGATACGGCCCGACCGTATTTTGTCCGATAAGGCATCCTTTACTTTTTTTCTCGGAAGAGACTCTATCTGGCATCCCGGGCTCAGTCTGCGCTATCTGCACGACCAGCGCGAACTCTCGGCCATGCGCGATGAACGCGGGCTTTCGAGGGCTCCGTTCTTTAATACCTATCACCGCCTCGATATGTATTGTGAGGCCATTTACTGGAAGCTCGACTCTGCCTTTATGACTTTTCAAATGATTCGGGGTGTGGGGCAGCCCCGTGAAGCCATTTTCGAATCGCACGACTTCTTTAGTCAGATGCGCTATCATCGTGTACAGGGCATCGACGACATAAACCCCTTGTCGAGGCTCTCGGGCTTTGCCCGCATGATTGGCACCCAGGAGTTTTACCTGGGAGAATACAGCCGCCACATTAGGCGTGAGGCTGCTGCAGTGAAGCAGGAACTTTTTAATCTTTCCTTTCAGGGTTTTATTCAGTTTGAGGAAGAGGACGGCCGTATTACCCTTAACGAACGACTGTATCATTACCTTTCTGCCAATGCGCGCATGGCCGACCACGATGTGATACAGATCAAGTCGCTGGCTCCGGTGAATGCCCGCCTGGATATCGAAAACTTTGAGCTGGACCTAATGGGCGTTGAGCGCATACCCCTGAGTACTGCCCGCAATGTGGTGATTTATCCCAACGATCAGAAAGTATCGATGCAAGCCAACCGAAACATGGCCTTCGACGGGCGAGTGGAGTCGGGCTTGTTTAATTTCTATGGAAAGGAATTCTTTTTCGAGTACCAGGATTTCAAAATCAGCATGGTCGACTCCGACTCCCTGAGCTTCAGCGTGCGTTCGTTTGAACCCGACAGCCGCGGGCGCTTTGAATATGTGAAAGTTAAGAATGTGCTCGAATCTATTAACGGTGAGTTGCTGGTAGACCATCCATCCAATAAGTCTGGTCGCCAGCCCTTTCCGCGCTATCCCACTTTTTCGAGTACCAATGAGTCATTTGTTTTCTTCGACAACGAAGGCACACATAGCGGGGCTTATGAACGCGACAGTATCTTTTTCAAGATCATGCCCTTTACCATCGACAGCCTCGACCATGCCTCTACCGACAATATTGCTTTTGGCGGGGTTTTCTTTTCCAACGATATCTTGCCTGAGTTTGAGGATTACCTTACTGTGCAGCGCGATTACACCCTCGGCTTCAGCGCCATAACACCTGCAGGCGGGGTGCCGGTATATCGCGGCCTGGCTACCTATTCAGGGCCATTGACCATGAGTGGCGAAGGCCTTGTTGCCAGTGGCCGCTTCAATTACCTGAGCTCGGTTGTAGATGCCGAAAAACTTGTGTTGCTTCCCGATGAGGCGGTGGGCACGGTAAGCAACTTTGAGCTGGCTGCCGGAGGAGAGGCCGACTATCCAGCCATACAGGCCGAAATGGTGAAGGTTTCATTGCGGCCTGATGAAAATATTATGCGAATCTCGCATACCGATGAAGCCCTGGTTTTTTATGATGGCAAAGCAGGCTTTAAGGGCGATATTGAGCTTACCCCAACTAGCTTGTCGGGATCAGGGCAGCTGGAAGTTCAGCAGGCCGCCATTCAGGCGGGCGACTTTGTATTCAGGCAAAATAACCTGGTAAGCCAGCGGTCTGACATGGAAGTGATCGCCCCGAACGGAAGGCAGGCTTTTGTGCACCGTGACTTCTCGGCCGAAATGGACATGGAAAACCTCACCGGAACCTTCAGACCGGCTGACAATGATGCCAATATTTCTTTCCCTGCCATTAATTTGCTGGCCCAAAGCTACGACTATGATTGGGATATTGAAGCCGGGCTGATTGACCTGAGGTCGGCGGGTCGTGCCGATTTGCCGGCATTTGGAGGCATGTCGCAGGAAGAACTGCTTAATGTGGACTTTTCGGGCTACGAAATGATTTTCACCGGCCAGCAGAAAGACTCCCTGCGGTTTTTTGCTCCTGCCGTATTTCTTGAGCTGAAAGATTATAACCTGCATGCCAAAGGTGTGCCCTTGCTCCGTGTGGCCGATGCCGCTATTTTTCCTGAGGGGGGAGTACTGATCGTGGATGCTGGCGGGGTAATCCGTAAGTTCGAAAATGCCGAGATCATTGCCAGTACTACCAACCGCCACCATAAGTTTACACAAGCCAGTGTAGAAGTCAACTCGAGTAAAAATTACAAGGCCAGTGGTATTTACAGATACGTTGACAAGACCGGCAAGACTATCCCTGTATTGTTTGAAAAGATCGGGGTGGATAGACAATTGCAAACGGTGGCAGAAGCAAGCCTTTCCGACTCCCTGAACTTCTTTTTAGGACCAGAGTTTGCCTTTCAGGGCAAGGCCACAGTGAAAGCTGAAGAGCCCTTTATTGAGTTCGACGGGTTTACAAGGATCGATGTACCCTGCGCCGGACTTAATACAGATTGGTTTAGCTTCACGGCACCCATTAATCCCAATGATATAAGAATACCGGTGGAGCCGGGAATGCGCAACCTCGACCGGCGCGAACTGAGCAATGCCATTATGCTGGCAGGCGACTCTATACATGTGTATACGGCGATTCTTTCGCGCCGCAAGCATTACCTCGACCGCGAACTGATCACTGCTTACGGATACTTGGTTTACGATGAGGCCACGGGTGACTTCCTAGTGAGTGCCACTGAAAAACTTGCCGATCGAAACTTGCATCAGAATATGATCAGAATCAGCACGCGCAACTGCCATATTCAGGGCGAGGGAACCGTGGACCTTGGCGTTGATCTGGGCCGCTTTAGAATGGATAATTACGGTACAGTAAACCACAACCTGATCACCAATATCACTGATCTTGAACTGGTTATGGGCCTGGATTTCTTCTTTTCCGACAGGGTTTTGTCACCCTTCTTTGCAAGCATGGATGTGCCTGAAAACCCACGCCTGAATCTCAACAGCCAGAAATTCAGGAAGTTCCTTTCAAAAAATGTTGGCGCTGAAAGTGCCGGCCTTATGATGAGTGAATTCCTGAGTACGGGTTATTTCCACCGCTTGCCCACCGCCATGCAGCATCCGATCATGCTTGGCGACTTGCGCCTGCGATGGAATCAGCCCACCCGATCGTTCATTTCTTATGGTCGTATTGGAATGGCCAACCTTGGACAGAACCAGGTGATGAGGCAGATCAACGGGCAAATGGAGGTGAGGCGCACCAGGGGAGGAGATAACCTGACCCTGCTTTTACGCGCAAGCGAAAGCAGCGAAGCCGGTATCGGACGCGAATGGTATTTTTTCCATATGAGCAACGATGAACTTAAGGTGCTTTCGAGCATTAATGAGTTTAATGAGGCTGTGGAGCAGCTCCGGCCGCGACAGCGGCAGATTAGCGGCGGGCCGGGCGAAAGGCCGTTTTCCTTTTCGATGGCCGAAGAAAGAAGACCTTATGACTTTTTCCACTTAATGAGGCAAATAAAAATTGAATAAAATTTAAAATGGAATTTCACTGGGGAATATTGCTTTGCCTGGCAGGAGCCTATCTGCTGGGTTCCATTCCAACAGCGGTATGGATTGGGAAGCGTTTTTATGGCATTGATGTGCGCGAGCATGGCAGCGGCAATGCCGGCGCCACCAATGCCTTGCGTGTGTTGGGAACGCGAACGGGCGTGATTGTTTTGCTGCTCGATGCCCTGAAAGGGGTTTTGGCTGTTGCCTTGGGTTGGCTGGTAAAAGAAGCTTTTTCGAGCCCCGATCTGTTTAGCATTTTTCAGCTAATGCTTGGCCTGTTTGCCTTGCTGGGGCATGTTTTTCCGTTGTTTGCTGGCTTCAGGGGCGGAAAGGGTATTGCTACCCTGGCCGGTATTGTTACCATTTTGTTTCCGGGGGCGGTGCTGATATGCCTGCTGGTGTTTGCTGCTTTTTTTATCCCCAGCCGCTTTGTGTCGCTTGGCTCGATAGCTGCCTCACTGGCCTTTCCGGTGGCTGTGATCTGGATTACCGGTCCTTCAACCTGGCCCGAAATTATTTTTTCACTCATGGTAGCCGTTTTTGTGCCTTTAACCCACCGGAAAAATATTCAGCGACTTTTTAAAGGCACAGAAAACAAGATCAACTTTAACAAGAAATAATTAAATCGCAGCAAATCTTATTTTCCTTAACTTTGCTTATCAGGTAAAGGTTTTCGAATTATGGTAAAAGAAAAGACGAGGCCTACAAACAAGGACCAACAACTTTCTTCAGAAAAAAAAGACCTGGTGGTGCACAATGATGATTTCAATACCTTTGACTTCGTCATTAAAACGCTGATTGAGGTTTGTAAGCACGAACCCGAACAGGCTGAGCAATGCACCCTGATTATACATCACAATGGGAAATGCGTGGTGCGTTCCGGCGATTATTCAATGCTGGAACCCATGTACCGCGAAATTCTCAATAGAGGAATTACTGCAACAATAGAATAAAGTTTTTGAGTTTATGAAAAATAAGCGAATTCAGTTAGCACTTCCTTTTATTCTTTCCGTTGTCCTTTTCTTGTCATCTTGTGGCACCGTGCCCCTTACGGGTCGCAGGCAGATGGCTTTTGTTCCTGAGGGAATGCTGGTAAATATGGCCCTTACCAATTACCAGGATTTTATGTCGCAGAATCCACCCCTGCCTGCTTCCGATCAGCGCGTTCAGGCCGTAAGAAGAGTTGGTGGGCGTATTTCGCAGGCCGTAAACCAGTATCTTGCTGACAACGGAGAAGCCAGCCGGGTGCAGAATTTTCAGTGGGAGTTTAACGTGGTGCACGACGAATCGATAAATGCCTGGGCCATGCCCGGAGGAAAGATCATGTTTTATTCGGGTATTTTTCCAGTAACACAAAACGACGAGGGCATTGCCGTAGTAATGGCCCATGAGATTGCCCACGCAGTTGCCCGTCATGGAAACGAGCGAATGAGCCAGCAGCTGGTGCTTACGCTTGGTGCCGTTGGTCTCGATGTGGCCATGCGCGACAATCCCGAAGCTACCCGCAACATTTTTCTTGCAACTTATGGTGTGGGCGGTCAGCTTGGCACCTTGGCATACAGCCGCAAGCACGAATATGAGGCCGACCAGCTGGGCATGATCTTTATGGCAATGGCCGGTTACAATCCTGCCGGAACGGTTACATTCTGGGAACGCATGCAGGCTTCCTCATCAGGAGCCGAACCTCCGCAGTTTTTGAGCACACACCCCAGCAGCTCGGCCAGGATCAGGGCTGCCAGAGAATTTGTTCCTGAAGCAAACAAGTATTTTAAACCTCAATAAAAAACCGCCATGTCTTGGTTAGTAATTATCAGTCTGATTATTATCGGGATCATTTTTTTGCTTCTTGAAATTTTAGTGGTTCCGGGCACAACCCTGGTGGGGCTGGCAGGTGCCGGTTTAATGGTGGGCGGCATAGTAACCGCTTTCAGTACCTATGGTGTGCAGGCTGGTGTGCTTACTCTGGCTGGTTCGCTGATCCTTAGCGTGCTTGCCATTGCCCTGGCGCTCAAATCGAACACCTGGCGAAAGGCCATGCTGGGCACTGAACTCCATGGCCGGGTGAACGAGGTGGAGCCCGATAGTATCTTGGCCGGCGACGAAGGAATGGCCATAACACGCCTCAATCCCATGGGTAAGGCCATGATAAAAGACGATTTTTACGAGGTTACCTCAAAGGATAATTTAATCAGTGAAAACACCCCCATTGTGGTGGTGAAAGTGGAAGGAAATAAAATTATTGTTAAACCAAAAGCATAACTAAACATGGAAAATCCCGCATTCATTATTGTCATTGCGCTGATCAGTATTTTTGGTCTGTGGCTCATTTTTTACTTTATCCCCGTGGGGCTGTGGTTCTCGGCGCTGGTGTCGGGGGTGCGTATCAGCCTGCTTCAGCTGGTGCTGATGCGCTGGAGGAAGATTCCGCCGGCGGTAATTGTCAACAACCTAATCAGTGCCACCAAGGCCGGCCTGAAGCTTAACCGCGACGACCTGGAGGCGCACTTTCTGGCAGGAGGACGGGTAAAAGCCGTGGTAAACGCCCTGATCAGTGCCGACAAGGCGAATATTCCCCTCGATTTTAAAACCGCCACTGCCATCGACCTTGCTGGTCGCGACGTGCTCGAAGCAGTTCAAATGTCGGTTAAGCCCAAGGTGATCAACACCCCGCCGGTGGCTGCCGTGGCAAAAGACGGTATCCAGCTCATTGCCAAGGCCCGTGTTACCCTGCGTGCCAACATTAAGCAGCTGGTGGGTGGTGCCGGTGAAGAAACCATCCTGGCCCGCGTGGGCGAAGGGATCGTTACCTCCATCGGTTCTGCCAACAACCACAAGCAAGTGCTCGAAAATCCCGACAGCATCTCCAAGGTGGTGCTTTCAAAAGGGCTCGACTCTGGAACGGCCTATGAGATTCTTTCTATCGACATTGCCGACATTGACGTGGGTAAGAACATTGGCGCTATGCTGCAGATTGACCAGGCCAACGCCGACAAAAACATTGCGCAGGCCAAGGCCGAAGAGCGCCGCGCTATGGCTGTGGCTCTCGAGCAGGAAATGAAAGCCAAGGCCCAGGAAGCACGTGCCAAGGTTATTGAAGCCGAAGCCGAAATTCCCAAGGCTATTTCTGAAGCTTTCCGCAGTGGAAATCTCGGTATTATGGACTTTTATCGTATGGAAAATATAAAAGCCGACACCACCATGCGCGATCAGATCGCCAAGCCAGGTGGCGGCACCAGCAAGGGCAAAGGCGGAGACGCTTCAACCAAATAAATTCCCTTGCAGGTAATTTGTAGAAAGAGGCTGTCACAGTAGTGGCGGCCTCTTTGCATTTTTGTAAGTTCTATTGAAAAATCCTAGTCAGAAAATGCGAGCAGGGGGATGTCGCTATGATAGGCAAACTTCTTGGTGAGGCTGCGGTGAAACAGCCGCTCGAAAAGCTGCCGCTTGCGGTTCACCAAGGCAATCATACCCACTTCGTTCTGGTGAATAAAGTCATTGAGGGCTTCCTGTACATTCTCATGTTCGAGCATCACAAAATCCAAATTGGGATAAGGGTTCTGTTCCCGGGTTTTCTCCTCAAACCAGTCGAACATCTGGTTCTCCTCCAGTGAGCCGCCATCGGTTTTTACGTGTATTACGCTAAGTTTGGCTTCCATTTTTCCTGCCATGTGGGTAAGAAACTCCATAGTGGCAAAATCGGCTTCGGTGAAGTCGGTAGCAAAAGCAATATGTTTGATGGGTTTAAAGGGCACCTTTTCGGGAACGGCCAGCACGGCAGTTTTTCCGGAGCTGATCACATCCCAGGTGGTGGTGGCAATAAAAAACTCGCCCGATGAGGCACTGCCCTTGGTACCCATCACAATGAGATCGACGTTGTTTTCCCTGGCATAATCGTTAATGCCGTCGCTCACAAAATCACTGCGCTGGGCCAGGCTGCAGCCATGTGCAAGGCGACCCTTGCAAATATTGTCGCGAAAGGCTTGCAGCCGCTTGTCGTTTTCCTGTTCAATTTGCTGCACCTCTTCCATCGAAAGGGTCTTTCCGGGGAACCCCGGCGAGTACAAAGGAGGATAAACCGATGCCGGAGGAAGGCTGTAAACATGCAAAATGGCTACATGCGCCTCAAAGAGGTTGGAAAATTCGACGGCATAATGCCCGGCATTTTCGGCATGTTTTGAGAAGTCGGTGGGAACAAGGATTTTTTTCATGGCAGGCTTATTTTGCGTGAAGGCTGACAATTGGCTGAGCCTGAAAAACAGGTATTCCTATTCACAAATGTAAGGAATAAAGCAATCTTTTCAAAAAGATCGGGGCTTAAGCTTGCATATTATCATGTATGTGGCACAAGCCGCCTTGTTTGCTGACATTTTACTTTTATCTTTGTGTAAATGGTTTAACTTTTAACGCATCGAAATTTGAGCCTCCGCTTTATTCAGTCATATCCATTCTGGTTTGTTTTAATTTGCCTTCTTGCGGGCGCGCTTTATGCCGGCCTGCTTTACTACCGCAACCGGCGTACTGATTTTCCCAAGGCCGTGCTGGCGGGACTTTCCATACTGCGTTTTGTCGCGGTAGGCCTGCTGGCCCTGCTTCTGCTTTCGCCATTGCTGCAAAGGCTCAGCCGCTTTGTTGAGGAGCCCCTGCTTATTTTTGTGCAGGACAGCAGCCAGTCGCTCATTGCAAACCCCGACTCTTCCTTTTATCAGGGTAATTATCTCACTGACAAGGAGCGCTTCAAAAATTCGATGGAGCGAAATTTTGAAATTCGGAGCTATCATTTCGGCGAAGCTTTCCGCGAAAGCGACACAACAGACTATAGCGACCGCTTTACGGATATTTCTGCCGTGTTTTCGGGCATACAGACCTTTTACAGCAACCGCAATGTGGGAGCCGTGGTAATTGCCAGCGACGGCATTTATAACCGGGGCAGCAATCCGGTGTTTTTGGCTGGTAATTTGCCATACCCGGTATACACCATGGCCTTGGGCGATACCATTGCCCGGCGCGACCTGGTGCTTAGGCGAATAAATCACAACCGTATCACTTACCTTGGCAACCGTTTTCCTTTGGCAGTGGAGGTAGAGGCCCGTGAACTGGCCGGACAGACCAGCCGCCTGCGCATTAGCAGGGAAGGGGAGACGCTTCTGAGCCGCAATATGCAGTTTGAAGAAAATCTCCATTTTGAAACCATCCTGCTGGAGATGGAGGCCGAAACGCCGGGAATGCAGCGCTATACGGTAGAACTGATTCCGGTGGAGGGAGAAATCACTACTGCCAATAACCGGCAGGATTTTTTTATTGAAGTGATCGACAGCCGCCAAAAGGTGCTAATCCTTGCCAAAAGCCCACACCCTGATGTGGGTGCCATTCGGCTTGCCCTGGAAGAAAACGATAATTACGAGGTAACTTCGTCGCTGGCCAGTGAGTTTAGCGGGCAGGTCGAGGCTTTTAACCTGGTGATTTTGCATCAGCTGCCCTCTGCGCGATATCCTTTGCGCGAACTCATGCAGCGCATGGAAAGAAATGAGGTGCCGGCACTTTTTGTGGTTGGTGCCCAAACCAGCTTGCCTGCATTGAACAGCCTGCGCACTGGTCTGACCATTACTCCACGTTCGGCCGATTTTTCTGAGGCACAACCTGCGCTCAACAGCAACTTCCTTTTGTTTACCCTCGATGAGCAAACCGCAAACCTTGCGTCGCAGCTTCCGCCCCTTCATGCTCCTTTTGCTTCCTATCAGGTTGCTGCCGGTACCAACACCTTGATGTTTCAAAAAATTGGGGCAGTGGTGACCGGACAACCGCTGATATTGTTTTCTGAAGCAGCCGGAAGGAAAAGCGGGCTGATTGCTGGCGAGGGGCTCTGGCGCTGGCGCCTGCAGGCCTTTGCGCGCAGCGGCTCCCACCAGGCGTTCGATGAGCTTGTGTGGCGCATGGTGCAGTTCCTTTCCTTAAAAGAAGATAAGAACATGTTTCGACTGAAGGTTGAACACTTCATGTATGAAACCGACCCTGCCATTTTCGAGGCCGAACTTTACAACCCAAGTTATGAGTTGGTTAACGATCCCACGGTAAACCTGATCATTACCAACGAAGAAGGTGTGAATTTCTCCTACGAAATGGGGCGCACCTCCAACGCCTACCGTCTGAATGCCGGCAACTTTCCGCCCGGAGAATACAGCTACGAGGCACGCACCAGTTTTGGCGGAGAGATGCAGCAGGCAACGGGCCGTTTCAGTGTTTCGGAACTCAATATTGAAGGGTTGCGAACCATGGCCGATCATAACCTCCTGTTTCAAATGGCCGAAAGCAGCGGCGGGGAAATGTTTTATCCGGGGCAGTGGGAAGAATTGGCCCAGGCAATCAGCGCCCGCGACGATATTTTGCCGGTAATGTACACCCAGAAAGAGTTTCATGAAATGATTAACCTGAAAGCCATTTTTGTCATACTGCTGCTTTTGCTCTCGGCCGAATGGTTTATCAGAAAATGGAACGGAAGCTACTGATCTTATGGAGAAGACCCTTTTTATCATAATACTCGTTATTATTGTCCTCGATTTTGTATTGGACCGGGTAATGGACTACCTTAACGCCTCGCGTTGGAGCAATGTGCTGCCCGAAGAACTCAAGGGCATTTACGACGAAGAGAAATACCGCAAATCGCAGGATTATGCCCGTATCAATCAGCGATTTGGCCTGATGACCAGCACCCTGTCGTTTTTGCTTATCCTGTCCATGCTGCTGTTCAACGGCTTTGGCTGGCTCGATGGATGGATCAGGCAATTCACCGAGCATCCCATTCTAATGGCCATGCTGTTCTTTGTAATAATTGGGCTGGCATCTGACCTGATTTCTACCCCATTTGATGTGTACGACACCTTTGTGATTGAAGAGAAATTCGGTTTCAATCGCACTACAGTAAGAACTTACATCCTCGACAAGCTCAAGGGCTGGCTTTTGGCCGTAGTGATTGGAGGGGCACTTCTGGCCGTTTTCGTCTGGTTCTATCATGCTGCCGGTTCTCTCTTTTGGCTTTATGCCTGGTTGTTTGTTACTGGTTTTTCGATCTTTATGATGATGTTTTACAGCACGCTGATCGTGCCACTTTTTAACAAGCAGACCCCGCTCGAAGATGGCGAGCTGCGCGAAGCCATTGAAGCGTTTTCCCGAAAGGCGGGCTTTAAACTCGATAATATTTTTGTGATTGATGGCTCAAAACGAAGTTCCAAGGCCAATGCCTACTTCAGTGGGTTGGGGCCAAAAAAACGAATTGTCCTTTTCGATACACTTATTAAGGATCACACCACCGAGGAACTGGTGGCGGTGCTTGCTCACGAAATAGGTCATTATAAAAAGAAACACACCCTGAAGGGGATGCTTATGTCGGTGGTTACTACTGGCATCATGCTTTTTCTGCTCGGCTTGTTTTTGAACCGCCCGGAACTTTCCATGGCACTGGGCGCGAAGGAAGCAAGTTTTCATATGGGCATACTGGCTTTCGGCTTGCTTTATGCACCCGTAACCCTCTTGCTGGGAATACTGGGCAACCGCCAAAGCCGTAAATACGAATACGAGGCCGACGCTTTCGCAGCTACTAAATATGCATCTAAACCTTTGCAAGAAGCATTGAAAAAGCTATCGGTAAACAATCTGAGCAACCTGAGGCCACATCCAGCCTACGTGTATCTGCACTACTCGCACCCGCCGTTGCTGCAAAGACTCGCCCACCTAAAAAAATTTGAACGTCATGATGTTCAGTAATATTCCTTTGGCAGAAAAGCTGCGACCCGCGCGGCTCGACGACTACCTTGGGCAGAAGCACCTGGTGGGAGATGGGGCCGTGTTGCGAAAAACCATCGACTCGGGCAACCTGCCGTCCATGATCCTCTGGGGGCCGCCCGGTGTGGGGAAAACAACGCTGGCCTTCATGATTTCTCAGCAACTGTCGAGGCAGTTCTTTACTCTGAGTGCCATTAATTCGGGTGTGAAGGATGTGAGGGCTGTAATTGACAATGCCAGGGAGTCGGGTGGCAATGCCATTTTATTTATCGATGAGATCCATCGCTTCAGCAAGTCGCAGCAGGACAGCCTGCTTGGTGCAGTTGAAAAGGGAATAATTACCCTGATAGGAGCCACCACTGAAAATCCGTCCTTTGAGGTGATCTCGCCACTTTTGTCGCGTTGTCAGGTTTATATCCTCAAGGAATTGGATAAAGCCGACCTGTTGAAACTAATTACGACAGGCATTGATTATATTGAAAAGGAAACCGGCAAAAAGATCGTGCTAGAGGAAAACGAGGCCCTGCTGCGCATCTCGGGCGGCGATGCGCGCAAGTTGCTCAACGCACTTGAGCTGGTTTCCGGCGCAGAAAAGGGTGATACTGTGACCATTACCAACGATGCCGTGCTGGCCGTGATACAGCAAAACCTGGCCCTTTACGACAAGGGTGGGGAAATGCATTATGATGTCATTTCGGCTTTCATCAAATCCATCCGCGGAAGCGACCCCAATGCGGCTGTATATTACCTGGCCCGGATGATTGAAGGCGGCGAAGACCCAAAGTTTATTGCCCGCCGCATGGTCATTTTGGCTTCGGAGGACATAGGCAATGCCAATCCCAACGCCCTGCTGCTCGCCACCAATTGCTTCCAGGCCGTAACCATGATCGGTATGCCCGAAGGCAGGATCATTCTTTCGCAAACGGCTACTTATCTTGCCTCCTCGCCCAAGAGCAACGCGGCCTATATGGCCATTGGCAAAGCCCAGGATGTGGTGCGAAAATCGGGCGACCTGCCCGTGCCCGTAGCTTTGCGAAACACGCCTACCAAGCTGATGAAAGACATTGGCTATGGTCAGGGTTACAAATATGCGCACGACTTTGAACAGAATTTTGCCGATATGGAATTTCTGCCCGACAAACTGAAAGGAACCAAATTCTACGATCCAGGCAACAATCCCCGCGAAAACGAACTCCGCCTCCGGCTGAGAGCCCTGTGGAAAAAGAAGTATGGGTATTAGGCATTGATGAATGATGAATGATGAATGATGATTTATGATTAGCGAATTAGGAGGGTTTAAAAGTTTAATAGTTTAAAAGTTGAACCCCAAACCACAACCGATCCCGCACGTGCGGGAGAGCTCATGAGCAAAGCGAATAAACCCCAAACCATTAACAATTAATCCAATGCTTTCCAACCGCGAATTGTTTTTCATGTACCTAGGGCAGACCTCCTCTTTTCCGCTTGCGGTTGAGATTGAAAGGGCGGAGGGAGTTTACATGTATGGGCCCGATGGCAAATGCTATCTCGACCTGATTAGCGGAATTTCTGTTAGCAGTGTGGGGCATCGCCATCCAGAAGTGGTTAAGGCTGTTAAAGATCAGGCAGACAGGTATATGCACCTGATGGTTTATGGCGAGTTTGTGCAATCGCCCCAGGTTAAGCTGGCCGAACTGCTGGTTAATCACTTGCCGGAACCACTTAACAATGTGTACCTGGTTAATTCGGGCAGCGAAGCCACCGAGGGTGCTTTGAAACTGGCCAAACGCCACACCGGCCGCACAGAGATTGTGAGCTTTCGCAATGCCTACCATGGCAGCACCCAAGGCTCACTGAGCGTTATGGGCGATGAGCGCATGAAAAAGGCTTTCAGGCCACTGCTGCCCGATGTGCGTTTTTTGGATTACAACCAAACGGAACAGCTCAACCAGATAACCCCCCATACAGCCTGCGTGATCGCCGAAACCATCCAGGGAGAGGCCGGCGCGGTGGTGCCAACATCAGAGTTTTTGCAAACCCTTAGGAAGCGCTGCGACGAAACCGGCGCCCTGCTGGTCCTCGATGAAATTCAGGCAGGGCTGGGCCGGACTGGCAAGCTTTGGGCCTTTGAGCATTTCGAAATTGTGCCCGACATCTTATTGCTGGCCAAGGGGTTGGGCGGGGGCATGCCCATCGGGGCCTTTATCGCTTCCGCTGAAATAATGCAAAGCCTCACCAACTCACCAGTGCTGGGCCACATCACTACCTTTGGGGGCAATGCCGTTTGTGCTGCTGCAGCCCTGGCTACCGTTGAGGTCATTACCAGGGAAAGGATTTGGGAAGGCGTTCCTGAAAAGGAAAAAATAATTCGCGAAAAGCTGAAACACCCTGCCATTAAAAACATAAGGGGAAAGGGCCTGATGCTGGCCGTGGAGTTTGATACTTTTGAGCAAAACAAGAAAATAATTGATCGTTGCCTCGAAATGGGTGTACTTACCGACTGGTTCCTTTTTGCCGACAATTGCCTGCGCATCGCCCCTCCGCTGATTATTAAAAATGATGAGATTGAAGCAGCCTGTCAGATCATACTCAACGCCATTGAATAAATTTCTTTGATTTAGCCTGTTTTCTGCATAACTTTAAGGCCTGCGTATTCGTTCGTCAATCAAACGATAAGTTATGGATACCAAGTTGCTCGAACTGCTCGAAACCATGCCGCTGCAAAGCCTGCCTGTGGTAGGGTTTTTTCAGAATTATCCGCTTGAGAAAATGTATCGCAATGGCGACTTTGTGCTGTTGTGCGGAACCAGCGATTATCAGTGGGCTTATCTTTGCGGCGACAATCCCGAAGAGCTTCTGGAGGTGCTGGATCAGTTCAATTTTGCTACCCCGTATTTCGCCAATGTGGAAGACTGGATGATGCCTGCCCTGACGCAAATTCACCGCATTGACTGGAAACTTACCACGCACCGCTATTACCTGCTCGACGAAAAATTAATCGACCCGCCTCCGGAAACCTTTCAGCGGCTGCAGCCACAAATGGCAAGACGTATTTTCGAATTATCGGCCTATAAAGACTTTACCTCTGAGGGATACATACGCGACCGGCTCGAAAAGGATATTTCCGTTGGTCTTTGGCAGGATGAACAGTTGGTTGGCTGGGGATTGACCCACGATGATGCCTCGCTTGGATTTTTGAATGTGCTGCCCAAATGGCAGGGCAAGGGTTTGGGAGAGAGCTTGTTAAGGGCGCTTATTCTTCAGAAGCGAGAGTTGGGATTGCCTGTATTTGTTAATATCGAACCCCATAACCTCCAGTCCATCAACTTGATAAAAAAGCTGGGTTTTTCTTTCGACCGGCAGGTGTCGTGGCTGAAGCTGATCTGATCACAGGCCTTCTTCTCCTTCTTTTTCCTGGCGATCAAGTTCATCCTGCAACTCATCCATGATATAGCCTTCACCTTTGGGTACATCCATACGGTGGGCCACGCGTGCAATCATATGCGTGCCAATAGGTGCTGTGAAAATCACAAAAATCACCACCATAAATGCTTCGATGCCCACGATCCATTGCGGGTGCCACAGAAATACCGCAGCAAGCATAAGAATGGCTCCCAGCGAGGCCGCCTTGGTAATGGCATGCATGCGCATGTATACATCCGAAAGTTTAACTACGCCAATGGCGGCCACCAGCATAAACAGCGAGCCGAAAACCAGCAATATCGATACGATCCACTCCATCATTTTTCAATCCTCCGCTTTAAATATTTGGCAAATGCAATATTGCCCATAAATACCAGCAGGGCAATGACCACGGCCACATTGAGGTAAACGGTTTGCCCTGTTTGCATAATGTAGGTGAGGATAAGGCCGATCACCAGCGAGGCGATAAGGTCCATTACCACCATTCGGTCGGGCAGCGAAGGCCCGGTAAGCAGGCGGTAAAGTCCTGCAAACAGCGATATGGTTAAGCTGGCAAAGCTGATATAAACAGCCACGGTCAGTATGGGATATCCTTCCAGGGTCATGGTTGTGCTTTTTTATTCAAAAATCAACTGAATGCGTCTCTCAAGCTGGGTCTTAGTCTTGCGAATAAAATCATCCTTATCGTAAAGGTACATCACATGAATATAAATTTTCTTTTTGTCAGGGGTCATGTCCAGGGTAAGGCTGCCCGGGGTCATGGAGATAAGATTCGCAAAGGCAATAATAGCCGTTTCCGATTTCAGGTCAACCGGAACTTCGACAATTCCCGGCCGCATATAGTTTTTAGGAGTAATGATATCCCAGGCCACAAAAAGGCTCGATAACACCAGCTCTTTAAGGTAATAGATTGCAAAGACCAGCAGCCTTCCCAAGCGGACAATAAAACCAAATAACTTTCGCATAACGAATATTTTTACCTGCCTAATACGGCATTAATATAAATTTCGGGGAATACCACCTGGTTGGCGGCTTCCAGGGTGATTTGCGACACCGGTCCGGCAAAGAGACCGAGCAGAATTACGGCCACCGCCAGCAGGCTGGTAGCGGCAATGGCACGGCGACTCACCTTGCCGTGCTTTATATTTTCGGGTTCTTTTTTCCAATAGGCTTCGTTCCATATTTTCACCATCGAAAACAGGGTGAAGAGGCCTACCAGGATGGCCACCCCGGTAATTGCATAATCGCCTGCTTCAAAACCGCCTTTTATCAGGAAAAACTTTCCGAAGAAACCCGGCAATAGTGGTATGCCGGCCAGCGACATAGCCGGTATAAAAAACAGCAGTGCCAGCAAAGGACTGGATTTGTAAAGCCCGCCGAGGTGCTTCAGGTCATAGCTGCCCGAGCGCTGGTAAACCAGTCCGCCCGCCAGAAAAGTGTTGGTCTTCGACAGCATGTTGTGTATGGTGAAATAAATGGCGCCGGCAATGCCGCCCACGGTGAAAATACCCAGCCCCATAACCATATAGCCTACCTGACTGATGATGTGAAATGAAAGTATCTTACGGATATCGTATTGCGAGGCGGCCATAAGCACACCAATGGTCATGGTAAGGCCTGCAATAACGAGAATGAAGGTTTTCCAGAACACCAGGTTTTCAACAATGAAAAGGCTGTAAAAACGAAACATGGTATAAATCCCAACCTTGGTCAGGGTGCCGGCAAACAGCGCGGTGATGGGTATGGGTGGGGTATGGTAGGATGCAGGCAGCCAGAAGAAAAACGGGAAAAGGGCCGACTTAATGCTGAAGGCAATGAAAAAGAGCATTAGGGCACTGTTAATGTATGGTATATGGTCGATGGTGCGCAGCTTGTATGCCAGGTCTGCCATGTTGAGCGTGCCGGTGAGACCGTAAAGGATGCCGATGGCCGCCACAAAGAAAATGGAGGCCACAAAGTTAATGGTCACATATTTAATGCTTCCGCGAAGCTGCTCGGCCGAACCTCCAAGGGCAATCAGCACAAAGCTCGAGGTGAGCATCACCTCGTACCACACGTACAGGTTGAAAATATCACCTGTAATGAAGGCGCCGTTCACGCCCATGAGCAATCCGAAAGCCAGGGGATAGTATCCGGCACTTTGCCGCCCCTTGTCAATGAATCCCGGGCTGTAGATCATAATAATCACCCCGATAAATGCCACCGTAACCAGCATAATAGCCGACAAAAGGTCGGCCACCAGGGTGATGCCATAAGGGGCAATCCAGGAGCCGACTTGCATGGTAGCAATGCCGTTTTGCTGCACGTCGATGAGCAGTAGAGCCGAAAAAAAGGTAAGGATAATGGTGGCGAGCAGACTAAAAATTTGCTGAAATGCCAGCCAGCGCCGGGTAAAGATCAGCACTACCATAAAAAACAGCGGGAGCAGTATGGGTAAAACCAGCATCATAGTTTATTCGTTTTCTGAAAGTTCGTCAAAGTCAACAGTTTTTGTCACGCTGTAGAAACGGTAAACCAGCACCAGCGCAAAAGCCGTTACTCCCAGTCCGATAACAATTGCGGTGAGAATAAGCGCCTGAGGCAGAGGGTCGGCCATTTGTTCGGCCTCGCCAGGTACATTGCGCAAAAAGGCCGGATAGCCACTGGTAAGGCCGCCTGCCACGAAAATCAGCAGGTTGGTGGCGTGTCCCAGAAAGATTAGGCCCAGCACCAGCTTGAAAATATTGCGGCGCAGCAGCAGGTAAACTGCGGCTCCGTATAACACTCCTACTAATATGGCCAAAAGAAAAAGCATCGTTATTCCTCCATTATTGAAAACATAACCAGCATAAGCATGCCAGCCACGGCAAAGTAAACGCCCAAGTCGAACAGCAGCGGGGTGCCCAGCTTCAGCTCAAAGCCGGTGCCCGCAAACAGGGTGGTCCACTCACCAGTCATAAAAACATGGCCCATAAGCACGGCAATCAGCCCGGAGGCCAAGGCCAGCAACAGCCCAATGCCGGTAAGTATTACCGGGCTAATTGGAATGCTGTTCAACGTTTTTTGCACGCCAAATCCCATGGCAAACAAAATAAAGGCGGCACCCAGCATAAGGCCTCCGATAAAGCCGCCGCCAGGTTCGTTGTGGCCACGGTAAAGCACTACCAGCGAAAGAATCACCAGCAAGGGCCGCATATGGCGGGCAGCAATCTGCAGTATCACCGACTCCATGTCTATATCTTATTTTTTTGGGTTAATTTGATCATTGAATAAATGCCCAGGGCGGCAATGGCAATAACGGTAATCTCGCCCAAGGTGTCGAGGGCACGGAAATCTACCAGGATCACATTTACAATATTGCGGCCGTAAGCCTCGGTATAACTGGCTTGCTTAAAGAACTCAGAAATGGGCTCTTCCACAACGGTTGAGCCTGCCTGTAATACCAGCACCATCATAAAGCTACCCACCAGGGTGGCCACCAGGGTGTCGCGCATGCGGTCGCCTGTGGCAGAATATTTTACATACTTGGGCAAATGATACAACACTGCCATGGCCAGGATAATCATGAGCGTTTCTACCAGGATCATGGTAATGGCAAGGTCAACCCCGCTGTATGCAATAAAAATAATGGTAATGCCAAAGCCAATTACGCCCATGGCAATAAGCGCCACCACCCTCGAGTGCGACACTACGGCCGAGATGGTGGCGGCAATAATCAGCACAACCACGGCCACCAGGTTAAGCGGCATTTCGCTAAAGTTCAACTCTAGAATAATAGGGTCGGAATTCCATATCTGTATCCATACCAGCACTGAAGCCACCACAAAAACGGTCATAAGGTAGTAACGGTGGTAGCCATGCTGGATGGTTTTGGTTTGTTCCTTGGTGATAATCAAGAACTTGTCGATGAGGCTGAAGAAAATGCGCGAGAACTCCTGCTGGAAGAATTTCAGGTTTATCCTTTCCGCGAAAGCGATTACTTTATAACGGTATTTGAAGGCAACAATACCCAGGGCTACTGTCAGCGCACTTAAACCCAGCACCAGGTTGAAGCCATGCCAGATCTTGAGCTTGATGGCAGCCATGCCGGGGCTTATGGCCATTATGGCCTGAGAGGTGAGCGGGTTGGCCATGGTGCTGGGAAAAAGTCCCAGTACAAAACTGATCAACACCAGGAAAAAGGGTCCGAGGATAAGGGCAAGGTTTGGTTCAACAGGCTTTTTTTCATAAGCAGGCTCCTTACCCCAAAACACATCAATGGCCAGGCGCAGCGACAAAAATACCAGGATCACATTGGTGAGAAAGCCTGCAATAAGGATAAACCAGTGGGCATCAGGTGCGTTGGATTTGGCTTCGTAAATCAATTCCTTGCCGATAAAGCCCAGCATGGGCGGGATGCCTGCCATGGAAACCAGCGCAAATACCATGATAATCGCGGCAAAGGGCATGTACCTGAACAAGCCGCCCAGTTTGGTAATGTCGCGTGTGCCGGTCTTTTTCTCAATATTGCCGGCCATCATAAACAGGGTTCCTTTATAAAGGGCATGCACCAGCAAAAATACTATGGCCGCATTTATTGCATATTCGGTGCCGGTGCCGATAAGCAATACCAAGGTGCCAAGGGCACTCACGGTGGTGTAAGCCAGAATTCGTTTTAGGTCGGTTTGTGTAATGCTGAGCCAGGCCCCAACAAACATGGTGGTGACGCCAAATATGCTCAGCAAGTAGTGCCACGTTTCGGTACCACCTAAAACAGGGTTGAGCCTGGCCAGCAGGAATACCCCGGCCTTGACCATTGTGGCCGAGTGCAGGTAGGCGCTCACGGGCGAAGGTGCCGCCATAGCACCAGGAAGCCAGAAATGGAAAGGAAACTGGGCCGACTTGGTAAAGGCACCGATCAGCACCAGGATAAGTGCTGGCAAATACAGGCTGCTCGACCGGATGGCTTCAGGATCGGAGAAAAGGGTGCTTAGTTCATAATCTCCATAAGGAATGCCCATAAGCACAAAGCCACCTAGAAGGGCAAGACCACCAAAGCCTGTAATGAGCAAGGCTTGCAATGCAGCAGCGCGGGCCTCCGGCTTTTCGTGGTTGTAGCCAATGAGCAGGTATGAACTAATGCTGGTAAGTTCCCAAAAAACAAAAATGGTAATCAGGTTGCCTGCTACCACTACACCCACCATGGAAGCCATAAATAGCACCAGGTACCCCATAAAACGGCCCTTCATGGGGTAGGTTTTCATGTAGTAGCCAGCATAAATAAGGATAAAGGTTCCGATACCAAGTACCAGCAGGCTAAACAACACACTGAGCCCGTCGATATAAAACGAAAAATCAATTCCGTAGGCTGGTAGCCACCGGTAACGGTCAGTAAATATATTGCCCTGATTAATTTCGGGCAGCAGGCTCAGAAACCAAATAAATCCTGCAAAAGGTATAATGGCAAAAATCCAACCTGCGGCGTTTCCAAGAAAACGTCGGGTAAAGGGGGCCAGGAATGCAAGGATAAGCAGTGCAACGAGTAACAATCCAATGTTCATCAGCAGTCAATTGGTTGGTAGTTCCAAAAAAAATCCGGCACCTGACCGGCATGGTTTTTTACAAGCTTAATTTAATTACGCTTTGCTAACACCTGTATATTTGATTTTGTTTACTAAATTACCAAAAAAAACGATGGATTGAATGTGAGCTGTAAGTACTTTACCATATTGTTTTCAGGATGACAAAATGACAATTTCGGCAAGGAAAAAATGTCAAAATTTCAGACTAACACCTTGTTTTTATTGCATTTTTCAGATGGCACATTGTTTGAAATCTATTTGGTGACAAATTAAATAACTCAATTGTTTCACCATAAAAAAAGGAGGATCAAGCTATGTTACCGATGTTAAGACGAAGCAGAGTAAGTGTGCCCAGCCTGATCGACGAATTTTTTGGCAGGGACCTGATGCAAAACTTCTTCGAGGATCAGACCGGTATCAGCATGCCGGCCGTCAATGTGTTGGAAAACAACGATAATTTCCGCATTGAGGTGGCTGCTCCCGGCCTGGAGAAGAAGGATTTCAAAATTGATCTTGAAAACAACGTGCTCACCATTTCTTCTGAAAAGGAAGAGCAGAATGAGAGCAAGGAAGATGGGAAGTACATGCGCAGGGAGTTTAGCTATTCGAGCTTCAAGCGCTCGTTCAGCCTTCCAACAAGTGTTGATGCAGAGCACATCAAGGCCACTCACAAGGACGGCATTCTGAATATTACCATTCCCAAAAGGGAAGAAGCCAAGCAGAAGCCGCCCAAGCAAATTGCCATATCGTAAGAGGCAAGAAAAAAAACCGGGATTTACGTCCCGGTTTTTTTGTGCCTATTTTTCAATGATTTCAAATTCTGTGCGCCGGTTGAGTTGCCGCCCTTCAGGTGTGTCGTTGGTGGCCACCGGCCTGGAGAAACCGTAGCCTTTGAAGGTAAGCCGTTCGGAATCAATGCCTCTTTCAGTGAGGAAATTTACCACCGCTTTTGCCCGGTCTTGAGACAGTCGCTGGTTCAGGGCTGCCGAACCAACGTTGTCGGTATGCCCGGAGATCTCGATTTTAATCCTGGGGTTGTCTTCCAATAGCTTGTAAAGCACGCCCAGTTCGGCATACGATTCGGGCCGCAGGCTGGCGCTGCCCGTGTCGAAAAAGATGTTGCGCAGCACAATGGTGGTGCCCACCTCCACCCGCTTCAGGCGTATATCGTTTATGATTTCAGTAAATGCGCCTGTTTCAGTAATGTTGATGTTCTCTGAATGGAAAAGAAAATCTTCGGCCTGTACCGAGATGCCAAAATTTCTTCCACCGGGCAGGGAAATAAAATAGGCCCCGGTTTCAGGATTGGTGGCAAAGGTAGCCAGCAGTTCCTCCTTCTCGTTATCATACAATTCAATGTTTGCCAGCAGGGGTTCACCTGTTTCGTCGTTTAGTACACGGCCCCGCAGCAAAGTCATGGGCGGAATGGGCGGGGTGGTCTGGTCGAGAAAAATGCCCAAATTAGGTCGTGCACGGCTGGCAATGGGTTCGTGTTGCATTTGGTTAATGACAGGTTTTTCGGGCCCCATAAAGGTAACCTTATACAAATCGCTGCCGCCAAGTCCTCCAGCACGCACAGAAGAAAAATAGGCCGTTTTACCATCGGCAGTGGGTCTGAAAAACAGGTCGTTGGCAGGGCTGTTGATTGGGTAGCCAAGGTTTATGGGGTCATTCCAGCGGCCATTGGCATAGGAAGTGCTGAAAATGTCGTAGCCTCCCATGGAGTTGTGCCCCTTGGAACTAAAGTAGAGCGTTTCGCCATCGGGCGTAAGGTAGAGACCTTCTTCATCGTATTCGGTGTTGACCACCGGCCCCAGGTTCAGGGGTTCATGCCAGCGGCCGCGCTGGTCTTTGGTGGTGTACCAGATATCTTTTCCGCCATAGCCACCCGGACGGTCGCTGATAAAATACAGGGTGTTGCCATCGGTTGAAAGGGCAGCGCTGGTTTCCTGGTGGCGCGAGTTAATACCGTTGCGCAGGCGCGAAGGCTTGCTCCATCGGTCCTTCTTGTATTCTGCTAAGAAAAGGTCGCCGCCTTTGCTGCCGTTGTAAACGATCATGGTGAGGCCATTATGCGAAATGGCGGCCACAGCGCTGTGATTTCGGCGGTTCAGGGTGCTGCCGGCATGGCCGGTAACCTGCCACTGCCCGTCAATTTTTTCGGCTATTAAAATGTTTTCAAAATATTTGTAATCTACCCTGTCAATGCTGGCCTTGCTTTCGAGGGGACGGCGCGATGTGAAATACATTTGTTCTTCGCCAGGTAGCAATTTGGGGCTGTAGTCGTCATACGTGCTGTTGATGCCGCTGTCCAGATTATCGATGTAAACCCGCGCAGGACTGGCAACAAGGGATATGCCATGCTGGCACTGGGCCACACGCTTGTCGATCAGCTCGCGACGAAGGGCAAGTTCCTGTGGCAAGAGTTGTTGGCGAAAAGCCGCATAATTTTCAATAGCCTTTTGGAAGTTCTTAATCATGTGATAAGATTCGCCCAGAAAAAAATAAACTTCCGGGTCGGGGTGATTTAGTGCAAGCGCCCTTTCAAGATACTCAACTGCCTGAGGATAATCGACGGTTTGCAGCAGGGCTTGCCCAATGAGGTAGTTTAATCGGCCATTGTTTGGGTTGAAGGCATGGGCTTTGAGCAGGTGATCAATCGACTCGAGCGTACGCCCTCCGCCCTGGAAAAACAACTTTTCGCCCGTGCGCAGGTTGCGGGTGGCTTCGCGCAGCCCATTGGGGTTGCTTGGGAAGGCGCTGCGGGTAAATTCAACGTTCTGGGCAGGTGCAATATAGGCTGTTGCCACCAGCAGTGCCATCACGAAAAATCTTTTGGATAATATTTTTGAAAACTTCATAGCAGCCATGTTTTCGGTTTATTTCAAATAACTTTCGGCAATACTTACCCCCAATTCCAGGGCCTTTTGCCAGTCGCTTTTGGCACTGTCCAGATCGCGAAGCATTTCTTGCACGATTCCGCGGTTCAGGTAAGTTTCGCCATAATCTGGATTGAGCTCAATGGCTTTGTTGAAGTCAGCCAGGGCCCCTTCGTAGTTGTTCATCTTGTAACGCGCATTGCCGCGGTTGTTGTAGGCTTGCGTAAAAACGGGGTTAAGTTCTATGGCCCGGTTATAGTCAGAAATAGCTTCATTGTATTGTTGCAGGTTAAAACGGGCTATGCCACGGTTGTTGTAAGCCATGGCATAGTTTGGATTAAGCCTGATGGCGGTGGTGAAAAACTCTGCGGCTTCATTGTATTGCTGCATCTCGTTTCGCAGGTTACCCATATTGTTGAAAGTAAAATGCATGGAGGGATCGAGTAGCATGGCTTGCTGAAAGTCGGCCATGGCACCGCTGTGGTTGCCTGTCATGTGGCGTGCGCTTCCGCGGTCGTTCCAGGCGTGCGCATAGTCTGGCTTCAGCTCAATGGCCCGTGAGAGGTCCAGCACAGCCCGGCCATATTCGCCCTGCCAGAAAAGGGTTATTCCTCTGAAATACCACCCCAGGTAGTGATCCGGAGCGATTTTAATGGCCTTATCGAAACTCTTCATGGCCTGATCCGGCTGGCCTGTTTCGCTCAGGGCGTAACCGCGGGCAATATGCGCCAGGGTATGTTCGGGATTAATTTCCAGCGCTTTTTCGAAGTCGGCAAGGGCTGCCGGAAAATTGAACTGGCTTTGCTTTACCACGCCACGGTTGTAAAACGCCTGGGCATACTCAGGGTATGTCTCCACGGCCTTATCGAATTCCTTAAGGGCTTCTTCCAGCCGGTTTTGGTTAAACAGCCTTATGCCCTCGTTATAAAACCTTTCGGCTTGCAATGCGCTGTGGTCGCCAATGCGAATGGTGTCGTTGGGGGCACCATGCACCAGCCCTGCAGCCAGCAGCAGGCCAGCAAAAAGAACTAAAAATTTTCTGCTCATGGGTAAATGGTTTTTTTAACAGTTGGCAAGTTAATGAAAATATTGCAAGCCTGCCCATGCCACCAGCTATTTTTGCTGCACAAAAAGGCATAAATTTGCAATTTGGCTTATATGTTCCGCCCATGTATCTGAACCGCCATGTGATCTTACAGACTCTTACCCGCAAACCCTTCGGAATTCATTCACCTTTTCTTTACGCTTTCGTGGAAAACTGCCTGTATTCGAAGGAAACTCATTCCGACTTTGCTTTTTTGGAGCAGATGCGCCAGCGCCTGAAAAAGGATTCCACCGAGCTGGAGGTGACCGACTTTGGCCGGGGGCTGCGCTATTTGAAAGAACGAAAAGGGGAGGGGCCCCAGCACTACCGGCGCAGCGTAAGCAGCATTGCACGCCGTTCGTTGCAAAAGCCCTTCATGTGCCGCCTGCTCTATCGAATGATGCGCTATTTTGAGCCTTCCAACGTGCTTGAGCTGGGCACCTCGCTTGGACTTACTACTGCCTACCTGGCAAAGGCAAGGCCTGAAGCCCGCATTCTGACCCTGGAAGGTTGCTCCCAGACCGCCGCAAGGGCTGATGCCCTTTTCCGCGAAAGCGGCATAAAAAATATTGAAATTCTTACCGGCCCCTTCAGCCAAACCCTGCCAAATGCACTTACCATGATGGGGAAACCTGATCTGGTGTATCTCGACGGCGACCACTCGTATACAGGCGTGATGAGTAATTTTTTCCAAATCAGCGAACAACTCCACGAAGGAAGCGTTTTAATCCTCGACGATATTCGATGGTCTAAAGGCATGAGAAAAGCCTGGGTTGAAATTTCCGGTCACCCCGGTGCAACCCTTGCAGTGGATCTCTTCAGGCTGGGTTTAGTTTTTTTTAATCCGGCCCTCAGTAAACAATTAGTGCCAGTGGGTTATTGATTTTTTCTAACTTTGGCCTTTGTCTTTGAATAAATAAATACCATGAAGCAAGAACTGATCAGGCTCGAAGAGTTAACGAAGTTTTATAAGGTTGGTACCGAGGTGGTGAAGGCCCTGAATGGGGTTTCCATCAGCATTTTTCGTAACGAATATGTGGCATTGATGGGCCCATCGGGCTCGGGCAAGTCGACCTTGATGAACATTTTGGGTTGCCTGGATACCCCAACCAGCGGCCGGTATTTCCTCAATGGAAAAGATGTGAGCAAGTTGGTCGACAATGAGTTGGCCGAAATTCGTAACCGTGAGATTGGTTTTGTATTTCAGACCTTTAACCTGCTGCCGCGCAGTACGGCGCTCGATAATGTGGCTCTGCCGCTTATTTATGCCGGGCAGAACAAAATTGCCCGCCGCGAGCGGGCCACGCTGGTGCTCGACCAGGTAGGTCTTGGCGACCGCATGCACCACAAGCCCAACGAGCTCTCTGGCGGGCAGCGACAGCGCGTGGCAGTAGCCAGGGCACTGGTAAACAACCCCAGTATTATCCTGGCCGACGAACCCACCGGTAACCTCGATACAAAAACATCCATTGAGATTATGGGGCTGCTCGAAGAGATTCATGAGGCTGGCAATACCATTATTTTGGTGACCCACGAAGAAGACATTGCCTTGCACGCCCACCGCATAATTAGGCTGCGCGACGGAATAGTAGAAAGTGATGCCCCTAACCCTAATATCGTCAGGGTGAACCCGGCTACCCAGGCTGCCGGCTGAGTTAATTACTTTTTTCTTATGAAAGATTGGAAGATCTATACCAAAACGGGCGATAAAGGCGAAACCTCTTTGCTCGGAGGCAAACGTGTGCCTAAATACCATTTGCGCATTGAAGCCTACGGCACCATCGACGAGTTGAATTCATTCGTAGGCCTGCTCCGCGATCAGGATGTGGCGACACATTATAAAGATATTCTTTTCGAAATACAGGACCGGTTGTTTACTGCCGAGTCGCTCATTGCCGCCGACAAGGGCAGCGAAGGATACAAACTGCCCGAACTATCTGAAGTTGATATTTCCTTGCTCGAAAGCGAAATTGACCAGATGAACGATGCCCTGCCGCCACTCGGAAACTTCATATTGCCAGGCGGTCACCCGTCAGTGTCGTTGGCCCATGTGTGCCGAACGGTTTGTCGCAGGGCCGAGCGTATCATTATTCATCTGGCCGTCGACAACCCCGTCGATGAGCTGATAATACGCTATTTCAACCGCCTCTCTGATTACTTTTTTGTGCTTGCACGAAAGCTGGCCCTCGACAATGGCGTGCCCGATCAGGTTTGGAAAGCGAGAAAGTAAGGGAACACTAAAGAAACCCCTGGTTGCCGGCGTTGCTGCGTTTTGGTTTGAATAACTTACGTGAAAGAACGGTATTCGATTTGCGCGGGGCGTAGGTAAGCACGTAGCTGAAGGTAAGGTTGGTGGTAAAATAATAGTCGGGACGCTGCCGCGTGGGCCGGTCAAAGCCATCGAGGAAGTCTGTAAAGGTCCAACGGAAATTCATGTCGAGCCCCACAGTCCATTTGTTCAAGTAGTTATATTGAAGCATGACACCAGTAGGGAAGGCCATCACAATATTTTTGTATGCGAAAGGATCGTTTTGCTGCTCCCGGTCGTAGCGGTCAATAATGGGTCCGAATACCTGCGGGTCGTGATATACCCCTGCCACCCCGGCAAAGAGTATCACATCGAACCATGAGTTTTTTACTTCATTGCCCTTTTTCTTGGGCAGGTAAAACTCTCCAATAGCAGCCAGTTCAAATAATTCGTTTGTAAAGCTGCGGCCCCGGTCGCGCACCGTGTCGGTGTCAGCCCAGAAGTCGTCGCCTTTTAGTTTAAGGTAGGAGGCAGTGCCTTTTACGGCATACAAATCGTTGAAGCGGTAGCGGAAAAACAGGCCGGTGTTCAGATCAACCGACTTAAACCTGAAGTCGGTAATGGCGGGCTGGGTATCGGGTTCTCCGGGCGCCACATCAGTAAAAGGATATACTGCGCCTCCCATCAGCCCCAGCTCAATGCGCGGACCGGGTAACTGGTAGTTACGGTAAGTGAATTGCTTGTTGCCGGGTGTCAGCTTACGGGCCTTGGGCTGAGCAGCCGCCAGCCAGGGCAAAAGGCAAATCATCACGAACAAGAAGGTGGGGAGGACGCTTTTGGTCATATCTTATTTACAAAGGGCCGCTAACATTGATTTATACTTCAGTGGCAAATATATTTGATAAATTCGGCTTGCAAGTCCGTGTTACACGGAATCAAAACCCATTTCTTACTGGGGTTAATAATTCGGCTTTCACCAATTGAATTTGCGCTTTTGGAGAAAGAAACGTAAAATTAAGCATTTTTGTTTTGCGTCAACAGTTCGTTAACCGAAGTTTTTTTGAATTTTAAGCATCGCTTTTTTCTTTTCAGAATTTTTCAAAAAGAAATTTTGCTCAATAAATAGATTGTATTACTTTTGCAAAGCAAAATCGGGGTGTGGCGCAGTTGGCTAGCGCACTTGCATGGGGTGCAAGGGGTCGGAAGTTCGAGTCTTCTCACCCCGACTTTTTAAAGACGCAATTCGTTGCGTCTTTTTTTATTTTAGGGGCACAGCTGTGCTTGACTTTTTGCGGAAAAGTTTTTTTCTGAATTTGAAAAAGACCCAAAGAATGATCAAGATCACCAAAGCAGCAACCAGTATGGGTGCCACAAAGGCAAGGATGGAAGTGCCAATAGCCGCGGTGTTTTCGCCCGTTGAGACCACCGGGTTTCCGACGCCTGCGGTGGAACTTGTGGAAAAAAGGCGCGTAAGGGCTTCGCCACCATTCAAATCCCGTCGTCCTGTGGATATGCCAACCCAATCTCCTTCCTTACCCTGTCAAGCGTTCTGATCAGGTCGAGGCTCATGGATAGGGGCATTTTTTCGCTTTCTGTTTTTTTATTTTGAAGACAGTTTGTTACCTCCGCAATTTCGTGGTAATAGCCATTGCCGGTAAAGTTAATGTCAATGGTTTCAGCGTTGCCATTGTTATTCGTTATGCTAAGTTGGCGTGTGTGGTGAAAGCTGGGGTGCATTTTTATGGTACCTTTTTTTCCGTATATCAAAGCCTCGACCCGGGTATTGGCAAGGATGGTAGAATCAAGAATAGCTTTCTGTCCCCGCCCATAATCAAATAACATGGCGCAGATGCTGTCGACGCCGGTTTGTGTAAAGGTGGCCATGGCCTTGATCTGTTCAGGAACGCCCATAAGCAGCAGGCTGAGATAAACGGGGTAGATGCCAATGTCGAGTAAAGAACCGGCCCCGAGGGCTTTGTTGTAAATTCTTTTCTCGGGATCGGTATCACCCAAAAAGCCAAAATCTGCCTTTATCATTACAACCTCGCCTATGGCATCGGCTGCCAGCAGTTCAAGAAGCTTTTCGGTGCCCGGGATAAAACGGGTCCAGAAGGCCTCCATAAGGAAGAGCTTTCGCTTGCTGGCCTCGGCTATCATGACTTCCACCTCGCGGGCGTTCATTCCAAGGGGTTTCTCGCACAAAACCGCTTTGCCGTGCTCCAGGCAAAGCATCGTATTTAGGAAATGAAAAGGATGAGGGGTAGCCACGTAAACCACATCGATCATGGGGTCGCTGGCCAACTCTTCGTAACTCCCGTAATACTTTTCAGCACCGAACTGCACGGCAAAAGTCCTGGCTTTGGTCAGGTCGCGCGAAGCTACTCCATAAAGTCTTGCTCCTTCAACCAGTAGTAAGTCCTGGGCCAATTTATGGGCAATTTTGCCCGGACCAATAATTCCCCAATTGATTTGTTTCGACATAGTTGATTTTTTTGTGGCTTCGTTATTTGGGTTTTGCAGGGATTGGTTACGACTTGTCTTTTTTTAACACCAACCATAAACTATCGGAGCGA
Organism: Bacteroidales bacterium; assembly: GCA_041687035.1. Taxonomy (GTDB): domain Bacteria; phylum Bacteroidota; class Bacteroidia; order Bacteroidales; family UBA7960; genus UBA7960. The sequence goes on from JAWLCS010000006.1 coordinate 70,746, forward strand.
AGTACGCTCGAGGGTTGGATCTGATCAGTTTTTCCTGAAAATTAGGTACTCATAATTCCCCAAAGAAACGGATGTTCCAATGGTGCCTTGTGTGTTGGTCAGGGTGTTATCCCAGGTGGTTTGCTGCAAGGCGGCAGGCACGGAGAAGTTCTGCAGGTTGTTTCTGATATTTACCAGCACCAGTATTTCTTCGTTGTTAAATGATTTTGTGAATCCAACCACATTGGCGGTTGAGTAATTAGTGATATCTCCCTTTCGGGTGGCATCCGACTGGGTGTAAACAGCCATCATTTTTTGGTAGGCGGATAACATACCGGGATTCTGGGTCCAGTTGATGGGCGAATTGGAGAAAAACGGCACATTATTGACTTGCCCCACTTCCTGACCAGTATAAAACAGGGGCGCACCTCCCATAAAAATTGTGGCCACAGATGCTGCCAAAGCTCCTTGCTGCCCATTGAAAAACACCATTGGGGTAGCTTCCCATGCCGACTCATCATGGTTGGTGGTGTATCGCAGGCGGTGTTTTCCGGCGGGTACATCGCTATATTCGGCCACATGGGTGTTATACAAGATATTGGCTGACTGCCCGTTATATACATCTTTCATCCGGTAATAGAAGTCCCAGGCATAAATCAGGTCGAAGCCCGCCCTGAGGTGGTCATCGCGGCTGCCTTCTGCCAGCATAATCAGTTCCCTTCCAGGGATGTCGTTCAGGGTTTCGATGGCCACCCGCCAGAAATCGAAGGGTACACCATCGGCATAATCACAGCGGAAACCATCCACGTTGGCTTCTAGCACCCAGTAGGTCATGGCATCAATCATAGCCTTTCTCATAGGAAAGCTGCTGAAGTTAAGGTCGGCCACGTCGAGCCAGTTGGTGCCTGGCGGATGAACAATGTTACCGTTGTTGTCGGTAGTATACCAGCCGACATTGCTGATCCATTCATTATCCCATGAAGTGTGGTTGGCCACCCAGTCCATAATTACGGCCATGCCCCTTGCATGGGCTTGGTCGGTGAGCATCCTAAGGTCGTCAAGGCTGCCATACTCCGGGCTTACAGCAAAAAAATCCTTTACAGAGTAGGGCGAATTTACGGAGTTTATTTCTCCAATGGGATGGATTGGCATAAGCCAGATTACATTTACACCCAATGTTTGGATGTGATCCAGCCTTTCAATAACCCCTTGCAAATCGCCTCCCGGGCTGAAAGCCCTTAGGTTTACCTCGTAAATTACGATATCCTCGTTGTCGGGAATGCCGGTGAAAGGTGTGCCATATTGGGTGTAGGAATCTTCCTCGGACGGTGGGTTGGTTTTGCTGCAGGAAAAAGAAACAAGCAGCAATGCGATGAACATCAAGCCAAATAAGGTGGTTTTCGAAAGTTTTTGTATCATTTTTCTTATTTATAGTGAATTTTTGGCCCCACTGCTAAGTTACGAAAACCTTATAACCTGCTGCTGC
>JAWLCS010000006.1:72310-104794 GCA_041687035.1 Bacteroidales bacterium
AATAAGGTGGTTTTCGAAAGTTTTTGTATCATTTTTCTTATTTATAGTGAATTTTTGGCCCCACTGCTAAGTTACGAAAACCTTATAACCTGCTGCTGCTGTTCATTATTTCCTTTTTCAAGAAACCATAAGCAGAAATAGTCCCATTTTATAAAAAGTGGCTGCCTGAAAAGGCGGCCTTTTTTATTTTTTTACCAACAATAGATTTGCTGTCAAGCGGAAAGAGCCCTTTTATAAAAATTGAAAACCTCCCCCCAGCCCCCTCCTAAGGGGGAGGTCGTGCTAAGAAAATATCTCAAAAATTCGAAAGTCTTTAATCGTTAATCATCAATCGTTGATTAAGGATCTTTCCTAAACCCCAAGCTTACTCCAACAATAAGGCATTAAATATCAGCTTATTCGCCACAGGGGTGGATCCCCGGAAGTTGGGTGCAAACGAATACAATACCACCTGCCCTTTTCCTTTTCTAAGCCATACCATGGCTGGGGCCTTTTCTAGCAGTTCAGCCTTTTCGGCAAAGCCGCTCATTAGTATTTCGCCTTCAGGGAATGACCCGATCACTCGACGGTCCATGTCGAATTGCGGAATGCTGGTTTGCAGAATGGGGTTAGCCCGGTGAAATACACCTATACTTTCGGGCATACCCAGGGTGAGCGGATGGTTGGACAACAGATTAATTTTAAGCAGCGAACCGGGTATGTTTAAACCCTGCCCGCTAAGTTGCTGCGCCACGTTGTTTGCAGGGAAACGGAAAGACTCGGCCGGGGCTTTGGGCTCCATGGTGCCCATGAAAAGATCGACAGAACGACCCCACGACAAAATCTTGCCACCGTTCTGAATGAAATCCAGCACGTTTTGCCAGCCTTCCTTGCCCATCCCTTTCACATATTCGCGCGGATAGAAAGGAATGAAATACTGCTCACCGCGTTGCGAGGTGCCCTGCATAAGCTGGTCTTTGCCCATGTCGGGGAAAATGATCACGTCGAATCGCTGCTGCAGGTTTAGTCCGGCCACCTCAGAGGGGCGCACCACGGTATAGGGTATGCCATAAGTGTCGAAAAGATAACGCGCCCAGCCAGCATCCATGTCGTGCAGCCAGGTCTCCACCAAGGCTATCCGCGGAAGCGTAATTTTCTTGAAGCCTTCGGGCTGGTTTTGCAAGGCTACGGGTGGGAGCAATAACTCTTCAGTGATTTCCAGTATGGACTGTCGGTTGCGGCTGGTGGTTCTCACCATGAAACTTCCTGCTGAAAATGTATGTCCGGCAGTGGATACCTCTTCGCTACTACGAAATACTTCCAGCCCTTTGGTCATAGCCTTGAAAGCTGCACTGAAACTCTCATTGTGGTTGGCGCTGAATACCAGGAAATCGCCTTCGCCCAATGTTTTTTGAGGCAAAAGGTTGTCAGGGCTCAACAAATCGAGCCTTGCCTCCAGCTGCGGTTGCTTTTGGGTGATTTCGAAAGATGTGATGCCACGGTGCAGGGGCAGCGACCAGGAAGTAATATCATAAGGCCTGATCATTTCCCCACCGGGCGAATACCTGCGCACAGGAAATTTTTGGCTTTCCATCACCTCCTTAATAAAGGGGCGAAAGGGTTGCGAAAGCGGAATGACATAATCCCCGGCTTTAAAAATGCGGCCTTCCACGGTGGTGTCGTGGTTCAGGCGGTAGAGTTTCACTCCGTGGCGGTGGAGCAGTTGAAGCATGGCATAAAGCTCCCCGCTATCGTGCTGTTGTTCCGGTATTATATAAAAGAAGGGCGCTTCATTGCGTCCGCGTTCCACCTCCTTGCGCACCAGGTCGTTGCGGCTAGTAAGTATCTCGTTTTTCTGGCGCGAAGCCGTGCGGATGAGCGAGTAGGTCGATTCCACCTCATACTCCACAATATCGCCCAGCCGCCACCAGCCACCCGGCCAGGGAATGGGCATGTTGATGCTCTTTTTGTAATCGGAAAGGCCCTTGCCTCCCACCTGCAATTCGTTGGGCTCCACATAAACCGGGGTGGCGAGTTGTACACTGGCCGCTTCGGTAAGCAGGCTGATCACATTTTTCCATAGGCTGGTTTCAGTCGATCCCGGCCAGTAGTTGTCGAAAATATATTGCTGGCTGATGCCCGTAAGACCTTTGGCGGTCATATCGCGCGACATATTTGAGCCGAACACCCAGCTCCAGTTCCACAGGGTCTCATCAATGTTTTCGGCAATAGGGTCGTGGTTTGGCGGGACAAAATACCGTACACCGGTCATCCCCATCTGATGTTTTTCTACCAGCACATGGGGGTGCCAGTCGAGGTTGTAAATGTCGGCCACCGCCTGGTTTTCCTTCATGGTAAGGGTAATGAAGTCGCGGTTAATATTGTGGCCCACGTATTTATGGTAAACGCCGGGCTGGCTGCTGCCTTCATATTCCGTGCCCAGGTAGCGGTTGTAATGCTCCACAATCATATCCTGCCCGTCGGGGTTGTGGCTGGGTACCATCATTAACACTACATCATTCAGATGCTCGTTCATTCCTGGCTCAACACCGGCCACCAGGTTGTAGGCAATAAGGGGCGCGGCTTGTGCGGGGCCTGTTTCGTTAGAGTGCATCGACATGGTGGCCATGACAAAGGCTTTACCGTCGCGTATCATGGCCTCCCTTTCCCTTTCGGGGATGGCAGGGTCGAGGGCCAGATGGCGGTTAATTTCTTTCAAAGCTTCCAATTGTTGAAGATTCCCGGCCGAGGAAATAAAAACGAGGTACATGGGCTTACCCAACTCCGACTCGCCTACCTGCAGCACTCGAATCATTTCCGACTCCTGTTCGAGCAGTTTTAGATAATCCATCATACGGGCATAGGTAAACATTTTCTGGTCGGCCCCCGGTGTGAAACCAAAGAATGTTTCGGGTTTTGTTATAGCTGCTGCTTGCTGTGCCTGCAGTTTTGCAGTGAATACCATGGACAGCATCAGCGCAAGAACGCAATAGGAAAAATATTTTTTCATGAGATTTTGGGTTTAAGTAGCCTAAAAGTAAAAAAATATCTAAATGTGATCAGCATCTAGTTAGAAATTAGAAAAAAAACATGAAAAATGTTAGAAAAACAGCCAGTGAAACTGAAGCCCGTGCTCGCTGTTGTATTCCAGGGCGGGTGCAGGCATTTTAAGAAAGTTAAGTCCGCTCAACAAAGTTTTAAGAAAAGGGCTCTGCACGGGAATGCGGCTGAAGTCGATGTCGGGCGCCAGGTACCACTGCCTGTGGCGCTCCAGTTGCGGCAAGCCCTCGCCGTTGTAATAGGCTGGGTTTGAACGGCTGCCCAGCATGCCAGTGGCGCCATGGCCAATGGCAAGGTTAAACCATGCAGGCATACTGCTTTCGAGGTCCAGCAAAGATTTCATGTTGAAAGACAGCCAGAAGGTTTGTCCGTTATAGTCCTTCAGCATTTTTTCGGGCAGGTTGCTCCCAAGCAGATTGGGCCGGTATTTTGCCAGCCCACTTTCGTGAAATGAATATTTTAGCACGATGCGCTGCTCTTCCCAGGCCAACTGTTGAGCAAGGAAGGTGCCGGCTCCAATGGCGTTGGCGGCCATGTCGGAAATGCTGGCGCCCCACTCGGCCGAAAAGCCATCCAAAATTTCCACGGCAGTGAGAAATGCCAGTCCCGACATGGCGCCAGCCCAGGTGCTGCCAGTGTTGCTCAAGCCAGCCCACCTGAAGCTGGCAGCACTGAGGCGCCCCAGATGGTAGGTGGCCGAAACATGCCCTAGTTTGTCTTGCTGAAACCAGTCGGGCAGATCGTTATGAAAATGAAAGGAACTTCGCGGATAATCTTTGTACCATGCCTGGTTCAGCGCCAGCAGGGCAGTGCTGTAACCCACCAATTGGGTGCCCGCTACCAGATGAGTGCGGCGCAAATTTAATCCGGATCGGGTTTCTTGGGTTACAATGCTGTCGGCAGTGGCTGCCTTTCCCCCGAAAGGGGCAAAAAAAGCAGCCAGAATAGTTAGTAAAACAAAAGTATTATAACTTGCCCGCAAGGTCAGTCTTTTTGCATGATGGTGTCGTATCCGGCCTGCAAAATGGCCAGGGCTTCCTCGCGGTTGTGGCCTTCGGCATAGGTGCGTAGCACAGGCTCGGTGCCCGAGGGGCGTATCATAAACCACTGGCTGTCGCTGAAGTAATACTTGAAGCCGTCGAGGTTTTCTTCGCGCAGCACTTTCCATGGACCGAACTCGGTGTAAGCCTTTTTTTCGCAGTTGGCCACAATGCGGTCCTTCTCTTCTTCTTCCAGGCGCAGGTCGGAACGTTCAAAAGCAAAGCTGCCGGTGATGGCATACACCTCGTCGATGAATTCGCGCAGGCTTTTACCGGTTTTTACCATGGCCTCCCACATTACCAGTCCGTTGTAAATGCCGTCCCTTTCGGGGATGTGGCCGGTCACAGCAATGCCGCCCGACTCTTCGCCACCTACCAGAATGTTTTCTTCGAGCATGAGGCCGGCAATGTGCTTAAAGCCGATCTTGACGATTTCCAGAGGCAGGCTGTAGGCGTCGCACAGACGGTTGATTTTTACGGAGGAGGAGAAGCCAGTGGCAACTTTGCCGCTGAGATTTTTGTAGTGGTGGAGATAGTGTATGAGCAAAAGTATCACATGGTGCGAGTCGATGTAGTTTCCCTTATTGTCGAACAGTGCGGTGCGGTCGGCATCGCCGTCGATGGCCAGGCCACAGTCAATGTCTTCTGACAGGCGTATCACTTCGGCGAATTCCTGTAGGTTCTTCAGCAGCGGCTCGGGTGGAATGCCGTCGAACAGGGGCTGGCGCTCACAGTGCAGCAGGGTAATGTCGGGAAAAAGGCGGCGCATGACGTTTTGCCCCGAGCCGTACATGGCATCGAAGGCAAAATTCCATTTCGACTCGCGTATGGCTTTGAGGTCGAACTTTTCTTCCAGATAGTTGCAATACATGGTCTCCAGGTCGGTGTATTCCACCAGTCCTTTTTCTACCAAAGCCTCCAGGCTGATTTCGTCCAGGTCGTGTGGATTGGTGTCGGAAATGAAGGTTTCCACTTCGTGAATATCTTCTTCGAGCAGGGGACCGCCGTAATGGCCTTTTAGTTTGTAACCGTTGTATTCGGGCGGATTGTGGCTGGCCGTTATGACCACCCCCAGAAAAGCTTTGTGGTGAAGCACGCCCATTGAAATCATAGGTGTGGAAACGAATCCGGTGGCAAGATAAACTTTAATGTTGTGGCTTGCCAGCACTTTTGCCGTTACTTCGGCAAAAAGCTCACCCCCGAAGCGGCAGTCGTGGCCTACCACTATGGTTGGATCGGATTCCTTGCTGAGCGCCCATCGGGCTGTGGCCTTGGCCACACGTGCCACATTGTCGGTGGTAAATTCTTTAGCAATGACCGCACGCCAGCCGTCGGTTCCAAACTTAATCTGTGTCATATGTATGGGATATTTATTTTCAAAGGTATAAAAGAATGACAAACCGCCGGTCGGGCGGTAACCTAAAAATCAGGAAATGCCTTATTGCATTATACGGCGCTCGTTAAGGGTACGTTGGTAGCGCCTGGCATTTTGCAGGTGCTCGGAATAGGTTTTCGCGAAAGCGTGATAACCCGAGAAATCGTCGCGTGCGCAGAAAAATACGTATTCATGGTCCTCGTAGTTGAGCACGGCGTCGATAATGTATGGTTCGGGCAGGCTGATGGGGCCTGGCGGAAGTCCCGGGTATTTATAAGTGTTGTAAGGTGAATCGATGGCAAGGTGGCGGTTGAGCACGCGGTTTATGGAGAAGTCGCCTACGGCAAACACCACGGTGGGGTCGGCCTGCAGCGGAATGTTGCGTTTGATACGGTTTACGTAAACGCCGGCAATGGTGCCCATTTCGTCTCTTTTGCTGGTTTCCTGCCGCACGATACTGGCCATTATGGCCACCTCAATGGGTGTCATGCCAATTTTTTCGGCTTGTTGCAAGCGGCGCCGGGTCCAGAATGCGTTATGCTCGCGATTCATACGGTCGAGCAATTGGCGCGCCGAGGTGTTCCAGAAAAATTCGTAGGTGTTGGGAATAAAAAGCAGGACAGCAGTTTCGGTGGTCAGATCGAATTCCTGCATAATCTCAGGGTCGTTGAGCAGGGTGATGATGGAAAGCGAGTCGGCTTCTATATAGCTGGCAACTGCTCCGGCCAGCTGTTCCTTGGTGCGAATGTTGTTGAAAGTCACGTTTACCGGATCCTGAACACCCGAGCGCAGCAGGTTGATAAGGTCGTTATTGCCCATATCGTCGTAAATGCGATAGCGACCTGGTAATACACGGTTGGGATAGCGCTTCTTCTCGGCCAGCCACTGAAAGGTTTTTTCATTTTTAACAATGCCCTCGGCCAGCAAGGCTTGCTTTACATCGTCAAAGGTGCTGCCGGTGGGAATGAAAAAATGGGTGTATTCGCGATCGATGTGCACATTGGGTTTTAGTATGGTTACATAAGCCAGGTAACCAGCCACCAATGCGCCAATCAAAGACAAGGCACCGGCCAGGGCAAGTGTTTTTTTCAAAAGAGCTTTCTTTTTCCTTTTGACCATGGATATAGATTAGAATTCCTAATGAATTGTAACGTCAGGATTAACGATAAATTTTGTAGTTGGTTCACTACTTTTTGAGTATGAGTTGCAGGAAATGCTCATCCATCCAGCCTTCAGCCCGCCAAGTCCAGTGCTTTCGGTTGCCGGTAAGTTCAAAGCCCATCCTTTGAAAGAGCCTGAGGCTTTTCTCATTGTCATGATCGATAGTGCAATGCAGTTGATGAAGGTTGAGGGTGTTGGCGGCATATTGGATTATCAGCTGCAGGGCTTCTGTTCCCAAGCCTTTTCCGCGGGCGCCGGCTTCAATCAGTACGCCAATACCGGCACGGCGGTTGTGAGGGTCAAAGTCAAATAAATCAATGGCACCGCAGGTTTTGCCCTCGCTATCTTCAATTATCAGCCGCAGTTGGCGGTCGGCGTAAATGTTGTTTTGGGCACCTACCACATACTGTTCAAGAAAAAACCTGGAAAAAGGCGTAATGGTATTACTTACCAGCCAGTTTTCCGGATCGTTTTCCCAATGATAGAGAGCGTCAACGTCCTTCATTTCAACGGGTCTGAGCAGTGCGTTTTTTCCTTTGAGCATATCGGCAGGAGTTTGATTATATTTCTAAGGTGCCCGAAAATACTTTTGTGGCAGGGCCACTGAGCCAGATGTCAGTATAGGGGTTGTTATCTTTTTCTGGTGGTCGGAAGCTAACGCGCAGTTCTCCTCCTGGAACCAGCAAGCGGAAGGCATGGCTCTCGTTCTGAAAACCAGCAGCCCATGCTGCCACAGCTACTGCGGTGGCACCGGTACCGCAGGCCAGGGTTTCGCTTTCTACCCCACGCTCGTACGTGCGCATACGAAGGGTTTCTTTGTCGAGTACTTCGGCAAAATTTACGTTGATACCTTCTTTGGAAAAGGTGGGCGAGTAACGAATGTCGCGCCCTTCCGCATTCACATCCTTTTCAGGAATATTCTCGGAGAAAAGCACCAGGTGGGGCGAACCGGTATCGAGAGCAAACTCCCGCCCATGGCCTTTTATGGTGTTTACATCATTCATTTTTAAGGAGATGTCCCAGGTGCCAATGCCCTTATGGTTAATGATGGCCTGGTGCAAACCATCGGAGGCTTTAAAAATAGTTTTTTCGCCAATGATACCCAGGCTCTCTGCAAAAGCCACAATGCATCTCCCGCCATTGCCGCACATGCTTCCAAGGTGGCCATCGCGATTATAATACACCATCTCAAAATCAGCATCGGCGGTGGTTTGGAGCAACATAAGGCCGTCAGCGCCAATGCCAAAGTGGCGGCGGCAAAACTGATAAATGTGGCTTTGGGGTTCTTTTACCTGTTCTTTAAATTCGCCGTTACGATCATCAATGATAATGAAGTCGTTACCGGCGCCATGAAATTTGTAAAAGGTCAGGGCCATGTCTCTAGGTTTTCTTCCGGCAGAGGAGGCTCAATTATTGAAGTAAGGGGTTTGAAATCCATAGTGAGACTCACCGGATAGTAAATATCAAAATATTTGATGAAGAAAGTTTTTCCGTCGGAATGCAAGCTGAACGACTCCACCTGGTCGAGACCGTAAACTACCAGTTTGTTGTGCGACATTTTGTAACCACGATAGTTGAGGGGCGAAGCCCAGAATTCGACCAACATCATGTTTTCTGTGGTTTGTCGTCGCGGATTGTTACCCAGCAAGGAGTCGAGCTGCCTTAGGGCCTGATTCTGGGTAGTTTCGGGTTTTTTGGTGGGCAGGCTGAAAGCCCTTATGTGTAGCAGTTTATCCTGGGCAATGCGGATGGGTTTTGGCGGAACAACCTCTTCTGTTTCCTCGTCTTGATCAACTTCGGGGATGATTTCTTGAAAATCAGCATGCTGCCCAAACGAGGCGGGCAAAGAATCTGGCAGAAAAATGGTTTCCTCTAAAGCACTGATATCTTCAGAATTTAAACTTTCCGAATGGAGCGAGTCTGTTATACTGGCATAGCTCAGGGTGTCAGAGAGGATTGCTTGTATGGCTCGCGATTTGGTTGTTGTTAGGTTTGTGGGAGGGAATTCAGTTTCATGAACCACAAAAGTGCTGGGCTTTTCACTCCCCTGAAAAAGGCCTGCAAAGTAGTCCCAGAGGTTGTATGCAAAAAAACTGTCATTTTGTCGGTTCGAATACCAATATACAATGCCTGAACCCAGGAAAAAACCAAGGATCAGCCCCAGTATCACATAGGAAAAACGATAATCCGATTTTTTCTTCCGGGATTGCATAGACCTTCAATTATTGTGGTAAAATTACAAAAAATCAGGCATTTCGGGAAGCCTGCTCTCATTTAATGAAAATGCCAAAACCATTCAGGATCAAGGCTTAACTTTTTTTAACGGGCTGCGAAAAAACTTTTTACATAGAGCCTCCGTTTGATGTATGTAATATTTAAATATTATTAAGATTCTGAACTTGCCTAAAGGCATACATTTTGCAAAACTTTCCCGGAAATAATTGAATGGCCTGCTTTTAAATTTTGACAGAAAAACCATTAAAATAAAACAAAGCAGGCTCTCAAAGTGTTAACAAAAAAGAAAAAATTTAGCTATGAAAAGATTCTGGAGCCTTTTTTTTGCAGCCGTTTTGGGTAGCGTAATTACCCTTGGCCTCAATCATTATTTTTTCAGCAAACCGAATCCATCAGCCAAAACCCTGATTCAGTCGGGTGAACTTGCTGCTCCTCCGGCGACCCTCGCCCGATATATGACACAATTGCCCACCACGTTGCCCGATTTTACCCTTGTGGCCGAAATGACGGTGAACTCAGTGGTGCATATTCGGACTTCATACGAACGTAAAAGCAGCGTCTACGACGATTACTTCGGTCTTCCCGATCCTTTCCGCGAGTTCTTTTTCGGCCCGCGCCGCCGCGAACCCAGTCAGTCCATCGTGGCGACCGGTAGCGGTGTGATCATTAGTCAGGATGGCTACATTATAACCAACAACCATGTGGTGGCCGAAGCCAATACGGTGGAAGTGACCCTGAACGATAATCGCGTGTTCGAAGCGACCATTATTGGCACCGATCCCACCACTGATTTGGCACTTATCAAAATAAATCAGGAAGGTCTTCCCTTTCTGGGCTTTGGCGATTCTGACGAAGCACGGGTAGGGGAGTGGGTGCTGGCCGTGGGCAACCCATTCAACCTTACTTCTACGGTTACGGCCGGTATTATCAGTGCCAAAGGCCGCAATATAAATATCCTTGGCGGGAATACAGCCATTGAGTCTTTTATTCAGACCGATGCTGCCGTGAACCGTGGCAACAGTGGCGGCGCCCTGGTGAACACCCACGGCGAACTGATCGGCATCAATGCCGCCATCGCTTCACAAACCGGCTCTTTTACCGGATATTCTTTTGCCATCCCTTCAAATATTGCCAAAAAAGTACTGGCCGACTTGCTTGAGTTTGGGCAGGTGCAGCGTGGCATGCTTGGCGTGCAGATTACTGAGCTCAACAGTCGTCAGGCCGAAGAACTGGGGCTGGGCGTATTTCGCGGAGCATACGTTACTGGGGTTGAACCAGGAAGCGCCGGAGAAAATGCAGGCTTAAAGGAAGGCGACCTGATTGTGGGCATTGACAACACCACTATCCGCAATCCCAGCGAACTTGTAGAGAATGTGGGCCGCAAACGCCCGGGCGACGAAGTTGTGGTGAAATACATACGCGACGGTCGCGAACGTGAAACCCGGGCCCGCCTGCGTAATGTGTATGGTGAGTATTCGGTGGTAACTTCCGATCAGAATGCCATTACTGAACGTTTGGGCGCCAGCTTCGAAACGGTTTCGGCCGAAGAATTGAACCGACTGAACATTAAGCAGGGTGTGCGCGTTGTGAATGTCACAAGAAATGGTCTGTTTGCCAGTGCTGGTATTCGAAACGGGTTTATTGTAACCCAGGTCGACCGGCAGCCTGTGAGCGCCCCGCAGGAGCTTACCAGGGTGCTGTCTGGCAAATCGGGCGGAATATTAATAGAGGGTATTTACCCCAACGGACAAAGGGCTTATTACGGAATGGGAATCAAGTAGATTCAGGACTTGCAATTCCGAAATATTTTTTGTACCTTTGTGCACCTTTTTGCCCCCCTTTTTTGTGTACCAGGCGCAATATGCTACTAAGCAAAACCTACATAATTATTCATGAGACAATTAAAGATTTCTAAATCCATTACCAACCGCGACACCGCTTCGTTGGACAAGTATCTTCAGGAGATAGGTAAAGTACCTTTGATTACTGCTGAGGAGGAAGTTCAGTTGGCGCAGCGAATCAAACAAGGCGACCAGGCAGCACTGGAAAAGCTGACCAAGGCCAACCTTCGCTTTGTAGTTTCGGTTGCGAAACAATACCAAAACCAGGGCCTCAGCCTGCCCGACCTGATCAACGAGGGCAACCTCGGCCTGATCAAGGCGGCCAAGCGCTTCGACGAGACCCGCGGTTTTAAGTTTATCTCTTATGCGGTATGGTGGATCAGGCAATCTATCTTGCAGGCTCTGGCCGAACAGTCGCGCATCGTGCGCCTTCCTCTGAACCAGGTGGGTTCTCTTAACAAGATCAAGAAAGAGGCCTCGAGGTTGGAACAAAAGTTCGAAAGGCCACCTTCAACCGAGGAACTGGCTGAAGCCCTTGACCTGCACGAAGACAAAATTGCCGAATCATTCCGTATTTCAACGCATCATGTGTCAGTTGACGCTCCCTTGGTGCAGGGCGAAGATGCCAGTCTGCTCGATGTGTACATCAACCAGGACTCGCCCAATGCCGACTCCAGTCTCATTCATGAGTCGCTGGCTAGGGAAATTCAACGTTCACTCGCTACCCTTACCGAAAAAGAAAGGGACGTCATTAACCTCTATTTTGGCATTGGCATGAATCATGGCCTGACCCTCGATGAGATTGGCGCCAAATTCGACCTCACGCGCGAGCGTGTACGCCAAATAAAGGAAAAAGCCATCAGAAGGCTTAAGCATACTTCCCGGAGCAAGCTTCTTAAAGCTTACCTGGGTCAATAAGGTTTGTATTGAAAGGTTAAAAGGCATTCGGAAAAACGGATGCCTTTTTTATTTTGCCTCAAACCCTTTAGCATGCTTTTTGTTACTTTTATGTCTTCTTATTCAAACCTTAAAAATTCTTCATATGAGAATCCGGTTTTCAATTATTTTTCTTTTGTCCTTTCTGCTGGTTCTGCCTTCTTTTGTCGCTGCCCGCGAAATAAAGGTGCAGGTGGCCGTCACCTCTGATGTCCATGCCAGATTGTTTCCCTACGATTTTATTAATGACCAGCCCCTGCAGTCTTCCCTGGCCAATGTGCACTATCTTATCAGGGCGGTGCGCTCACGCCAGGGCAACAATATTATCCTGCTCGACAATGGCGACCTCATACAGGGAACTCCCGCAGGCTATTATGCCAACTTTGTGCAGCAAAGCCGGCAAAACTTGTTCAGCCGGGTAATGAACCTGATGCAGTACGATGCCGCTACTGTGGGCAATCACGATATTGAAGCGGGACCAGAAGTATATAACCGGCTGAAGAAAGAGTTCCGCTTTCCTTATCTCGGCGCCAATGTGATCAATACCGAAACGGGCCAGCCGCATTTTGTGCCTTACACGGTAATTCGCCGCCAGGGTATTCGCATTGCTGTGTTGGGTCTTACCACGCCTGCTATTCCAAAATGGCTGCCCGAGCATCTGTGGAAAGGTCTTGAGTTTCAGGATATGGTTGAAGCAGCAGAATACTGGGTGGAGCATATTAAGCAAAAAGAAAACCCCGATGCCATCATTGGCCTGTTCCATTCGGGTATGGGACCTGCCGATCCCGACCCCTCGCAGTTTCCACTCGAGAATGCCGTCCAATATATTGCCCGAAATGTTCCGGGTTTCACTGTGATTTTTACCGGACATGACCACCGCGAGCGCATCGAAGCCGTGGCTAACATTCAGGGCGACTCGGTGCTTGTGGTAGGGCCGGGATCTTTTGCCCAGAATATTGCCGTGGCCGAACTGACCTTTAACCGAGTGGCACGCGGAAACTTTGAACTTATTGATACCAAAGCCGACATGGTAGCTACCTCCAGGGTGGCACCCAGCCAGGAATTCTTCCAGCGCTTCGAAAAAGACATTAACGAGATTGTGGCCTTCGCCAATGAGCCGGTAGGGCAGTTGAAAAACAGCCTTGCCTCAATAGATGCTTTTTTTGGCCCGGCCGCTTTTGTCGATCTGGTGCATGAAATTCAATTGAAAACAACCGGCGCAGATGTCTCTTTTACCGCGCCCCTGGCCTTCAATGAAAACCTCAGGACGGGGATGCTCAATGTGCGCGATTTCTTTAAGCTATATCAGTACGAAAATTACCTGTATGTGATGGAACTGAGTGGAAAGGAGATTGCCGACTATCTGGAGTTTTCCTATGGCATCTGGCTGAACCAAATGAAAAATGAAAACGATCATTTGTTGCTCTTCCGCTTCGATGAGGAAGGCCTTCCGCAGGTTGATGCTGGCGGAAGACATCGCTTACGCTATCCTACTTATAACTTCGATTCAGCCGCAGGAATTAGCTATACTGTCGATGCCAGCAAACCTGCCGGTGAGCGCATTACCATTGAGAACATGGAAGATGGCTCGCCCTTTGACTTGCAAAAGAAATATCGTGTAGCAATCAATTCTTACCGCGGAAGCGGTGGCGGCGGGCATCTGACCGAAGGTGCCGGCATAGCCCATGAGCAGTTGCGGCAGCGCATCACCTTCACCTCCGAAAAAGACCTTCGTAGTGAACTGATCCGTTATTTTCGCGAAGAAAGAGTGGTGGACCCACAGCCGCGAAACAACTGGAAGATTATTCCCGAGGCTTGGGTGGAGAGAGGCCGTGAAAAAGACCTGGACTTACTTAAGCTTTAAGTTTAAAATTCTAAATATCGTGGCGCAATCGAAAGCGCCTGTGCTGGATTTCTCCGTTGCGTTCCAGCTCCATCCTGATCGTTTTGCGGGCTGGGCCGTTAAGTTCCTCCTGTATTAAATGCAGACTAATCTCTGAGTCAGGTCTACGATTAATCTTTATGAGGCGGTCGCCGGGCATTATGCCCGCTTCATAGGCGGGAGACCCTTCGCGCACAGAATGTATCGTAAATTCCCGATAATCTAAACCTCCGGCTTTGATTTCCAGCCCGCTCATGTTGAATCGGTAAGGTTCTTTGTGCCTGAAGTTTTTTTGCATTACCATACGCTGCGAGCCATAATCAATGATCAGGTCGAAACGTTTCAAAAGGCCTCCGCCAATGATACCTTGCCATTGAACTTGCTCTCCCATCACGGTAAAGAATTGCTGGTAAGGGTATGCAACTACGGGTGCTCCAGCTGAAATATTGCCGATGGAAAAATGCTTCAGCCTCCCCACCGAGCCAAGAAGCGGACCACTGAGTCCTTTCCCGAGGAAACCCTCAATAACTGTCTCAGACAAGTTTTTGTGCTCTTTGCCCAGGTACACTGGGTGGCTGGCGCCCAAATCTACCAAAAGTTGGGTGCGCAGGGTGTCGTTGTTCTGCCCAACAATTTCAACGTTTGTATAAGGCTTTTCATTAATAATTTGCAAGGGTACCACGGTGCTGCGGCGCCTGATTCGATAGTTAGAATTACGAAAAATGCGGATAAAACTTCCCGAATAATTGATCTCAACCGGAAAATCCCTGAAAAGGTCATAACCAATGATACCATATACCGGAAATCCAAACATCTCCGAAAAGGAAAAGACCCCCTCGGGCAGAATAATCAGGCTCATGTTTTGGCCTGCCAAACCTCCCATCTCAATGTTAACGTTGTTATCTCTGGCCGCTTCCACAATCCCTTCACCGCCAAGGCCGAGCACAATTACTGTCTCCTCGAGGCTCAGCCCGAGGCTGCCAATGAGCACAGGCTCTGAAAGCATAGTGGTTCTGACTCCCGTATCGAGGATGAAATTCAAGGGGGGAGAGCCATTTATGCTTACAGGAACAATGACCAGGTTTTGACTGATATGAACAGGGATTACCACGGAGGATTTGTTTTCTGGAAACAGAAAACCCGGCTCGTTTGCTCCCACTGGGGGCAAAAAGCTTAAAATAAATGCTGTCAATATGATGTTAGCCCTGATCATTAATAATAATCTATGCAAAAGGCGCAAAATTTCTGCAATTTCAGGGCAATTAATTGTCTTGCCCTAAAATTGTTTTGAAAACCACCTTTAAAAAAGGAACCAGTTTGTAGAATAAATTTACTATATAAGTTACAACGCCCCGATCAGCCTTTTGTTGATTCGGCGGGCAATGGCAGGGCCCGAATAAATAAAACCCGTATAGACCTGCACCAGGCTGGCGCCAGCCTTTATTTTCTCAAGGGCATCCTCGGCATTCATTATCCCGCCGACACCAATTATCGGAATTTTTCCCTGCGAGCGGGTGTGCAGGTATTTTATTACCCGGGTGGAGGTGTCGCGCAGGGGCTTTCCGCTTAGGCCGCCGTTTCCAATTTGTTTCACTTTCGTGGGAAGGGTGCCCAGGTTCTCGCGCAGGGTGCTGGTGTTGGTGGCAATAATGCCGTCGATCCCCGTTTCCTGCGTTATTTCGATAACCTCGTCCAACTGTCCATCATTCAGATCGGGTGCAATTTTAAGCAATACCGGTTTGCGTTTGGGCTTGCTGTTATTGATCTGCTGTACGGCATTTAGCAGGGCGAGCAGTTCATCTTTGTCCTGCAGCTTGGCCAGGTTGGCAATGTTGGGGCAGCTAACGTTCACCACGAAATAGTCCACCAGATCAAATAATTCGCTGAAGCAGTTGCAATAATCAGCAATGGCCATTTCGTTGGGGGTGAGGGTATTTTTGCCAATATTGCCGCCAATAATTAGTTTTGGCTTGAGCCTGCGCAGGTTTTCTGCAAATACTTCCACCCCTGCATTGTTAAAACCCATGCGGTTTATCAGGGCTTTATCGGCAGGAAGTCTGAAAAGCCTTGGCCTGGGGTTGCCAGGCTGGCCTTTGGGCGTAACCGTTCCTACCTCCACATGCGAAAAACCAAAACAGGCCAGCTGGTTGTAGAGCCTGGCTTCCTTGTCGAAACCGGCTGCAATGCCTACCGGGTTGGGAAAGCGGATACCGAATACTTCCCGCTCGAGGCTGGGATGTTCAACCACGTAATACTTTTTCAATAACCATGTTATGCCCGGAATGCCACAAACCAAACGCAGCATAAAGCTCACAAAGTGGTGAATCTTTTCCGGGTCGAAAATAAAAAGCAGGGGGCGAACAAGGTGCTGATACATGGTGACTAAGCTATAAAAAAAGTCCGGATCATCCGGACTTTAATATATTTATTCTTCTTTTCCTTTTTTCTTTATCGCCGGTTTCTTTTTCGCCTTTGGTTTTTCTTCTTTGGCCTCCTCTTCTTGCGTTTCTTCTGCAGCAGGCTCTTCGGGGGTGATCATGCCTTTGTTGAGCAGCAAGTTATACCAGGCAAAAACCTTCTTAATATCGGAAATATAGACCCGCTCCTGATCGTAGTCGGGGAGTATGGTTTCGAAGTAGGCCTTGAGCTTGCCGGCATTTTCCTTGGGGTCGATGCATGGCTTGCCGTCTTCTTTTTCGAAAATCTTCAGAAAGACCTCCTTAAGCGGAACGTCTTCGGTGATGGTAAACATGCTAATGTCTTCCAGGGCGCTGCTGCGTTCAGAGAGAAACACTGGTATTTTCTTGCCATCAGTGAGCGACTCTACCACCAAGCCGTTTTTGGTTTGTGAAACTACTTTGTACAATCCGCTTTTTCCGGAAATGGTCAGGATGTTGCTTAAATCCATGGTTTTAAATTTATTGGGTCATGCAGCCTTTGGCTGATTTCGGCTGCAAAAATACATATTATTTGCGAAATGTGCGCAGCCTCTTTTTATGAGAACATTTGCAGGCTGTGCAGTTTTTTGTAAATGCCGTTTTTTTCGATCAGCTCATGGTGAGTGCCTTGCTCCACAATGCGTCCTTCGTGCATTACGCAAATGAGGTCAGCGTTCACCACTGTGCTAAGCCGGTGTGCCACCACAATGGAGGTTCGGTTCTGCATAATGTTGTAAAGAGCTTCTTGAACCAGCTTTTCCGATTCGGTATCAAGGGCGCTGGTGGCCTCATCCAGAATGAGGATGGGCGGATTTTTAAGAATGGCCCTCGCAATGCTGATGCGTTGTCGCTGCCCGCCCGAAAGTTTACTGCCACGGTCACCGATATTGGTCTGATAGCCTTCGGGCGTGCGAACAATGAACTCGTGGGCATTGGCAACCTGGGCAGCCCTGATCACATCCTTTTCGGTCACTTCATTTTCGCCAAAAGCTATATTGTTAAAAAAAGTGTCGTTGAAAAGGATGGGCTCCTGGTTTACGTTGCCCATCAAACCCCGCAGGTCTTTAATTTTCAGGTTTTTTACGGGAAAGCCATCAAGGAGTATCTCGCCCATGGTGGTGTCATAAAAACGGGGAATCAGATCGACCAGGGTCGATTTTCCTGCACCTGACTGCCCCACCAGGGCTACTTTCTGGCCCTTTTTGATGGTGAGGTTCACATTCCTCAGTACGGGTTCGTTTTCATAGCGGAAGCTAACATCCCTTAGCCGTATTTCGCTGTCAAAGGTCGGCTTTGACAGGGCATCAGGCGCTTCAATAATGATATTTTTGGCATTTAACACCTCGTCAATACGATCGGCCGATGCCATGCCTTTCTGAATATTGTAATAGGCCTGCGAGAATGATTTGGCCGGGTTTATGATTTGCGAAAATATGAGCAGGTAGCCAATAAAGCCGTTGGGCGAAAGCCCTGCCTGGCCGCTTAATACCATTGAGCCCCCATAAAGCATAATGATAACCACCACCAGGGTGCCCATAAATTCGCTCATGGGCGAGGCCAGGTAATGCTTGCGGTAAAGCCGGTTCATAAGCCGGGTATACTTTTTGTTGAGCTCTCTGAACTTAAAGTTCATCTTTTCTTCGGCGTTAAAGGCTTTGATTACCCTGAGGCCAGTGAGCGTTTCTTCCATTACCGAAAGAATGCTGCCCAGCCTGCTCTGACTTCTAAGTGCAGTGCCGCGCAGCGACTTGCCAATACGGCCGATCACAAGTCCGCTCAGTGGCAGCAGAATCAACACAAAAAGGGTGAGATGAGGGCTCAGCACCACCAAACTCGAAAGGTACACCACAATGGTAATAGGCTCGCGAAAAACCATTTCGAGTGAGCTGATGACGCTAATTTCGATCTGATGCACATCGTTGGTCATGCGCGAGATAATGTCGCCCTTGCGCTCGCGGGTGTAATAGGCCAGCGGCAACGCTATCGATTTTTTATACATGGCATTGCGAATGTCTTTCACCACCCCGTTTCTTATGGGCGTGAGAAAATACATGGCCAGGTACTTGAAGCCGTTTTTTAACAAACTGGTAATAATCACCACCACGCCGATCAGCACCAGCGCATAAATAGACCCCCTGTTTTCGATGAGCAGACTGATGTAATAATTGAAGTTATGCATCAGCGAATCGAGCGAGAGTGAAAATGCTACCCTCTGGTGCACCGGTTCCTGTATGTCGAACAAAATGCCCAGGAAGGGGATAACCATAGTTATGGAAAACAACGAAAAAACTACCGAAAGCAGGTTGAAAATCACATTAAGTGCAACCTTTCCCTTGTATGGAAGGATGTATTGTATTATTTTGAGAAAATTCTTCATGCAGGCAAGGTCATTTATTTCAGGTCCTTGGGTGGAATGCCCGTATAGTTGAAGGGCGTGATCTTTTTCAGGATTTCTTTCTGCTGATCAGATATTTCGAGGGTTTCAATGAAATGGTCGAGGGCTTCACGGGTAATTGGCTGATTGTTGCGCGTGAGCTCCTTCAACTTTTCGTAGGGTTCAGGGTAGTTGATGCGTCGCAGTATGGTCTGTATCGCTTCGGCCACCACCACCATATTTTTTTCAAGGTCGTGTTCGAGGGCTTCCCGGTTAAGCGATACTTTGCCAAGCCCACGCAAGGTGCTTTTAAGGGCTATGAGCATATGGGCAACAGGAACGCCAATGTTTCGGAGCACAGTAGAGTCGGTCAGGTCGCGCTGCAGCCTCGATATGGGCAACTTGGCCGACAGATGCTCAAAAAGGGCTATGGCAAGGCCTGCATTGCCTTCAGCGTTTTCAAAATCAATGGGATTTACTTTATGCGGCATGGCCGATGAGCCTACTTCTCCTTGTACCACTTTCTGCCTGAAGTACTCCATTGAAATGTAAGTCCAGAAATCGCGGTCAAGGTCGATGACAATGGTGCATATCCGCTTCAGGTTATCTAAAATGGCTGCCAGATTGTCGTAATGCTCAATTTGTGTGGTGGGATGTGAGCGTTCCAGGCCGAGTTCGTTTACAAAATTTTCCGCGAAAGCGAACCAATCCATTTCAGGATATGCCACATGATGGGCGTTGAAGTTGCCGGTGGCTCCGCCAAACTTGGCAGGGAAAGAGAGTTGTTTTAGCTGATCGAATTGCACCCTGATCCTTTCGTGAAATACCAGAACTTCTTTGCCAAGCAGGGTAGGAGAGGCCGGCTGTCCGTGTGTGCGGGCCAGCATGGGAATCTCTTTCCACTGTTGCGCCATTTGGTGCATCTTGTCCAACAGTTCCCCAATAATGGGAAATACAACCTGTTCCAGGCCTTCTTTCAGCGAAAGCGGAATGGCTGTATTGTTAATATCCTGCGAAGTGAGTCCGAAATGCACAAACTCCTTGTATTCCGAAAGGCCAATGCGGTCGAAATGCTCCTTGAGCAAATATTCAACAGCCTTGATGTCGTGGTTGGTAACGGCTTCAATTTCTTTTACCCTGAGCGCATCGGTAGCTGAAAAGTTCTCAAAAAGTTCATGCAAACTTTCGATGGCTTTAGCAGGAACAGCCTCAAGCTCGGGCAGCGGTATCTTGCAAAGGGCTTCAAAATAAGCTACTTCAACAAAAAGACGGTACCTGATGAGCGCCTGTTCCGAGAAGTAAGGCGCGAGGGCAGCCGTGGTCTTACGGTAACGCCCGTCGATGGGCGAAATACAGGACAGTCCTGCTTCTTCCATGGTTTTTTTGTCAAAGGTAATCATTCTGTAATTTTCTTTTGCCTTTCATTCCTTTCGGGAAAAACCCGTGCCTGAAAAACAAAAAATCCGCAGCGCGGCGCCCTGCGGATTTTCTGATTGGGTGTTTATTATTTTTTGCGGCGCTGGCTCTCTTGTTTTTTCTGTATGTCTTCCATACGCTGCATCCATTTCGACTTTTTAACCGGCTTTTTCATGTTCTCCTTTATCTGCTGGTGAAGCTTATCTTCGTTTATAAACTGCTTGATGATAAAGACCTGTCCGAAGGTGAGGATGTTGGTAAGGAAGTAATAATAGCTGAGGCCAGAGGCAAAGTTGTTGAATATTCCCAAAAACATTACCGGCATGATGTACATCATGGTTTTCATGCCAGGCATCTGGGCGCTTGATCCCATCATCTGGTTATTCATTTTCGTGTAGAAAATGGTCGATACGGTCATAAGCAGGGTGAACAGGCTCACGTGGTCGCCGTAGAAAGGAATGGTGAAGGGAAGGTCGAGGATCGAATCATAGGAAGAAAGGTCGTCGGCCCACAGGAACGACTCCTGGCGCAGCTCGATGGAGGCCGGGAAAAAGCGGAACATGGCCAGCAGAATAGGCAGCTGCAGCAACATGGGCACGCAGCCTGCCAGCTGGTTCACCCCAGCCTTTTTATAAAGCCCCATGGTAGCCTGCTGCTTTTTCATGGCATCTTCCTGCTTGGGATATTTCTTGTTTATTTCCTCTATCTCAGGTTTCAGAAGCCGCATTTTTGCCTGGCCGATATGCGTTTTATAGGCTATCGGGAGCAAAACAATTTTGAGCAGGATGGTCAGGATAAGAATGATGATCCCGTAATTGATATGAAAGCTATCGAGAAAATTAAATACAGGAATAATGGCAAAACGGTTGATCCATGCCATCAGGAAGAAGCCCCAACCGAGTGGAATCTGGCGTTCGAGGTCGAGCCCGTAACTTTTCAGGGTCTGATAATGGTTGGGCCCGAAATACAAGCTCATGGGGTAATTGTTGTCGCCCCTGGGGTCGTACGAAAGGTTGAGCGATATGGCAGCAATCTTTGTAAAGTCTTCATCTTCCTCCTCTACAAATTTGCTGGAGATCTCGCCATTGTCGAAACCCCTTTGCGAGATCAGGGAAGCAGAGAAAAACTGCTGTTTGAAGGACACCCAACGTATGCTGGTGGGAAGACGTTCTTCGCTGTCGCGGGTTTCGCGCAGTTTCGACACGTCGTCGTTAACATATTTGTAAAATACCGTGGTGTTGTTTTGTTCGTTTTTCAGGCTTTTTTCCTGGCGTGGCATTCTTATTTGCCAGTCGAGGTTCAGGAAAGTGGTATTGCTGGCAATCACCTGCGAGGTGCCCACAAAGTTTACCTCAAAATCGAGCATATAATCATTGCCTTTCAGCCCGTAAAGGTATTCTACGTAACTGGGCGAGGAGGGCGTATGGGCATCGGTGTAGAGGCGCATCGAAAAGCGGGTGGAGTCGTTTTCCGCAACGCTTATCTCAGTTTGCCCCTCGAACCTTGGATCGTGATAAAAAGGCCTGAAGAAAAGGTCGCTGGTCGAAATGCTGCGATTTCCGGCAAAGAAGTGCAGCGAAAAC
Organism: Bacteroidales bacterium; assembly: GCA_041687035.1. GTDB lineage: Bacteria > Bacteroidota > Bacteroidia > Bacteroidales > UBA7960 > UBA7960. Next base: position 93,631 of record JAWLCS010000006.1, read on the forward strand.
TCATCGTCTTCGCCAAAGAAAAGCAACAGGGGCTCTTTTTCCCAAGTGAGGTATTTTTTTAGTTCGGCCGAATGGATATGTCCGCCGCGCTGGCTTATGGTAAGCTTCAGTACTTCATTTTCCAGGGTAATAAATTCCTGTGTGCCCACCGCAGCATTGGCAAAAGCGCCCATGCGATCGCGAACCCTGGCTTGTTGCACCGAGTCGAGCTCGGCTAGTTCTTCCACTTCGGGGGGCTCAAAAGCATCCCCGGTTTCCTGCTGCTGTGCCTGAATCTCCAATAAGCGGGCCTCTTCGGCTTGCTGCTGTTCCTGGCGGGCAATGCTTATACTATCCTGTTTGCGCCTTGCCTCCATGCGCTCCTCTTCGCTGGGCGTCATCCAAAGGCTGTAACCTATCAGCACCACAGCAATCAGTACAAGTCCTATTATATTGTCTCTGCTCATTATGAATGGAATAAAAATCTTTGGGACTGCAAAGATACTTTAATTGGCCATACCTGTTTTGTTAAAGTTGCCAAAAAATGTCGCTTTGCTGGCCGTTTAAAAAAGAGAGAAAGTAAGTTATTTTTCCGAAAAGCGGATGGCCGCTTCCACAAAATTGACAAACAAAGGATGGGGGCTGGCCACCGTGCTTTTGTATTCGGGATGAAATTGCACACCAATAAAAAACGGGTGGTCTTTCAGCTCCATAATTTCCACCAGGTTGGCCTGCGGATTCATACCGCTGGCCTGCATGCCGTGGCTTTCGAAGTCTTTAAGGAAGTGGTTGTTAAACTCGTAGCGATGGCGGTGGCGCTCCGAAATGGCCTCTTCGCCGTATATGCTATGGGCCATGGTGCCTTTCTTAATATTGCAGGGATATGCGCCCAGGCGCATGGTGCCCCCCTTGGTGCTTATCTTTTTCTGCTCTTCCATAATGTCGATCACCGGGAAGGGGGTGTTGGCATTCATTTCGGTTGAGTGGGCATCTTTCAAATGCATCACGTTGCGGGCAAACTCCACAACGGCGCATTGCATCCCGAGGCAAATTCCCAGGAAAGGAATTTTGTTTTTGCGGGCATGTGATATGGCAACAATTTTTCCTTCTATGCCGCGGTCGCCAAAGCCTGGGGCTACCACAATGCCGGCAAGGCCTTCAAGCTTCGAAACCACATTGTGGCGATCGATCTGTTCTGAGTGAATCAGTTTTAAATTGACCTGGCATTCGTTGGTGGTGCCTGCATGAATCAGCGATTCAATAATCGACTTGTAGGCATCCATCAGTTCGGCATACTTTCCAACCAATCCAATCTCCACTGTTTTTTTCGGGTGTTCAAGTCGCGAAATAAACTGCTCCCAGCTTGCCAGGTCGGGAGGGCAGTTGCTTTTCATGCGGGTTTTTTTCAGTGCCACCTGGTCCAGCTTTTCCTCGCGCATGAGTATAGGCACTTTGTAGATGGAGCTGGTGTCGATGGACTCTATTACTGAGGTGGCTTCCACATTGCAAAACAGGGCGATCTTGTTGCGGATATGGTCGTTTAGCGGCTTTTCGGTGCGGCAAACCAGTATATCGGGCTGTACTCCGTATTCGAGCATGGTTTTTACAGAGTGCTGGGTAGGCTTGGTTTTTAGCTCTCTTGCAGCCTTAAGGTAGGGCACCAGGGTAAGGTGAATCACCAGGGCGCGAGACCCCATTTCCCACTTTAGCTGCCTGATGGCTTCAATGTATGGGAGCGACTCAATGTCGCCCACGGTTCCGCCAATTTCAGTTATTACAAAATCATATTTTCCGCTCTCGCCCAACAGCTTAATCGAGTGCTTTATTTCGTCGGTAATGTGCGGAATAACCTGCACTGTTTCTCCCAGGTAATCGCCCCGCCTTTCCTTTTCAATGACCGACAGGTAAATGCGGCCGGTGGTCACGTTGTTGGCTTGCGAGGTGGGCACATTCAGAAAACGCTCGTAGTGTCCAAGGTCAAGGTCGGTTTCAGCGCCATCTTCCGTTACGTAGCATTCGCCGTGCTCATAAGGGTTCAGGGTGCCGGGGTCAATGTTGATGTAGGGGTCGAGCTTCTGAATGGTTACAGAAAAACACCTCGCCTGCAGCAATTTTGCCAGGGAAGCCGAAATTATGCCTTTGCCCAGCGAGGAGGTCACACCTCCGGTAACGAAAATATATTTTGTCTGGTCCTTTACCCTTGCCATGATGTGCTTGGTTTCAAAAAGATTGGCCTGAAATCATTTAAATTTTAAGTTGCGAAAGTAAGAAAAGATTGCCGATAATCGGCTTTTGGGGCCAATAATTTATTTGCAAAATACTAACAGCAAGTTATTTATGCCGGCATTTTTCCTTGAGTTGGCTGTTTTGCCGGTTGCACATTTGTTTTTGTTGGTCAAATCGGGCCGTTTTCAGTCGCCTGCAGGCTTATTCTTGTCTTGTTTTTCTGCCCCTTCCGGGGAAATGGGTTGTCCAATGGCTTGCCGCTTATTAGCGTTGTCGGGTGCAGGGGTTTCACTGATTTGCGACTTAATAGTTTTTTTACGCTCAAGCACCTTGTTGCCCGTTTCTTCATCAAGGGTGGTTTCTTCAACCACCGTTTCACGGTTTTCTTCCTTTTCACTGGGCCAGAATCCGCAGCCACCTGTTTTTTTTATCAAGTAATAACCACCGGCAAGCGCCAGAATAATTGCGGCGATGCCCAGTACCTCCAGCCCGGAATATTTGTCAAAGTCCATGACAATTACCTTCCTGGCCACGGCGATTACTGCTACCAGCATGACTACTTCTACGTGAATGACATGTTGCCTGAAATACACTTTTATGGTATCGAGCAACTCAATACCGATAAGCACCAGCAAGAAAACACCGAAAAGTTCCATGATTCCGTCCATATCGATCAGGAAGCCATCGGAGGTAATGATGGCTTTAATTACTTCGTAACCAAGCTGCAGGGTGGCAATGATAAGCAGCATGGACATAAAAGCGATGAGGGTTTTGATGATATAACGCTCTACACGCTTGGTAAATCTGTTGAGCTTCGAACTTTTCAGATCTTTTTCTGACATGATGGTTGATTTGCTGGTTTTTTTAATACAGGTAAAATTAAAAAAAAAACGGATAACACCTCAGGGCAATGCCTTGGTGTTATCCGCCATGCGGGGAGGGGCTGCCATTACATCAGAAAGGCCGGAAGTTCTTCCTCAAGTTCAGGTTTACGAATCTGGTTTATCACACAGATTAAATCGTCATCTACTTTACGCTTGCTCGCCTCCTGGACTTCAATAATAAAAGCCGGAAGTTCCTCTGCTACCTCAGGTTTCTGTAAGTTACTTATTTCTAATGAAATCAGTTCTTTCGCTTCAAAATTTCTGAATGAAAGCTCGGCAGTTTCACTGGATGAAAATGCTGCAGTGGCAGCTAAAAAAAGTGTGGAGAAAATAAAAGTTTTCATTTTGTGTTTGGTTTTATTTTAAGATTCATTCTATTTAACAATGTTTTAATAATGCTTTTATGGAAATAATTCTCTAAAAAAGCAGTGGGTTGCAAATGCATTCATTGGAACCACTGTATACAAGACAAACAAAACAGGATTTTGTTCAAGTAAAATAAATAAAAGTTAAACAAAATTTAATCCGGATTTTTTATAGAATCGATTTTTTAATCAATATGTCCTTTAACCTGCTGAATAATAATGAATTGTTTTTTGCTTTTTAGGAATAAATATTTACATTTATCGTTTGTTTTTAGGTTTGTTTTTGTAAAGGCTTTAAACCCAGATAATCAATTCATTAAAACCGGAATTTTATGGAAAGCATTAAGAAAATTGCCAGGATTACCCTGGGGCTTATTTTGTTGGTTTACGGTGCCAATCATTTTTTCGACAATTTCCTGGGGCTTCCTTCAATGCCGTCTGAGGCGCAGGAGATCCTTATCAGTATGGGCTATTGGCTAATGTATGTGAAGTTGTTTGAGATGCTGGTGGCCATTGCTTTGCTTAGCAATCGATTTGTGCCGCTGGCATTACTGGTGCTGGCACCCATAAGCCTCAATATTCTTGCTTTCCATGTTTTATACGACCTGCGTGGTATTTTGCCCGGCCTGGTAGTGGCACTGCTTACGGCTTTTTTAATTTACCAGCACTTCGATTTTTACCGCCCCTTTTTGAAGCGTAAGGCCCACATGGAGGTTTAGGTTTTTCAGGGGCTTAAATGCCGGCCTGTTTTTTGATTTCGGCTATGCTGGCCGTGGGGGCTTTTGCTCCAAATACCGCGCTGCCAGCCACCAGAATGTTTGCTCCGGCGCTTGCCAGTTTGCCGGCATTGGTAGCATCTACACCACCATCTACTTCAATCAGGAGGCCAGGGTTCATCTTTTCCTTGAGTTCACGAAGTTCCTCCAAGCGACGGTAGGTGCTATCAATAAATTTCTGTCCTCCAAAGCCCGGGTTTACCGACATTAGCAACACATAATCTGCATCGGGAATAATATCCCTTAGCAAGCTCACTGGATTATGCGGGTTTATGACCACACCAGCCTTCATGCCCAGCTTTTTAATCCGCTGCACGCTGCTGTGCAGGTGGGAGCATGTTTCGTAGTGCACGCTGAGCCAGTCTGCACCTGCCTCTTTGTATGCTTCAAGATATTGATCAGGGTTACTGATCATCAGATGCACATCAAGGGGCTTTTTCGCCAGGGATTTTATTTGCTTAATGATGAAAAACCCAAAGGTAAGGTTTGGAACAAAGTGCCCATCCATAACATCCACATGAAACAGATCGGCCTGGCTTTCATTAACCATTTCAACCTCTTTTCCAAGTTGAAGAAAATTTGCGGCTAGCATGGAGGGGGCAATGAGAACAGACATGTGAAATGAAAAATTAAAAATGAAAAAATTAAAAGATTCTTGATAGAAAACACCTTACAATTAACCCAAGCCTCAAACCTCAACCGAGCGAAGCGAGCTCATGAGCGAAGCGAATAAACCTCAAACCATTAACCCAAATATGGTTTCAGGTTTTTGCAGCGCGAGAAGTGTTTAAGGCGGCGAAGGGCTTTTTCCTTGATCTGGCGCGCGCGTTCGCGGGTGAGGTCTAGCTTTTCGCCGATCTCCTCGAGTGTATGTGGTTGCAACCCACCCAGCCCGAAGTAATAGCGTATCACTTCTGCCTCACGCGGGGTCAGGGTAGAAATGGCTCGTTCGATCTCATTTTTTAGCGAGTCGTAAATCAGGTTATTTTCGGGCATGTCGGCTTCCTCGTTGGTGAGGACCTCGTACATATCGTTTTCTTCACCCTGGATCAGTGGCGCGTCCATACTAATATGTCGGCCAGCATTCTTCAGCGACTCCTTTACTTCTTCCTCGGGCATGTCGAGTAATTCAGCAATTTCGTGTGGGAAGGGCTCACGCTCCAGCTTCTGCTCGAGCATGGAGAAAGCCTTGTTGATCTTGTTGATGGTACCGATCTTGTTGAGTGGCAGCCTGACAATACGCGCTTGTTCGGCCAGTGCTTGCAGTATAGACTGGCGAATCCACCAAACGGCATAGGAAATAAACTTGAACCCCCGGGTTTCGTCGAAGCGCTGAGCCGCTTTCATCAGGCCCAGGTTGCCCTCGTTGATCAGGTCGGGCAGGCTCAGGCCCTGGTTCTGATATTGCTTTGATACAGAAACAACAAAGCGAAGGTTGGCTTTGGTGAGTTTCTCCAGAGCCGCCCTGTCGCCTTGTTTGATCTTTTGTGCCAAAACAACCTCTTCTTCGGCCGAAATCAATCCGACCCTGGCAATTTCCTGCAGGTACTTGTCCAATGAAGCAGTATCCCTGTTGGTTACCTGGTTGGATATTTTTAGTTGCCTCATAAGCTTGCCAGAAAAGGAGTTACACTATTCTACGGAATAACCTTTAAAAGGGTTACTCACGGCAAAGCCTTCACCCGGAGATTAGTCTCTTTTTGGCTGATCCCTGGGAATAAGCACCTTGCGCGAGAGCTTCAGCTTACCTGTTTTTTTATCCAGGTCAAGTAGCTTTACTTCGACCTTGTCGCCCACCTTAATTCCGCTGTCTTCAACAGTTTCCAGCCTTCTCCATTCAATTTCACTGATGTGAAGCAGACCTTCTTTGCCGGGCATGATCTCTATAAACATTCCGAAAGGAACGATGCTCTTTACGGTTCCATTGTATATTTCGCCAATTTCGGGAACCGCAATGATGCCTTTAATGCGGTTGATTACGTAGTCGATCGAATCCTTGTTTTCGGAAACGATATCGATCATTCCGTAATCACCTACTTCTTCAATAACGATGGTTGAGCCGCTTTCGCGTTGCATCTCCTGGATTACCTTTCCGCCGGGTCCAATAACCGCACCAATAAATTCTTTGGGTATGGTCATCTTTACAATGCGCGGCACATGGGGTTTGTAATCGGCGCGAGGCTCCGAAATGGTTTTTCCCATCTCGCCAAGGATATGCAAACGTCCTTTTTTGGCTTGTTCCATTGCTTCTTCAAGCAAATCGTAGCTAAGGCCATCAATTTTAATGTCCATCTGGCAGGCGGTAATGCCATCGCGGGTACCGGTCACTTTAAAGTCCATGTCGCCCAGGTGGTCTTCATCTCCCAGGATGTCAGAAAGGACCGTATAACGGTTGGTGGAAGGATCAGCAATAAGCCCCATTGCAATACCAGAAACGGGCTTGCTGATCTTAATGCCTGCGTCGAGCAAAGCCAGGGTGCCTGCACAAACGGTTGCCATGGAACTGGAGCCATTAGACTCGAGAATGTCGGAAACCACCCTTATGGTGTAGGGATTGTCGTTGCCGTTGGGCAATACCGGTTTGAGCGCACGCATGGCCAGGTTTCCATGCCCGATTTCACGGCGGCTGGTTCCCCTCAGGAACTTAGCCTCGCCGGTACAGAACGGGGGGAAGTTATAATGCAGCAGAAATTTGTTCTTGCCTTCGAATACCGCACCATCGATAATTTGCTCGTCGAGCTTGGTGCCAAGGGTAACGGTAGTCAGCGACTGAGTCTCACCACGGGTAAAAATTGCTGAGCCGTGTGCAGCAGGCAGGTAGTCAACTTCCGACCAAATGGGACGGATCTCGTCGGGCTTGCGGCCGTCGAGACGAACTTTTTCGTCCATAGCTAGGTTGCGAACGGCATCTTTCTGAATCTTGCCAAAATATTTTTTTATCAAGGGCGTTTTTTCAACCAGCTCTTCTTCAGTAAAGGCGGCCATATATTCATCTCTCAATACTTCTGTTGCCTGTTTGCGATCGGCTTTGCTGTCGGCGCTTTTGGCCAGGGTGTATAGCTTATCGTAAAGTGCTTTTTTCATTTCCTCGTAAAGGGCCAAATCTTCGACTTCGGGCGGATATTCGCGCTTTATCTTAGATTTTTCAACCATTTCGGCTAAATCGAGCTGGGCCTGGCACTGAACCTTGATGGCCTGGTGTGCCACTTTTATGGCTTCCAGCATATCTTTCTCAGAAACTTCTTTCATTTCGCCTTCCACCATCACAATATTGTCAAGAGTGCCGGCAACGATAATCTCGATATCAGCATTCTCCAAGTCGGAAATGGTGGGGTTAACGATAAATTTTCCCTGGATACGGGCCACCCTCACTTCGGAAATAGGTCCGTTGAAGGGAATATCAGACACTGCCAAGGCAGCAGAGGCGGCAAGGCCGGCCAATGCATCGGGCAGGTTGTTTTTTTCTGCCGAAATTAATGAAATAATTACCTGTGTTTCAGCCCTGTAACCATCGGGAAACATGGGGCGGAGGGCACGGTCAACGAGGCGTGAGATTAAAATCTCATATTCGGAGGGGCGGGCCTCACGCTTAAAAAAACCACCGGGAAAACGGCCCGCAGCAGCATATTTTTCCTGGTAATCAACCGATAAGGGCAGAAAGTCCTGTCCTTCGTTTACTTCTTTTCGGGCCACAACAGTTGCCAAAAGCATGGTTTCACCCATTTTAACCACTACGGAGCCATCGGCCTGCTTGGCCAGTTTTCCTGTTTCAATGGAAACGATACGTCCGTCTCCAAGATCAAATTCTTTTGTAATTCCAATTTTTGTGTTCGACATTTTCTTCTTCTTTCTTGATTTCTATTTTACTTGACTTCTTCTTTGCTCTTCTTATTTCTAATTTTCGTGCAAAAGATGCTAAAATTAATACAATAAGTTGGGAAAATCAATATTTTTTCTCGCTTAAATAAAGCTTTTTGCTTTGATAAAAGCTTAAAAAAAAACAGGCAATTAAGTCTCTTAATTGCCTGTTCCGTCCGAAGGATTGCTTATTTCCTAAGGTTTAGTTTCTTGATGATATCCCTGTAACGATCAATCTCGTTTTTCTTCAGGTAATCAAGGAGTCTCCTCCTTTTTCCTACCAACAAAACCAGCGAGCGCATGGTGTTCTTGTCTTTTTTGTTGACTTTAAGGTGCTGGGTCAAATGGTTGATCCGGTAAGTGAAAAGCGCAATTTGGCTTTCAGGTGATCCAGTGTTAATTTCAGCGCCGCCATGCTGCTGGAATATGTCTTTTTTGATTTCTGGGGTTAAATACATGGTAATGAATAAATTTATTTCCTGGTTTTGAAAATTCTCCTTCGTTTTTCAGGCTTGCAAAGTTACAGTAAACTTTTTATTTAACAAACTTTTTCGAAGTCTTTTTTATATGCCTTACATCGCTGCTCTGAGCCAATCAAAACGGCATCCCGAAAGCAATTTCTTAACTTCTCATTTTATCACTTTCTCCTTTGCTTATCTCTCAATTTTGATCTCTCAAATACTTCACTTTCTCCGGGTCCCACTTTTCCTTAGGCTGGGCGTGTGTTGCCGGGTAACCCACCGGAATTACGTTAAGCGGTATGATGTGCGCGGGCAAGCTGAGGGCATTTCTTACGGTGAAAATTCTGTCGGCATAGGGGTGCACTCCAGTCCAAACTGCACCCAAGCCCAACGATTCGGCCGCCAGCAGCAGGTTTTGAGTAGCTGCCGAGCAATCCATTACCCAGTTGTGCACCTGCTCTTCATTGGGATCGCCCTTCTGGATATCGCCGCAAACCACTATGGCAAGCGGAGCATGCGCCAGCATACGGGCCGAGGGCAACTCTTCCGACAAGCGCACCAGCAAATCACGGTCTTCAACAACGTAAAACACCCAAGGCTGCACGTTTCGAGATGAAGGTGCCGCCATGGCGGCACGCAACAGGGTTTCAACTGTTTCGGCCGAAACAGCCTGATCTGTAAAATGACGAATGCTGCTGCGGTTGTGAACCACTTTCAGTGTTTCATTGGGATGCTGGCTCATGGCTTTTTCTGTGTTTATTAACAATGAAAAAACAAACAGGATCAGAACAGGGAGAATCAGATGCTGGTGGTTTGCCCTTTGCATGATATAAAAATTTCAACGTGTAATTTAATCATGTAAAGATAGGAAATCGGGGCTGAAGTACTACAATTGTTAATAATTCATGTGTTCGGGCTTATATACTATAAGAAGAAACATGCTTTGGTTTTGTTATTTTTACGAAATTTGGAGATCAAATATTATCTATCATGAAAACTACTTTAGGCCTCTTTTTGATTATTCTGACAGCAAGCCTTTTTGCCCAGGTCGATACAAATTATCGTACTTCTTTTTACGAGCAACGGCAATCGATGTTCGAGCTGCTTCCCGACACCGAAGGAGAAATCATTATGCTGGGCAACAGCATTACCAATGTTGGGGCCTGGGAAGAACTGCTTCAGAATCCAAGGGTGAAAAACCGTGGCATTTCGGGCGACAATACCTTTGGCGTGCTGGCCCGGATGGACGAGGTGCTTTCGTCAAAGCCCGCCAAGATATTTATCCTGATCGGTATTAACGACATTGCCATAAACAATCCGTCCGAGGTGATCCTCGATAACTACCGCAAGATCATCCAGCGCATCATAAAAGATTCTCCAGGAACATCCATTTACTTGCAGAGCCTTTTCCCCACCAACAATGACTTTACGCGCTTTGCAGGCCACCAAAACAAGGAAGACCAAATCCGCGCGGTGAATGCCGGCATCGCCCAGCTGGCCATTGAATACGGGCTGACCTTTATCGACCTTTACCCCCAATTTCAAAACAGCGAAGGCAAGCTCGACACCCTTTACACCAACGACGGCCTTCACCTGCTCGGCCCAGGCTATGTGAAGTGGGCGGAGATATTGAGGCCGTTCGTGGAGGAGTAAAAAAGGCGGAGGGCGCCGTGCGCAGGGCGCAGGGGAAAGCGGCAGCGCCGCGAAATATTGGTAACAGGAATAATCAGGTTTTCCTCATAAGGTGCAGCGCTCCGGTTATCCCTTCATTTTGTCAGGGTCTTGCCTGGAATCAAAAATATCTGTGATGTAAATATATTCTTCAGTAATTCTATAGATTATCTTGTAATGGCTTACCACTAAGCGGCGATGCCCTAAACCCAAGTGTACTAAAAACGTTTCCTCCTGCCCCTGCAACGGGTGTAAGAGTAATTTGTCGGCCGCATCAAGGATTTTATTCCGGATTTCAAGAAGTTTTTCATGGGGTACTTTAGCCGCAATAAAATTCAATGCTTCTTCAAGACTGAAAAGAGCCTGCTCCGTGTAAACGAGTTTCATTATTTCCCAATGGTTGCCGTGCGTTGCTCCAATTCTTTTCGGGAAAAATAATTCCCAGAACGAATGTCATCCTCGGCTTTTGCGGCCCTGCTTTCCAGCTTTACCCTTAAAATCTCCTCTTTCTGAAGCTTTTCGTAAAACTCGTCAATGGTCTTTTCGTCAGCAAAATGCAGGTAGCTGTGTATGAAATCTCTTTTTTCTATAATGTTCATGATTTTCATCGGTTTATCTCCTGCAAATTTAACGATTAGTCTCCATTTTTGTTTTCTTTTACCAGGAAATGTAGTCTTAACAACCCATTGAAACGAAATGAATTCGAGGGGCAACTGAAAAAACTAAGTATCCAATTCAACCTGGGTGTTTTGTTGCTACAGAATTCCCTTTACTCCCCCGCAGCAAACACCCTTTCGCCATTCACGAAAGTGTATTTTATGGGCAGGGTTAGGATCTCTTCGGCTGGCATGGTCATGAGGTCTTTTTCTACCACTATGAAGTCGGCGAACTTGCCGGGCTCCAGGCTGCCTTTTTCGTTTTCTTCAAATTGTGCTTTGGCGGCC
>JAWLCS010000007.1:0-99357 GCA_041687035.1 Bacteroidales bacterium
TTTTCGTAATGCCGGTAAATGGCAGGTTCGGTTATGCCAATGCGCTGGGCCAGATTCTTTATGGTAAGCCCCTGGATCCCCTTTTCTGAGATCAGGTCAAGCGAAACGCTGATGATTTCTTTTTGACGATCGGTTTGCATAATTCTTTATTTTTTACAAAGTTAGTAAACATAAACTAACATGCAAATTTATTTATGAAATTTATAATTTTTTATGAGTTTTGAAGGACTTCTAAAAAAAGACGTTAAACTTCCGATTAAATTAAAAGTTTTATATTCAGTTGCTCGTATTATATTTATCGTAATTTTGAATATTCAACCCAAAAATAGTTTTAAATTTAAAATTGATTGTCAAACACTTATATCAAAGTTTGAAGCTTTAATTCAACGAATTGAACGGAAAGTCTCCAAAAACCCAAATTTCCAGCAATGAAAGAAAAGTGGAACCAAATGCTTTGCCTGATCAATCAGAAGTTGTTCCTTTTTCTGGGTATCAGTTTGGGTATTGTTTTGTTTGTCATGGTTTTTGACCCTTTCCATGTTGAGCAACTTGATTTTGAGAACAGGATTTTGTTTGCTTCCGGGTTCGGATTAATTATTTTCCTGATAGTTTTTTTTATTGGTATCGCGCACCCCAGTTTTATTGGGAAAGCTATAGAAGAAGAAAAGTACCCTGAATTGCGGCTTGGAATACGAAACCTTCTTATTTGGTTTCTCAGCGCCCTTTCGATTTCCTTTTACCTGAATTTCCTCAAAACCGTTAGCTTAACAAGCTATGATGTTTACAAAATTGCTTTGATCTGTTTGCTGCCACCAGTAATCATTGGCATTTATGAAAAGATGTTGGAGCTAAGAGAGAAAAATGAAGCCCTTCTTTTGTCAGAAGAAATTTTAAAGAAGCAAATTAGCAACCTTGAACAAAATGAATCGCGCGAATTAATTGATTTTTATTCGGAAAACAGATCGGAAAAATTCAGCCTTCAAAGTTCAGATATCCTGTTTATAAAATCAGCCGATAATTATGCCGAGATTCATTACACCGAGGGCGATCAATTAAAAAAGCGGTTGATCAGAAACACGCTAAAGAACCTTGAATTGCAATTGGAGGCATTCCCTAATTTTATCCGTTGCCATAGAATTAGCATAGTAAACCTGCATAAAATTGAAAAACTTGTGGCCAACTGCAACACCCATGCACTGATTATAAAAGGCCTCGAGGAGAAATTACCGGTTTCGCGCAGCTACTTTTTGAAAGTTAAAGATTCCCTTTAACTCTTTTGGGGCAAATGCCATTCAGCCTTACTTTTTGACACCCTCCCCTGCTGCATTTGAATTCACCCCAAATTCAATAAGTTCGCCCCTTTTTATCAGTTTCACCAACAAATATTATTTAAATTAACGTGTTTAAGTCACTCGTAATTGTGTTTCATCCTAATTTATACGCTTTTGGTTGAAATCGCAATTAACCCAAAATTAACCCACAACCATCATGGAAAACAGACTTCTTTCGCGGATGAATGGAATTTTATTGGCAATTTTTATGCTCTTTTTCCTGGCTCCAATGAGCTGCTCAAAAGATGAGGAAGAAAAGCCTGATCCCGGTCCGGAAATAAACGCTTATTTTGCAACGCTGCCAACATGGAATGTTTTCAGCCCTACCGAGCCCGATGTAGTGCTGGAGTTTGATCCAATCCTGGAGTTTAGTTGCGACAACCTAATGGTAAAAACCACCACACCATGTTCTATAACGCAAACCCCTGAAGATATTGTAACCTACGATCCAAATTCGGAAATACTTTACCTTGGTTCATTAATACAAGGCAATGGGTATATTGGAGGTTTGGGGTCAATGCAATCCTTACCCATCTACCAGCGTGCTCCCCTGCCAATATCGATCAGCTTTCAAATGTCGAACAACAGCAGGATTATTGAGAACCCCAACCTGATCACTGTAAAGCAAGGCATTGCAGAGTTGGTTGAAGCCGCCCAAAATTCAGGACATGTCTCTGGTAGCAGCATCTTTTTCAACCAGACAACCAGCCATTCTTTCCAGCAAACAGCCCTTGCCCTTGGACTTTCGGCAGATTATATGGTGGCAAGCGTTCAAGCTTCATTGGAATGGGAAAGCACAACCGAAACAAATACAGTGTCGGCCTATTTCGTCCAGAAAATGTTCACAGTATCAATGGGATTGCCCCAAAGGCCAGGAGATTTATTCAGCCAGGAATTTACCCAGGCGCTCCTAAACGAACAAGTCAATATGGGCCGGATCGGGCCAAACAACCTGCCGGTTTATGTTTCCAATATTGTTTACGGGCGAATGATGACGCTAACCATGACTTCCACGGAGAGTGTAACGAAAATGAAAGCGGCATTGTCTGCCTCCTATCAGAATATGGATATTGGAATCTCCGGTGACCACCAAGCGACCCTCGCAAACTCAAACATTAAGTTGGTGACCATTGGTGGGGATGCTGAAGCTGCACTCAATTTCCTTCGCACAGGTGAACTTGGTGAGTTTTTCAAAACAGATGCACCCTTAACTACCGCCGTTCCCATTTCATATACCTTACGCAGCCTGGTTGACAACAGCATTGCAAAAGTCAGCAAGACCGCAGAATACGAAATGGTCCAGGAAGATTCGGTAAGCGTGGATTTTTTTAAAAATCAAACCTTCTGGCAAAATGGTTTCAACAATTATGCCGAAGAAGGAATCTGGCAAACCACCAGGGCAAACATATGGAAGGCCAACGAAAAGGGAACCTTCAGTTTACATGCTGCCACCCAACAAATATGGATGGGCAGAAGCATCTCATTCAGCCCAGACACTACAGGGCTCCCCTTTGGTTTTTATTTAGAGAATAAAGACCCGGCGCTTTATGTAGGCCATCCACAAACTCATTTAGGCCTGGTGTTCGAGGATAAGGAAGGGAGCACCAGCGGCCTGCCATGGGCCAACACCATCAGCATTGGCGATATTGATGATTTTGAATTTGACTGTTTTGAGATCGGAGTCACCGGGAATAGTGTGCATGCCATAGGATTTAACATAATCGACAACACAACCAATGCTAACGAATACTTATTAGTTTACGCAACCGATGGCACAAACCAGTGTAAAATAGATTCTATTTCATCTGCCATGGCAGGTGGTTTTCATGGTGGATTTATTGGAGTGGTTTCACCTGTTCCCATCAAAAAAATCTACTTCCGCGAAAACAATGATGGTGATGACATAGGCGTGAGGCATTTTTATTTTGGATACAAGCCTGAATAAGTCCAACTTTTTTCACAGACAGGAATTTAAAAGAGCGGCTGCCTCGGTTTGAGGCAGCCTTTTTTCAGCCAGATGATGGGAATTGATTGTTGGAAAATAAAAGCCTGGTTAGTTCGCAGGCAAGCACGTCTGCCGGCAATCACCTTGGGCTTTTTAAGCGGTTGGTTAAATTTTGAGTTCTGAAGCAGCGGCCTCGTCTGCCAACCAAAACAACTTTCCATTATGGGCCTCAACCAGAGAGGCTGGAAACTGTTCCCATCCTTTCTTTTTTTCCACTATGGTGGCAAGCATTGCGGCTTTTGAACTGCCGGTTACCAGAAAAACTATGGTTTTGGCGTTGTTGATCAGTTCAAGCGTGGAAGTAATCCTGCGCTGTCCGGATATGGGATGTGAAGCAACCTCAAATAATCTTCGGCTGATCAAGTTTTTCTTATCATTTGGAAACAATGATGCGGTATGCCCATCCTCTCCTAGCCCGAGCAAAACGAGATCGAACCGGGGGACTTGGTTTTGGTGCGGGACTTTGCTGTAAACCAGTTCAGAATACCTTTTTGCCTCATCAAACGGGTCTGCCTCGCCCCTGATTCTGAAAATATTTTCCGGAGGTATGGGCACGCGATCGAGCAGGCTGTTTTTGGTCATTTTGAAGTTGCTCTCATCCTGATCGGGAGGCACACAACGTTCATCGCCCCAAAATAATTGAAGGTGGTTCCATTGAATGTTCTCCGGATTTCGTGAAAGGAACTCAAACACTGCCTTGGGTGTTGAACCACCAGAAAGCATCAAAGAGAAAATTTTTCCGGCTTTCAAGGCTGCCATTTCTTTCATGAGCTTATCAGCAAAGAATGCGGCAATTTCATCTATTAATTTGAAAACATGTACAGATCTCTTGCTCATAGTTTACAGAAATTATCATCACCAGTGAGTGCAGGGCAAGGATGTCTCCAGGTCATTTCAGGTTCTTCGATCAGGCTGTCAGCCACGTCAGGGCCCCAACTTCCTGCCGGATAGCCGTAAACCGGAATTTCTGGATTGTTTTTCCATGCGTTAAGGATTGGAGCAATAAATTTCCATGCTGCCATAACGGCATCAATCCTGGCATAAAGCGTAGAGTCGCCGGTCATGCTGTCGAGCAACAGGCGCTCATAGGCATCAGGAATGCGAAAATGCAAAAGATCGGAATAATGAAAATCCATATTGACGTTTTCCAAATGAAAACCAGCTCCGGGTGTTTTCATGGCAAATCTAATGAGCATACCCTCATCGGGTTGAATGCGAATGATTAACTGATTGCAGGTATCGCAAGATCCTTTCTGCGCAAACAGGTGGTGGGGTGTTGGCTTGAAGTGGATCACCGCTTCAGTAACCCTTATTGGGAGGTGTTTGCCTGAACGGATATAAAAAGGAACACCGCCCCAACGCCAGTTGTCAATATAAAACTTCAGGGCAACATAGGTTTCCGTTTTTGAAGCCGGATCAACCCCATCCTCTTCCCGGTAACCTTTTACATTTTTTCCCTGTATATGTGATCCGACATACTGCCCGCGAATGGCCACGCTTCCTGCATTCTCTTCACTGATTGGGCGAAGCGATTGCAGCACTTTTACTGTTTCATTTCTGATGGCGTCGGCCTCAATGGAGGCTGGTGGCTCCATGGCTATAAGGCTGACAAGCTGAAGCAGGTGGTTTTGGACCATATCGCGCAAAGCGCCTGATTCTTCGTAGTATCCGCCACGCTGACCCACGCCAAAATTCTCAGCAGAGGTTATTTCCACATGATGAATGAAATTGCGGTTCCACAGCGGCTCAAAAATGCCATTTGAGAATCGTGTAACCAATACGTTCTGAACCGTTTCTTTTCCCAGATAATGGTCAATCCTGTAAATCTGATTTTCGTTCCAGTTTTGCTGCAGGCTGGCATTCAGTTTTTCGGCGCTTTCAAGATCGTAACCAAAAGGTTTTTCAACGATCAATCGTTTCCAGCCTTTTTCTTCGTGGTTGAGCCCGGCGGCTGCCAGACCCTGTGCAATGATTTGGTAAAGAATGGGCGGGGTTGACAAATAAAAAATGCTGTTATGGTTTCCAATTTCCAACTGTTGACGCAGGTTTTCGAGCCGCCCGTTCAGTATTTGAAAATCCCCCATTTCAGCTGGGTCTAACCGCTGATAATAAAGCCTGCCCACAAATGCTTCAATTTTGCTAAGGTCATTTTCTTTTGAAACCTCCCTGATGGCAGCGGCCATGGACTGCCTGAATTCCTCATCGGTAAGTGCAGTACGGCCCGAACCGACTATTGCAAGTTTTTCAGGCAGCAGGTTCAAAACTTCCAGGGCAAAAAGTGAAGGCATGAGCTTGCGCTTATTCAGGTCGCCAGTGGCGCCAAAAATCACCAATACCTGGTTATCTGGTCTGTTGTTGTGGTTCATCTTTATCGGTATTAACAGCCTGGCCACCAAATTGGTTCCGGAGCGCTGTGGTCAAATCCGGTTAAAAAAACAATCTTGTTCAGGCTGGTTTTCTTTCCGGTTTCAAACGCTCATAAATGGGAATTACTAACAACATCATGGCCATAAAATAAACGGAGTCCTCAATGGGAATGGAGGTAATACGAAATCCAATTTTCTCAGCTGGGTTGTACCAAACCACCGGCAAGGCCGTAAGCACGCCATTTACGATCAGAAATGGCACCAGTGTTATAAGGTAAGTAACGTAATAATGACTCAGCCAGGTTCTGTGGTTTTTTAAAATGGGTTGCAGTATCATTAATGCGCCTGCCAGCAGCATTACGATCATGGTGTAAAGTTTTCCGATATGCATAAAACCAACCACCAAAAGACCTATGCCCCCGTAGATGGAAATCCATTTTGCCAAAACCGGAAAACTGATCTTTGGAAAGAAATACCGAATGACTTCGTAGGTAAATACTACGCAATAAGTTATCACAACAAAGAAAAGCCATTCTTCAATGGGTAGGCCGGCAATGTAAAACCCGGAAACATAATCGTGTGAGAAGCCCCACACACCATGCTTTGTAAAAGCCACATCCCATGGGATAAAAACCAGCATCATTACAAATATGCCACCAAGCAATGCTTTCCAGTTCCCAATAAAATATATGCGGGGCTCAAAGCTGCGAATCAGAGGCACCAGGATGCTTCCGGCAAGAAGCAAAGCGTAGGTCCATTGCTGCATAATATTGTTTTTTTGTTTTACTTATACCTTTCCCTATAATCCGTTGCATATTTAACACATTTTCAGGAAGAAATGTTTTTAAACAAAAAATTCAGCAATTAATAAAATTGGCTAATTTTGGCTTTTATCAACACCACAGCCATGGGAATTTTTATTGCAATTGCAGTCATTTTGATATGGGGAGGCCACCTGGCCTATATGCTATTACGCCTTGAGCCATCGTGGAGCAACCCCTGGATGTATGCTCATATACTGATTCAGGCCTATTTATATACGGGCTTATTCATTACGGGGCACGACGCCATGCATGGCAACATACACCCCTCGAAAAAGGTTAACCAGGTGCTGGGCACCATTGCAGTAGGTCTATTTGCCGGTATGTCATATAAAATGCTTCGCAAAAACCATGGGTTGCACCACAAGCATCCCGCCTCTGAAAAAGACCCTGATTTTTATGTGAAGTCGCAGAATTTCTTTGCCTGGTGGGCGATGTTTATGTGGCGCTATCTTACTATAATGCAGTTGGTTATAATGGCTGTTATTTACAATGTGCTGGTGCACTTGCTTAAACTCGACAACACAGCGGTATTGCTTTACTGGGCCTTGCCGGCTATTTTGGGTACCTTTCAGCTTTTTGCTGCAGGGGTTTACTGGCCCCACCGGCTACCTCACCTACCCGAGATGGGTCCGCACAAGGCTCGCACCCTGGGCAAGAACCATTTATGGGCCATGCTCAGCTGCTATTTTTTCGGATACCACCGCGAGCACCACAACGACCCGCGCGTTTCGTGGTGGCAGCTGTATAAAACCAAGCCCTGAGCCTACAGTATCTCTCTGGCGTAATGGAAGTTCGCAGGCAGTCCTCCGGTATGCCAGAACAGCACCTTTGAGCCGGGTTTGATCTTTTTGTTATCCAGAAAATCCGTCATGGCAAAAAAGGCCCTGCCAGTGTAAACCGGGTCGAGCAAAATGCCTTCCATTTGGGCCAGTTCGTGAATGGCCTGGCGCTCCTGCCCTGATACCACTCCATAGCCTGCCTCATCATATCCTTTTATCAGCTCCACATCGCTTTCGCGGAAAACAGTGTTGATGCCCAGCGCTGGAGCTGCTTCAGCGCACAGCTCGAGAACGATTTCTTCCAAGGTTGCAAAACCCAGTTCAGGTTTTTGGATACTTACGGGCATCAGTCTGGCTTTTACTCCGAAGCTCTCTTTGCCCAGCAAAATGCCGGCCTGGGTGCCACCCGAACAGGAAGCAAAGAAAATGAAATCCATTTCAAGATTTTGGCTGTCAAGCTGCTGCCTCAACTCTTTCATGGCGTCAACAAAACCGAGTATACCCGTGCTATTTGATCCACCATATGGAATAAAATAAGGCTTTTTCCCTTGGGCTTTCAGGTCGTCCAATACCTTCTCCACCAACTTATCGTTGATCTGCGGGCCAGCATAATGAATTTTCGCGCCAAGCAAAACCGAAAGCAAAAGGTTGCCATCGGGGAGTGCAGGCTCTTTTCCCCTGACAATGAGGTGACAGGCAAGTCCTTTTACAGCGGCTGCGGCCGCTGTTTGCCGGCAGTGGTTCGACTGCTGTGCCCCGGGCGTAACCAACGTGTCGCAACCTTGTTGCAAAGCCTCGGCGATAAGATACTCCAGTTTGCGCGTTTTGTTGCCACCCGAAGCCAGGCCAGTCTGATCGTCGCGCTTTATGAACAGCTCATAAGGCGCATATTTGCGCGATAAATTCTGCAACTTATGCAATGGGGTTGGGAAAAAACCGAGGGATATCTTGTTTTGCATGACTGATTTTTTTGAACTCGGATAAAGCTACAAATTTCTTTTCCCACAGCGAAAATCCCAAACCGAAAATTTGGACGCACATTCTTTCAAAAAATTGTATTTTCACGCTGTAAACAAAAATCCTTATGCTTCAAACCCTAATATTAGAAAAACCCTTTGTAACGGAATCGGGTTATGAGTTTCCCGGCATTGAAATAGGATACCATGTGTTTGGCGGCATAAGCCCCGACAAACCGGTAGTTTGGATCGGTCATGCCCTTACGGGAAACAGCAACCCCATGGAGTGGTGGCCGGGCCTGTGCGGGCCAGGAAAAACCTTCGACCCACAGTTTCACACCATTGTGTGCGCCAATGTGCTGGGCTCATGCTATGGCACCACCGGAGCCGCTTCCATAAACCCTCTGACGGGCAAGCCCTACCTTCTGGACTTTCCACTTATTACGGTTCGCGACATGGTGAGGGCACACGAAATCCTCAGGGTCCATCTTCAAATTGAATCTATTGACATGGTGATCGGTGGCTCACTGGGAGCTTTTCAGGGTATGGAATGGTGCATTATGCAGCCAGGCCTCATCAACCACCTGATGTTTATTGCGGCCGGGGCGCGCACCAGCCCTTGGGCAAAAGCCTTTAACGAAGCCCAGCGCATGGCCCTGGAAGCCGACCCCACTTTTTCTGACGGCAGTCCCGACGGGGGTCAGGCAGGCCTGCGCGCAGCCCGCGGTATGGGCATGGTGAGCTACCGCAGTTACGAAGCTTTTCAGAAAACCCAGTTCGACCCCGAAGACGACCGCATGGAGGGGTTTAACGCTTGCTCCTATCAGCGCTACCAGGGCAGCAAGCTGGTAAACAGGTACAGCCCCCACGCCTATTACACTATTACCAAGGCCTTCGACTCGCACGATGTTGGCCGCCACCGGGGTGGAGTGAAAAAGGCCCTGGCTGGCATCGACGCCAAAGTGCATTGCATCAGCATCGAATCCGATATTCTTTTTCCGGTAGAAGAGGTAAAACAAGTGGCAGAGATGATTCCGAAAGCTAACCATCAAACCATGAAAAGCCTTTATGGGCACGATGGCTTCCTGGTAGAAAACGAGGCCTTGCACCACATTATTACGGCCACTGCCTGGGAAGCAAAATACGTGAAAAGCATCGATGGTTAATAGATATTTTAAGGCAGCTCTCTTGACTTTTATCAAATTAATTCGTATATTTACGACTTAACTTAAAAAAATACATTATATGAGCAAGTTCGAAGACTATAAGGAAAAAATGAAGGCCAAACTCGAAGAGTGGGAAGCCGACCTCGACAAACTGAAAGCAAAAGCAAAAGGTGAAAAAGCTGATGCAAAGATTGAGCACAGGGAAGAAATTGAAGAGTTGGAAGGGAAACTTGAAAAAGGCAAGAAGAATTTCAAGGAGTTGGTAGACAAAGGCGAAGATGCCTGGGAATCGGTTAAGGACAATTTTGAGAAAACCGTTGATTCTGTTTCTGACAAATTCAAGAAATTCAAGGAAAAATTCTGAGCCATTCAGGAGTATTTAAAAAAACAGCGGGCACTTACCCGCTGTTTTTTTTTCTGATTCTTTCTAAAGTTTTTCGAGGCACTCTTTGAGGCTGTCGCGCCAGTGCGGAATCTCAATACCAAAATCCTTTTTGATACGTCCCTTGTTCAGCAAGCTGTACAAAGGCCTCTGAGCAGCCTGGGTAAGGTCTTTCGTCAGGATCGGCACCACCTTGCAAGCCAGACCTTTATATTCAATCACGGCCTTGGCAAAATCGTACCAGCTGGCTACACCCTCGTTGCTGAAGTTGTAAATCTCTCCCCTGATTTTTGAAGGCACTTTGGGAATAATCTCCAGGATGGCGCGGGCCAGATCGCGGGCATAAGTTGGGGTGCCCACCTGGTCGTAAATCACCTTCAGTTCTTTCTCAGCTTTTGCCTTCTCCAGAATGGTCTTCACGAAATTGTGGCCAAAGCTGGAATAAAGCCAGGAGGTACGGATAATAATGGCCCTTTTGGCATTGAACATTACCTCTATTTCGCCGTCAAGCTTTGATTTTCCGTAAATCGACTTGGGGTTTGCGGTGTCGTTTTCGGTATAGGGTTTATAATTCTTCCCATCAAAAACATAATCGGTAGAAATGTGCACCATCATCGCGCCGACTTTCGCCGAAGCCTCGGCAATATACTTGGTGGCGGTCGAATTGAGCAGGGTGGCCTGACCTTTGTCGTCCTCGGCCTTATCAACCTGGGTGTATCCGACGCAGTTTACCACACACTCAATTTTGTTGCTTTTCATAAACTTATTCACCTTCTCGGCATTGGTCACATCCAATTCCTTCACATCAGTAAAGAAAAACTGATGCTGTTTGTATTGGGGGGCCAGTTCGCGGAACTCGCTGCCAAGTTGTCCATTGCTTCCGGTAATGAGTATATTCATATATGAAGTTTCTTAAAGGTTCAAAATATTCTTAAAGTAACCAATGGTATGCTTCAGGCCTTGTTCGAGCTGCACTTCGGGCTGCCATCCCAGGGTTTCACGTGCCAGGCTTATATCGGGCTGGCGCTGCATGGGATCGTCCTGCGGCAGGGGCATATGCACAATTTTTGAGCGGGAGCCTGTGAGCCTAAGCACTGCTTCGGCCAACTCCAGCATGGTGAATTCGCCGGGGTTGCCAAGGTTTATGGGGCCGGTCACCGTATCGGGGGTTTCCATCAGGGCAATCAGGGCCTTCACCATATCGTCGACGTAGCAAAAGCTGCGCGTCTGGGTGCCATCCCCAAAAATGGTAATGTCCTCCCCTTTCAGCGCCTGCACAATAAAGTTCGACACCACGCGCCCATCGTTTGGGTGCATGCGCGGGCCGTAGGTGTTGAAAATACGGGCAATCTTAATCTTCACGTGGTTCTGGCGGTGGTAGTTCACAAAAAGGGCTTCGGCGCAACGCTTGCCTTCGTCGTAGCAAGCCCTGGGCCCAATGGGGTTCACATTTCCCCAGTAGCTTTCGGGCTGCGGATGCACCTCCGGGTCGCCATACACCTCGCTGGTAGAAGCCTGCAGCACCTTGGCGTTCAACCTTTTGGCCAATCCCAGCATATTAATGGCGCCCATTACCGAGGTCTTAATGGTTTTAATTCCATTATACTGATAATGAATGGGCGATGCCGGACAGGCCAGGTTATAAATTTCGTCGGCTTCAATAAAAAAAGGCATAGTAATGTCATGCCTGATAAGTTCAAAGTAGGGATGGTCGAGCAGGTGAATAATATTTTGCTTTTGTCCTGTAAAAAAATTATCGAGACAGAATACTTCATGCCCTTTTTCAAGCAGCGTTTCACACAAGTGCGAACCTACAAAGCCTGCACCTCCTGTAACCAATATTCGTTTTTTCATGCTTGGTAAAAAATGTGTAAGCCGGGAAAAAAGCAGTGTCATCCGGCAAGCAACAAATTTATCTATTTTTTTCGAATGGGATTGTTTTTTGGTTCAATAAGGAATTTTATAAAAAAACTATAGAAATTCATCCTGAATGAGGCAAAAGCATTTCAGAAAATAGAATATTTCTTTTAAATTTGGTATAAACTCCATTTCAGCAAAAGCCACAGAAAAATGCCTCACTCCAATATCTCCCGCGAAGTTCTGGACCCCACCCGTAAAGCCTTGTTTATTAATCTGGACGACAGCATTTTCGGATCGTTTGCCGAAATTGGAGCCGGGCAGGAGGTGGCCCGCTGCTTTTTTCAGTCGGGTGGCGCCTCAGGCACTGTGGCGCGCACCATCTCGGCCTACGACATGCAGTTCAGCAACTCCCTATACGGGAAAAGCCCCAGTGGCCGCTACGTGTCGGAGCAGCGCCTCATGCAAATGCTCGACATAGAATTTAAGAGCCTGCAGGACCTGCTTGGCAACAAACGGGGCGAGCACACCCGCTTTTTTGTTTTTGCCAACACGGTAACTACCCTCAACTTCAAGAAAGACAACGACCCCCATGGCTGGATAGGCGTGCGTTTTCAGCTTAACCCCGGCGACCCGCCCAACGATGTGGTGCTGCATGTGCGTTTGCTCGAAAACGACAGCCTGCTGCAGCAAAAAACCCTGGGCATACTGGGCGTAAACCTCATCTACGCCTGCTACTACAACTATCAGTATCCCAACAGTTTCCTCAAATCGCTGCTCGAATCCATTTCCGACGACCGCATCGAGATCGACATGATACGCATGAACGGCCCCGACCTTGAATACGTCGACAACAGGTTGCTGGCCGTTCAGCTCGTAAAAAACGGCATGACCAGCGTGACCATGTTCGACCGCCATGCCAAGGTACAGCAACCCTCCGACCTGCTGTACAAAAAAAACACCATGGTGCTGCGCGGCAGTTTCAGACCCATCACCTATGTAGGATTCGACATGCTCAAGGCTGGCTTTTCGCTGTTTAAGGATGAAGTGGGCTTCGACAAGAAAAATACGGTGGTATTGTGCGAAATGACCCTCAACAACCTGATGGGTGGGGGCGACTTCGATGAGCGCGACTTTCTGGACCGCGTCGACATACTGTGCGGCATGGGCCAGAACGTAATGATCTCAAACTTCCGGGAATTTTACAAGCTGGCAGAGTGGTTCAGGCGCTTCCGTATGGGGAGCATTCGTATGGTAATCGGTGCATACACTTTTCAAAATGTGCTTGAAAAAAAATACTACAACCACTTACGGGGCGGCATACTTGAGGCCTTCGGCAAGCTCTTCATGGAAAACCTGAAGGTATATATTTACCCCAGCCGCGAAAACGAGGAGAGTGAAATCGTTACCATTGAAAACATGCCAGCGGATAAGGAAGTTAGTCACCTGTACCAGTATCTGATTGAAAACAACTGGATTGTCGACATTCCCGGCTACCGCAAGGAAGTTTTGCCTTTCTTCTCCCACATTGTCATGAAAAAAATGAATGAAAATGACCCTGCCTGGGAAAAAATGGTTCCGCGCTATGTTTCCTCCTTTATCAAAAGCAAGAACCTGTTTGGCTACGGGATGCCCAAAAAACGAGGAAGGGCAGCCAAAAAATGACCGCCCTTATCCCGAACCAACTCTATCAAACTAACCAAAACTACATATCAAAGTCATCAAAGTCCTGCGAGCCATTATCCATTTGCTCGCGCGAACGCTGATTTCTGCGGTTGTTGTATTCATTAATCCGATAGGTAAATCCTACGAATACCATACGGCTGTTGCGTTTCCTTTCCATGTCAATGGTAAAGTTGTCGCCGTAGTTATACATCCTGAATGATTGTGTGTTGAAAATATCGCTCACCCTGAGGTTAATGGTTCCTTTGCGGTCGAGCACGGTTTTGCGTAAGCCCATGTCGGCCGAAAACATCTCTTTCATTTCGCCCTGCAGCATTACCACCGGTGAGCGGTAAAAACCGTTCACCTGCAGATCCCATCCCCTACCAAGGGTAATGTTGTTTACAAACCTCGCCGACCAGGAATAGCTGTCATTGCGCATTTCCATCATGGCGTCGGTGCCCTCTATGATCTGGCGATAATAGCTGAATGTGCCATTGGCCCTCCACCAGGGAAACAGCTGCTGCGAAAGGATCAGCTCGGCCCCATAGGAAGTTCCGCGGTTAAGGTTTTCGAAGGTAGTATAAGCAATGCCACTCTCATCCATGGTGCGGAAGCGGGTAACCATGCCATCGGTATAGCGGTAGAAGATGCTTGGGTTAATGGTGGTTTTTTGCCAGAAGCGGGTGTAGCCCAGTTCGAGCGAGTTGATAAACTCAGGCTTAAGATAGGGGTTTCCGAACGAGAGGTCGTAAGGATCGGTATAGCTTACAAAGGGATTGAGAAAACGGTTGTTGGGCCTGTTGATGCGGCGGCTGTAACTCACCTGGGCCGACTGGTTGTTCTCGAAGCTGCGGCGCAGGTGCAGGGTGGGGAAAAGGTTCAGGTAATCGTCTTTAAATGTTTCGTTGGTGGTACGCTGATTGGCTTCCCTCATTGTCTGCTCCAGCCTGAAGCCCGCCTGCAGGCTGTATTTGCCCAACATGGTAGAAAAAATACCGTAGGCAGCATAAACCTGTTCGTTGTATACAAAATTGTTGCTCAAACCAGTGTTATTTATCCATTGCTGATTATCCGCATCGAAGTTGAAGAAATTAAAATCAGAGCCCATTTCGCGCAGGTAGGCACGACCGCCAAGCTCAAGTTTGCGGTTTTCGCCCAGCGGCTGAATGTAATCCATCTGAACCGAGAACATCCAGTTGTCGCCGTCGGTGCGGGTGTTTTCGAGCAGATCGGGCCTGCTCAGGGGTGAGCGGGTGTTGTCGAAAAACCGCTGCACATTGTTTTCTGCCCCACTCATACCGCGGTTCGAAAACACAATGTCGGTATTGAACTCCCTGATCTTTTGCGAGAAGGTCCGGCGGTAGTTGAAATTGTAGTTCATGCCGCTGTTATCCATTTCATTGCCCGAAGTGCGGGTAAAAAAATTCATGAGCGACATTTGGTCATCCAGGTTGTTGTAGTCAGTAAAATTGTCGGACTGGCGCTGCCAGGTATTGTACATTACCGAAAAGGTAAGTGTATTGAACTGATTGATCTGGTAATCGGCACCCAAGCTGAAATTGTGGGAGTTCATTTCATTTTCAAACCTGGTATCCTGATCCAGGAAAGTGGTGTCGGCCAAAAAGCTTGTTCGGAAGTTATAGCCGCTTCCTTCCATATTGAACATGCGGCCGCTGTAATTGGCAAAGAAGTTTACATTGCCGGTTTTGTAGTTGAGGTTGAGCGAGCCGGTGTAGCGGTTGCCTGCACTGGCATTGAGCGAAACCATTCCGTTGTAACCGGGCTGGCGCTGCTTTTTCAGCACAATGTTAATAATGCCCGAAGTGCCGTCGGGCGAATAGCGTGCCGATGGGTTGGTAATAACCTCAATGCGCTCGATCATATTGGAGGGAATCTGCTCCAGGGCTTCTGAGCCGCTGAGGCCGGTAAGTCCGCTGGGGCGTCCATCAACCAGGATAGTCACGTTGGAACTTCCACGAAGGCTCACGTTGCCATCGAAATCGACCGCTACGCTAGGAATATTCTGCATCAGTTCCAGTGCCGTGCCGCCCGTGGCGGTAAGCTCGCTGTCAACATTTATTACCCTGCGGTCGAGGCCAACCTCCATTAACTGCCGCGTGGCTTCCACGGTTACCTCAGAAAGGTTGGCAACACCGGGTTCAACGCGTATCACACCCATTTCATATACGGGTTCACGGGGAGTAACAACGATTCCGTTTACCTCCTTGCGGGGATAACCAACGTAATTTACTGCCACAAAATACCTGCCCGGGGGCACCTGCTCGATAACAAAAATGCCCTTTTCATTAGTAATGGCACCGGTTACCATAACCGAATCGCGCATGCTGTGCAGCACCACGCTGGCAAACATTAGCGGTTCGCTGTTGGAGTCGTCGAGTACCGTTCCCGTAACCACACCGGTGGCGGGCGGACGCTGAGCCGATTGTTCGGCAGGGCCAGAAGGCTGCTCGGCTTTCAGAATGAAAGAAAAGAAAAAGAAGGGGACTATTAGAAGGGTCTTCTTAAAGTGCAAAAAATTGAACATATAACATTAGTTTTTAGAGAATTAGACCAGTTGGTTATGACCACCGAAAGTTTGTTTAACTTTTTTAAGTCGGCAGTTGGACAATAAAGGTTCAGGAAGGTTTAATTGTTCAAATTTTTTAACAAAAAAACCACCAGTAAGTCTGAATGCTGATTGCCTTGTTTCTGTTATCTTTGCAGATTGATAAGCGCAGAAGCAAGTTATGATTACCGAAAAATATTCAGAAGACTCCATACGCACCCTCGACTGGAAAGAACACATTCGCCTGAGGCCAGGCATGTACATTGGCAAGCTGGGCGATGGTGCCTCACAGGACGATGGCGTTTACGTATTGCTCAAGGAAGTGATCGACAACTCCATTGATGAATACATCATGGGTTTTGGCAAAACCATTGAGATCACCATTGACGAAAAGCAAATTACGGTGCGCGACTATGGCCGGGGTGTTCCTCTTGGCAAGGTGGTCGATGTGGTTTCAAAAATCAACACCGGAGCAAAGTACGACAGCAAGGTTTTTAAAAAGACCGTTGGCCTGAACGGCGTGGGTACCAAGGCGGTAAACGCCCTTTCGAGTTTCTTCAAAATTGAATCGATACGCGAAGGACGCAGCAAGGCCGCCGAATTTGAAATGGGACAGCTGGTTAAAGATGGCAAAGAAACCGACACTACAGGCCGCGGCGGCACCATCATTAGTTTTGTTCCCGATGAGGTTATTTTTGGCAAGTACCGCTACATCGACGAGTACATTGAAAGACTGCTGTGGAATTACGTCTATCTGAACCGCGGACTCACCATTATTTTTAACGGTCGCAAGTACCAGTCGCAGAATGGCTTGCACGACCTGCTTACCCACAACATCGACAGCCCCATTTGCTATCCCATTGTTCACCTTCACGAGGACGACCTGGAGTTTGCCTTTACGCATAGCACCAGCCAATACAGCGAAGAATACTATTCCTTTGTCAACGGGCAGCATACAACCCAAGGCGGTACCCACCAAGCCGCTTTCCGGGAATCGCTGAACAAAACCATTCGCGAGTTTTATAAAAAAGATTTTGATGCCAACGACATCAAGACCTCTCTTATAGTTGCCCTCAGCATAAAAGTGCAGGAGCCGGTTTTTGAATCGCAGACCAAAACCAAGCTTGGATCGCAATACATTGAGCCCGGCGGACAGTCTATACGCAACTACATTAGCGACATTCTGAAGCGCAGGCTGGACAATTTCCTGCACATGAACCCCGAAACATCCGAGGCCTTGTTGCGCAAAATCATGCAATCGGAGCGCGAGCGTAAGGACATGGCCAACATTAAAAAGCTGGCCAAAGAAAGGGTAAAGAAAGCCAACCTGCATAACAAGAAGCTTCGCGACTGCCGCATACACTACAGCGACAACCACCCCCAGCGGCTCGAAAGCACCCTTTTTATCACCGAGGGCGACTCGGCCAGTGGCTCCATAACCAAAGCCCGCGATGTGAACACCCAGGCGGTGTTCAGCTTAAAGGGAAAGCCCCTGAACTCATACGGACTCACCAAAAAGATTGTTTACGAGAATGAGGAGTTTAACCTGCTGCAGGCGGCCCTCAACATTGAAGACAGCCTCGAAGACCTGCGCTACAACAATATTGTAATTGCCACCGATGCCGACGTGGATGGTATGCACATTCGCTTGCTGCTGCTCACCTTCTTTTTACAGTTTTTCCCTGACCTTGTGCGCAACGGACACGTGTACATTTTGCAAACGCCCCTTTTCAGGGTGCGCAACAAGCAAAAAACCTTCTACTGCTATTCTGAACAAGAAAGAGTGGCCGCCATGGCCGAGCTGGGGGCAAAACCCGAAATCACCCGTTTCAAGGGTCTTGGCGAAATATCGCCCGACGAGTTTATTAACTTTATTGGGAAAAGCATTCGCCTCGATCCTGTCATCCTGAAGAAGGAAATGGGTATTGCCGAAATGCTGTCGTTTTATATGGGCAAAAACACCCCCGAACGCCAGACCTTCATTATCGACAACCTGCGGGTAGAGCTGGATGCTGTAGAAAGCTGATAAACCGGCGCCCTTTTACCTCATGGAAATCAAGCTTAAGAAAGCTGCTACCATCACTGAGCTGGAGCAAATCAGGGAACTGTATTTAACGGCTTTCCCTGCAAACGAACGCAGATCATTCGAAGGGCTTCAACAACAATTATTAAGGGAGAAAGCCTGCAGCATTCTCCTGATCACTGACCTACAAAACATCCTTGGTTTTTGCACCTTCTGGGAGTTTGAAACCTTTGCATTTATTGAGCACCTGGCCATTCACCCTGAAATGCGCGGCAAGAAAATCGGGGAAACTGTTTTATCACTGCTTATGGATGGGCGTAAAACCCCACTCATACTCGAAACCGAGCCTCCGACCAACCATATCAGCAGCCGCAGAATTGCCTTTTATCAGCGCAACGGATTTCACTTGCTCCAACAGCATTATATACAGCCATCATACGATGGGATTACCCCTGGGCCAAAATTGAGATTAATGAGTTCTCATCCGAATCTCAGCCTCGAAGAATTGCAGCTATTCATCGAGATTATCAAGAAAAATGTGTATCGCCAGTGATGTGATTCTTCCGGCCAAAAAAGATTAAAAAACACCTTTGGATTAAATCGGTTCGAATTTATCCCAGTCGGCCCAGGGCCTGAAGCTGTCGCGGAAGCTGTCGAGCTGGCAGCGCGGCATGATCACCGTTTCGGCCTCTTCCTGATTTGGCATGAGGTTGCTAAGGTTTTCACCCAGCGGGCTTATCACGGCCGAGTCGCCCGAGTAGGTAATTTCATTCTCATCCACTCCCAGGCGGTTCACGCCAATGACATAAGCCTGATTTTCGATGGCACGTGCCATGAGCATTATGCGCCAGGCATGGCTGCGGGTGGCGGGCCAATTGGCCACATACAGCAGCACATCATAGTCAAAGCCTTCGCTTTCGCGGAAACGGTTGCGGCTAAATACCGGGAATCGCAAGTCGTAGCAAATCAGCGGCATAATCTTCCAGCCCTTGAGCTCAACGATCAGTTTTTTGGTGCCGGCGGTATAGTCCTTATTTTCGCCGGCATAGGTGAACAGATGTTTTTTATCATATTGCTCAAAGGAGCCGTCGGGCCTGACCCAGAAAAACCGGTTGTAAAAACGCCCGTTTTCTTCCACAGCCACGCTGCCGCAAATAACACATCCGCGCGTTGCAGCCGTTTGCTGCATCCACTGCAGGGCTGGACCACCCATGGGCTCACAAGCTGCCATGGCATTCATGGAAAAACCCGTGGTAAACATTTCGGGCAGCACAACAAGGTCGGGGTCACCCTCCAATCCTGCAATCTTTTCGGAAAACATTTCGAGATTGCGGGCGGAGTCCTCCCAGTAAAGGGTCGTTTGAACTATGGAAACGCTTAAATTTTGCATAATATCCCGGCAGCTTTTTCGAGGGTTTCATCTGATTTGGCAAAGCAGAAACGCAGCATGCTGTTATTGGCGGTTTTGCTGTAAAACGAGGAAGTGGGCACCCCGGCCACTTTGTATTCACGAGTGAGGCGCTGGGCAAAGGCCATCTCTTCCTCTTCGGAAATCTTGCTGTAGTTAAGCAACTGAAAATATGTGCCGGAAGCCGGAATCCATTCAAATCGCGAACCTTTTAATGCGTTGATGAAGAAATCGCGCTTCTGCTGGTAAAACGCTTCCAAGCCCTGATAATTCGCCTGATCTTCAATAAAATCTGCCAGGGCATGCTGCACGGGGGTGTTTGAACAGAATACGATAAACTGGTGCGATTTGCGAAACTCCTTCATAAGATTTTCGGGAGCCACACAGTAACCGGTTTTCCAACCGGTGGCATGAAAGGTCTTTCCAAAAGAACAAGTTACCAGGCTGCGCTCGGCCAAACCGGGATAGCTGCATACACTTTCGTGCTTTTTCCCATCGAAAATGATGTGCTCATACACTTCGTCGCTAAGGATGATAATGCCGGTGTTGCGGGTAAGCTTTTCGAGCTCGGCCATGTCAGAAGCGCTCAAAATACTACCACTGGGGTTGTGCGGACTGTTGATAATGATCATCTTGGTGCGGGAGCTCACCTGTTTTTTCACCTCATCCCAGATAATGCTGTAGTCGGGTAGCTTTAGTTGCGACACAATTGGCACCCCCCCATTAAGCTTGATGGCTGGCACGTAGCTGTCATAGGCAGGCTCGAAAACGATTACCTCGTCTTCTTCGCGAACAAATGCGCTGATAGCCGTAAATATGGCCTGGGTGGCACCGGCAGTGACCGTAATTTCGGTGTCAGGATGGTACTGTGCACCATAAAGAGCCTGGGTTTTTTCGGCAATACGTTCGCGCAACAAAGGCAAACCTGGCATGGGTGCATACTGGTTGTGGCCCTTGCGCATATGCAAAGTTACAAGTTCAATAAGTTTCTCCGAAACGGGAAAATCGGGGAATCCCTGCGAGAGATTTATGGCATCGTGCTCTCGGGCAAGCTGCGTCATAACGGCAAAAACAGAAGTGCCTGTTTGTGGCAGTTTCGAGATAACGGCCTCGGGAAAAAGGTTCATAAGCCATCAATTTATTAAACAAAATCCGCTAAGAATCATTAATTTTATGCTTCTTTTTGCACGGATCAGGCGCCACAAATTTAAAAGAAATAATTTAACAGCAGGACCAAATTTTGTTTTACCCTGCTATAACAATCATAAAAATTAGCATACAAACATCTTAAATCGACTGAACATGAAGACCATTGACACAATAAACTTTAAGGGCAGGCGCGCCATAATGCGCGTAGATTTCAATGTACCGCTCAACAGCGACTTTCAGATAACCGACGATTCACGCATGCGGGCTGCCGTGCCAAGTATTAAAAAGATACTCGACGATGGTGGCTCTGTGATCGTGATGTCGCACCTGGGCCGTCCCAAAGAAGGACCCGAAGACAAGTTCTCGCTTCGCCACATTCGCGAACACCTGGCCAAGCTGCTGGATGTTGAGGTTAAATTTGCCGAAGACTGCATTGGCGATCTGACGCATCAGAAAGCCATGAACCTCAGGCCGGGTCAAGTGCTATTACTCGAAAACCTCCGTTTTTACAAGGAAGAAACCAAAGGCAATGAGGAGTTTGCAGGCAAACTGGCACAACTGGCCGATGTGTATGTGAACGATGCTTTCGGCACCGCCCACCGCGCCCACGCCTCCACCACCATTATTGCCAAGTTCTTTCCCAACGACAAGGTTTTTGGCTTCCTGATGGCCCGCGAACTCTCGAGCATAGACAAAGTGCTCAAGGATGTACAGCGGCCCTACACTGCCATTATTGGCGGTGCCAAGGTGAGTTCAAAGATTGAGATCCTTGAAAACCTCCTGGACAAGGTGGACGACCTGATTATTGGCGGAGGCATGATGTTTACCTTTATTAAGGCCAATGGTGGCCAAATCGGCGGAAGCCTGGTAGAAGAAGATTTCATTGAAAAAGCCAAAGAAATCATGGCCAAGGCCGAGAAAAAAGGAGTGAAGCTGCATATCCCCACCGACGCCATTATTGCTGATGCTTTTTCGAACGATGCCAGTTTTAAAGAAAGCGCGGCCGATGCCATTCCCGAAGGCTGGTTGGGTCTCGACATTGGACCAGAGAGCATGAAGGCTTTTTCCGACACCATAAAAAAGTCGAAAACAGTACTTTGGAATGGACCCATGGGGGTTTTTGAAATGGAAAACTTTGCCAAAGGAACCAAGGTAGTAGCCGAAGCATTGGTTGAAGCTACCAGCAATGGTGCCTTCACCCTGATTGGCGGTGGCGACTCTGTTGCTGCCATCAACCAGCTCGGACTGGCCAACCAGGTAAGCTATGTAAGTACTGGCGGTGGCGCACTGCTTGAGTATATGGAAGGAAAAATTCTGCCCGGTGTGCAGGCAATAAACGAATAAAAAGGGCACACCTAACCACAAAAAAACCGGAATAAACTCCGGTTTTTTTTATTGGGTCATACGGTTAATTATCTCAATAAGTTTTCGTTCGTCGATGGGCTTCGACACGTAGTCGTCCATGCCGGCTTCAAGAAAGCGCTCGCGGTCGCCCGGAATAGCGTACCCGGTAATGGCGATAATGGGCACATGCTTGCCGGAGGTTTTTTCCATTTCGCGAATGCGACGGGTTGTTTCAAAGCCATCCATCTTGGGCATCTGCCCATCCATAAGCACCAGGTCGTAAACCCTTCCCGAGAACTTCTCAATGGCAACCATTCCATTTGCAGCGGTATCGACCTTCCAGCCTTGCGAGCGCAAAAAACCAGCGAGATACAGCTGGTTAATGGCGTCGTCTTCTGCAACAAGTATGTTCAATTCTTTCATCTCAATCTCCGCTTCATTAGCCTTTAAAGATGCTTTTTCACCGACCGTTTTCTGATCGCCGGCAACTACGAGGGGGATTTCGAATGAAACTTTGCTGCCTTTGCCATATTCACTGTCAAATTCCACTTTTCCATTCATCATTTCCACCAAACTTTTTACAATATTGAGCCCAAGCCCGGTGCCCTGATATTCTTTTCTGGCAGAAATATCTAACTGACGAAACGACTCGAACAGACGGGGAATGTCATCTTTTTTCACCCCAATACCAGTATCTTTAACGTAAAACAGCAGATGAATGTTCTCTTGCTGCATCGATTTTTTCGAAACGCCTATCTCTATTTTTCCGTCATTTGTAAACTTCAGGGCATTGCTAAGCAAATTGCTGAGTACTTGGGAAATTTTCTTTTCATCGCCATGTAACCACTCCGGAACGGCCGGGTCAAAGATCATTTCAAGTTTGAGGCCCTTGGCATTTGCCTGGGGCTCAAAAACCGAGAGTGTCTCGGTCATAGCCTTCCTAAGATTAAAGTCGGCATAGGTAAGGTCAATCTTATTGGCTTCAATCTTTGAAAAGTCAAGAATATCGTTGAGAATGTGCAGCAGGTTGCCGGAAGAAATCAGGATAGAATTAATAAAACTCTGCTGGTCGGAGTCCAAGGGTGTTTTTGCCAAGGTTTTGGTCATTCCAATAATAGCATTGAGAGGGTTTCGGATTTCGTGGCTCATATTGGCCAAAAACTCCGATTTGGCTTTATTGGCCCTTTCGGCAACCTCCTTTGCTTTCAGCAGTTCTTCCTTTTCCTTGCGAACCGTTATGTCGCGGCTCACACAAACAATTTCCTCCACCAGGTTGGTTTTCGAATTAAATATAACCTGGTTGGTGGTTTCAAACCAAATGTAGGTTCCATCCTTGCGGCGAATACGATAGCTTTCAATAAAGTTACTGTGCTGATTTTCGAGCAGGCCGATATGATTGCGCCTCACCCCATCAATATCATCGGGGTGGATGAACAAGTAGGCAGAATTTCCGACCAAATCATCAGCCTCGTAACCCAGCAGCCTTTTTGAAGCGGGCGAAACATAAACATACGAACCATCCCAGCTATGCTTTGAGATCATGTCGCTGGAGTTCTCGGCCAGAATACGGTAGCGCTCCTCGCTAATGCGAAGGTTTTCTTCGGCCAACTTGCGCTCGCTAATGCTTCGAATGGTGCCAACAATCATGGTGGCCTCGCCATCGTGATCGTATATGTACTTGCAGGTGATAGAGCAGGGCACCTTCTGTTTGTTCTTACGACTGAGCACCAACTCGAAATCAGACATATAGCCTTTTTCGTTCAGATGCTCAAAAAACACCTCCTGTTTGTTTTTGTCTTCAAACAGGGGTTTCCCTAGAAGGTCATCCTTTTTGTAAAGAAAAATCTGCTCGATAGATGGAGACAGTTCAAGCACAATGCCTTCGAGCGTTAGTTCGAAATATACATCCTGGATATTTTCAAAGATGCTCCGATATTTTTCTTCACTCTGGCGCAGGGCGTATTGCGATTCGGTAAGTTGTTTCTGAATGCTGAGGCGACTAACCACCTGGTGAATAACGGTTGGTAAAAGATCAATAAAGCTATTGTCTTTAACCATATAGTCAAGGGCGCCCAGCTTCATCATTTCAACCGCAGTGCGCTCATCGCCATGGCCTGTAATGATAACAAAAGGCAGGTTAATGTTTTCGCGCTGCAGTCGCCTTATAAACTCCTCGCCCAATACATCCGACAACTGATAGTCGAGCAGCACCAGGGTGTCGGTCCCCGGGTGGTCTTTAATCCAGTCGTAAGTATCGGCACCCGACTGAAAACCTTGGCAAACGTACCCTTCGCGCTCCAGCGTTTTGCGGATCAGATAATTGAGCGAAAGGTCATCCTCCACTATGGTGATAACAAACTGTTGGTTGCTGGCCTCTTCAGAGAACTGATCCATTGATGGTATTTAGGTCTGCTTTTAAGAAAAACAAATTTACAATATTCTGCAATTTAAACAACAGGCCGGGAATAAAGGTCAGGCAGACTTTTGCAGTTAGCAAGCTTTGCAGGCACATTTCTACGCCAAGCCGGTAGCTTCATGAAACTTCAGATTTGGCTCCAGACCCGCAGCATCAACTGCATATTCGGGTTTAAGGCGATGCACAAAATACATTTCTTCGAAATGAAAATGCTTGGTTTGCACCTTGCCCCTGAAGCTGCATTCGAAATATTCAGAGACCAGTTCAAAGGTTTCAGACGAAATATTCACCTTGTTTTCTTCACCGGCCTGCACCATCCAATGGGCTTTGTTGGCAGCGTTGCCCCAAATATCGTATGAGAATTTTTTACGACCAATGACTCCGGCAACCACCTCGCCGGTATGAACCCCCACGCGGAGGGTGAAAAAAGGTCTTTGTTCGGCTGTTGCTTCACGTGCCTCCAAGGCCACCGCATGCTGAATCTGCAGTCCGGCAAGCACGACACGCGCCGGACTCAAGGTATCGGCTTCAGGAATACCGCCGGCACACATGTAACAGTCGCCAATGGTTTTAATTTTCTCCAGACCCAGTCTTCCGATAATACCATCGAACATGCTAAAGTACTCATCAAGTTTTTCCACCAGATCGATGGGTTTAAACAGGACCGATTTGGCAGAGAAGTCTTCAACATCGGCATACAACACGCTCACACAAGGGAAATAACGGGCCTTGGCAGTACCACTGGTGAGCAGTTCGCGTGCAATCCTGCCAGGTAAAATATTCTGAAGCAGCGTTTCAACCTTGGCTTTTTCGTAGGCTAATTCCTGGTTTTGAGTTTGGATGCGCTGGTTTAATTTCTTTTGCTTCTCCAGGCTGCGTTTGAGAGAAACAGTAGCTTTTTCAAGCTTGCGGTTTATGAACATGCGCTTGAAAGCCGCCTCAACGGCCAAAGGCACGTGGTCAATAAACCCTTTTTCCTTAACCAGGTAGTCGATGGCACCAGCCTTCATCAATGATACCGCCACTTTTTCATCGCCATAGCCTGTCATAGCCAGAAAGTCGGGCCTGTGCCCCTGACGCTGCAACTCATTAACAACAGCAAGCCCGGTGGTAGTACCAAGTTGATAGTCGATAATTACAAGCAAACCATCAAACGATTCAGCAAGATAGGATTCGGCAAAGGCCCGGGCATCGGTAAAGCTGCGCGAATCAACACCATGTAACTTTAGCTTTTTTTCAATGCCTTTAAGCATCATGGGGTCATCATCAAGTACCCATACGGGAGCAGCCTGGCTGTTACCAACGGGAGTAGTCAGATTTTTCTTTTGTAACGCCATTATTACTGCATACTTTAAAATAACAAACGTCAATTCTTCTTTTTTATGCATACAAAAGCAAAAAAAGCAGGTTTGACTTATTGCTTTGCAAAAAAAAGCAATTTTACAATCAATAATAAATTTAGTTCATTTTAATTTTTAAAAAACCTGTTCTTTTTTTAAACCTTTTTAAATCCTGCTCAAAACGGGCAACTAAAACCCTTGTTTGACAAGTTTTCGCATGCCCTCAAAATTCTTTAGCATGCGCCAATGGTTTAACTCGACCAACATGGGTTCTTTTATTTTGAATGATTCTGAATAAGCAAAAGCAGTTAAATGCGATCTATTTTTTTTTAATTTTACCCCCGATGCCTTTGATTTCAGTTGTTTTTAGCCAAAAAAAAAAATACACTTCATTGGTTGTCAACACGTTCTTATAGATATGTAAATATTTGATTAGATTCCTTCAGGTTATTCCTAAGGAGAAGCAAGTATGCAAACCAACCTGAATTACCATGCACACCAAAACAAATGCAGGAAAAAAGAGAACAAGGGCGCTGCTTCCAGGTCTTTTTGTGTTGCTGTTCATTTTGATCGGCTGTTTTCAAATGCCCCTTCGCAGCCAGGACACCCTTGCTGTGGATGCTGAAGAAGTAACGGCAGCCATCGACAGTATGATGGAAGAAGTGGTTGAAGAAGCAGAAGCTGCACCAGAGCCCGAGCAACCCTATACGCGGGGCGACTACAGCAAACAGGACCTACGGCGTGGCGAACGCCTCTTCAAGGGAATGGTTCCTTTTGGAAGCGGGCAGCACGACTGCGCCTCCTGCCACTACCCAAGCCGCACCGACACCCTCAACTGGAACCCTTCGGCTTACGACCTGGCCAAATTATGGCATGACAATGAAGACTACCGAATTGCCACAAAGCTAAATAGCCCCACCGGCATGCGCATGATGGCCGACCACACAGGCATGACCATTACTCCCGACGAAGAAAGACAACTGGAAGCATATTACATGGAGGTGCTGAAAAAAGGACCCGGAGAACTCCAGGCTTATCCTGTCAAAGCATTTATTTTCTGGGGACTTGGCTTCCTTATGCTGCTTGCACTGGTTGACCTGCTTATTACCAAAAAAATTAAATTCAAGGTTCCTCACGTGCTGATTCTTATCGTTGGTATGGTGGTGCACATGCAATTTGCAGTGGCCGAAAGCCGCAATCTGGGACGCACCCAGGACTATGCCCCCGACCAGCCCATTAAGTTTTCGCACCTGATACATGCCGGCGAAAACGAAATTGACTGCAACTACTGCCACACCATCAGCAGTTTCAGCCTCAGCGCAGGCATCCCTTCAAACAACACCTGCCTCAACTGCCATAATGTGATCAGGGAAGGAACCAACTCGGGCCGCTTCGAGATCAACAAAATTCATCAGGCTGTGGAAAACGGGGAGCCCATCCGCTGGATACGTATCCACAAGTTGCCCGACCATAGCTTCTTTAGCCATGCCCAGCACGTGAATGCAGGAAAACTCGAATGCCAGGAGTGCCATGGAACGGTGGAAGAAATGCACATCCTGCGCCAGGTCGAAGATTTGAGCATGGGCTGGTGCCTTACCTGCCACCGCGACAATGACGTGGATTTCCTTGACAATCCATACTTCCAGATTTACAAGCAACTGCATCAGGACATTAAAGACGGAAAGATCGACGCAGTAAAAGCCGCCCGCATTGGGGGCGAAGACTGCATGAAGTGCCATTACTAATCAACCGAATGGCATTGCTTTCCGCGAAAGCGTATTAAAAAGATTATTCAGTAATACAAACTGTTTCCAAATGGAAAAGAAATACTGGAAAAGTTTAAACGAGCTTCAGTTAACAGAACAGCAACAAGCCGACCTGCTTGCCGAAGACAGCCAGGAACGATCCATGGTTGAGATCCTTGCCGATGAAGCCAATAACAAATCCTCATCGCGGCGCGACTTTTTGAAGTGGTGCGGCATCAGCTTTGTTTCGGCCACAGTGCTTTCGGCCTGCGAAAACCCGGTAAAGAAGGCCATTCCATACCTGAACCAGCCCGAAACATTGATCCCGGGTAAGGCTTCGTATTATGCTTCCACTTACGTGAATGGCAACGAATACTGCCCGGTACTGGTAAAAAGCCGCGACGGCCGCCCCATAAAAATTGAAGGCAACACCCTTTCGGGGATTACCAAAGGCGGCACTTCGGCCCGTGTGCAGGCATCGGTGCTGAGCCTTTACGACACAGGAGCACGCTACAAAACGGCCCTGAAAAACGGGGAAGAAATTGCATGGGCAGAAACCGATATGGCCATTAAGGGGAAGCTGAAAGAAATTTCTGACAAGGGCGGAAGAATTGCCCTCGTGACCCCTACCCTGCTCAGCCCTTCTTCCAAAGCATTGATTGAGGAATTCAAATCGACATTCGCGGCAGTTGAGGTGATTGCATGGGATGCCATTCCTTATCACGGCATTCGCAAAGCCCATGAAGACCTTTTTGGTCAGGCCATTATTCCTGACTTTCGTTTTGATAAGGCAGAACTGATCGTGAGCTTTGGCTGCGACTTTCTGGGCACCTGGCTTTCGCCCGTTGAGTTTGCCGGCCGCTACGCCGAACGGCGCCGCGTAAGCCAGGATAAACCGGAAATGTCGCGCCACATACAGTTTGAGAGCATGCTCTCAATCACAGGAGCCAGCGCCGACGAGCGCGTGCCGGTAAAACCCTCGGAAGAACTGAAAATTTTGCTTGCACTCCACGACCAGGTGGCTTCGATGGCCGGACAGAATGTTCTGGGCGCTGCCAACGTGGATTATGATGTTACAGCCCTTGCACAACAGCTCATTGAAAATCAGGGCAAGGCCCTGGTGGTTTCAGGAAGCAGTCAGGCCGAAGCTCAAATGCTGGTGGCCGCAATTAACCAAATGTGCGGAGCCTATGGAGCTACCATTGATTCTGCAACTACTATAATGGCAGGCACGGCCGTTGAAAACGATTTCGACAGCCTGCTTAACGACATGAACCAGGGAAATGTGGATGCGGTTATGTTCTACCACACCAACCCGGTTTACCATTATGCTGACACCGAAAAAGTGATCAGCGGCATTGAAAAGACCAGCCTGAGCATTTCATTTGCCTCCACCAAAGACGAAACCGCGAAAGTTTGCCAGTATATCCTGCCCGACCACCATTACCTGGAGTCGTGGGGCGATGCTGAATTCAAAGCAGGCCATTACAGCCTGATGCAGCCATTGATTCACCCACTGTTTAAAACCCGGCAATTTCAGTACACCCTGCTGGCTTGGATGGGCAAAGAATCCGATTTCCATGCTTACCTGAAGAACTGGTGGCAAAACAACCTTATGTCATTGCAATCGGAATATACCGAAGCAGAAATATTCTGGGTTAAGAGCCTGCAGGCCGGTGTGCTGGAAACTCCGTCAAGACAAGTACAGGCTTTAAGTTTCAATGCTTCCGCTTTAAGCGGAGTGGCAGGGGCCCTCAACAGCCGCATTGCCAATGCTGCCGAGCTGGAGTTTTTCACCTATCCAAGTCTTTCGCTGGCCGACGGCAGTGATACCAACAACCCTTGGCTGCAGGAGCTGCCCGACCCCATTACTTCGGTTTGCTGGGACAACTTCGCAGCGGTTTCGCCTGCTACGGCAAGCAGTCTTGGCCTTGCCGAAGGCGATGTGATTCGAATTAACGGGAAAACACAGGTACCCGTATTGCTTCAGCCCGGAGTAGCTGCCGGTTGCGTTGCGATTGCCCTGGGCTATGGCCGCACCCATGCCGGCATCAGCGCCGACGAACGCGGTGGAAACGCCTTCCTGCTAAACACCAGCCGCCTTTTTAGCGGAAATATTAGCAATTGGGAAAAGGTGGGTGGAAAGCATGAATTTGCCCGCACCCAAACCCACTTCAGCATGGAAGGCCGCGCCATTGTGCGCGAGTCGACGCTTGACAAGTACCAGCAAGATCCGGCTGCCGGCAACGAATTGCACAAATACCACGAAAAGCATAAAACCACCCTTTACCCGGCGCAGGAGTTTGAAGGCCACCATTGGGCGCTGATGGTCGACCTGAATGCCTGCACGGGATGCAGCACCTGCGTGATTGCCTGCCAGAGCGAAAACAATACGCCGGTTATCGGCAAGGACCAGGTGCGCCGCCGCCGCATTATGCACTGGATGCGCATAGACCGTTATTATACCGGTGCT
Source organism: Bacteroidales bacterium (assembly GCA_041687035.1). Classification (GTDB taxonomy): domain Bacteria; phylum Bacteroidota; class Bacteroidia; order Bacteroidales; family UBA7960; genus UBA7960. The sequence goes on from JAWLCS010000007.1 coordinate 29,796, forward strand.
GCAGAAAATCCCGGTGTGGTGTTCCAGCCGCTCATGTGCCAGCACTGCGACCATGCTCCCTGCGAGAATGTTTGTCCGGTGGCTGCCACCACCCACAGCCAGGAAGGCATCAACCAGATTACCTACAACCGTTGTGTGGGAACCAAGTACTGCATTAACAACTGCCCCTACAAGGTGAGGCGCTTCAACTGGTACGAATACGCCACCAAAGAGAAGTTCAACACCCACACCACCACCGACCTGGGCCGCATGGTGCTCAACCCTGATGTTACCGTAAGGGAACGTGGCGTGGTAGAGAAGTGCTCTTTTTGTGTGCAGCGCATACAAGAGGCAAAACTGACGGCCAAAAATGAACGCCGCCTGCTGAAGGATGGAGAGATAAAACCTGCCTGTGCGCAGGCCTGCCCCAGCAATGCGCTGGTGTTTGGCGACCTGAACGACCCGGAAAGCAAAGTATCCAAGCTGATAAAAGATCCGCGCAACTACCACCTGCTCGAGGAATTGCATACCTTGCCATCGGTGGGATATCTGACCAAGATCAGAAATCCGCGCACATAAGAACTTTGATGTTGAACCCACAATAAACATTGGGTATGATAAATAACAAAATAAGATATGCCCTGGTAAAGGGAGATAAAACCTACGGGCAGATAACCGACGAGTTGCTGCTGAACGTAGAGCAGAAGCCCCCCCTGTGGTGGTTTGCGGGCATGACCATTGGCACCATATTGCTGGCCATTGGCGGCTGGGCTTTCTACATGTCGCTGAGCCAGGGGCTTGGCACCTGGGGCCTTACCAACAGCGTGGCATGGGGCTGGGACATCATCAACTTTGTGTGGTGGATCGGTATTGGTCACGCCGGAACGGCTTTTACCATTTTCTTCCTGGTGTTCAGGCAGAAATGGGCGGGTTCCATTAATCGCTCAGCCGAGGCCATGACTGTTTTTGCAGTAATGTGCGCCGGAATGTTTCCCCTGATTCACATGGGAAGGCCATGGCTGGCATTTTTTATTCTGCCCTACCCCAACACCCGCCTGCTTTGGCTCAACTTCAACTCGCCCCTGTTCTGGGACGTACTGGCCATCTCCACCTACCTCATCACCTCCATTATGCTTTGGTACATGGGTATGGTTCCCGACCTGGCCACCATTGCCCAGCGCACTAAAAACAAGGTAGGAAAATTCCTTTACGGGATATTCAGCCTGGGCTGGGACGGATCACTTTACACCTACAGCCGCTATGAAACCCTCATGAAGATCTTGGGTGGAATAGCAGCCCCACTTGTTATTTCGGTGCATACCATTGTGGCCCTCGACTTTGCCGTTTCGGTGCTGCCCGGTTGGCATGCCACCATTTTGCCACCATACTTCTTCGTGGGCGCCATCTTCAGCGGGTTTGCCATGGTGCTTACGCTGATGATTCTTTTCAGGAAAGCCTTTAACCTGTATGACTATGTAACCGAGAAGCACCTCGACAATATTGCCCATGTGCTAAAATTTGGCTCGCTCATTATCGGGCTGGCCTATATAACTGAAATGTTTACCGCCTGGTATTCGGGCGTGGATTACGAAATCTACACCTTTTTCAGGGCACGGGCCACAGGCAGCTTCTCGGTGGCCTTCTGGATCATGTTTGTGTTCAATGCGGTAATTCCACAGCTGTTCTGGTTCAAGAAAGCCCGAAAAAACCTGGTAATTCTTTTCCTGGTATCACTGGTCATTAATGTGGGCATGTGGTTCGAAAGGTATATTATCCTGGTTTCGTCGCTGGCTCAGGATTTTCTTCCTTCGAGCTGGACCGACTACAGCCCCACCATGGTCGACGTTGGCATTTACCTTGGGACCTTCGGGATTTTTACCTGCGGAATGCTTATGTTTGTGAGGTACATCCCCATTGTGGCAGTAAATGAAGTGAAGCCCATTGCCCGGGCCGAAAAATTAAGAAAACAAAAAGAACAAGACCATGAGCACTAAACAAATCATTGGTGTGTTCGACGACGAGTCCGTTTTGCTCAAGGCAACCCTGAAGCTGAAGGATAAGGGCGTCAACATAAAGGGCATATACGGCCCCAGTGCCGACCACGACCTTATTAAAAAACTCACAAAAGAGTCGCGGCTGCCATACCTTTCGGTAGCCACGGGGGTTATTACACTCATCCTGACCTTTGCCTTCGTGTATTATGTATCGGTAATCGACTATCCATTGCATTATGGCGGCAAGCCGGTTTTTGCTTTCCCTCCAATGGTGGTTATTTTATTCCTGGTGTGTATTCTGATTACCGGGGCTTTTACCACTTTTTCGTTCCTTCTCAGTGAAAAAATGTTTCCAGGGAGAAAAGCAGAAGTGGTTCATCCGCGCGGACTAGACGACCGCTTTTACCTGGTGCTCGACCGCAACTTCAACCCCGAAGAGATAGTAGAATGGCTGCAGGATTCGGGTGTGGAAGAGATCATTGAAAAAGAAAATGAAGCCTAACTTATACCATTTAATTATGTGTGGCTATAACAAAACATTGTTTAAAGGAGGCATGAGCCTGGCGGCAGCTTTAATGGTCCTGGTGGTTTTTTCGGGCTGCGACCGCACCCGCATGGACAAAGGCTACGAATATTTTCCTGACATGGCGCACAGCCAGGCTTACAAAACCTGGTCGGCCAACGAAGCCATGGACGACGGCAACACCATGCGCGAGCCGGTGGCCGGCACCGTGCCGCGCGACATGGAGCCTTATCCTTACAGCAACGACTTCGAAAGCCGCGAGCTGGCAGGTAGGCAACTGAGAAACCCGCTGCAGATTAGTCCGGAGCTGCTCGAAGAAGGTAAGGAACTATACAGGGTTTTCTGCCAGAACTGCCATGGCGAAAACGGCGATGGCAAAGGCAATCTGCACACCAGCGGCAAGTATATTATCCCGCCGGCTTCGCTTATCACCCCCGAATTCATTGCCAAACCCGAAGGCGAGACTTACCATGTAATATCGGTTGGCTGGGGAGTTATGGGAGCACATGCGTCGCTGATCAGGCCGGAAGACCGTTGGAAGATCGTGGCCTTTGTTGAACAAGTATTGCAGGAAAAGTAAAACGGAACCCATTATGGATACAAGTTTTAAACCCTCAAAAAAGCTCATGGTCATTGTTGCAGCAATGATCGTTATCGGGGCTATTGCCATTATTGCCGGTTTTGCAACCGATAGCGCAAGGACCTGGCCCAATATTCTGCTTAACAACATGTATTTTATCACCATAAGCATAGGCGCACTCATGTTTTATGGCATACAATACATCACTGGATCATCCTGGTCGGCGCTATTTCAGCGCATTCCGCTGGCGGCAGGTGCCTTTTTGCCGGCAGGCTTCATTCTGATGCTGCTGCTCTATTTCGGCCTGCACGACATATACGAATGGTCGCACCCGGGCATTACCGAAACCGATAAACTCATTGCCCACAAGGCCCCTTTTCTTAACGTGCCCTTTTTCATGATCCGCATAATTATTTATTTTGCCCTTTGGATTCCGCTTTTTATCATGATGCGCAAAATGGCCAAAAAGGAAGATCTGGAAGGCGGTGAGCAATGGTATTTCAAAAGTGCTTTCTATTCCAAGGTTTTCATTTTTGTGGCGGTACTCATTTTCTCGCTTGCCGCCGTTGACTGGGTCATGACCATCGACGCCCATTGGTACAGCACCATTTTCGGTTTCCGGGCAATGATAACCAGCATGTATTACGGCACAGCAGTGATCATACTTTTGGTATTTTTCCTGAAAAACCTGGGATTTCTTACCGAACTCAACGAGGCGCACCGCCATGACCTGGCGCGCTATCTGTTCCGCTTCAGCATTGTTTTTGGCTATCTATGGTTCATGCAGTTCCTCATTCTTTGGTATGCCAACATTCCTGAACTAACCGTTTATTATTCGCCCCGATTCCTGGGCGAATGGCAGTTGTTCTTTTACCTCGAACCCCTGATTAACTTTGCCATACCCTTTGTGGTGGTAATGGCCGACAATACCGGCAGGAAAAAGCCTGTGATGATCGGCATCAGCGCCCTGCTCATGGTGGGGCTGTGGATTAGCCTGTCCCTGCAAATCATGCCGGGCAGCTATGGCGTTTTGAAGTTAGGATTCATTGAAATAGGCATTTGGCTGGGTTACGCCGGAATGTATCTGTTAATGGTTTTTACAGCGCTTTCGCGGATAAAGGTAGTGCCGGTAAACCACCCCATGCTCAAAGAAAGTATTCACCATCATTTATAAAATAAATACAATGAAACGAGCCCTATTGATTCTTTTGTGTTTTGCAGCACCGCTGGCTATTGTGGCACAGGACCTGGAAAGGACCTATCAGCCTGACGAGCCCGAGATTGGCATTTTCGAGCGGCTCGACCAGTATGTGCCCCTCGACATTGAACTGATTAACGAAATTGGGCAGCGCGTGACTATTGAGCAGCTGGTTAACAAGCCCACTGTAATCGCACTGGTGTACTATCGCTGCCCCGGGATCTGTAGCCCGTTTATGGAGTCGATGGCCGAGGTGGTTTCGCGCAGCGACATGACCATTGGAAAAGAGTATCAGATTCTTTCCATCAGCTTTGATCCCCGCGAAGGCCCCGAGCTGGCCCGCACCAACCGCAACAACTATCATCACCTCATTAACAAAGAAATAGACCCCAATGGCTGGCAATTTTTCGTGGCCGACAGTGCCAACATAAAAAGAATTACCGAGGCTGTTGGTTTTAAATATAAGCGCACCGGTTTTGACTTTTTGCACACCTCGGCCATGATATTTATTGCCAACGATGGCAAAATTACCCGCTACCTGCATGGCACTTATTTTTTGCCCATCGACCTGAAAATGGCCGTAATAGAAACCGCCGAGGGAAAATCGGGCCCTTCGCTAAGCCGCGTGCTCTCTTATTGCTATACCTTTGACCCGGCCGGGCAGCAATATGTGCTGAACATTACCAAAGTGGCCGGCACCCTGATCCTTTTCTTCGCACTGGTCATTTTACTGTTCGTAGTCATAAAGCCAAAAAAACGCACGACTTAACCAATATTCCGCAACAACATGTCAGAAGCAAACAACGCCCACAACGTCAGTTACCTTGAATATAAGGGGCAATACAAAGGTCTTTTAGCATGGATATTTTCCACCGACCACAAGCGGATCGGCTTGCTGTATCTATACACCATGCTGTTTTTCTTCTCGGTGGCAGCCATCCTGGGCTTATTAATGAAAACACAGCTCATTGCCCCAGGCTACACCATTATGGGGCCGCAAACTTACAACAGCCTGTTTACCCTGCACGGCATTATCATGATCTTTATCATTGTGGTGCCGGGGCTTCCTGCTGTTTTTGGCAACTTTTTCCTTCCCATAATGATCGGTGCCAAGGATGTGGCATTCCCGAAGCTTAACCTGCTTTCATGGTGGTTCTACATTATCGGCATCCTGATTGTATTAACCTCGCAATTTATGGGCGATGGCCCTCCCGACACCGGCTGGACCTTTTATGCACCCTACAGTTTCCGCACACCCACCAACGTGCTGCCCGCGGTTTTTGGCGCTTTTGTCATGGGCTTTTCATCTATCCTTACCGGGATAAACTTCGTTGTAACCATTCACCGCATGCGGGCACCGGGTATGACTTGGTTCAAAATGCCGCTCTTCCCCTGGACCCTTTATGGCACCGCCTGGATTCAGATCTTGGCCACTCCCGTGATCGGCATCACCCTGCTGCTTATTGTAGCCGAGCGCCTTATGGGCATAGGTATTTTCGATCCAGCCCTGGGCGGCGACCCCATTCTTTACCAGCACCTGTTCTGGATATACTCACACCCGGCCGTTTACATCATGATTCTTCCGGGCATGGGCGCCATTAGCGAGATCATTCCCGTATTTTCGAGAAAAACCATTTTCGGATACAAGGCCATTGTGCTTTCTACCATGGCCATTGCCTTTGTGGGTTATTTTGTGTGGGGTCACCACATGTTTACTTCGGGCATGAGCGGCAGAGCCCTTTATACCTTCTCATTCCTTACCTTCCTGGTGGCCATTCCTTCAGCTATCAAGGTGTTCAACTGGGTAAGCACCATGCACAAAGGATCCCTGCATATGCAAACCCCATTTTACTGGGCAGTATCCTTCATTTTTGTGTTTATGATTGGTGGCCTTACCGGCTTGGTACTGGGCTCACTGGCTACCAACGTGCATGTGCACGACACCCACTTTGTGGTGGCACACTTCCACTTTATTGTATTCGGCGGCACTGGTTATGCTTTTATGGCTGCACTGCACTATTGGTTTCCCAAAATGTTCGGCCGAATGTACGACATAAGCTGGGCCAACCTGGGCTGGGGAATCTTCTTTATTGGCTTCAACGCCCTATATCTGCCCATGTTCTACCTGGGCATTCTGGGTATGCCGCGCAGGTATTACGACTATCTGCCCGATTTCCACGGCGGTAACATTATTTCCTCACTGGGGGCCTGGGTAATGGTTTCGGGCATTGTCATCATTTTTGCCAACCTTATCCGTTCGGCCCGTCATGGAGAAAAAACCTCCGACAAGAATCCCTGGGGCGGAAAAACACTGGAGTGGCAGGTCGACACCCCTCCCACCCTCGAAAACTTCGAAGAAATTCCCACTATCGTGAAGGGGCCTTACGATTATGAAGACTAAGCAATAACCAAAAAACAGGAGATTATGACCGTACATCGCGATGACCTGGGAGACAAAATGGGCATGTGGCTCTTTATCTTTACTGAGCTGCTGCTATTTGGGATGCTCTTTGTAGTTTATGCCGTTTACCGCTCCATGCACCCCGAAGCCTTCAAAATGGGCGGAGACGAGCTGGATGTGGTTATGGGTACCATCAACACAATAATCCTGCTCATCAGCAGTATGACCGTAGCCATGTCGATCTCGGCAATGCAAAAGGGAAATAAAAAACTGGCATTGACTCTGCTAACCATCACCCTTTTTATTGCCATAGTTTTTCTTGTCAACAAATACTTTGAATGGGGCGCCAAATTTGAGTATGGTTTCAACCCCGGGGCTGCCGAACTTCTCGAACTGGGCCATGGAACCATCCTTTTCTTCGGGCTGTATTTTATCATGACAGGCATTCACGCCCTGCACATACTTATTGGCATTGGCCTGTTCATTTATGTGTTTTGGCAGATTAGAAAAGACAAAATCCATCAGACCGACTACGTCTGGCTCGAGAACACCGGCCTTTACTGGCACTTGGTCGACCTGATCTGGATTTTTCTGTTCCCCCTGTTTTACCTGATTCATTAAAAACGGAGTTGTTATGAGCGAAGAAAAACATCACATAGTAAGCTACCGCACCCATGTATTTGTTTTGCTGGCCCTGCTGGTACTCACAGGCATTAGTGTGGCCATTACGCGCCTTGAAATGGGCCCGATGAACACATTGGCTGCCATGATTATTGCCGGAATAAAAGCAACCATAGTGCTGGCCTGGTTTATGCACCTCAAGTTCGAAAGCCGCTTCTTTGCCTTTATGGTTTCGGCTGTGGTGGTCGTATTTCTGCTGGTATTGCTTGTCACCTTTTTCGATTATTCATACAGATAATATTGCCTTATGAACTCTGGAGCATCAACATTTGTAGAAGGCGTCGACAATGCCTTTATATTCATCCTGGGAATTTCTTTTTTCTTCCTTATCGGGATAACCCTGGTGATGATTCTTTTCCTTATCCGCTATAACAAGAATAAACATCCCAAAGCGGTTCAGATCGAGGGCAGCACCAAACTGGAAATCATCTGGACGGTTATTCCGCTCGCCCTGGTAATAGGTATGTTTTATTACGGCTATGTAGGCTGGAAACCCATGAAGAGAATCCCTTCCGAAGGAGTTGAGATAACCGCCAACGCCCGCATGTGGAGTTTTTCCTTTCGCTATGACAACGGCAGGGTTACCGACAAACTTTATGTTCCAAAAGACACGGCCATTATCCTGAACCTGAATGCCGTTGATGTGATTCACTCACTCTACATCCCTGCTTTCAGGGTAAAAGAAGATATGGTACCCGGCCTTGCCAACAACCGCTTGTGGTTTGAAGCCACCAAGCTGGGGAGCTATTCGCTTTTCTGCACTGAATATTGCGGCTTGCAGCACAGCTATATGCACACCGAAGTGGTGGTAATGGAGCCGGAAGAATTCTGGACCTGGTATTCTGACACCACCGGGGTTGCACTGCCCGTTGATGAAGGCGCCGACCTGGCCCTTCTTGGAAGACAAATCGTGGAAAGCAAAGGCTGCCTGGCTTGTCACTCGCTCGATGGGTCAACCATTATTGGGCCAACCTTTAGGGGCGTCTGGGGAACCAATGTGCCAGTGATCACACAGGGACAGGAACGGGAGGTGCTTTTTGATTACGATTATGTGAAGCGTTCTATTTACGAACCCGATTATGACATCCACAAAGGTTACCGCGCCGGACAAATGTTTTCCTATGAAGGTGAAATAACCGAGCAACAAATTGAGTTAATAGTGGAGTTCCTCAAAACATTAAATGAATAGAAAGGAATTTTTTGGGCCTCTTCTGGCATTGGTTCAGCTTACCAAACCCATTATTACCCTTTCCGTTGCATTAACTGCCCTGACCGGTTTTCTTTTGAGTCAGGGCTTTTTTGCTGAAGGCTGGGTTTTGGCCGTGCTGGGTGTTTACCTGCTTTCGGCTGGCTCTGCAACTATCAACCACATTCAGGAGGCAGAACCCGACAGTCTTATGCTTCGCACAAGCCTCAGGCCAATCCCTTCTGGCAGAGTTTCAAAAAGAGGAGCAGCATTTTTCGCAAGCGTACTTTCTATAGCCGGAATTGTTCTTTTGGCCATGCTGGAAAGTAAAATTCCATTAATCATTGGGTTGATTACCTTAACCTGGTACAACCTGGTGTATACCCGGCTAAAAAAGATAACGGCTTTTGCGGTAGTGCCGGGATCATTGGTAGGAGCTTTGCCCCCGGTCATTGGCTGGACAGCTGCCGGAGGTCATATCTTGCATCCGCATATTATACTGGTGGCCTTTTTCTTTTTTATCGGACAAATACCCCATTTCTGGCTTATCTTGCTGAAATATGGCAACGATTACGAAAAGGCGGGATTTCCAACCATTACGCGCCTGTTTACCAGCAAGCAAATTGCAAACCTTACCCTTATATGGGTTGCTGCTACAGCCATGGCAGCCATTTTACCGGCCCTTTTTGGGGTTATTCACTCACCCGTTTTGGCACTCAGCGTTTTTGTCTTTGCCCTGGCCCTATTATATTCCTTCCGGAAATGGCATGACAAATCAGAACAGCCCGACCCCCAACCGGCATTTTTTGCCATAAATATTTTTTATCTCACAATGATGCTTGTTTTTATTGCTGATGCACTACTGCGATAAAAAAAGGGATGCCGCTACGGCACCCCTCTAATGACCACCCGATAAGGAAAGAGAACATAAACCCCGAACTATTTGTTAATCAGGCTGATCAATGCGATCATTAGTGCTGTAGCAGCTAATATTAAAACAAACCACACCATTTTACTGGTTGGCCCTGAACCGCTTCCTGCATATTGCACATTAGGCGATCTGGTGTCTTTCGAAACAATAATCTTACCCTCCATGTAGGGATGCGGAGTACAGATATAGGTATATTCACCCTCAGCATTCAACACCTGCGAATGGCTCTCGGCATGGGCCAGCATGTCAGAGGCAAAACGCTCAGGACCGGATTTCACAATCACATTATGGATGCCAGAGAATTCACCCTCCATATAGGTAAATACATCTTCGTTGATCCATCTTACCGTTGTACCCGGCGTAACCTGTATCACTTTGGGGTGGTAAGAATTTCCAATGATCCTTACGATAACCTCCTTCACATCCGGGCCATACACCACCGGCACATCCACGTCGGGCGATCCGATACCAAAAGGGGTAATGGTTCTTATCGCCTTTTCGCGAAATTCGGCCATTTGCTCATCGGTGTAATTAATCCCATCAGAGAGATAGGTTTTATTTGGTGCGGCATCACGGTCGCAAATGAGCAAGCCGATGGCGCCCCGGTCGGTCGATCCAACAGCGTGAGATAGCATCAGGTAACTGCCTTCATCCGGGGGTATTCGAAACTCGACAACCCACGAATCGGAAGGCCCGGCTGTAACGGTTTGACCCCCAATAAACTTGTTGTCGGGGTGGCCTTGCCAATAGGCAAAATCCCAGATTATGCCCACAATGTGAAAGGTAGATAAAAGGTTCGGACCGGCATTCAGGAAGTTGATCCTCACATAATCCCCCGGTTTCCCAACAATCGGTTCTTCCACATAACGGAATAACTTACCGTTGAAGGCTGTGTACATGGGCTTTCCCTGTCCCTCAACGGCATCTTTTCCTGAAGCATAATATTCATGCTGAAGCAAAAAGATTTCGATATCCGGTTCCTTGCCAAGAATTCTTTCCAGTTCAAACTTCTTCTTTGGCCGAACCACCATCATGCCATATTGTCCAAAAATAATATGCATGGGGATAGCGTGGCCGCCAGGGGCACAGTGGTACATGTAAACACCAGGCATATTGGCCTGAAATACCACACTTGCGCTATCGTTTGGCTCAATTTTTCCAAGATATTTGGAAGTCTGACTGTTTACAGAATGAATGGAAGCCCCATGAGGCAATTCGCCGGTGTTCACGATTTTAAACTCTACAATATCGCCCTCATCAACAATAATGGTTGGTCCCGGAATTTTCCCGTCAATAGTAAATCCCTTATACATAACTCCATTGCCAAGATAAGAATCACCTTCCTCCAGCGTAATTCTTACCCTTTTATTGGGGGTAGTGTTCTGGGGCACAAAACTGGTGGGAGGAATGGGCAATCGGTTGTCACGGCGGATAATATCAATAAAATCGACATTGCTTCCAAGAGGGACATTTGCCCTGGCACTAACCTGCTGAACCGACTGAACATTGGTTGCGCCTTCTTGTGCAACTGGTATTGGCTCATTGGAAGCAATAAGGGTATTATTCGACCAGCCAACTTCCTGGGCAGCAGGGTTATTCCTCCCAACATACTCCTGGGCCGAAATGGTGGCAAGCAACTCCTGCGAAACCAGCGAACCAGCTCTTTGGTTTTTTAGTTGGGCCAGAAATAAACGGTTACAAGCTTCACAGGCATTCGAGGTTTGAAAAATTCCAGGTAACAGAAACAACAATAAAAACAAGTGGAACCTCCACTTATCTTTTCGAAAATGGCTTTTCATGGCACTGATTTTTAGGGGTTAAAGACTTCTTGAACTCTTTCATTAATAAAGTTAAAAAAATATTTTTATTTTTCAGTATTTATTTACTTAATTACTTGTTAATTTTATCAATTATTTTGAGTTTGCATTTTAATGAAAAATTTTTCTCATATCACAATTAACCCTATATTTACAAAAAAAAACGCCATGAAGAAATTTCCCAAACTCGGTTTGCTTCTCAGCATGCTTTTCGCGAGCACTTTTGTTTTTGGCCAGGCTCCTGCCACTGAAACGGGCATTATTGACCGCATCATAACTTTTTGGCCTTTTGTAGTTGTTTTGGTTTTGTTGTTATTGGCCGTACTCTGGTATCAGAACATCAAGGCCATGCGCAAGGGGCGCGAAACGGGCCGCAGAAGGCCTGCCGGACTAAACCCTATCGTTTTCCTGGGAATTGTTACCGTTTTTGCCGTTATTCTGCTTGCCCTGCCCTTATACCTCAACACCCTTGAGGAAAAAATGGGCAAGGACCCTCAGGCCATTGAAATCGCACCGGAAAACCGCATGGAAACCATTTTCATGGTGGAAGGCATGACCTGTACCGGTTGCGAAAATGCCATCATTAAACGGGTAAGCGGATTGGAAGGGGTGAAAACCGTTGATGCGGACCACGTGAAAATGCAAACCCAGGTTGTTTATGATAAGTCGAAAGTCAGCGAAGACAAAATAGTAGAGGCCATTGTTGATGCCGGCTACACCGTAACCGGCAAGTTCGAATAAAAAACAGCATCATTTTTCTGACTTTTTGAGCCACTGGTAAAGTGCCAGTGGCTATTATCGTATTATCTTATCGCAACTGAAACTCCTTCAAATCCAATTATTTTACGTATATTTATAGTCAGCAAGTGGCCTTTCATCCGTTATTGAATTGGCATAAACTGAATCTTAAGCAATAATATTTTAATGACATTTTAAACATACTTTTTATGCTAAAAAAACTTACCCTTCTATTGCTTTTTCCGGTAATGACACTCAACGCCCAATTCAAGAGTGTTCAGTACAATTACGAAAAAAACTGGCTGGGCGAGAACCAGCCCCTGCCTGCCGAGAGTCAGTGGATGCTGAATGGCATTCTTCCAGCAGGTATCAACATGGTGGAGCTTTTACTTTATGGATCCACTGATTTGGAAAAGAAGCCTCTTTTTGCAGCCAATTACAGGAAGGCGGCAGAGTTCCAAGAGCAAAGCTTTTCCATACCCGTAAACTATGTGCTAAGGGGAAACAACCAATACACCCTGCGCATTAATTATTTCAGGCCTGCCTCGCGCGAAGAAGTAAACCTTTTGGGAACCATGATCAGGGAAGCCATCGATGCTTACCTTAACATGTCAGTGGTTTCGGGCCGCAATAGCGTTTCCCTGGCCAAACATCCGCGGCTAATGCGGCAGGAACTCGACCAGATCGTATCAAAAGGCCTCGAACTTTACCGAAACAAGATAGGGGTCGGATTTCCGGGTTTTTCCGACCTTGTTTACAACAAGCTGGAGCGCATCAACGACCTGAGCCTGCGCCGGGCACGTTTCAATATTTTAAGCCAGGAGGGCGAAGACGACAGGGCACTGCGCGTGGCATTCTTTCAGCAAAACCTCGAAGACCTCAAGCAAATGGTTTCCCAAGAGTTGAATCAATACCTGGCCTTTGACTTCCTGGTGCTGACCGACTCAAGGTTGCTCCCCAACTATCCCAGCGAGCGCACCCGCAGTACCCTTCCCATCAACTTTGGCTATGCGGGCATTTACAACAAAGGCGGCTTCAGCGATCTGTCATACGACAGCGCGCCCTATGCCGGCATCTCATTTCCCCTGGGCAACCCCGCCCTTGCTGGTAAGTTACGCAGCAACAGTTCCATTTCGGCCGGCCTGTTCCTTACCAACTTCGATTTTGGCGATGACCGTGAAATTACCGGGCCCCTGATCGGGCGCCCCATTTATGTGGCCTACGGTTACAAAACAGCCTACTTCCTCAGATTCAATGCCGGCATGGCCATCCTGCAGGAAGAAAAGAATAACAACTCCAGCAGCAACATTTTCGTTAAGCCCTTTGTGGGGCTGAGCCTCGAACTCAATCTCTGGCTGGGTCTGAGCCGTTAATCTTTTTTATGCAGGGCGCTTTCGCGGAAAATGACGAAACTGCCCCGGAAATCGAATCACAAACTGGCAAAAACCCATCACGATGAAAAAACTAATATTTACCCTTATCATATTTCTTAGCATTTGGCAGGTGCAAGGGCAAACCGACATTTTCAACTGGAAACTTTCAGCCGGAGCATCTACTTTCAGGTTCGACAATGCCTTTGGTTTTCCGGAAGACTTCAAATCAGCCGCTGCCAACCTTCAACTTGAGCGCAGCCTCAACCGCAGCTTCAGCGCAGGGATCAGCCTCTTTGCCGGAAAGCCCGCTGGTGGCGATCTGAAAAAGGCAGGCTATGCCGCCCTTACGCTGGGCTTTCGTTGGGACAATGGCTGGCTGCTGGGCGAACGGGTCTTCCTTGCGCCTTTTCATAGCATCGAAGCCGGATACCTGGCCGGAGAAACCCGCAGCGACGCTTCTGACACCCACGAGTTTGCCGCCGGCATGACCCACGGGCTAAAATTCAGACTAAGCGACCGAATCTCGGCCAGAATCGCCACGGGTCTGTATTACCCCATTAACGACAGCCAGGGTAGCAAACTTTCCGACCTGAATTTTTACCAGCAATGGCAGCTGGGCCTCTCCTACCATTTTGGAGCAAGGAAAATAAATTACCGCGGACCGGTGTTTAATGCAGGAGATTTTATTTCGGCACGGCCGGCTTCGCAAGCCACAGATCAACTGCAACCTTTCGACGAATTGGAGGGCATTCCCCAGCCCATTATCCGCCCCAGGGTGGTTGAAGAAGAAAAGATACTACTGCGCAGACCTGTTACCCAGCCCGAAGAAAACCGCATCGACATTTCGCTGAGCGATACCCTAATTCAGATCAGGGTGCGGGAAGGCGAAGCGGTAACCATCAACATTGCGCACCAAATGCTGCGGGAAAAGCGCATTATAGAAACTGAAAAACGGATGGTAATAGACACAAAAGAAGCCGAAGAAGTCACTGAAGTAGAGGCCGAAGAGAAATCTGAAACCGCTGCTCCTGAAAGCCCCTCAGAGCCAGTTGAAAGTGTAAAAACTGAAACCATTGAAAAAGAGATCGAGATTGTGCGCGGGGAGGTAATTACTGAAACCAAACAAGCCGCAGTCTTAGAAACTGAAATTATTACAGAGGAAGTTTCTGAAAAAGAAACGGAAACAAAAAGCGAAACCGAAGCAGAGCCATTAACAACTGAAAACCAGGTTGAATCAGAGGAAAAGGAGGAAGTGGTTGAAGAGGAAGAAGAGATTGAAGAAACAAAAGAGATTAAAGAAGCCGAAGAAGGTCAGCCCATAATTCAGCAAACTGAGACTGTAACGGAGGAAGTGTTTCCTGAAACAAAAATTGAAAAGCCGCTTGAGGTTGCAAAAGAAAAACAGGAAAAAACCTCGGCCGTGAAAGTTTCTGTTCCAATAACCAAACAGGAGCCCATGGAAGAAATGGCTGTTGAAGAAACCTTAGAACCTAAAGTGGCAGCAACTGAAACAGCTGCAATCGTTCCGGACACCGTTCGTGTGCAGGTACCCGACACGCTGATGGCCCGTTATCCGATGATTCTTACCTTCCCCTTTAACAGCGCTGCATTGCAGGAGTCGCATCAGGAAAAACTGGAACAAGTGGCGGCTGACCTCGAGGCTTATCCACTGCTCTTGTGCAAAATTTCGGGCTATGCCGACAAAAGCGGCGATCCGATTTACAACATGATCTTGTCGGGAAGGCGTGCAGAAGCCGTCCTTAATTTTCTCATGGACTGTGGGATCGACCCTGTCCGCTTGAACGCAGAAGCCCTGGGCGATCAATTCTCTTCCGAGGAATTCAGCGAAGAAGAGCGCCGGGTAGAAATTCGCCTGATGTCCGCCCCGGAGCCCACTGAGGAGCCCTGAGCCCTTATGCTTTCCACGAAGGCTTCAGGAAGAAACCGGAGAATAGCGAAGCGGATACATAAAATGGATACACCAGCGAGAGGGCCGGATACAGCCACATCAATTCTCGCTTTCGCAGGAAGCCTGAAACACTGTACATGATCGGGAAATCGATCACAGCCTTAAAAATCAGTACCAAAAGAGCGGTCATCAAAATTTGCCCTGAAAAAAGCAGCCCCCAAATAATTCCGGCGGTCAGCAGCAGGTTTAATGCGGCCACCACCAAACCCGTGGCCAGGGTAAATGCATCGCGGTAGCCTCCGGCCTTTCCGGCCCAGCGGCCACGCTGCCGAAAAAATTCCTTCAGGCTTGATGACGCACGTGTATAGACCAGTCCGCCGTGGCTTTTCAGAAAGGAAATCCGGGCCCCTTGCATTTTCTTGAATTTGTGCAGTAAAAACACATCATCGCCCGAAGCATAATCTTCATTTCCCTCATACCCTCCCACTTTTTCAAAATAGTCCTTGCGGAAAGCCAGATTGGCGCCATTGCACATAATGGGCTTTCCAATGGCAGAGGCACCAGCAGTAGTGCACATAAGGCTCATAAACTCCAGCGCCTGCATTTGCGAAAACAACGACTTTGCCGGAGCCACAGCTACCTGCCCAATTACCATATCAGGCTGCTGCTGCTCAATAAAACCTGCAAGGCTCTCAAGCCAGTGCCGGCCCATAATACAGTCGGCATCAACAGTAATAATCCATCGATTTGCGGCATTTTTTATTCCAAGCGAAAGGGCATTCTTCTTCCCTGCCTTTCCGTTTAGCTGATCGGCTTTGAGCAAACGTACATTTGTTAAAAAACCTGAGGCAATTTTTCGCTCCACGATGGAGGCGGTGGCATCAGACGAATGGTCATCAACCACGATCACTTCATATTGTGCTTTCGGATATTGCTGGTTGCGCAGCAAAATAAGCAGCTGCATGATATGCATTGCTTCGTTGCGGGCAGGAATTATCACCGAAAAGGAAACCGCCTGATGCTCCTTGTGCCAAAATGCAGGCAGGCTCAACCAACCATAGGTGAACCATGCAATCAGCGCGGCATAAAGGAGTGCAAACACAGCAAAAAAAAGGGCAGCAGTCATGATACCTTATATGGGATTTTAAGTTTTCCGCTGAGCGAAAGAAATGCTCCGAGCATCCCCGGAAGGGCAAGGTTGACAAACCATAGCAGCAGTGTAGCCGATACAATAGTGAGTTCTGTTGCAGGAATGCCCGCAAGCTTATCGCCAAGATATAGATTGAAAACAAAGAGTGCCACTGAACCGCGTATGCCGGCCTCTGCCAGACCAGATACCGGTATCCCCACCATGATCAGGTAAATTATGCTCAGCACCATAAAGGTATCGTAAAACATTAGGTGCATACCAAACAAACTTAACAGCAAATGAAACTGAGTGATGAAAACGGCATAGCGCAGCGCACTGAGCGAAAACAACACCGCCATTTCCTTTTTGGTCAGGGTCATAACCACTTGAATAATCTTAAGTCGTTTTGGGAACCAGCTTTTTTGCTGCAGCCAGCCCAGCAAGCTTTTTGCGTAAACCACCAGCAAAACGGCCAGCAGCAAAGCCAATCCCGAATAAAGCAGCAGCTGGCCTTCGCGCGAAGGATTTACCTGGCCGGCTTTCCCAAGCAAGGCCAAAGCAACACCCACATGGCCGAACAACAATGTAATCAGAAACTGTGTAAAACTGCCTGCTGTGTTTATTACCATGCCACGCACCTGGTTTTCGGGCTTCAACACCACCACCCTTCCGGCAAACTCGCCCGAACGCCGCGGGGTAATCATGCCAAGGCTGATTCCGAATAGCACTCCGGCATAGGCTTGCTTGAGGCTAACCGGCTCAAAACGCTGCGCCAGCTTTTGCCATTTAAGGGCCTCGAGCAACCAATTGACAGCCGTAAGCGCCAGCACAACAGCAATAATAAGTACCGACACATATGACCATGAAACCGATTGCCGCCAATACAGAATCTGATCGGCAGGTATTTTACCCAGTGAAAAAATAATGTAGCCCAGGGCTGCAAGCGGAACCACATAGCGGATAACCACCCAAAATATTTTCTGTACTTTTGTTTTGCCCCCGGTGGGGTGGTTGTCTATAAACATTTATAAAATTGGATTACGACAGAATAATTTTGGGCATTGACCCGGGCACCAACAACATGGGTGTTGGAGTAATTGGCATTAAGAAACAAAAAGCCGAGGTCATTGCCATGGATATATTAAAACTTGAAAAACTTGCTAATCACCCGCTGAAGCTAAAAAAGATCTTCGAAACGGTGTTGCGTAATATTGATCATTTCAAACCCGACGAGCTGGCTATTGAGAGCGCTTTTTTCGGCAAAAACGTGCAGTCGATGCTTAAACTGGGGCGCGCCCAGGGAGTGGCTATTGCGGCGGCTCTCTATCGCGACATTCCCGTGTTTGAATATTCGCCCCGCAAGATCAAGCAGTCCATCACCGGCAAGGGAAGCGCCTCAAAAGAACAGGTAGCGGCCATGTTGCAAAATTTGCTTGCCATTGGCGAGTTACCTCAGTATCTCGACACCACCGATGCCCTGGCGGTTGCCATGTGTCACTTTTTTCAAAACAAGGACACTTCAGGGGCAGGGAAAACCACCTTTACAGGCTGGAAAGCCTTCCTGGCAGAAAACCCCGGCCGCATCAGCAAATAGCGCTATTACATGTGGCTGGCCACACGCTCGGCAATCATTTTAAACTCCTCTGGGCTCAACTTCAGCTTGGGTTTGCGAAAATCAATGTCGTAAATTCCATTGATGGGCACCAGGTGAATGTGCGCGTGCGCTACCTCCAGCCCAATTACCGCCACCCCAATCTTTTCGCACTGAATGCATTTTTTCAAAGATTTTGCCACCTTTTTGGCAAAAAGAAACAGCCCCTGGTATTCCTCGTCCTCCATATCGAAAATATAATCGGTTTCCTTTTTGGGAATCACCAGGGTATGACCTTTCGCCAAGGGATTAATGTCCAGAAATGCCAGGTAGTAATCGTCTTCTGCCACTTTATAGCATGGAATCTCGCCGGCTACAATGCGTGAAAATATACTTGCCATATTCGTTTGGTTTTGTAACAAACCAAAATTAATAAAAAATGCCGGATGGCTTGTTTGCAAAACCATCCGGCAAAAAAATGAAAAGCAGGGTATCTACCTCGAAATATCCATCACTTCGAATGACAGCACGCCTGCCGGCACCTTAATTTCGACCATATCGCCCACCGCTTTGCCCAGCAGCCCTCTGGCCACTGGCGAGTTTACCGATATCTTGCCGTTTTTAATATCGGCCTCGTTCTCAGGCACGAGGGTGTACGACATTTCCGCTTTGTTTTTTAGGTTCTTCAGTTTAACCTTTGAAAGGATAGAAACCTTGCTTTCGTCGATTTGACTCTCGTCAATAACCCGGGCATTGCTCAGCACCCCTTCCAGCTTGGAAATACGAAGCTCGAGCATGCCCTGCGCGTTTTTGGCCGCATCATACTCGGCATTCTCCGAAAGATCACCTTTTTCGCGGGCCTCGGCAATCTGCTGCGAGATGGATGGCCGCTCAACCGACTTTAGTTTTTCAAGCTCATCCCTGAGCTTATCTAATCCTTCTTTGGTAAAATACTTTACTTCGTTCATTTCCTTGGGTATTTGAATTTATTATAATGCTTTTTACATACAACCTGTGTATGATTTTCTTGTTGGGACCTGAAAAATTGGGTTTTAATTACTGCTGATTTTTTTCGGTCCCTATGTCAGAAAAGACTGTAAATCTGAGACCGTTTGGCTGTAATCGGGTAAGTCTGTATTCGGTTTTGTGAAAAACTGAAAATCAAATGCTACACTTCCATCGCAAGCAACAACCTTATTGCCCAAGCCTGGCGGGCAGGAGAGGGACAGAAGCATTATATGGCTATGCAATGGGTTCACTTCTATTAATTAATAAAAAAGCCAAACTACCCGGGCATAAAAAAAAACTGCTGGCAGCCGGATAATAAAAACTGACAACACTCTCATTTTGCCTGTCGTGCAGGGCTTTTTACAGAAAAAACCCCCGGCCGTGGCCAGGGAGAATACTTTGTTTTAAATACAATGCAAATGTAATGAAAAAACCACAATATGCAAAATAAATCAGGAATACTTTCGGTTTAGAATTTCCGAAAACACCACAGCAGTCCGAACATCAAAATCAGGCAAATCTGACCTTTCGGCATTTTCTTCAGCCAGTTGGGCGGCGTGCAGGCGTGCGTCTTCGGCTGCATTCAATCTTATCAGGTCGTCAATGGTCTGCTCCCTGATCTCTGTGGTGAATTTGTATTCTTCGGCTACCGCTTCCTGACCGGTGAATTCTTCAAACACTGGTTCAGGCATATCAAGGTAATCATCGTCGAAAGAGGAATATTTTTTTTCCTGCTGTTCATACGAACGTTCGATGGCCGTTTGGTCACGAACGGGCTGAGGTGCTGGTTCTGGCACTGGCTCGGCCTTTTTTCCAAAAAAATCCTGAAGCATCTCCTCCAGGTCGATGGGCTTGGGAGCGTTAGTGGGTTCGGGCTGGGAGGCCGGGCGCGGTTTGGCTGGAGAGTCGCCTTTGGGCTTCCTCTTCATGATGCTTATTACCAACCAGGCAATGACCAGAATGATATAGACAAAATCTTCCATAATCGGGGTATTTCGGTTTAGCGCCTTCTGTTTTTAAACCAGCGCTTGTAAAATGGGTCTCTTCTTTTTGGCTTCAGCCACTGCTCGCTCTTTTTGCGGTTTTGCTTCATGCGTTCCTGCGTATCTGCCGTTTGAAGGTTCATATGCCGGTCAAGGCCAGCCTCGTACACCTGCTGGGCTTCACGCTCCTGGTCTTTTTTTATCTTCTCGGCCTTGCGCTCTGCCTTGATCGCCTGACGGTTCGACTGGCACCCCAACAAAGGAACAAACAAAATGAATAAAAAAAGCAAAAACCTCATAATAGAAAAAATTACTGATTTTCAATTTCTTAACGAAATCAGCAAAAGCATTATTATAGCAAAAATACCATTTTATTACTAATTTTATGTCCGAAAAAACAAACTTCGGCGTTTTCCGATGACATGTTGCACGCAGAATTATTTATTTCAGAAATTTTTTTGCTGCTTTTTAATCCCTTTTCGAAAAAGTGAAGCAAGCAATCATTCTTATATTATTCATTGGCCTGTTTCTTTTCCTGCCTTTATCCTGCGGAAAAGATAACCAACATCCGGTTCCAACCTATCCGGTGGAATTTACCATAAATATCGAATCGACCCAATATATTGAGCTGAACGGCATCGGCGGCTGGGCTTATTTTTCAGGCGGATACCGGGGAATTGTCGTTTATCGCTGGTCAGTTGACGAGTTTAAAGCCTTCGACCGGGCTTGCCCTCACCACCCCTTTGAAGCCTGCGCGCGAATTGTTGTGGAAGACCCGCCTATTGCAAAATGCGAATGCTGTGAGTCGCTGTACCTGCTAATTGATGGTTCCGTAATAGAAGGACCCTCGAAATACCCCCTGAAGCAATACCGTACCTATTTCCAGTACCCCTATCTCCAGATTACAAACTGGTAATAAAGAAAAAGCCGGAAAAAATTCCGGCCTCTTCCTTTTTTCTTATTCAATTGGCTTAGTACCTGTAATGGTCAGGCTTAAACGGTCCTTTTTGGCTAACGCCAATATAGTCGGCCTGTTCTTTTGAGAGTTTGGTGAGTTTCACACCAATTTTCTCCAGGTGCAAGCGGGCCACTTCCTCATCGAGGTGTTTAGGAAGGCGATACACATCTATTTGGTAATCATTTTTCCAAAGGTCTATCTGAGCCAGCACCTGGTTGGTAAAGCTGTTGCTCATCACAAATGACGGATGTCCTGTGGCACAGCCCAGGTTTACCAGTCGGCCTTCGGCAAGCATAAAAATTTCATGCCCATCAGGAAAGATATACTTGTCGACTTGCGGCTTAATGTTCACTTTTTCTACACCGGGATAGGCATCCAGCTTATCTACCTGGATTTCATTGTCGAAATGCCCTATGTTGCATACTATGGCCTGGTCTTTCATTTTTGCCATATGCTCCACGGTAATCACATCCTTATTGCCAGTGGCGGTAACAAAGATATTTCCTTCGTCCAGTGCTTCTTCAAGGGTTTTCACCTCAAAGCCTTCCATGGCAGCCTGAAGGGCGCAGATGGGGTCGATTTCGGTTACAATAATACGGGCACCATAGCCGCGCATGCTCTTGGCCGAACCTTTGCCTACGTCGCCATAACCACAAACGACAACCACCTTGCCGGCAATCATTACGTCGGTGGCACGCTTAATGCCATCGGCCAACGATTCGCGACAGCCGTAAAGGTTGTCGAATTTCGACTTGGTCACTGAGTCGTTGACATTAATTGCAGGTATAAGCAGCTCGCCGGTTTCCATCATCTGGTACAGGCGGTGCACGCCAGTGGTGGTTTCTTCAGATACGCCTTTAAGCTCAGCCACTAAACGGTGCCAGGTTTGCGGGTCTTCCTTCAGGGTGTTTTTAAGCAGTTTCAGAATTTCGGCTTCCTCGCGATTAGAAGGGGTTACATCCAAAATGGAAGCATCCTTTTCGGCCTGATAGCCTTTATGAACCAAAAGGGTAGCATCGCCGCCATCGTCAACAATCAAGTGAGGACCTTTGCCATTGGGAAACGACAGCGCCTGCTTTGTGCACCACCAGTATTCTTCGAGGGTTTCGCCTTTCCAGGCAAAAACCGGGATGCCAGCCTCAGTAATGGCTGCAGCCGCATGATCCTGGGTAGAGAAAATATTGCAGCTGGCCCAGCGCACATCAGCGCCAAGGGCAGCAAGGGTTTCAATCAAAACAGCGGTTTGAACGGTCATGTGCAGCGAACCCGTTATACGGGCGCCTTTGAGCGGCTGCTCCTTACCATACTTCTCACGAAGCGACATCAGGCCGGGCATCTCTTTCTCGGCTATCTCAATCTCCTTACGGCCAAAATCAGCCAGTCCAATATCTTTAACTTTATATTTTAAAGTTTTCTCAGCAATAAGATTTTCCATTTATTTTTTACCTTTGATTTTTGTTTTGCAAAGATAATACTTTCCCCCTGAGGGGAAATATATTATGAAGTATTAGAAGGAACAATCCTAATAGCCGAAAGGTTTAGTTGCAAAAGGTTCCGGAAATACTTTTTTTGTTGTTGTGCATTTTCCTATACAAGCCAAGCGGTATGAGCCTGTTCCTTAAAAAAAAGCTAGCCAATGCGGCCATGGGGGTCTGGGAAATCAACGAGACGGTGGAAGAGCTCTGGAAGACGGTGAACCTTACCGAGCAGGAACTAAAATATTATTCCTATTTACGCTCCGATACCCGTCGTCAGCACTGGCTAAGCTACCGCCTTATTCTTCCTCACCTTATTCGGCCCGGGGAACTGACCGGCATAGAGTATGATGAATATGGCAAGCCGCATCTAAACAATGGCATTAGGCATATTTCCGTGACCCATTCAGGCAAGTTCTCGGCCCTGATTGCCAGCACCAATAAAAGTGTGGGCATCGACATTGAGCAGATGAGCCCCAAAATTTTTAAAGTGGCCCATAAGTTTCTGAACGACTGCGAACTGCGCATTGTTTTTTCAGCGCATGCCATGGAAGGACTGTTTGTAATTTGGGCCGCCAAGGAAGCCCTTTTCAAGCTCCACGGCCGGCGCGATTTGCAGTTTCGCGAACATATTCGTATCTTCCCTTTCGAATTTGAAGGCCAGGGCACCATAAAAGGTGAAATAACCGGCAGCGAGGAGACAAAAACCTATGACGTACATTATCAAACCCTTGAAAATTATATTCTTGTTTATGCGGTAGATAGCTAACCGACCGCCTTTTCTTACAATAGGTCATGCAAATATTAAAAGATATTGAACAACAAACCCTGAAGGGGAAAAAGCAGCTTGCCGTGCTGGTCGACCCCGACAAAAGTACACGGGGCAGTCTGAAGGAGATTGCAGAGCTGGCTTGCGGAGCAGGAGCCGATTATATATTTATTGGCGGCAGCCTGCTAACACGCGACAATCTTTTATTTTGTATTAATGAAATAAAAAGCCACTGTGGATTGCCGGTCATACTATTTCCGGGCAGCGTATTTCAGGTTGACCCCAGTGCCGATGCCCTCCTGCTCCTTTCGCTGATTTCCGGAAGAAACCCCGACATGCTCATTGGCAACCACGTGGTGGCCGCATCAATGATCCGTCATAGCCGCCTGGAGGTAATACCCACCGGGTATATGCTGGTTGAAAGCGGAAAAATTACCTCGGTGCAATATATGAGCAACACCATACCCATACCTTTCGACAAACCCGATATTGCCGTTTCCACCGCCCTGGCAGGTGAAATGCTGGGCCTGAAAATCATTTTTATGGATGCCGGCAGCGGTGCCCTGCATCCGGTACCCATCGATATGGTTATGGGCGTAAGGGAAAGTATCAGCGTTCCGCTGATAGTGGGTGGAGGCATCAGAACTCCCGAAACAGCCTTTGAAATTTGGGAGGCCGGCGCCGACATTGTGACCATTGGAAATGTGGCCGAAACTCACCCCGAGCTGATTCTCGACATGGGGCAGGCCAAAAAGGAGCTGAATGCCGGCAACCCGCAAAAAAATATTAAATTCGTGTAACCATTTTTTCGAAAAAAATAAAACCATTTGTATATGAGCTATGATCTGATTGTGCTGGGCAGCGGGCCCGGAGGATATGTTGCGGCCATAAGGGCTTCGCAACTGGGAATGAAAGTTGGCGTGGTAGAAAAATCAGAACTGGGTGGCGTTTGCCTAAATTGGGGCTGCATTCCCACCAAAGCCCTGCTGAAAAGCGCCCAGGTTTTCGACTACCTCAACCACGCAGCTGAATATGGTGTTTCTTTCGAAGGCAGCACTAAGGCCGACCTTCCCGCCATGGTAAAAAGAAGCCGCGAAGTAGCCGCTGGCATGAGTAAAGGCATTCAGTTCCTCTTCAAGAAAAATAAAATTGATGTTCTGGAAGGTTCTGGCAAGGTACTTCCCGGAAAAAAGGTTGAAGTGAAGGCTGAAGACGGCAAAACCACTGAGTACGAAGCTAAAAATATTATCATTGCCACAGGTGCCCGAAGCAGGCAGCTCGACAATCTGCCTATCGACGGCAAAAAAATCATCGGATACCGCCAGGCTATGGTACTCGACAAGCAACCCGAGTCGATGGTAGTAGTTGGCTCAGGCGCCATAGGCACGGAGTTCGCTTATTTTTACCACACCATTGGCACGCAGGTTACCCTGGTCGAATACATGCCTAACATTGTGCCTCTCGAAGACGAGGAGGTTTCGAAGCAATTGGAGCGTTCTTTCAAAAAATCAAAAATGAAGGTGATGACCTCCAGCGAGGTAAAATCGGTTGACACTAAGGGCGACAAATGCAAGGTGGTAGTGAAAACCAAAAAAGGTGAAGAAACCATTGAAGCCGACATTGTACTTTCGGCCGTGGGTATTGCCGCTAACATTGAAGGCATTGGCCTGGAAGAAACTGGCATTAAGACCGAAAAGGGCAAGATCGTGGTTGATGAGTTTTATCGCACCAGCGTAGAAGGCTATTATGCTATAGGCGATGTGGTTCCCGGGCAAGCCCTGGCACACGTGGCTTCTGCCGAAGGAATCATTTGCGTAGAAAAAATTGCCGGTCACAACCCCGAGCCCATGGACTACAACAATATTCCAGGCTGTACTTACAGCGTGCCAGAAGTGGCCTCAGTTGGCTATACCGAAGCCGCCGCAAAAGAGGCTGGCTACGAACTGAAAGTGGGTAAATTCCCCTTCTCTGCTTCGGGCAAAGCCAGTGCGGCAGGTACCAAGGACGGTTTCGTGAAGGTAATTTTCGACGCGAAATACGGCGAGCTGCTGGGCGTGCACATGATCGGGGCAAATGTTACGGAAATGATTGCTGAAGCGGTAGTTGCCCGTAAGCTCGAAACAACCGCCCACGAAATCATTAAGGCCGTTCACCCCCACCCAACAATGTCGGAAGCCATTATGGAAGCAGCAGCAGCCGCTTATGATGAGGTGATTCACTTGTAATGATCTGCATTTAAATCGCATAATAAAAAACTATAAACCGAAAAAGGAGAGGCACTGTCAGGAATTTGCACGACAGTGCTTTTCTTTTTAAAAACAAACCAAAACAACATGTGCGGCATTGCTGGCTTTTATTGTTTCAACGACTTTGCCAGGACCCAGCCCAATGGCCTCAACGATGCCTTACTTTCGTTGCACTGGCGCGGGCCCGACACCCGCGGAACCTACGCCGGGGGCAATGCTTGCCTGGGCCATACCCGCCTGTCGATCATCGACACCTCAGCAGCCGCTACACAGCCATTTTCTGATGACAGCCAAAGATATACCCTTGTATATAACGGCGAAATCTACAACTTCCGACAGCTAAAAAAACAATTAAACAGCAGGCAGATTAACTTCCGCTCAGAAAGCGATACCGAGGTACTGCTTCACTGGCTCATCGACCAAGGACCAGAAGGCATCAACGATTTACAGGGTTTCTTTGCTTTTGCCTTATACGATAAAAAGGAAGACACCCTTTTGCTGGCGCGCGACCGGCTTGGCATTAAGCCCCTTTTCTACCACCGCAACAGCGACAAATTGCTGTTTGCCTCGGAAATGAAGGGCATGATGGCCATGCACATCCCAAAAGTGATCGACCACACTTCGCTTTCAGCCTACCTGCATCTGAATTACATTCCAGGCCCTTGGACCATTTTTGAAGGGGTTAATAAGCTGTTGCCAGGACATTACCTGCTGGTTTCACGAAAGGGCATTGAAACCGTGCAGTATTATAGCATTAAGGATGGGCAAGCGACAGTTTCCCCTCCAGCAGATTACGAAGCAGCCAGGCAAATGTTGCGCACCAAGCTAGCCGACTCAGTCAGGAAGCGCCTGGTAGCTGATGTACCACTGGGCGCTTTTCTCAGCGGAGGTATCGACAGCAGTATCATTACTGCCCTGGCTGCAAAGGAAGTTAAGGGGCTAAACACCTTTTCCATCGGTTTCAGGGATGAGCCCTTGTTTGACGAAACCCATTATGCCCGGGCGGTGGCAAAAATGCACCAAACCAACCACACCGAATTTAAACTCAGTACCGACGACCTGTTGGGCTGCGTTTTCGATGTGATTGACTATATCGACGAGCCCTTTGCCGACTCTTCGGCACTGGCCGTGTATATCCTTAGCAAGGAAACCCGCAAAAAGGTGACGGTGGCCCTTTCGGGCGATGGGGCCGATGAGCTATTTGCCGGCTACAACAAGCACTTGGCCGAATGGAAGGTGCGTCATCCGGACCTGGTCGCAAAGACCTTAATGCAAATACAACCGCTCATGGCCCGGCTGCCGCAGTCGCGCAATAATTTCGTGCTCAACAAGATCAGGCAGTTTAACCGCTTCGGAAGCGGAATGCGGCAGTCCGCCGCTGAAAGGTACTGGCAATGGGCCGGATTTACAACGCATGAACAGGTTAATAAACTGCTGCTGAAGCAAACAGAAGATGCACAGCTGAACAAAAGGAAAAGTAGCTGGCTGAAAGAGATTTCTGAAAACGGCCCTGTTGGAGAAGTGCTGCTCACCGATATGCAACTTGTTTTGCCATACGACATGCTTATAAAGGTAGACCTGATGTCGATGGCCAATTCGCTGGAGGTTAGGGTGCCTTTTCTGGATCACGACCTGGTGAATTTTGTTTTTTCACTGCCCGATGCCTATAAAATTGACGGCCGGCAGCGAAAAAAAATCCTTCGCGATGCTTTCCGCGAGGACCTGCCCGCCGAACTTTACAACCGCAACAAGCAAGGTTTTGAAGTTCCGTTGCTGCGCTGGTTTCGCCTGGAGTTAAAAAGTTTAATTGTAGATGACCTGCTGAGTGAGGACTTTGTAAGGCATCAGCGCATTTTTAACTACGAGGAAATCAGCAGGTTGCTCAGACAGCTTTTCTCGCGCAACCCGGGCGATGCTCCTGCACGCATTTGGGCACTCATCGTTTTTCAGTATTGGTGGAAAAAGAATATGTTTTAGGTTAGTTAATTTTCGCGTTCAATCAGAAAAATATTATTTTTGGGCAACCTTTACCTCCACAATGATCAGGGTTCTCCGGATACTAAATCGCTTTAACTTGGGTGGCCCCACTTATAATGCCGCCTACCTCACCCGCTATCTTCCGCCGGAGTTTGAAACTATGCTCCTGGGCGGAAAAAATGATCCCTCGGAAAAGAACTCGGAGTTTATCCCCAACCAGCTGGGCATTAAACCAGTTATACTGGAAGAAATGCGTCGGAAAATATCATTGAAAAACGATTTGGTGGCCTACCGGCAAATCCGTCAGATTATGGAGGAGTTCAACCCCCACATTGTGCATACCCACGCCTCCAAGGCCGGTGCACTGGGTCGCCTGGCTGCCTCTTCGCTAAAGGTGCCGGTGGTTTTACATACCTTTCACGGACACGTTTTCGATGCCTACTTCAGCCACCTGAAAGCCAGTTTTTATAAAAATGTGGAGCGACGGCTTGCACGCCTCAGCACAGGCATAATTGCCATAAGCGAAGCCCAGAAATACGATCTGAGTCACAAATACAAAATTTGCCCTGAAGAAAAAATAAGGGTGATACCCCTCGGATTTGACCTGAGCCGCTTTCGCGAAAGCCAGCCTGAAAAGCGCAAAATTTTTCGCGAAAAGTATTTGATAGCCGACGATGAGATAGCCATTGGCATTGTGGGACGGCTGGTGCCCATCAAAAACCATGATTTATTTCTCGAAGCTCTGAAAATCCTCCAGGAAAAAAGCGGAAGCAAAATTCGCGCTTTTATTGTGGGCGACGGCGAATCGAGGCATCATATCGAACAAAAAGCCCGCTATCTCGGCCTCGAATTTACTGATTGGAATACCAAGCCGCAAAAAGCCTTCCTGACCTTTACGGGCTGGATAACAGAAATGGACCTGGTAAATGCCGGCATGGATATAATCGCCCTGAGTTCACTCAACGAAGGTACGCCTGTAAGCCTCATTGAAGCCCAGGCCGCTGGCAAGCCCATCGTTACGACCAATGTGGGTGGCATTGGCAATGTGGTGGTGCCTGACAAAACCGCATTCCTAACTGCCAGCAACGATGCTGCAGGTTTTGCCGACAAGCTGCTTTTACTGATTGAAAATCGGGAACTGAGAAATCAAATGGGTAATGGCGGATGGGAAATGGTGGGGCAAAAATTTCATTACCAAAGGCTGGTCGATGATATGGCCACCTATTATTACGAATTGCTCGATAAAAAAGGCCTGAGATAATATTTGAAAAGATCGCCGGTTATTATTTTATCTAAACTGATGCCGCTTTTTTATAAATTTGTCCTTCAAACCGATCTACCCTGATGAGGAAATATGTTCTGCTGTTTTTTCTGGTCATTGTTTTTTCTTCTTGCGCTGTACTCAATCCCGAACAGATGCTGCGCACTCCGCGGGACTTTCAGTACTCTGACCTTGAGGAACTAATGGTAACCGATCAATACCGCCTGGCACCCAACGACGAAATTGCTTTTCAGCTTTTTACTAATGATGGTGAACGGCTGATTGACCCCATTACCATGCTTAGCGGACAAGGTATACGGCAGGGCCAGCTTACCTACCGGGTTGAATTCGACGGCACCATTAAGTTGCCGGTGCTTGGACGCACACAAGTAGCTGGCCTCACTACCCGCGATGCTGAAGCCATGCTGGAGGAAGCTTTTACAGAATTTTATAACCGGCCTTTTGTGCAGCTCAGGGTGGTAAACAACCGCGTGATCCTTTTTCCGGGTGGCAGAGGCGGCACTTCAAGCGTTATTTATCTTGAAAATACCAACACCACTTTGTTTGAAGCCCTGGCAAAATCGGGAGGTATTGCCGATGGAAAAGCCTCAAGGGTAAAATTGATAAGGGGTGAACCCGACAACCCACAGATTTACCTTGTGGACCTGTCGACTATCGAGGGGGTGAAAAACGCCAACCTGGTGCTGCAGGCAAATGATATAATCTATGTTGAACCGAGGGAAAGAGTGCCACAGCGCATACTCGAAAATGTTACGCCCTATCTTTCGCTAATTACTACTGCTTTATTGGTTTATTCCTTGTTTACGAGATAAAAAATGGCCGGAGAACCCACCAAGAAAATTTCCGTACTGAATGATGAGCTTGATGTAAAACTATTTATTTACATTGCAAAGCGCAACATTCTCTTTCCCATTGCCTTTATTGCCATTGCCCTTGCCGGTTCGTGGCTGTATTTGCGCTACACCCCTCCGGTATACCAGACCTCGGCCATTTTGCAGCTGGGTGGTGAAAACCAAGCCAACCGATTTTTGTCGACTGTAAACATTTACGAAGACGACATGGCCAAGCAAATAGAGCTGGTCCGCTCCTCAGTGTTTCAGCAAAGGGCCCTGTCGAGCCTGCCACTTAACATCAGCTACTTTACCAAAGGCAGGGTGCTCAACAACGAACTATACAAAAACGCCCCTTTCAGGGTGGAAGCCAGGGCAAAAAACAGCGCATTGTACGGAGTTCCCATCAACATTGACTTCATCGGCAGAAGCAATGTAATGATTTCCTACACTATCAACGGGAACGGTCAACAGCGAAGGGAGTTTCCTTCTGGCCGCATGACCTCGTTGCCCGATCTCGACATAATGGTTGAAGTGATAAACCCACGCATTTACGAAGAGCAGCAAAGCGTGTTTACCCGCAACCCTTACTTTTTTGTTATCAACAATCCCGAAACGGCCATTAGCCAATATTCGCCCAACATTAAAATCAATGTGCTGAATGCCGCGGCCCGCACCATTCTCATAAGCAACACCGGCACCAATGCCCAGAAAGCCTCCGACATGGTAAATGCCATGGCCGAAGAGTTTAACGTTTTTGACCTGGAGAAAAAAGCCGAAAGCGCCAACAACATCCTTGAGTTTATCGACCGCCAGCTCGATGTGGTTTTCGACCAACTGGCCGAATCGGAGTTGGAGCTTGACAGCTTCAAGAAAGAACACAATATTGACGAAGCGACCATAACGCCACTGCCGGCCCTCCATGCCCGAATTGGCGATTATGCCAACCAGATTGTGATGCTCGAACTGGAAGATCGTATTTTTTCCGAAATTGAAGGAAGCCTTCAGGATGAGGAAGATATTGACATCTACAAGCTTATCGCTTTCCTTTCGGGAAGCGAATTCAGGGGCACCATCTCAAGCCTGCTTACGGCCTTGCAGGAGCAGCTCATGGAGCGCGAAAGGCTGCTTTATGAAGTTACGCCAAACAGCCGCCAGATCGAAGCCCTCGACTACCAGATATCCATACAGAAACGTATGCTGGTAGAAAGCATCACCGCACTAAAAAACAATATTCGCTCGCGCATTGCCGATCTGGAAGAGAAAATTGTTGATTACGAATCGGCCCTGGCCAGCCGCTCTACCCGCTTCAACATGATTGAGTTCAGCCGCTTGCAACGTGTATACAGCATTAATGAGCGCTTCTACAATCAGTTGGTGGAAAAAAAGGCCGAGTATTCCATTTCAAGGGCCGGATTTGTGTCGCAGAGCATCATCCTCGAGCGATCGAGACCGCCCAGCCAGCCCATTTCTCCCATTGCCCGCAACGTTTACCTGAGTAGCCTGTTGGCTGCCATTTTTCTGGGTGCCGGTATTATTTTGCTCCAATATCTTTTCTACAACGAGATTCCTTCACTGCACGATATCCTGAAGTACACCAACTCACCCGTGCTGGGTGTAATACCCAAATACAAAAGCGAAATACCGCAAAACCAGTTGCTGGTGCTCAAGAAGCCTAAGTCGCTGATTGCCGAATCGCTGCGCGCGATTCGAACCAATTTGCAGTTTATAAACAACGAGCCAGGCAGCAAGCTGGTGGCCGTCACCTCAACCATTTCAGGCGAGGGAAAAACTTTTTTTGCCATGAACCTGGCGGGCATCCTGGCATTCAGTGACAAAAAGGTCATCGTGATTGACCTCGACATGCGGAAACCCAAAATACACCTCGGCTTCAACACCGAAAACGTAAAAGGTGTCAGCACTATCCTCTCTGGTATTGACCAGATTGATGATTGCATTAAGCCCTCAAGGGTTAAAAATCTTGACTTTATTACCGCCGGGCCGGTGCCGCCCAACCCTTCGGAATTGATCCTTACTTCGCGCATGGACGAGCTGGTGCATTATTTGAAGGAGCGTTACGACTATGTAATTATCGACAACCCGCCTGTGGGAATTGTTACCGATGGTATGAAAAGTGTGCTCATGGCCGAATATCCCATTTACATTTTCAAAGCAAACTATTCGAAGCGAATTTTTATCCAGAACGTGAATCGTCTGGTTTCCGAAAGCAATATTTCAAAATTGTCTATCGTACTTAATGCGGTCGACCGCGAATACTCGAGCTATGGCTACGACAAGGGATATGCCTACGGGTACTATGGCGGCTATGGTTATGGCTATTACGAAGAATCAATGACTACGTCGGCAAAAGGCTTTTCCATTCTCAGGCCTATTAAAAGACGATTAAAAAAATGGTTTAAATAATGCAGGTTGAAACAACCCCTTTTGAAGGATTGCTGATCATAATACCGCGTATTTTTGGCGATGAGCGGGGCTACTTTTTCGAATCGTGGAACGAGGAAACCTTTCGCAATGCGGGTATAGATTTGCCTTTCATGCAGGATAACCAGTCGGCGTCTGTTAAGAATGTTGTACGCGGACTTCACTTTCAAACCCCACCTTATGAGCAAGGAAAGCTGGTGAGGGTTATCAGCGGGGCCGTTTTGGATGTGGCGGTGGATCTGCGCCGCGGGCAACCCACCTTCGGGCAACACTTTAAGCTGGTGCTCGACGACCGGGATAAGTTAATGCTTTTCATCCCGCCTGGATTCGCCCACGGATTCAAAACCCTGGAAGACAATACCGTTTTCTTCTACAAATGCACCCAGGTATTCCATCGCGAGCACGACAGCGCCATCCGCTGGAACGACCCCGAGCTGAACATCGACTGGGAGGTTTCTGATCCAATCCTTTCTGAAAAAGACCAGAAGGCGCCATTTTTCAGGGACTTTGTGAGCCCATTTTGATAAAAAACTTCGGTTTAAAAACAATGAACGAATACCTGATACTGATACATGCAGGCTTTTTTATTGCAGCACTGATCTTCTCAGTTACTATTAACGGATTGTTGCTGAAATTTTCTAAAACACTGGGCATACGCAACAACCAGGAAACTATCATTCGCTGGAGCTCCACCTCTAAACCTGCCCTGGGAGGCATCTCCTTTTACATCATTTTTCTGTTTTCACTCATTGGCCTGTCTTTTTTAAAAACAGAACCTACCGGCTTCTTTAACCTGCAAACCATGGGCTTGCTGGCAGCCTCATCACTGGGTTTTCTTGTCGGGCTATACGACGATGCATACAATACGCATCCATGGCTTAAGTTTGCCGGGCAAGTAATGTGTGCCTTGTTGCTCATCTTTTCCGGCACTTACATCCAGTTTTTTGGACATGAATGGCTCAACTACCTGCTCACCATTTTTTGGGTGGTTGGCATCATGAACTCCATCAATATGCTCGACAATATGGATGGAATCACTTCCATTGTTTCGGCAGCCATATTGCTGGCCATCCTCGGAATCATCTTCCTTACAGGAGATTTTTCCAACCCGGTCATTACCATCCTTATTGGCGGTCTGGCTTCGCTGATTGGCTTTCTTTACTACAACTGGAACCCATCAAAAATGTATATGGGCGATACGGGAAGCCAGTTTTTGGGAATTTTCCTGGCCGGGCTGGGAATTATTTATTTCTGGAACGGAACGGGCTTTGAAGCGGAGCCAAACAGGCTGGTAAAGGTTATAACTGTTGCCATGGCTTTCTCACTACCCCTTATCGACACCACCACCGTTTTTTACAAGCGCATCTCGAGGGGAGGAAGCCCTTTTGTAGGCGGTAAAGACCACACTACACATCATCTTACTTACCTTGGTCTGACCGATCGAAAAGTAGCCATCTTCTTTCTGGTCTTCAGTCTGATAGCGTCAGGTTTCACCATTTGGATCAGCAGCCTCAGCCGCAACTGGAAGCCATTATATTCCTATCTCTTTATTGCCTACCTGAGTGCTTTGTTCCTGTTTCTTTTTGTGGTTGCCCTGAAGCCTGCCCCTGACGATCCTAAAAATTGATACCAAAAAGCAATTGGAATCCTGTGTAATCAATATTTGGAAGGTGATAAATCCTTAATCCAAGATCTATTGGGCTTACGAACCTGAAAAAGTGTATATTCCCAACCACATCAACCCCTGTTGAATAAAGCACATCCTCATTATAATAGTCAGGCCCTTCTTCCGGCCTTACCATGAATTTGGTGTCGGCACGGTCGACAAAAAAGTTGGCGCTGATCCTTTTCAGGTAAAACACCTGCGGTATGCTCAGGTCGGGATACCACAGCGGCAGGGCATAATCGGCCGAAAGCACGCTGACACGATCGTCGAAGCGCCCTGAAATCCCCCGGGGATAAGCGATAAGGTTCGGGAAGTTGTAATTCACTGTGCCTTGCACTGGGTTGCCTGTCTGCTTTTTTTGCCAGGCTGCTGACAAGCGCAGGGAGTGGTGCCGCATCAGGCCGGGGAAGTAGCCTATGAGGCGGGCCGAAAAGACGCTGCCCATATCAGCTCCCGAAAATGGCGTATGCCGGTAATTGACATCCAACACCTGTGCCCAGCGGGGGCGCATATCGCGCATTACTGAGCGCTGCTGACGGTAAGCATACAAACGGTACTCGAGCGATCGGATATCGTTTCGCTGAAAAAAATCAGGGCTGCCATCGGTACTGCGCACATTTGTAAACGCCAGGCGGGCAGAGGGATTAACACCATATAGCCACTCGTAACGCCTATAAGAAAGCGGCAAACCCAGCCCCAGTCTGAATGTATTTTCCCTGAAATGAAAGGAATAGGAAACACCTTCCCTGCTGTAACTTGCGCGCCTCAGACCGGTACCAGCATTAAGGCTCACCACAGGGTACCAGCCCTGGTAGCTGTATTCGACCGAATAGGTTCCCACTTCTTCGTTCATGTCGTATTCATAGCCAACCACAGCCACAGAAGTGCTCAGCACATCCTGAAAGTAAAGGGCGGCACCTGGTTTAACCTCCATATTACCGGCATCGATATACATGGGCGACCAGGAGTGAAGGTTAAAAAGGTTTGGGAGCTTATAAAAGGGTTGTACTTCCCTTTCACTCCTTTCGACTGTATTGCGGGTAACAAGCGCCTGCTCCTGCCCGGCTATTATTTCATGAAACTTTACGGAATGGTCTTCCACCTTTTCAAGTGGCAAAGCACCTTTCATTACCTCGGCATCAGCACGGGCAATGGCATATCCATCGGCAGTATATTCCGACCAAAAAACTGCCTGCTGCCCGGGCTGCACAACTGCATCTCTTGCACCGTA
This sequence comes from Bacteroidales bacterium, assembly GCA_041687035.1. Lineage (GTDB taxonomy): Bacteria > Bacteroidota > Bacteroidia > Bacteroidales > UBA7960 > UBA7960. The sequence continues at coordinate 64,693 of JAWLCS010000007.1, forward strand.
AGCCGAAGCAATCACCTGCTCAACGGTTCCGCTTTCCGGATCGAGCTGGTAAACCTTTTCCAAGCCTGAGAAGGCCCCGGTAAATAACACCTTGCCTTCCGGCGTAAAAGTCGGACGGGAGATCTCGGTGTGCCTTGCATGAAAAACTGTTTTAAACTGCTGCGATTGCATGTCGGCCATAACAATCCGCTTCCCACTTACATCGAGGGCAACGGCAATCAGGGTGTTGTTCTCAGGGTGCCAGGCAGGGGTCATAATAAAGGCATTTTCTTCGGTAATGATCCGGCTCAGCTCCTCGCCTGTTTCGGCGTTTAATATCACCAGCGAGTAATGATTCTGATCGGTCACTTCAGCCACGGCGATCAGCTCTCCTTCGCGCGAAACGGCTGGTGCAAAGAAGCGGGTTCCTCGCGTAATTCGCTTGCGCTGCCCCGTTTGCATGTCGTACACATGAACCTCCGACCAGGAACGGTGCTCCCAGCGGGGGTCCGGTCGCTGTTCAGTCCAGACAATTTTTCCGGCTCCGGCCGAAAAGCCATGGGCATTGATAAACCCGGGCGAAAAAAGTACTTGCTCCCTGCCCTGCATGTCAATGGCCACCACCCGCGGAATTTCACGGAAACCGGTTTTGAGCGCCACCAGCACCGAGTCATTTACAAAAGATGGATAACGATAGTTGGTAAACAACTTGTGCTGAGGACTGATCAAAGTTCGGGGTGTCGGCTCGTTGCGGGCATCCTGCTGCCGCCAGGCCGAATCGAGCATTTCGAAGGTTTGTTTGTAATGCTGGACAGCTGTAACCCCGGCATGCCTTTTCAAGCCCAGCGAGAAAGGCACCAGGGTATAAGGGCGTCGAGCCACATTGTCGACCACCTTATCCCAGATATCTTCACCGTATTGCGCGCGGCCGGCAGCCACCAGCTGGTAGCCCAGCTCGTAATAATTGGGCACATAATCCTTAAACGAGCCCATGTATGCCTTGTCGTAAGAGTAAAACCCTTTCTCAAGCACCTGTGCGCGCAGGCCCTGCTCAAAATCAGGCAGGCGGCCACGGCCGCTTTTCGAAAGGCCGGTTTCAACAGCCACTGCATCGCCTTCCACAAACCACATGGGCATAAAAAGCCCGAAGGAGATGCCAGTAGCCTGCTCGCCCATCAAATACGATAGCACCTTTGTAATGCCTTGATTGAGCTTATCGACTTGTACCACGTGGCGGAACTCATGCACTACCAGCTGATCGAGCCAGTCGTGAGAGTCGTTGTCCTGGGGCGGGTTGGTAAACATTTCGAGGCGGCGCGGCGCCCAGGAAACAAAGCCATTGGCAACCACGGTCTGGTTGTGCAAAATGACCGAAACCTTACGGGGCTGATGCCCCAGGGTGCGCGAGGCAGCCACATAAGCCGCTTCGAGGGCATCGGCCACATAGGTTCCCTGCTCCTCATACCCTTCCGGGAAAAGGACCTGGAAGTTTTCGGTTCGCACCTGTTTCCATTTTAGCGAGCCGGGATCTTGTCCCCAGATAAAATACTGGGCATTGAGCAGAAATGAAAAGAGCAATAAAGCCAGGCCGATGGTTATGGATTTAAAACTGTTTGCTCGCATTTTAAAGTTTTTTCCAGGTTAAACATCATTCACCTCTTTTTCAAAAAACTGCCAAAGGGTATCTTCGGGCACAGGAGCGATAATTTCCAACTTTTCTTTTTTTACAGGGTGAAGAAAACTTAAGTAACGGGCGTGCAAATGTATGCTGCCGTCGGGATTGCTGCGATCGAAACCGTACTTCAGGTCGCCTTTTATGGGGCAGCCGATGGCAGCCATCTGTGCACGAATCTGATGGTGGCGGCCCGTTAGCAACTCCACTTCGATCAGGGCATAGTTCTGCGCATGCTTCAGCACCTGGTAAACCAATTCAGCTTTTTTTGCTCCCGGGGTTTTGGCATCAACCACATACGATTTATTTTGCTTCTCATTTTTCCGCAGGTAATGCTCAAGCCGGCCGGCGGGTTCAGAGGGCACATTTTTCACCACCGCCCAATATTTTTTTATTACTTCACGGGTCTTAAGCAGTTCATTAAGCCGGGTCAGGGCTTTGGTAGTGCGGGCAAAAATTACCAGTCCGCTTGTAGGGCGGTCGATGCGATGCACTACCCCAAGAAAAACATTGCCGGGCTTATTGTATTCTTCGCCAATATACTCTTTAAGCGCCTCAACCAAAGGCTGGTCGCCGGTTTTATCACCCTGCACAATTTCCGAAGGCATTTTGTTCACCACAATAATGTGGTTGTCCTCAAAGAGGATACGTCGCTTCAGATCATCCTGATTAATGGCCATGTTTGGAGTTCTTTTTTTCCAGGACACAATCCCCGGAACTAATATTCCATCAAATTTATGAATAAAGTGTATTAAAAAGAGAAACCGCAACACCCTGAGCATTGTTTTTCAGGCGCATTGCGGCTTCAGCTAAGTTTCATGCCCGACTAGAAAGGCCAGAAGTTATTGTCGTACCAAACTTTTTCGGTCAGCTCCTTATTCAGTTCGATGAGCATTTTATGGTGTCCTTTTTCCCAGTTGGCCAGCCAGTCGTACAATTCCTTTTCGTTGGCATCGGTGGTCTCTATAGCCCTGGCGGCATACACCTCAATGGATTTGGTTTCCATGTCGATGGCGGCCGAAATGGCGGCTGCTTCAAAACCAGCACCCGAAATATCCTTCTTTACCTTTTCCGAGAGAATCATATTGGCAATGGCATCTTCGCCTTCCGACTTCTGAAGCTCGAGCTTGTCGAATTTGCCCGACTTCTGAAAGCTGACATACTGCTTCGAAAGAAACTCAATATGAAGCTGTTCTTCTTTGGCCATGATATCGAAAATCTTACGCACGTCTTCGCTCTTGGTCTGCTCAGCCACTTTTTCGTAGAGCGACTTGCCCCTGTTTTCCATAATAATGGCCTGCTTTAAAATATCGGTAACCTTGTTGCTTTCCATAATTATATTTTTTGAATTTGAAATGAATTGTCCTGCAACAAATTTAGCCATTTTAGCGAATGCAGAAACCATAAAAATAAAGAAAGGAGCAAATATAGGCCTATGTGGCTGGACAAAAAACTGTAATTTAGATGCTTAATTTTTTTGAGTATGCAGTGGAATATTGAAAAGGCCCTCACCGAATTGTTTGTTTCATGGCAAAACCAAACGCCCGATGAAATTCGTCCGTTGCCACCCTCCGGGTCGAACCGAAGATATTTTCGAATAACCTATGGCGAAAAGAGTTGCATAGGCGCATTTAATCCTGATATAAAGGAAAACCATGCTTTTCTGACCTTGTCACGGCATTTCGACAGCTTGGGACTTCCTGTTCCGAAAGTGCTTGCTACCGACGTTGATGGGTTGTGTTACCTGCTTACCGACCTTGGCGACACCACCCTGTTCTCGCTCCTGCCCCACGATCCGGCGGTGAAGATTTTCAACGAGCGAACAATGGATCTGTACAAAAAAACCATCGACTGCCTGCCTGCATTCCAGGTAAAGGGCGCCAAGGGCCTCGATTTCAGCATTTGTTACCCGAGGCATGCCTTCGACCGCCACTCCATGATGTGGGATCTAAACTATTTCAAATATTATTTTCTGAAAATATCGGGCATCGGCTTCGATGAGCAAAAACTTGAAGACGATTTCGAACACTTTGCCGCCCACTTGGTCAATGCGCCTTCAGATTTCTTTCTTTATCGCGACTTCCAGTCGAGAAACATCATGATTGTTGACGAGCAGCCCCATTTTATTGATTATCAGGGCGGCCGCCGTGGCGCCCTGCAATACGATGTGGCTTCCTTGTTGTTCGATGCCAAAGCCAACATTCCCTTTGGGCAAAGGCTTGAACTGCTCGACCATTACATCGAAAGTCTGAAGAAATGGGTTGATGTGGACGAAGAACGCTTCCGCGGATATTTTTATGACTTTGTGCTGATGCGCATCTTGCAGGCCCTTGGGACATACGGGTTCAGGGGTGGGGTGGAAAAGAAAGCCCTGTTTCTGCAAAGTGTGCCCTATGCCCTTAAAAACCTGCACTGGCTTGCTGAAAACAATTATCTGCCAAAAATCACCCCGCACCTGAGCAGCCTGGTGGAAAAGATCGCCTCTACTGCGCCTTCCTCTATTTTGCCAGCACCCGAAACCGGACTTAAAGTGCACATTCGCAGCTTCTCCTACAAAAACGGCATCCCGGCTGATGAGTGGGGCAATGGCGGAGGATTTGTTTTCGACTGCCGCGCCTTGCCAAACCCCGGCAGATATCCTGAATACAGAGAGTTAACCGGAATGGACGAAAAAGTAATCCGCTTCCTGGAAAAGGAAGAAAGCGTAACAAACTTTCTCGAAAACACCAGAAACCTCACCGATTACGCTGTAAAGAACTACCTTGAGCGAGGCTTTACCAACCTGATGATCAGCTTTGGTTGCACCGGTGGACAGCATCGTTCCGTATACTGTTCTGAAGAAATGGCCCGCCACCTGGGCGAAAAGTTTTCGGTAAAAATTGACCTGCGCCATCGCGAAAGCCATACCTGGCCCAAATCTTAGCAGAAAAACAGATGGGAAGCAAAAAAAAATGTGAATCCTCCAAAGGAGACAAGCCCAAGAAGGAAAAGTACAAATGCAAGAAATGCGGCCTGACGGCTGAAAAGGAAAAGCATCTTTGCAAGCCAAAAGAGTTATAAGCTAATACGGCCCAATCTTTACCGCCAATGAAAGCCATGATATTTGCAGCAGGCATTGGCAAGCGCCTGCAACCCATAAGCCAGCACACCCCAAAAGCCCTTGTAGAAGTGGGTGGCAAGCCCATGCTGCAAAGATTGATTGAGAAGCTTATTCTTGCCGGCGTTAGGCGAATTGTCGTGAATATCCACCATCATCCGGAGAAAATGCGCGAGTTTATTGAAAAGCTCCGTTACCCGGGAACCCAAATATTAATTTCTGACGAAACGGATTTGCTGCTCGACACCGGCGGGGGGCTTCTGAAAGCAGCAGAAATGCTGCAGGGCGATGAGGCCATATTTCTGCACAATGTGGATGTGCTTTCTGATATCGATCTGGCCACTATGGCCGCTTTCCATGAAGAAAAAGAAGCCCTGGCCACCCTTGCCGTAAGCCGTCGGAAAACCTCAAGGTACTTTTTATGGGATGCGGGAAGACTGGCAGGCTGGGAAAACACTGCTACCGGCCAAATGATACTTTGTGAACCTGAACATGGTCAGCGGCTGGAAAGAAGGGCTTTCAGCGGGGTGCATATCATTAGCCCAAAACTGCTGGGACTCATAACCGAAGCCGGTGTTTTTTCAATAAATGAGGTTTACCTTCGCCTGGCCAAAACCTCTAACATCATGGCCTTTGAGCACAGCCCGCAACATTGGGCCGACATTGGCACCTCCGAAAAACTGGAATATGCCAGGACACTTTTCGAACAGCATCCTGACCTTTTCTGAGCCATCCAAAGAATAATTATCCCTTCCTTTCGGGTTATTTCGGGAAAACTGAGTAATTTTCCACAGCAAACCTAAATTACGCCTATATCTATGCTGAGTTTCCTCGAGGAAGTTGCCGACCATATTCTTGAAAAATACGCCAACGACACCGGCGAGATATGCCTGGTAACGCCCAACCGCCGGGCAGGACTTTTTCTGCGTAAGCATTTTTCAAAAAAAGTGAAGCAGCCTACCTGGTCGCCCGCCTTTCTGAGCATCGAAGATTTCGTTAACCGCATCAGCGGTCTGCAGGTAGCCGACAACCTCAGCCTGATGTTTCATTTTTATGAGGTGTACCAAAGCATAGAGGGCGAAAAGAGCGAAACCGTTGACGATTTTTTGTGCTGGGGCAGCGTGTTGCTGAAGGATTTTGATGAAATAGATGCCGCCCTCGAGAAGCCCGAAGACCTTTTTGAGTACCTTAAAAACCTGAAAAGCATAGATACCTGGAATCCCGATGGCAAGGAATTGACCGAGTTTCAGCAGAATTATCTCGATTTCTTCAACAAATTCAGCCAGTATCACCAGGCCCTGCGCAGCTATCTGGAGGAGAAAAACATGGCCTATCAGGGTATGTCGTATCGAAAGGCCGCCAATAACCTGAAGCAAAACCCCAACATACTGCCCTGGAAAAAGGTGATCTTTGCCGGTTTCAACGCCCTGAACCAGGCCGAGGAAACCATTATCGACTCCCTGAAAAAGGCCGGACTGGCGGAAGTGATCAGCGACTCAGACCCTTACTACGAAGACAATCCCAGGCACGAGGCCGGGCATTTTATTCGCAAATACCGCAAAAAGTGGGACATCCCCCTGAGGGAAGACCAGAAGTCGTTGTTCAAAGATCCAAAGAATATAAAAGTGCTGGGCATTGCGCGCAATGTAACGCAGGCCCAACTGACAGGCAATATCCTGGAGTTGCAGCCAGATCTGCCCCTTAACGAACAGACGGCGGTGGTGCTGGCCAATGAAAACCTTCTGATCCCAGTGCTGAACGCCCTTCCCGAAAGGGCCAAAGCCATTAACATCACCATGGGTTATCCGCTGGCCAAAACGAGCCTGCACGGGTTTTTCGAAGCGTTGCTGCAGCTTCACCTCACGGCCGACCGCCTCAACACGACGCGTGACGGGCAAGCTCCGGCATTTTACTACAAAGACCTGCTACGGCTCTTTTCCAACACCTGCACTGCGCTGCTATTTGACCCCGTGAACGGGCAGCAAAAACTAGACAGGGTGCTGCGTGCCATCAGCATATCGAACCGCACTTTTTACCGCTTTGACGATCTGCTGGCCCTGAAAGAGGCAGGCGAAGATTTCGCAGGGGCATTTCAATTCCTTTCGGAAAACTGGCCGGCAGAGGTAAGTAAAGTAATCCCCGCCCTGCGCGACATAAGCCTGCGGCTGGATGCCGCCTTCCGGCAAAAAGGGGGCGAAAGCTTCGAAAGCCTGCAGAAAAGCCCTTTCTTTATCGACTTTGAAGCCTTGTATTATTACGGACGGATATTCTCGCGTATCGAGTCAGTGATGTCTGGCAGCAAATCTATTCAAAGCATTCGCACCCTCTGGTTGATCATAAAGCAAACGGTAGCAGAAACGCGCTTGGCTTTTTCGGGCGAGCCAGTGGAAGGCCTGCAGGTTATGGGCATGCTCGAAACCCGCAACCTCGATTTTAAAAACATTATTTTGCTTTCGGCAAACGAAGATGTCATACCCAAAGGAAAATCAGGTAACTCCTTCATTCCATATGAAGTAAAAAGAAAATTCGGGCTGCAAATACATTCCGACAAGGATGCCGTGTATGCCTATCATTTTTACCGTTTGTTGCAACGTGCCGAAAATGTGTACCTGGTTTACAACACCGAGTCGGGCGGAATGGGCAGTAGCGAGAAGAGCCGTTTTATCACGCAATTGCAGCACGAATTGCCAGATTATAACGCCTCAGCCGAACTTAGTGCGGAACTTATTAGTTTAAGCCCTGCAATAAAAACCGGCAAGGAGGGCATTCGCATTGCCAAGGACGCAGCCGTCATGGCAAGGCTTGAGCAATTGGCCGCTTACGGGCTTTCTCCCTCAGCTCTCAACACTTTTATCCGCTGTCCGCTTAAGTTTTACCTGGAGAAGGTGGCCCGCCTGCGCGAAGCCGAAGAAGTGGAAGAGACTATTGAAGCCAGCACCATGGGCAATGTGGTGCACGGGGTGCTCGAGGATCTTTACAGCCCATTTAAAAAACAAGTCATTTGCCCCGAATTGGTAAAAGCCATGCAGGACAAGGTCCATGAGCTAACCATCCGTCGGTTCAGCCAACATTATCCAGAAGGGGATATTAACAGCGGCAAAAACCTTTTGCTGTTCAGCCTGGCAAAAAGGCAGGTGGAAAACTTCCTAAAATGGGAACACAGCCGCCTGGAAGAAGATCAGCAGCAAGGCCAGCACCTTTCCTTGGTCGACACCGAAGCCAAACTCAGCGGAAGCATCACGGTAGATGTGGCAGGCAAAACCACAGAAGTTAAGATCAGCGGCAATACGGACCGTATTGACAGACTGGGCGGCACCATCAGGGTAATCGATTACAAAACCGGAAAGGTTGACGACCGTGCTTTGAGAATAAAGGTTTTTGAAGAACTTATCGAAGACGTGAAATATGATAAAGCCTTCCAGGTGCTTGCCTATACCTGGCTTTACAGGCAGGAAAACCACGAAGAAGCCAATGTAGAATCGGGCATTTTTTCCATGCGTAACCTAAAATCAGGCTTCCTGAAATCGGAAGTGGATCCCAAGGGACCGGATGCAGGGATGAATCCCATGGAAGAGTTTGGCAACTTATTGCAAACCCTGGTGGCACGGATTATGGATCCTGAACAACCTTTTTCACAAACCGAAAAGGAAGAGGATTGCAAATACTGCCCGTTTCAGGCCCTTTGCGGACGCTTCGAAAGTTAAACTGAAAGGTATTAAGACAAGAACTTACGGGCTTCGGAAATCACCTTGTCGAGCCCGGTGGGATTCTTCCCTCCGGCCGTGGCAAAGAATGGCTGGCCGCCGCCGCCACCCTGAATATGAGCTGCCAGGTTGCGCACAATATTTCCTGCGTGCAGGCTGCGCTCTTTTACCAGGTTTTCTGATATCATCACAACGATGCCCGGCTTGTCGTCGGCAGCATGCCCCAGCACCAGGAAAAGATTATCGACCTTATTCTTGATGGCGTAGGCCAGGTCCTTGGCCATTTTGGCATCCATTTCAACCAGCTGACCAATGAAATTCACTCCGCCAATTTTCTCAGCCTTGGCAGTCATTTCTTCCACCAACTGTCCGGCCTGATCTTTTTGAGCGGCATCCAGTTTTTTCCGGAGGTTTTCGTTTTGCTCGAGCAGTTGCTCAACTGCATGCACGGTGTCTTTGGGATTTCTCAGTAAGGTACGGATGGCCTCCAGTTCATTGATTTTCTCATTCACATACTTTTCGGCATCAGCACCGGTAATGGCCTCCACCCTGCGTATGCCGGCAGCAATGGCACCCTCGGAAACAATACGGAACAGCCCGATCTGGCCGGTGGAGTGCACGTGGGTGCCACCACAAAGCTCGGTAGAGAATTTCTTGTCGAAAGAAATGACACGCACCTTATCGCCGTACTTTTCGCCAAACAGGGCCATAGCGCCCATGTTTTGTGCTTCGGCCATTTCCATTTCACGGTGCTCTTCCTGAGAGATGTTCTCGCGAATCCTGGCATTGACAATCTGTTCGACTCTTTCTATTTCTTCCTGGGTCATGCGTGAAAAATGCGAGAAGTCAAAGCGCAGGCGCTCTTCGTTGACCAACGATCCTTTTTGCTGCACATGGTGGCCGAGCACCTCCCTGAGGGCTGCATGCAAAAGGTGGGTGGCTGTATGGTTGTTGGCGGTAAGTTCCCTTTTTTTCTCATCGACTTTTGCCAAAAAACGCAATGGCATTTGTTGTGGAATCTTTTCTGCAATATGCACCACCAGGTTATTCTCTTTCTGGGTGTCCACAATCTGAATCTTAATCTCTCCGCTTTCAAGCACACCACGGTCGCCCACCTGCCCGCCCGACTCGGCATAGAATGGGGTTTGGTCGAGCACCAGCTGGAAAAATGTTTTCCCCTTACTGCTCACCTGACGGTATTTTATCAGTTCCACTTCTGCCTCCAGCTTGTCATATCCCAGGAATCGCGTTTCGGAGCTGGCAGGCTTCAACTCCACCCAGTCGCCGGTCTCAATTGTACCTGCAGCGCGGCTGCGGGTTTTCTGGGCTTCCATGCCAGCAGCAAAGCCTTCCATATCCACATCCCAGCCCTGTTCGCGGGCCATAAGGCGGGTAAGATCTATAGGGAAACCATAGGTGTCGAAAAGCTCGAAGGCAAACTGTCCGTCGATCATTTTCTTTTCGGGCTGGGCAGCCAGATAATGTTCAAATTTGTGAATCCCTACTGACAAAGTACGCAAAAAAGTATTTTCTTCTTCAGCAATTACACGTGAGATCAGGTCTTGCTGGGCGGCAAGCTCAGGAAAGGCTTGTCCCATGTTCTCGACCATAACCGCCACCAGCTTATGCACGAAAGGCTCGCGAAACTCAAGAAAAGTATATCCGTAGCGTATGGCCCGGCGCAAAATGCGTCGAATCACATAGCCCGCTTTATTGTTTGAGGGCAGCTCCCCATCGGCAATGGCAAAGGCCACAGCCCTCAGGTGATCAGAAACCACGCGCATGGCCACATCGGTCATTTTTTCGCTGCCATAGGCAATGCCGGCCATTTCCGACAATTTCTGAATATAAGGCTGGAACACGTCAGTGTCGTAGTTCGACTTCTTGCCTTGCAGGGCCATGCAAAGACGCTCGAAACCCATTCCGGTGTCCACATGCTTGGCGGGAAGGCTCTTCAGTTCGCCGTTATTCATACGGTTAAACTGAATAAACACCAGGTTCCATATCTCCACTACCTGTGGATGGTCGTTATTTACCAGATCCTTTCCAGCCTCGGTCTTGCGTTCATTCTCGTCGCGAAGGTCAATATGAATCTCGGAACAGGGACCACAAGGACCGGTTTCTCCCATTTCCCAGAAGTTGTCTTTTTTTGACCCATATAGAATGCGGTCTTCGCTAACGATCTCTTTCCAGAAACCGAATGCTTCATTGTCGGGCTCCAGCCCGTCAGCTTTGTCGCCGCCAAAAACGGTTACGTAAAGACGATCTTTCTCAAGTCCGTAAACTCCGGAGAGAAGTTCCCAGGCCCAGGCAATGGCTTCTTTCTTGAAGTAATCGCCAAAGCTCCAGTTACCAAGCATTTCGAACATGGTATGGTGGTAGGTATCGTGGCCCACTTCTTCCAGGTCGTTATGCTTACCCGATACCCTCAGGCACTTTTGCGAATTGGCAATCCGCAGGTGATTCGCAGGTGAATTCCCCAGGAAAATATCCTTAAACTGGTTCATGCCGGCATTGGTAAACATAAGGGTAGGGTCATTTTTTATGACCATCGGAGCCGAATTAGCGATAAAGTGCTGCTTAGACGAAAAGAAATCGAGAAAAGCCTGACGTATTTGAATGGAGTTCATTGATAATGAGCAGATTTTAAAGAAATTTTTATGTATTTTTTTGAGCGTCGAGACGCAAAATTAATTTAATTTTCCGTAGTTTTGCAACATCTTGCTTAAAGGCAACGTTGCTACTATCAGATAAACAAGCAACAACAGTATTTTCAGGAAAATCCATTCAGAAAGACCGTACTCAACCTATGGGTAAAAAAGTTAAGTATCAGTTCAACACCAAGTCGCTTGCCGTTGAAAAGGTCGACGAAACTTTCTGGGATAAGTTAAAGGTATTTTTAAGGATCGTCTTTGCCGGGATGGTTTTCTCGGTGATTGTGCTCAGTATTGGTTATACTTTTTTTGACTCCCCGAAAGAAAAGATGCTGCGGCGGGAAATTGAGCATTTTAAAACGCAGTACCAGATTATTAACGACCGTTTGGACATTATCGGCTCGGTAATGGCCGACATGGAGGAACGCGACGACCACATTTACCGCGTAATTTTCGAAGCTGAGCCTATTCCGCGTACCGTGCGCGAGGCTGCTTTTGGCGGCACCGACCGGTACAGCCACCTCGATGGCTTTGAAAACAGTGAGCTTATCAGCGCTACCATGCAACGAATCGACCGCATTTCGCGTCAACTTTACGTGCAGTCGCGCTCGTACGACGAAGTATTTGACATGGCCAAAAACAAGGCCGACATGCTGGCCTCCATCCCGGCCATCATTCCGCTGGCAAAAGGCACCGAACGCTTGGTGTCTGGATTTGGATACCGCATTCACCCCATCTATAAAACCCTGCGTATGCACACCGGGGTCGACTTTACCGCACCCACCGGAACACCCATCTATTCTACCGGCAACGGGGTGGTTAAACGCGCCCAGCGCGACAACACAGGTTATGGCCTAATGGTGGAGATCGACCACGGATATGGCTACTCCACCCTCTACGCCCACATGAGCAAAGTTAACGTGCGGCCCGGACAGCAAGTGAAACGCGGCGAAATTTTGGGACTTGTTGGCAACACGGGTATTTCAAACGGCCCTCACCTGCATTATGAGGTGAAACGCAACGGCAAGAAAGTGAACCCGGTTAACTATTTCTACAACGACCTCACACCCGAAGAATTCGAGTATATCATTGAAGTGGCTTCACGTGTAAACCAGTCGCTGTCGTAACGAAATTCATTATTTTTCTCAAAAGGCCCTTTTTCAGGGCCTTTTTTTATGAACAGGCCACTCATTCCGCAAGGTTTTCTTAATTTTACTTTTCAAAGTCATTTGCAATGCAAAAACCCGACCACAAGCCCGAAAGAATATACTACTCCATCGGCGAGGTGGCCCGGATGTTTAAGGTAAATACTTCGCTGATCCGATTCTGGGAGAAGGAATTCGACATCATTCAACCGCACAAGAACAAAAAAGGCAGCCGCTATTTCACGCCGAAAGATGTGGATAATTTTCACCTTATTTTCCACTTGGTAAAAGAAAGGGGATATACCCTGCAGGGTGCACGCGACAAGCTGAAAGACAATCCAGAAAATGTTCAGCGGGATTTTGAAATCGTTAAATCGCTCGACAAAATCCGCGACTTTTTGTTAACCCTGAAAAACGAACTGAACCAGCCTAACCATTAACACATGAAATCATGATCGTAGTAACCGGTGCTGCAGGATTTATTGGGAGTTGTCTGGTAAACAAACTTAACAACAAGGGTTACACCGACATTGTGGTAGTTGACGATTTTTCCAATGCCGAAAAGAACAAGAATCTTGTAAATAAAATTTACCGGCAGCGCATCGATCGCGAGGTTTTCCTTGAATGGCTGCGCGACAACCACCGAAAAGTCAACTTCATTTTTCACCTGGGCGCACGTACCGACACCACGGAGTTCAGAAAAGCCATTTTCGACAAGCTTAACCTCAACTATTCCAAACATTTATGGACGGCCTGTGCCCGCTTCGACCTGCCATTGGTGTACGCTTCTTCGGCCGCCACCTACGGGGCGGGTGAGCATGGATACAATGACGACCATGAACTTATCGCAAATCTCAAACCCCTTAACCCTTACGGGGAAAGCAAGAACGATTTTGATAAATGGGCCCTGAAGCAAAAAGAAAAGCCTTATTTCTGGGCCGGGCTGAAGTTTTTTAATGTGTTTGGGCCCAACGAATACCACAAAGGCCGCATGGCATCCGTGGTTTTTCACACCTTCAAAAAAATAAAGGAAACCGGGCAAATGGAACTGTTTCGCTCCCACAAGACCGATTACAGGGATGGCGAACAACTGCGCGATTTTATCTATGTGAAGGATGTGGTAAATGTGTTGTATTTCTTCATGCTGCTGAAACAGCATTCGGGCATTTACAATCTGGGCACGGGGCAGGCACGCACCTTTATTGACCTTTCCAGGGCTACCTTTGCGGCCATGGACAAAACACCCGAAATCCGCTTTATTGATACCCCCGAGGATATTCGCGACAAATACCAGTACTTTACTCAGGCCAAAATGGAGAAGCTGCGCCAGATCGGATATACCCTCCCATTTTATTCGCTCGAAGAGGCCATTCAGGATTATGTGCAGGATTATTTAATACCGGAAGCCTGGTATTAATCAACGAATTTTTTTATGATGCAGGTGTGAGATACCCTGCATTTCAACATAGGAAATCAGCTCAGGAAAAAAGGTACGAAACTCGTCTTCGAAGGCATCATAATGCAATTTGAGATCTTCCACTGCATTTTCAATGCCCGACTTAAAAGGCGTGCGCTGCGACATCCCGATAAAATATTTTTCCATATGATCCAAATCGGCATAATTTACCAGCCAGTTTGAAGAGACCATATAGGGCAGCACGTTTTTGGCCCGCACCGGGAGCAGAAAGTAGTTTTTCAGCAAAATGTTATAAGCCTCCTTTACAAAGCGCGTAAGCGCATAACGCGAATATTCATTCCAGTAACGCGCCAGGTAATGATCGTAATACATATCGACCACCACGCCGGCATATAGGCGGTACTTGTTGCGCAGACGCATTTTGCTTTGGTCAACAATAGGATGGGTATCGGTAAAAGTGTCGATTTTTCGGTGCAGCATAATGCCGTCAACTATACCCTGGTGGAAGTTATCAATTTGTCTTCCTTTCACCATATCAGCAATAAAGTTGCCGAGGAGGATATCCTCGTTTTCGCCTGAAAGGTATATATGAGCCAGAAAATTCATTTATGCCAAAAAAGATGCCCTGAAAGGTAACAAATTGTACAATGCTGTTTTTAAGTAAACTCCTTAAAAATGCAAATGTTTTATCAATTAAATAAAGATTTCAGGGCAGGTGTAATATTTTATTTAGTTTTGTGGAATTGCAAAAATTAATCCAAAAAATAAAAATCTCTATAGTTATGCAGAAATTGTTGTTATTGGGTGATGAGGCCATTGCACAGGCTGCCATCGATGCGGGGATGTCGGGCATTTATGCCTACCCTGGCACCCCATCAACCGAAATAACCGAATATGTTAGGGCATCAAAAGAAGCCCGTGAAAAAGGCATTGTGGCCAGTTGGTGTGCCAACGAAAAAACGGCTGCCGAAACCGCCCTGGGCATGTCGTATGCAGGCCGACGCACTATGACCTGCATGAAGCACGTGGGACTGAATGTGGCCGCCGATGCATTTATCAACTCTTCCATTACAGGCGCCAATGGCGGTATTATTTTCCTGGTGGCCGATGACCCCTCGATGCACTCTTCGCAAAACGAGCAGGACTCGCGCTTCTACGGAAAATTCGCCATGATCCCCATCCTGGAGCCCAGCAACCAGCAGGAAGCCTATGACATGGTGCATTATGGATTCGAGCTTTCTGAAAAATTCAAAATTCCGGTTATGATCCGCATCACCACCCGCCTGGCACACTCGCGTGCCGGTGTGATTCGCAAGCCTTCGCGCGAGCAGAACAAGGTGGGCCTGCCCCAAAACCTTAGGCAATTTGTGCTGCTGCCAGGAATCGCCCGCAAGCAATACAAAATGCTGGTCGACAATCAGCCCGCCTTTCTGAAAGAGTCCGAAGAATCGGCTTTCAACGCCTACCTTCCCGGAAAGGACAAGACCATGGGTGTTATTGCCTGCGGCCTGGCCTTCAACTACCTTATGGAAAACTTCCCCGAAAGGGATATAAATTATCCGGTGGTAAAAGTGCAGCAATATCCCTTGCCCGAAAAACATATCCGCAGGCTTTACGAAGAATGCGACAGCATACTGGTGCTCGAAGATGGCTACCCCATTGTGGAAGAGATGGTGAAAGGATTCCTGAACCTGGGCAAACCCATTAAAGGCAGGCTGGATGGCACCATTCCGCGCACCGGCGAGCTAAACCCCAACATTGTAGGCGCAGGCCTTGGTTTTGTGCAGGACGAAACCCTGGACATCCCTTCGCTGGTGGCAGCCCGTCCGCCATCGTTGTGCAAGGGCTGCTCGCATATCGACAGCTTTACGGCCTTGAACGAGGTGCTCGAAATGTATGGTCGCGGTCGCGTATTCTCCGACATTGGATGCTACACCCTGAGCGCACTGCCGCCCTATGAGTCGATAAATAGTTGCGTTGACATGGGCGCCTCCATCACCATGGCCAAAGGGGCTGCCGATGCTGGCCTTGTTCCGGCCATTGCCGTAATTGGCGACAGCACCTTTACACATTCGGGCATGACCGGCCTGCTCGATGCCGTGAACGACAAATCGAACATCACTGTTATCATTCTCGATAATGCCACTACCGGCATGACCGGCGGACAGCCTTCTTCGGCACTGGGAAAGATCGAAGACATCTGCAAAGGCCTGGGCGTAGAAGAAGAGCATATTCGTGTGCTCAAACCCCTGCGCAAACACCATGATGAAAATGTGCAGATAATGAAGGAAGAAATTGAATACAATGGTGTTTCGGTAGTGATACCCCGGCGCGAGTGCATACAGACACTCAATAAGCGCATGCGCAACAAATTCAAGGAAAAAGCCAAAGCTGCCGAAAAATAATTTAAAAACATAGAAAAGCAAAGTATTATGAAGATCGATATCATTTTGGCCGGCGTAGGTGGCCAGGGTATTTTATCCATTGCTGCCACCATTGGCCTGGCGGCCGTTGAGGCAGGACTTTTCCTGAAGCAAGCCGAAGTGCACGGAATGAGCCAGCGGGGCGGCGATGTACAGTCTCACCTCAGGCTCAGCGACAAGGAGGTGGCTTCTGACCTTATCCCTTTCGGGAAAGCCGACATGATCATTTCGGTTGAGCCTATGGAAGGACTCCGCTACCTGCCCTATTTGAAAAAGGATGGCTGGCTCATTACCAATACCAAGCCATTCATTAACATTTCTAACTATCCTGATGAAGAAAAGCTGATGGCCGAGATCAAAGCCTTACCCAACCATATTGCACTGGATGCCGACAGCACGGCCAGCGAGTTGGGCAGTGTAAAGTCAGCCAACATGGTGATTTTGGGCGCGGCTTCTCCGTTTCTCGACATTGATTTCGAAAAGCTGGAAAACGCCATCCGCACTTTGTTTGGCCCAAAAGGAGAGGAAATGGTGAACATGAACCTTGAAGCTATCCGGGCAGGGCGTAAATTTGCCTTCGAAAACAAAAACTGACCATAAAGCCTGCCGCCACAACGGCAGGCTTTTTTATTCAGGTAGATTTGCCATTCCTCCTAGCAAATCTTTAAAAATCAATTAAACAAAAGCAGGTTCAGTTGCATTTATTATTAACCGTAAAGGCTTAAATTCTTACTTTTGTCAAACGGTTTAAAAGGCCATTTTTTTGCAAGGTTTTCAATAAAAAAAAGGGCCTGGAAGCAAAAAAGAATTCAAATTAAACCTACATAAACTTCCAACCTACTATGATTACAAACAACTTTATAAAGCGCCACAACGGATTGCGCCCCGACGACGAGGCCCTGATGCTGAAAAAGATAGGCATTGCTTCTGTTGATGAGCTCATCGACAAAACCATTCCGGCATCGATCCGGATGAAAAAGCCCCTTGCCATTGCCGACGGCATGAACGAGTATGAATACCTGAATCACCTGAAAAGCCTGGGTGCCAAGAATCAGCTCTACCGCACCTACATCGGCATGGGTTATTACAACACCATTTTGCCGGGCGTTATTCAGCGCAACATCCTGGAGAATCCGGGCTGGTACACTGCTTATACGCCCTACCAGGCCGAGATCTCTCAGGGCCGCCTGGAAGCGCTGCTCAACTTCCAGACCGTTGTTTCCGACCTTACCGGCCTGGAGATTGCCAACGCCTCGCTGCTCGATGAGGCTACTGCTGCTGCCGAGGCCATGATCATGCTGCACAACGCCCGTTCGCGCGATGCCGTGAAAAGAGGTGCCGACAAGTTTTTTGTTTCCATGCGCGTGTTCCCCCACACCATCGATGTGCTCACCACCCGTGCCGAACCCCTTGGCATTGAGCTGGTAACCGGTTGCGCCGACGAGATCGAATTCGACGATATGTTCTTTGGCGCCTTGGTTCAATATCCAAGCGAAAGAGGCAAGGTTAACAACTACGGTCCTTTCGTAAAAAAGGCCCAGGATGCCGGGGTGCGTATTGCCGTGGCTGCTGACCTGCTCAGCCTTACCCTGCTTACGCCTCCCGGCGAGTGGGGTGCTGACGTGGTTGTTGGTTCATCCCAGCGCTTTGGTGTACCAATGGGATATGGTGGCCCGCACGCAGGCTTCTTCGCCACAAAAGACGAATTCAAGCGCCAAATCCCAGGTAGGATCATCGGTGTTTCCATCGATGTGAACAACAATTTTGCCCTTCGCATGGCCCTGCAAACCCGTGAGCAGCACATCAAGCGCGAAAAGGCCACTTCAAACATATGTACCGCCCAGGCCCTGCTGGCCACAATGGCAGGTATGTATGCCGCCTATCACGGCCCGAAAGGACTGAAGCAGATTGCACGCCACATCAATATCCTTACCGGTGTGCTGGCGCAGGAAGTGGAGAAATACGGTTATAAGCAACTGAACAAGCATTTCTTCGACACGGTGCTCATTGAGCTTCCCGGCAACATTACCGCCGACCAGGTGCTTCAGATCGCCCACACAAAGCAAATGAACTTCCGCAAGGTGGATGAGAAACTGATTGGCATCAGCCTGGATGAAACCACCGCCCTGAGCGATGTGAACGACATCCTGGAAGTGTTTGCCACCGCCGCCGGAAAAGACTTTAAAACTTTTGTCTGCGACCCCAAGGAGTGCGAAAAGATAACTACAATACCTCAAGAGCTGACCCGTACCAGCAAATACCTGACCCACCCGGTATTCAACTCCTACCATTCGGAAACGGAGATGATGCGCTACATGAAAAAGCTCGAGAACCGCGACCTGGCACTGAACCGCACCATGATTCCGCTGGGCTCATGCACCATGAAGCTTAACGCCGCCAGTGAACTGTTTGCACTGAGCTGGCCAGAGTTTGGCGGCATTCACCCCTTTGTGCCCGTTGACCAGGCAGCAGGTTACCACGAACTGATTCGCCAGCTCGAAAAAGACCTTTGCGAAGTGACCGGCTTTGCAGGCGTAAGCTTTATGCCCAACTCCGGTGCATCGGGCGAGTACGCTGGCCTTATGGTGATCCGCGCTTATCATGAAAGCCGTGGCGAAGGCCATCGCGATGTAGCGTTGATCCCTTCTTCGGCACACGGCACCAACCCAGCCAGCGCCGTAATGGCCGGCATGAAGGTAGTGGTGGTGAAGTGCGACGAGAACGGAAACATTGACGTAGACGACTTGCGCAAAAAAGCCGAAGAGCACAAGGATAACCTGGCTTCAATTATGGTAACCTACCCATCAACGCATGGGGTGTTTGAAGAAGAGATTCTCGATATCACAAAGATTGTTCACGACAATGGCGGTCAGGTTTACATGGACGGTGCCAACATGAACGCCCAGGTCGGTTTGACCAACCCGCTGATTTGCGGTGCCGATGTTTGCCACCTGAACCTGCACAAGACCTTTGCCATTCCACATGGCGGCGGTGGTCCAGGTGTTGGTCCCATTGGCGTGGCCGAACACCTGCTGCCCTTCCTTCCCACCCACACCCAGGTTAAGACCGGTGGCGAAAAAGGCATCCCGGCAGTGGCTGCAGCACCATTTGGCAGCGCCCTGATCCTGACCATTTCTTATGGATACATTAAATTGCTTGGCGGACAAGGTCTGACCGATGCCACCCGCATTGCCATACTCAGTGCCAATTACCTGAAGGCTGCCCTGCAAGATCATTACCCGGTACTTTACACCGCCAAAAACGGTACGGTTGCGCACGAAATGATCCTCGACTGCAACCCCTTCAAGCGCAATGTGGATATTGACGCCATCGACATTGCCAAGCGCCTGATGGACTATGGTTTCCACGCGCCCACAGTGGCTTTCCCGGTGCCCGGCACCTTAATGGTTGAACCCACCGAGAGCGAGCCCCTGGCTGAGTTGAACCGTTTTGTGGATGCCATGATCGCCATTCGCGAAGAGATCCGCGAAATTGAGGATGGCAAAGCCGACAAGGACAACAACGTGGTCAAGAATTCGCCCCATACCGCAGTAATGGTTACCTCCAGCGAGTGGAAGTTCCCCTACAGCCGCGAAAAGGCAGCTTTCCCACTGCCCTGGCTGGCCGAGATGAAGTACTTCACTCCCGTGGCGCGTATTGACAATGCTTATGGCGACCGCAACCTGGTTTGCACTTGTGACCCTATTGAAAGCTATGACCAGCATTAATTTCTTTTGCTGATATAAAAAAAACGCCCTGGGAATTAATTCCCAGGGCGTTTTTTTAGGCCTAAAAATAATTCTGCAAATTAAACTTACGATTCCAGTTTTAGTCTTATAATTGTTTTGCATTATTAATATATTTGCGATCCATTCATCCCTATTCGCTGCGTTACCAACCTATGGAGAATAAAGAAACCAGAAACCGGGAAGCCACCCTGATGAGCACTTTCAGGAAGATTCATCGGATCACGGCCTCCCTGTTGTTCGTGTTCTTCTTCTTAATGGCTATTTCAGGCATTTTACTGGGCATGAAAAAGCACAGCGGCGAACTGATCCAAGCTAAATCATATCAGGGTTCCAGCAGGGAACTTAAAGACTGGCTTCCCCTCGATTCCCTTTATGCCAATGCATGTAAAATATTCCGTGACTCCATCTCAACAACCCTGCCTCTTTCCCTCGACCGAATGGATGTTAACATTGAAAAAGGCATGGTTAAATTTATCTTTGAAAAGGGATTTTGGGGAGTCCAGTTAGATGGCGCCACTGGGAAGTTGCTACACATCGAAAGGAGGAGATCCGATTTTATTGAAATGATACACGATGGTTCAATTCTCGATTATTACTTTGAAAGCAAAAGGGGCCAGTTTAAGGTTATTTATTCTACCATAATGGGGGTTGCCCTGCTCCTCTTTACCATAACGGGATTCTGGTTGTGGTATCGACCCAAGCGAATCAGGCAAAAGAAATTATCAGCAAAGAATTAAAATTCATATCTACATTATGCGTGCAGGTTGGGTAATATTGCTCTTGATCATGGCCCATTCCCTGAGCGCGCAGGTTGTCACTGTCAGGAACAGAGAAAATGGTCATCCTTTGGAGTTTGTTACCATAATCAGCAAGGATCACAGCCATACTGCATTCACCAACTCAGATGGCCAAGCGCCTATTTCTCTTTTCGTCCATTCCGACCTAATTGAATTCCGTCTGGTTGGTTACACCTATCAAAGTTACAGTTTCAACGAGTTGGAAAAGCTTAACTTTGAAGTGAACCTTTCCCCTTCCATGTTTTATCTCGACCAGGTGATAGTCTCAGCCTCCAAATGGAGTCAGGCCTCCAGGGAAGTGCCTTTAAAAGTAGCCTCCATAACGGAAAGTCAAGTGAATATACATAACCCTCAGACTGCGGCAGACCTTTTGGGTCTTTCCGGCCAGGTCTTTATCCAAAAAAGCCAGCAAGGAGGCGGCAGCCCCATGATACGTGGCTTTGCTGCAAACCGCCTACTCATTGCAGTGGATGGGGTCCGAATGAACAATGCCATTTTCCGTAGTGGAAACCTTCAGAATGTAATTTCTCTTGACCCATTTGCCATCGAACAAACCGAAGTGGTATTTGGCTCTGGCTCAGTAATATATGGAAGTGATGCCATTGGAGGTGTCATGAGTTTTTACACCCGGTCTCCAAAACATTCAACAGAGAACAAGCCAACAGTGTCAGGTAATTTCTCCTCCCGTTTTGCTTCAGCCAATATCGAAAAAACTGGGCACCTTCATATTAATGCAGGCGGAAAAGCATGGGCAACAATAACCAGCCTATCATACACCAACTACGGTAACTTAAAAATGGGTTCCCACGGTCCTGATGAATACCTGAGATACGAATATGTAATCCGCCGCAAAAATGAAGACATATTGGTTCCCAATAGCAACCCCAAGGTTCAGTTCCCCTCCGCTTATGCCCAAACCAACCTGATGCAAAAAATCTCCTTCCGGCCAAATGGCTACTGGGATATTACTTATGGATTCCACCATTCAGAAACAAACGACCTCGATCGTTACGATCGTCTTATTTATTTTCACAACAACGAGCCCCGCAGTGGAGAATGGTATTATGGCCCTCAGGTTTGGCTTATGAACAATATTAGATTCAGAAACTTTAATAAAAGCCGCGCTTATGATCAATTCACCCTTATCGCGGCACACCAGTATTTCCGTGAAAGCCGACACGACCGAACCTTCAACGATAACATCCTCAGAAACAGGACAGAGAAGGTCAATGCTTTTTCCCTTAATCTTGACATGAAAAAATCGGTAGGTGAGCAACAGGTTTTGTTTTATGGAGTGGAAACAATAATCAATGATGTAAACTCTAGCAGCTTCGATAGAAATATTACAAGTCGTACAGAGATACCTGGGGTCCCACGATATCCAAAAGCTATATGGGCATCCTATGCTGCTTACCTGACCTTGCAGCACAAACTCTCAAATAAGGTCAACCTCCAGGCTGGGGGTCGATACAACCATTACTTATTGGGGGCTGATTTCGACACCACCCTTATTTTTCTTCCATTCCAATCCACAAAAATCAGCCAAGGGGCTTTAACTGCTTCCATGGGATTGACCATGAGTCCCTCTGAGAAATGGCGTATCCACGCAAACGCATCAACTGGATTTCGGGCACCCAATGTCGACGACATAGGAAAAGTATTCGACTCAGAGCCTGGTGCGGTTGTTATTCCCAACCTCAATTTAAAAGCGGAATATGCCTTTAATGCTGAACTGGGATTCACCAAAGTCTGTGGTGATTACTTCGAAATCGACTTCTTTCCTTTTTTTACCCTCCTCAAGGATGCCATGGTCAGACGTGAGGATACGTTTAGCGGGCAGGACAGTATCCTTTACGACGGGATAATGAGCCAGGTGCTTTCCATACAAAATGTTGCCTATGCAAAGGTCTGGGGCTTCCAGGCTGATTTCGAACTTAAATTGCCGGGCAACCTTGAATGGTCCTCCAAATTTAATTTCCAGAAAGGCGTTGAGGAACTTGAAAACGGGGAGATAAGCAATCTAAGGCACGCAGGTCCATGGTTTGGAACCTCACAACTTGTTTACTCAGCAAGAAAAATCAAGACTTATATATATATTAACTTCAGTGGAGAAGTTGCATATAAAAATCTTGCTAAAGAAGAAAAGGGTAAACCGTATCTTTATGCCATAGACTCTTCTGGAAATCCATATTCACCATCGTGGTACACCCTGAATTTAAAGTTTCAATTTCAAGTGAATCAAAAAGTCAAAATTTCCGGGGGTGTGGAAAATATTACAGATCAACGATACCGCCCCTATAGCTCGGGATTTACAGCTCCAGGAATTAATCTTATTGGAGCAGTGAGTATTAATTTTTAATACTATTAATTGGAAAACAACGAAGAAATCAAATTATTCAAAAAACAAGGCTCTATTGCCATCGTAAAATATTCCCAAATTTTCGAACCTCTTCATACCGTATTTTTAAAACCTAAACCAAACAATTATGAAGTCAGCCAAAAATCCCATGATCATCAGCATTATGTTTTTGCTGGTATTAATGATGTTTACAACTAGCCTGGTGACAGGCCAACGAAGAAACGCCCAAAGTAATAATGAAGTATCAAAAGACTCCTTGATAACCAGCAGCCTGGTTTCAGGATTAAAATGGAGGAGCATAGGTCCAGCCTTTACTTCGGGCCGTATAGGCGATTTTGCCGTCAACCCCAACAACCACGCTGAATTTTATGTAGCAGTGGCCAGCGGTCACATCTGGAAAACCAACAATAAAGGCATCACCTTTACCCCTGTCTTCGACAACTATGGCGCCTATTCCATTGGCTGTCTGGCAATGGACCCCAACAACACCAATGTGGTCTGGGCAGGCACTGGCGAGAACAACCACCAACGGGCCCTGGGATACGGAAACGGAGTTTACAAAACAGTCAACGGTGGCAAGTCTTGGAAGAATATGGGCCTGAAGGACAGCCGGCAAATTGGAATGATCCTGATCGACCCAAGAAACTCAAATATTGTTTATGTTGCAGCTGAAGGATCTGCCTGGGGCCCAGGCGGAGACCGGGGCCTTTATAAAACAATAGATGGTGGTGAGACTTGGGAAAAAGTTCTATATATCAGTGAGGAAACCGGCGTGAACAATGTCATCTGCGACCCGCGGAATCCCGATATATTATATGCCTCCTCCGAGCAGCGCCGCAGACATGCCTTTTCGAAAATTGGGGGTGGACCAGAAACGGCCCTATTCAAGTCGGAAGACGCGGGCAAGACCTGGCGCAAACTTACCGATGGCCTTCCCCGCGAACATATGGGTGGGATGGGTATTGCCATCTCCCCCCAGAATCCTGATGTGCTTTACGCCATTATCGAAGCCGCCAACAATGCCGGGGGCTTCTTCCGTTCATCCAACCGCGGGGAGTCCTGGCAGAAAATGAGCGACCACGTATCAAGCGGACAATATTACAATGAGATATTCGCTGACCCTGTGCAGTTCGATAAGGTGTACAGTGTTGAAACCTACTCCTTTGTTACCACAGACGGGGGAAAAACCTGGTCGCGCGTTAGTCAGAGCAATCGTCACGTGGACGACCATGCCCTCTGGATAGACCCTACCAACAACCAGCACGTAATGATCGGTGGAGACGGGGGTGTTTACATTACCTACAACATCGACCAGGGTGAATGGCTTTTTGTATCCAACTTGCCGGTAACCCAGTTTTACAGAGTAGCCGTTGACGATGCCGAGCCTTTCTACAATGTTTATGGTGGCACCCAGGACAACAACACTCAGGGGGGCCCCTCGCAGAATACCCATCGGGCTGGGGTTTCCAGTGACGAGTGGATCATCACCGTAGGAGGCGACGGTTTCTGGCCTGCCATCGAACCCGGCAATCCTAACATCGTATATTCTGAGTCACAGTATGGCAACCTGGTTCGCTACGACAAGCAAAGCGGGGAACGCATCCGCATTCGCCCTGAGCCACGCCAGGGCGAGGATACCTACAAATGGAACTGGGACGCTCCCCTAATTATCAGCCCCCACGCACCCACCCGGCTTTACTTTGCCGCCAATAAGGTGTTCCGCAGCGACGACCGCGGAAACACTTGGGAGGTAATTTCAGATGACTTAACCACGCAAACCGATCGAAACACCTGGCCAGTAATGGGTAAATTCTGGAGTGTCGATGCCGTTGCCAAGGATGTCTCTACTTCCCTCTGGGGTACCATCGTTGCCCTTGACGAATCTCCCATTAGGGAAAATCTGCTCTATGTAGGCACCGATGACGGACTGATTCAGGTGACAGAAGATGCCGGAAAAACCTGGCGCAAAGCCGGTATCTTCCCCGGGGTGCCCGAATATTCCTATGTCAGCGACGTGAAGGCCTCACGTTTTAACGAGAACGTAGTCTATGCCACCATTCGCAATTACAAACGCGACGACCTTAAACCTTATGTATTAAGAAGCACTGACAAGGGAAGAACATGGACCTCTATCGCTTCTTCCCTGCCCGAAAATGGGCCAGTACACACCATTGAACAAGACTTTATTAAAGAAGACCTGCTCTTTGTCGGTACCGAATTCGGGGTCTTCTTTTCCATAAATGGCGGACAAAACTGGGTGCCGCTAAAATCGGGATTGCCATCGGTAGCTGTTTACGACATGACCATCCAGCAAAGAGAATCAGACCTGGTATTGGCCACTTTTGGTCGAGGCTTTTATATCCTTGACAACTACGCGCCGCTGCGAGAGCTAACGACCGATCTGCCAAAAGCCGATAACCACCTCTTCGACATCAAAGATGCCCTGCTTTTCATTCAAACCAGTAATAAATCGAGCCAAGGTGCAACGTATTTTGTAGCACCCAACCCCGAATTTGGTGCAACCTTTACCTTCTATCTCAAAGATGTGCCTAAGCTCAAAAAGGACATCCGCCGCGAAATGGAGAAGAAATTGTTTGAGGAAAGCAAACCCATCCCCCAACCCAGCCTGGCCGAACTAGAAGAAGAAAACAAGGAGATTGCGCCCTATCTTCTGGTAACAATCCGGGACAGTCAAGGATCAATTATCCGCACTTTTACCCAACGGCCATCCAAAGGTATCCAGCGTTTTACCTGGGATCTGAGCTATGAGAACACTCGCCCACAAACAACCAACCGCTTCAATCCGTTGGCAAGAGACCGCGGTAGTATTTATGTGTTACCTGGCATCTACTCCGTCGAAATCGCAATGGTACATAACGGTGAGATGAAACCCCTTGCAGGTCCAAAAAATTTTAATGTCAAGGGGCTGAACAATACTACCCTTCCGGCTTCCAACCGAGCCGAAATGGTGGCATTCCAGCTGGAAGTCTCCCAAATATCAAAATCTATGGTAGGTGCCATGCAACTCACCAGCGACCTATTGAATGAAGTGACAGCTATGCGCCAAACAGCCCTATCCTTGCCCTTGTCGCACGAAAGACTTCTCCCCTTTCTGGCCGAAATCAACCTTGAGTTAGAAAATATTCAGTTCATTTTCAATGGATATACTCCTAGGGCAAGCCGCGAGGAATTGCCGCCTTCGACGGTTCCGCTTAACAATAGGCTGCGCGATGTGATCAATACCCAGATCAACAGCACCTCTGAAATCACAGGCACCTCCAGAATGCAGGTTGAGATCCTTAAAGAAGAATTCCCGCCAGTACTTGAACGAATCAGTAATATTGCCCGTAATAAAATAGTTGAAGCTCGGAAACTTATGGATGAAGCTAAGGCTCCCTACACCCCGGGCCGCATACCTGTTTGGAACGACTAAATGGAAAGTCCGTAAGGCAAGATTCAGCCATTAAAAGCAACCCCCTGACTGAAGAAACAGGGGGTTGCTTATTTTAAGCAGAGAAGCCCGCTATCACCATCCTTCTATCAGGTTTTGAGGTCAATCGGATTCATACCTTATTTAATACGGTTTTTTATAGGGTTCAAATATTATGACGATAAGAGCAGAGTATAAAAAAAGGCCGCCCAACCTGGGCAGCCTTTATAAATGCATTCCATATTTCTTAATGCTTCAGATCATTTTGCTTTGAGTAAAGGAAGCGCTTGATCTTTTGGGTGGGTGTCTTTTCAAAAGGCATCGGCTGTTCTTCAACATTGCTGATGCGCGAGAAACGGTTCATGGTTGCATTGACCCTGTCACGGATTTCCTTCAGCTTTTCATCCACCACTTTATTCATCTCTTCCTTGAATTCCTGGGCTGAGTCCTTAAACCCCTGATATCGCTTTTCAAGTTCATCGTAGTTGAGGTGAACCTTGGCCACCAAGTTGCCCTTCATTTCATAAACCAGCGATTCGAGCACCAGGTCTTCCCCGTTTATCAAAGCTTCAATCTCTTCGGGATAAATGTTTTCACCGGAAGGGCCGAGGATCATATTCTTGAGACGGCCTTTGATATACAAATAGCCATCCTTATCCAGCACCCCAAGGTCGCCGGTTTTAAACCATCCGTCCTGGGTAAATACTTCGGCAGTCTGCGCAGGGTCTTTGTAGTAACCCATCATAATATTGGGCCCTTTTGCGACGATCTCGCCTTCGCCGGTGTGCGGGTCGGGGTCAAGGATTTTAATTTGCTGATTAGGAAGGTTAAATCCAGTACTGCGGAATTTTGTAAGAGAAGGTGCACAGCCAGCCAGCAGGGGGGCTGTTTCAGTAAGCCCATAACCAATGGCATATGGGAAGCCTGCGTCGCGCAGAAACTGCTCTGTATCGGCCGAAAGCTTGGCGCCACCAATACCAAAAAAGTGCAAATGTCCGCCAAAAGCCTGGTAAATCTTTTTACCGGCCAGCTTATGAAACATGCGGCGCATAAAACGAGCCTTCATCATGCTGCGCATCATTTTGCTCTTATGCAGCTTGGGTTTCACCTGCAGGTTATAAATCTTCTCCATGATAAGAGGCACGGTGAGCATCATGGTGGGTTTCACCTGTTTCATGGCAGGCAGAAGCACCGATGCAGTAGGTGGCTTATCCAGATAATAGACCGTGGCACCACCCATAAATGGGATAATGAAGCCAATGGTACACTCGTAAGTATGAGGTAGCGGCAATACGGAAAGCAATCGGTCGGAAGTGTCAACAACCTGAATTCCAAGGGTGTTTATGGCACTGGAAACCAGGTTGCGGTGACTCAGCATTACGCCTTTGGGGTTACCTGTAGTACCCGAAGTATAAAGTATGGCAGCAAGGTCTTCTTCAGAAGGTTTTGCAAATTCAGTGGTTGCTTCAACAGGCTTGAGTTTCTCCAGTCGCTCCATGCGCTTTTCAGCTTTGAGAAGATCAAGGTCGATGGGATTAAGGTCGTCGAGCAGCAAGCCAAAAGTAATGGCTGAAGGTAGGTCTGAATTGATTTTAGCACTGAGTTTCTCAGAAACAAGAATCGCTTTTGATTCGCTATGAGCAAGAATTCTGTTAAGTTCAACTTCGCTGAAATCAACCAGGAGAGGCACCACCACGGCACCCATACCAGTAATAGCCAGGTAGGCTACCCCCCAGTGGGGCATGTTCTGGCTAAGCAAGGCCACACGGTCACCTTTCTTAATACCGTTCTCTGACATCCACGCCATGAGCTGACGTGCCAAAACGCCAACCTCTGCATAAGTCAGGGCTTTGCCGCCAACAAATGATAAGGCTGGGCGCTCAGAGAATTGTGCTACGCTGTTGTCGAGCATTTCGCGCAGGCTTGTTGCTTGTTTTTTGTTCATGTGATCAATGATTTAGATTACAAAGTTAGTCAAAAAAAACGCCCGTTTAACTATTTATTTATTGTATATAGTTATTTTTCTATATTGTATTCAAAATAAAAAACCGAATAAGTTTATTCATATTACAGGAAGTATAATCCATTATCTTTTTTTTCTGCACAAAAACAAGGATAGTGGCAGGTTTCAGGGTTGGTTTTATTCAAAAGCAATCAATGATTGCAAAATATATTTGTGTGCAAAAAAATGAAAAGCGCAGACGTTTCTTAAAACGACCTGCGCTTTTTAACATTAATTATTAATTTTTATGACCTTGAGATTTTACAACAAACTGTATGATACTGCAACCCCAACGGTAACCACCGATGCCATTACCATAAGTTTGATCAGGATATTGAGGCTGGGGCCAGAAGTGTCTTTAAAGGGATCGCCAACGGTGTCGCCAATCACGGCAGCTCTATGGCAGTCGGAACCTTTGCCGCCATGGTTGCCCTCTTCAATATATTTTTTGGCATTGTCCCAGGCCCCACCAGCATTGGCCATAAAAATGGCCAGAGCAAAGCCTGAAGTAATGGTACCGATCAGCAGTCCTGTTACGCCAGCCACACCAAAAATCAAGCCCACAATTACCGGTATGAGCAGGGCCACAAAAGAAGGCAGCATCATTTCGCGCTGGGCGCCTTTGGTCGAAATGGCCACGCAACGGGCATAATCGGGTTCAGCAGTTCCTTCAAGGATACCAGGAATGGTTTTAAACTGCCTGCGTACCTCGTCCACCATTTTCTGGGCGGCGCGGCCAACGGCATTCATGGTCATTCCACTGAAAAGGAATACGCTCATCACGCCAAGGAAAACACCCACCAGCACCTTTGGATTCATCAGGTGAATCTCGTAGTGATAAATAAAGTCAATAAAGTTGGCATACTGAGCTTCCACTGCGCCATCCTTGCCATGAATAAGGAATTCTGGCATATCAAGAAACTTCACAAACATCATTTTCACCTCTTCGAAATAGGCGGCCAGCAGGGCAAGGGCCGTAAGGGCAGCAGAGCCAATGGCGAAGCCCTTTCCGGTAGCGGCGGTGGTGTTGCCCAGTGAGTCGAGGGCATCGGTACGCTTGCGCACCTCGGCACCCAGCTTCGACATTTCGGCATTACCACCTGCATTGTCAGCAATTGGGCCATAAGCATCGGTGGCAAGGGTAATTCCCAGGGTGGAAAGCATCCCCACGGAAGCAATGCCAATACCATAAAGACCATAATTAAGGTTGCCCACATCGAAGGTAAAGCCAGCGGCAAAGAGGTAAGCCAGAGTAATGGCCACCACGATAATACCCAGCGGAATGGCCGCAGAGATCAAGCCTGTGCCAATCCCTGCAATAATAATGGTTGCCGGTCCTGTTTCACTGGCTTTTGCAATACGCCTGGTTGGGGCATAGGCTGAAGCGGTAAAATACTCGGTCGACTGCCCAATGGCAATACCGGCAAGCAAGCCCACCACAATAGAGCCCCAGAGGCCCCAGAAGTTTTCAAATCCCAGGAAGTACAAAACGCCCAATGAGAAAACAATGATCAGTGCTGCGCTGGTATTAACGCCAACTCCCAGCGACTTCAGCAATTCTTTCTGGGTGGCACCTTCGCGGGTACGCACCATAAACACCCCTGCAATGGAGAGCAGGGTTCCGATGGCGGCAATCAGCATTGGAGCCATCACGGCATTAAACTGCATTTCGGAGCCATAGCCTACAAAGGCGGCGGCACCCAGCAGTGCGGTGGCAAGTATTGATCCGGCAAAGGATTCGAACAGGTCGGCACCCATACCAGCCACATCGCCTACGTTATCGCCTACGTTATCGGCAATAGTGGCGGGGTTGCGCGGGTCGTCCTCGGGAATGCCAGCCTCAACTTTGCCTACCAGGTCGGCGCCAACATCGGCAGCCTTGGTATAGATACCCCCGCCTACGCGGGCAAAAAGTGCCTGGGTGGAAGCACCCATGCCGAAAGTAAGCATGGTTGCGGTAATGGTGAGCAGCTTGAAACCAAATTCAGCCTCGGGTATGGCCAGATTAAGGATTACAAACCAAATGGAAATGTCGAGCAGCACCAGGCCAACCACTACCAGGCCCATTACTGCGCCGCTGCGAAAGGCCAGACGCAGTCCGCCATTGAGCGATTCGCGGCAGGCGTTGGCGACCCTGGAGGAAGCAAATGTTGCCGCACGCATGCCAAAGAAGCCTGCCAGACCGCTAAAGGCCCCACCCGACAAAAAAGCAAAAGGCACCCACTTATTTTGAATGCCCAAACCAAAAGCCATGATGCTGAATATGGCCGTTAAAACTATAAAAACCACCAAAACAACTTTGTATTGCTGGCGCAGATATGCCCCTGCTCCGTCTCTGACGTGCTTGGCAATTTTTTTCATCATATCCGTCCCTTCGTCGTAGCCAAGCATTTGTTTGAAAAAATAATAAGCAAACAACAAGGCTGTGACA
Source organism: Bacteroidales bacterium (assembly GCA_041687035.1). GTDB lineage: Bacteria > Bacteroidota > Bacteroidia > Bacteroidales > UBA7960 > UBA7960. Next base: position 95,552 of record JAWLCS010000007.1, read on the forward strand.
GAACTGATGGGTACTAACCAAAAAATTACAGGCATTTTTTCCTCCTTTTAGTGTTTGATTTGATTGTTATGTAAGTTGGTTGAAGATGGGCTCAAAAATAAAAAATATTTAACAAAATCGAATTGGTATTTTGTTTTAATCTGTTTTTTTATTAACAAATCTAAATAAACGCTTTGACACCTGCGAACAAGCATGTCTTAAAGGTAAAGTGCCAATAAATACTGAAATTGTCATAAAATTAAGCTAATTTTGTTATGCACGATTTTGCTGGTTTTGGCTAAGCCGCTTCAATTTTTTTTGAACTTTAGCAGGAATATGAAGAAAATTCAACTGGAAATACTGGGCATCTCATACAGCCAGGCTCAGGCTGGTGCTTATGCCCTGATTCTTGGCGAAACTGGAGAAAAACGCAGACTTCCCATCATAATTGGCAGCTTTGAGGCACAGGCCATTGCCATTGAGCTGGAAAAGATGAAGCCCACCCGGCCACTTACGCATGACCTTTTCCGCAACTTTGCCCAGACCTTCAACATTCTTATCAACGAGGTTATCATTTACAAATTCAGCGAAGGCATCTTTTTCTCCAAGCTCATTTGCTTTGATGGGGCCAAAGAAGTAGAGATTGACTCGCGCACCTCCGATGCCGTGGCCCTGGCCGTTCGCTTCAAATGCCCCATTTATACTTACGAGTCCATATTGAAAGAAGCCGGCATGGTGCTGCAGGAAGAAAAAGAAGACCATCCCATGGAGCAAGTTCCAGTAGAAAAGGAACTGGATGAAAGTGAATATTCAAACCTTTCGGTAAGCGAGCTCGAGACCATGCTTATGGCTGCCATCGATGAGGAAGCCTACGAAAGGGCTTCAAAGATCAGAGACGAGATAAACCGGCGAAAGTCTAAAAAATAATTGGCTCGCACCAGAAAAAGCCGGTTAAATTTTTCAAAGCTTCGAAAAATTTTTAATAGGTTTGCATCCTGTCCGCACGGGCAGGATTTTTCTTAACCTATCTATTCAAAACACATCTAGCATGAAGAAGTCCCTGAGTTTATGGCTGGCTTTGCCCTTGTTTTTTCTGTTTTTCAGCCTTAATGCGGCCCAGGCCCAAACGGCACCTCAGCAGGCGGTAGAGCAAGCCCTGGAAGTGGAACTGGAAGACATGACCGATGAAAGCGCGAAAGACTCCCTGACAGAAACTGGTGAGCCCATTTCGGCCGAAACAGAGCAAGTTGACCCATTGGCTGATATCGGAGACCCGGAGGCCATTTTCGAGCAGGGCTTTACCCTGTACAATTTATTCAGGGGATTGATTGGCATGGTTTCACTAATCTTCATTGCGTGGATATTCAGCACCAATCGCCGGGCGATCAACTGGAAAGTGGTGGGCATCGGCCTCGCCATTCAGGCCCTATTGGCCTTCAGCATTTTACAGGTGCCACCGGTTGAATTCTTTTTCGACTTTGTTGGGAAAATTTTTGTAAAAATTCTTGATTTCTCAAAAGCGGGAACTGAATTTCTTTTTGAAGGGTTTCTTGACACTTCCACTTACGGGTTTATTTTTGCCTTCCAAGTTTTACCAACCATTATTTTCTTTTCAGCCCTTACCAGCCTTCTGTTTTATCTAGGTGTAATACAAAAAATTGTTTATGGACTAGCATGGTTAATGACAAAAGCCATGCGCTTATCTGGGGCGGAAAGCCTTTCGGTAGCAGGTAATATCTTTCTGGGTCAGACCGAATCACCTTTGATGATCAAGGCCTACCTCGAAAAAATGAACAAGTCAGAAATTTTGTTAGTAATGACGGGCGGCATGGCCACCATGGCGGGTGGTGTGCTGGCGGCCTACATAAGTTTCCTGGGCGGTGACGACCCGGTGCAACGCCTTATTTTTGCCAAGCACCTGCTGGCAGCTTCCATTATGGCTGCACCAGGCGCTGTGGTCATTTCCAAAATATTGGTACCCCAAACCGAAGCCATCAATAAAACCATGGAAATCAGCAAAGAAAAAATTGGCAGCAATATTCTCGATTCCATTTCGAATGGCACCACCGAGGGCCTAAAACTGGCTGCCAATGTGGCCGCCATGCTGCTGGTGTTTATTGCCTTTATTGCCATGTTCAACTTTATTGCCGGGAAAATCGGCGACTGGACCAGCCTGAACGCCTCCATTGCCAGCCTTACCGATGGACAATATACCCGGCTTTCATTGCAATTTATTCTTGGTTATGCCTTTTCACCCCTTATGTGGCTAATCGGGATCAGCCTGCCCGACATTACCCTGGCCGGCCGCTTGCTTGGAGAGAAGGTAATCATGACCGAGTTTATTGGATACACTAGCCTTGCTGCCTTAAAAACTGCCGGTGCTTTTGCCGATCCCAAATCAATTATTATGTCAACCTATCTTTTGTGCGGGTTTGCCAACTTTGCCAGTATAGGTATTCAAATTGGTGGTATTGGCTCCCTGGCCCCCAACCAGCGGTTGCTGCTTTCGCGCTTTGGTATGCGAGCCCTGCTGGGTGGCACCCTGGCTGCCCTCATGAGCGCCACTATGGTGGGCGTTGTATTAGGGTAGGGAATAAAAGCCCTTATTACAGTAGGTCGATAAAGAATTTTGTCTTTTGAGGCCGTCTCAAAAAATGAGGCGGCCTTTTTATTCCCCCTACCCTTATAGGTAAAACTCCCTCCCAATTTTTCCGGAGTTTAGGCAGCAAGAAAAACTGGACAGATACTACCTGCTCCTGTAAATCCCTGCAAAAGGCAGATGATGTCCTGAATCTTTTCCGTTACTTTTCAAAAGCCAAGTTAAAACGTAGTTAATACGTAATTAAAACGTAATTAAAACGTATTTCTATGTTTAAACTTCGATTAAATTACGTATTAGTAACATTTTAAAATAAACTTAAAATCGAAGTTATACCTGGCCATTTCCATACCTCTTTTATACGGGAATCCTCTCCTTTTTTCGTGAAAACATCGTTTGATTTTTTGAAGCAAAAAGCTACCTTTGAATAAAAGGAAAATTTATGCGCCCCTATCTTCAGTTGTTGAATCATGTTTTGGAAAACGGTACAAAAAAAGACGACCGAACCGGAACGGGCACCATTAGCGTATTTGGCTACCAGATGCGTTTCAATCTGAGCGAAGGATTCCCCTTGGTCACTACCAAGAAACTGCACCTGCGTAGCATTATCCATGAGTTGCTCTGGTTCCTTAAAGGCGACACCAATATTAAATACCTAAAAGACAATGGTGTGAGCATTTGGGACGAATGGGCCGATGCCGCAGGCAACCTTGGCCCGGTGTATGGCGCCCAGTGGCGCAGTTGGCAGGCTGATGGTCGCACCATTGACCAGATATCCCAATTAATTGAACAGATCAAAAAAAATCCCGACTCACGAAGGCTGATGGTTAGTGCCTGGAACGTGGGGCAGATCGAAAAGATGGCACTCCCCCCCTGTCACGTGTTGTTCCAGTTTTATGTGGCCGATGGAAAACTCTCCTGCCAGCTTTATCAGCGCAGCGCCGACATTTTCCTGGGCGTGCCGTTCAATATTGCCTCCTATGCCCTGCTCACCCTTATGGTTGCCCAGGTGTGTGATTTGCAACCAGGCGATTTTGTGCACACCTTTGGCGACGCCCACCTTTACCTGAACCACCTCGACCAAACCCGGCTGCAATTGAGCCGGGAGCCCAGGCCGCTTCCCGTTATGCGCATAAACCCGGAGGTAAAAGACATCTTTTCCTTTAAATTCGAAGACTTCCGCCTGGAAGGCTACGACCCGCACCCGCATATCAAAGCGCCTGTCGCT
>JAWLCS010000007.1:99457-101259 GCA_041687035.1 Bacteroidales bacterium
CGCATAAACCCGGAGGTAAAAGACATCTTTTCCTTTAAATTCGAAGACTTCCGCCTGGAAGGCTACGACCCGCACCCGCATATCAAAGCGCCTGTCGCTGTTTGATTGATGATTTAGGATTGATGATTTAGGATTAAAAAATCGTAATCGCAACCCAATTTCTTTCACGCAAAGCACGCAACGCCCCGCAAAGTTCGCGGCGTATTATGTGCCTTTTGTGCCCCCTTCGTGGTTTTTGTGTATAAAAAAGACTACGGATTCTCAAAAAAGTCAGTTTAGAAAAAATATTTTTAAAAATCCTTGCGGGATTTAAAAAAATGTTTTATCATTGTGATATCATTTTAATATCACAAACCATGGAAAAAGAAAAACAATTGTCGCCCTACATGGGTTACCTGGGCTTGTTTTTTGCCCTTGCCTTCCTGATTGGCCCGGTTGCCCTGGCCATTACCCTCAATAACCCCTGGTGGTTATTGTTTTTGCTGGTGGATCCTTTTTGCTGGATCGGATTGCAGATTGTAAACCCCAACGAATCGGTTGTATTGGTGCTGTTTGGAAATTATTCGGGCACCATAAAGCATTACGGTTTTTACTGGATCAACCCTTTCTTCACCCGTAAAAAGATCTCCTTGCGTGCCCGCAACCTGAACAGCGACCCCATTAAGGTAAACGACAAGCTGGGAAACCCGATCATGATTGGCATTGTGCTGGTTTGGAAGGTGGAAAACACCTTTAAGGCAGCCTTTGAGGTGGATGATTATATCCGCTTCGTCGACATTCAGAGCGAGGCTGCCATCCGCAAGCTTGCCGGGGCTTATCCCTACGACAACTTTGATGACCTTGAGGCCGAGATCAGCTTGCGCGCCGGAGGAGAAGAAGTTAACCATGAACTGGAGCGCGAACTTGTTGACCGGTTGCAAATTGCCGGCATTCATGTGATTGAAGCCCGTATTGCCTACCTGGCATATGCATCAGAAATTGCGGGCGCCATGCTTCGCCGCCAGCAAGCCACAGCCATTGTAGCCGCCCGCCAAAAAATTGTGGAAGGGGCAGTAAGCATGGTTGAAATGGCCCTGGAACAATTGTCGCAAAAAGACATCATTGTTTTGGATGAAGAGAAAAAAGCGGCCATGGTAAGCAACTTAATGGTGGTGCTTTGCTCTGACAAAGACGCCAGCCCGGTGATCAATACCGGTACGTTACACCAATAAACTGTTATGAATAAGAAAAAACCATTTGTCCTGCGCTTGCAGCCAGAAATGATGGAAGCGCTTGAAAAATGGGCTGCTGACGATTTTCGGAGTGTCAATGGCCAACTGGAGTGGCTTATACACCGTGCCTTAAAAGAAGCCGGTCGTTATAAGCCACCCAAAGGCCCGGCCTCTGCCAATCCAGGCAAAAAAAATAATGAACATGGAAACGGGCCTTAAAGAGAAATTGTTCCTTTTCAGCATAAACCAGGAAAAGGGCTTCATTCGGCAGCGACAAAACTTCAGCACCCTGATTTTTTATTCCTCGCTTATTGAGCTTGCCCAAAAAGGCTTATTAAGGATTGAGGAAGGGCGCTGGTATTTTGAGCAGCAGGATACTGGCGACCCGGTGCTAAACGAAGTGATAAGAATTCTTCTGCCCAGGGATGGACAAAAAACTTCATGGGTACTAGGCCGTACTCCTTTCCAGATAACTCGATTATTTACCAGGCAAGTGGAATGGATGAAAGCCACAAAGCTGGTTCAGGTCAGGGAGATAACCTTTCTGGGTTTGAAACTTGGTTATCGTTTCCGAATCAGCAAGCCAGATCA
>JAWLCS010000008.1:0-96211 GCA_041687035.1 Bacteroidales bacterium
GTCGGGCCTGCACGTGGGCATCATTTTCCTGGTGCTGAAATTCCTGCTGTCATTTCTGAATAAGGTTCCACGCGGGCGCATTATTCAAACCGTTCTGGTAATTCTGCTTATATGGTTTTATGCGGCCATTACCGGCTTTTCGCCCTCGGTACTCAGGGCCAGCACCATGTTCAGCTTTGTGGCCCTGGGGCAGAGCTTCAGACGCACCACCAACATTTACAACACCCTGGCAGCATCGGCTTTTCTGCTCATGATTATTGATCCTTACATTATAACAAGGATTGGATTTCAGCTATCCTACCTGGCCGTGATCAGCATTGTGGCCTTGCAGCCTTTCTTTTACCAGCAGTTGGATTTCAAAAATTACTTGCTCGACAAGGCCTGGGCCATCCTCACCGTTTCGCTGGCCGCGCAATTGGCCACCGGGCCGCTTTCGCTGTTTTATTTTCACCAGTTTCCCAACTATTTCCTGCTCACCAACCTGATTGTGATTCCGCTGGCGAGTCTGATTATTTACTCCGCATTGGCAACCCTGTTGCTCACGCCCATTCCCGTGGTGGGCATGCTTGCCGGTAAAGTCCTTTTTGGGGTGGTTTTTGCCCTGCACCAGTCGGTAAAATTTATCGAAGGGCTGCCGTATTCCACTTCAAGCAATGTATTTATTAGTTTGCCCGAAACACTGGGGGTTTTCATGGTGCTGATTTTCCTGAGCCTGTTCCTGATGCAGCAGCGTCCGCAGGCGCTTCGCCTGGCATTGGGCATTTTTTTGCTCGTCAGTGTTTCTGTTTCGGCCCGCAGCATTCAGAACCTGAGAACCGATAAAATGGTGGTGTACCATGTAAACAATGCCTGCGCTATCGATTTTGTGTCGGGCCGTCAGAGTGTATTTCTTATGTGCGAAACGCTTCAGAACGACCCCCGTAAGGTCGATTTCCATTTGAAGGAAAACAGGGTGCAGCATGGCATCAGGTCAGTGCTGCCGGCCAGTTTGGCACTAGCCGAAGAACCCTTTGTCAATGGAAACCTTTACCGCCGCGGCCCTTTTTTGCGCTTCGGCCAATTAAACCTGTTCTTACTTGATCAGTCCCCTTTGCGGGAAATCCCTGAGCCGGGCATGCCAATCCATTACCTGATTATAAGTCAGAATTCGCGCGTTAATCCGCAAATCGCCCTTGAAGCCTTGCAGCCGCAAAAGGTGATCGTTGATGCTTCCAACACCTTCTGGAACACCCGCCGCTGGGAAGAAGCCTGCCAGGAAGCCGGCATCGAGGTTTGGCCGGTACGAACAAAGGGCGCTTATGTGGCCGCGGTAAGGTGAATTTCTTATAGAAAAAAGAGCCAACGTTTCGCCCTTTCAGGGCTAACCTAGGATAGTCGTCCGTTAACACAGGGTTGGCACCCTGTGCTGTTACGCTTTGCCCCTTCAGGGCAATGTCTGCGAGTGGAGACCAAGGTATTGTGGATTTTTTTGCTTCTTCAAAATAAAGGGGCGAAGCCCCGAAACGTAAAAGCACAGGGTGAAGCGAAGCGAAACGAAACCCTGTGAACCAAACACCACAAGAAACGCAAGCCCTGTAAGGGCGGCATAAAATAAAACCGCCCCTGCATGGCAAGGGCGGCGTTGGCTTATTCATTTTTAGCCTGAAATTCTAAATAAGGACGTCCGGGATTATCAGGGAGTTTGAATAGAAGTTTTTCATTGGTCAATTCAATGATTTCCATGACTGTTATAGGTTTAGGTCTTTTATCTTCCGTTGTTCTTTTGGCCCGAAAAACCAGAAAATTCCCATTTAAACTTTTCCCTACCTGATTTGACTTAAACTCTGTTTCTGCAGAGTTGGATAGAAAGAATTCCTCAATAATTATGTATTCTTTTGACTTCCCAAACGTCCATACCATTGTGCTATCTGTAAATTGCAAGTCATATGTTCCATCCCTTACGTCTAAGGCGTTCCAAATGGTGCTCTTTAATTTTTCTAAAATGGAACTTTCCTGCTGCGAGTAACCTGCTTGAGAGAAAAACAGGAAAAGCGCAAAAACAAAAAACGTTTGATTCTTTATGGTTTTCATGTTGAAAAGTTTTTAAGTTTAAAAACAACCCCTTGCTGCAAAAACAAAATTAATACCAAACATAGTAGGTACCCCTTCCCACAATAGACCTTTAGCTGGATCCATATAGATTAATCTGCCGTTTGGTTTATAACCTACAATGGCAACTGCATGAGTAATACCGGCTTGCCCTTGTACAATAATGTCAGTTATAACCATCCTTCCATTGTTAATTTCATTTTGAAATCCTTGAAATGGTCTTGAGCGGAAGTGTTTCGCTAAAAAAGGCATCGCATGTTCTGTGTTTACGCCAAAAAGGTAGGCCCAAATTCCATACTCATTATAATATGATGTACTAAAGTAGTCAACATTGTGTGACAAACCACAAAGTTCTTGGCTGACATATTCCATTATGGCCAAAAGACATTCATTCAATATTTGTACATCCATTGTAGGGGTGACACTGTTTTTAAAAAACGTATCTCCTTCAGCAGGTTGATAAACACTACTGGGGCTAATTGTACCGCCACTGCTTCCGCCACCACCAGGATCAAACCCTCCGCCCCCTTCTTGGCTGTCAAAATAATCCTGAATGTAATAAGACTGCCAGGAGCAATCTAAAAGCATAGGTTCTGATTGCGATCCATCTGGATACACAAAATATTGGTACCAGCAAAACTCAACATAAAACCAACCTTTGCTCTTTGAAAAAATCCCCGTGTTTTCAGATTTATCTGGATTTTCAGCTAAGTGTAACGTTCCCGTTATTTGCCCATTTTTATATATCCAACCATTAACAAATTGGTCCAAAACGCTGTAAAAAAGAATGATTCCGGTGAATTCGGCGTCTTGATTTAAGTAGGTAGTGTTGGATAAATCTCCACCAAGTGCCAAATAGTTAATATCTGGTAAAACAACCATTTTAAAACCATAAATCTCTTCGGTAGCAAGGTTGTTTAATATTACCAGTTTGGTTATTTGGGTTGACTCAAATGGATTGTATCCTGATGAAAACCCTTCACCTTCACCCACGTATGTAACTATCCCTTCTTCATATTCCCAGGGCAATTCAACTACAGCCCAGTTGCTGTTACTGTATAATTCTGCCAAGTCCCAGTTAAATAAAGGCTGCAAGTCTATGATTGAGCTTCCTTCGGTTTTTGGCTTAATCAGGTTTCTATCAATAACAGGTTGTAAATTAGTTTCAAACCAGCTTTTTGCCATTGGAATTGAAAAGGTAGGTTCAGGTGGGCTTAGCTCATAATCATCGAATTTGTCGCTGCAGTTCACCAGAAATAGGGAAAGGAGAAAATAAATAAAAACCTCCTTTTTAAGGAATGTGGATTTTATTGATTTTTTATTCATAATAGGAATTTTAAGGTTAAAGATTTTGATTTTTTTACTCAAAAAATTTTAACCTCATGGAGGTAAATCCTTAGCAGGCAACTTATAACAAAATGGGCGTTTTGCCTGCCAGGGATTTTGGCGCTGTATTAGCTTTAATATAAGGTACTTCTCTCTCTCTCTCTCTCTCTCTCTCTCTCTACGTAATTAAAGAGTCCAGAGAAAAGCTTTAAGGATTTTCGATATTGTATTTCTTTAATAAACATGAAAATTTAATAATAGAAAGAGCATATTAACTTATAAAGTTTGCCGTTCAAATTTAAAAAATTTTGTTTAGTCAATAGAAAAAAATATGAAAAACAAGTAATTTTAATTAAAACCAAATTAAAATAATAGATACAATATACTGTAAATCACTTTTTTAATTATCGATGTGAATTACTTTTGTGCAAATTTTAAATCAATTAATTTCGTTAATACCAAGCTCCAACTTAATTGAAATCAAAAATCACAGGGTGAAGCGAAGCGAAACCCTGTGAAAGAAAGGACACAAGAAACGCAAGCCCTGTAATGGCGGCATAAAATAAAACCGCCCCTGCATCGCAAGGGCGGTGTTGGTTTATTTTTCCTTGGCCTCAAAAACAACCAAGTGCCGTTCTGGCTTATTAACGTTTTTCAGAATCAGTTTTTCCCGGCTTAGCTCAATAATTTCCATTACAGAAATTGGTTTAGGTCTTGTATCATCAGGCGTCCTTTTGGCTCTGATAATTAAATAGTTTCCATTTGAAAGGTTGCCGACTTTTTCAATCTGGAACTCATTATTAATGGTGTTGGACAAATAGAATTCCTGAACAATTGAAAATTCTTTTGATTTCCCGAACGTCCAAACCATTGTGCTATCTGTAAATTGGCAATCATACGTGCCATCACCATATTCTGCCGCGTTCCAAATGGTACTCTTTAATTTTTCTAAAATAGAGGCTTCCTGTTGTGAATAACCTGCTTGGGAAAAAAACAGGATAAGTGCAAAAGCAAAAAGCGTTTGATAATTTAAAGTTTTCATTTTGAAATGCTATTTAAAGGCAAGGACGGTTTTTGATTATTCACTAATTCTATGTAAGGTCATTTTGGTTGGGATTGAAAAGCCTGGATCGAACTTTTCTCCCTCAGCAAGAACTCGAATGCCTTTCCTATTACCCATTTCCCAAAAAGCAATATTCTCGTCTTGCATGGAAATTTCAAAAAACTCTTCGCCTGTTTTACTTTTAAGCGGATCGGTAACGACAATCTTTATTCTGTTAACCGGCCAATCAGGCATTGCAACTCCAATAAAGAAATCTGAATTGTCTGTGATGGCATCTATTTGAAGAGTTTTTCCGTTGAAAAAAGAATAGTAACCTAAGACCATGTCCATTGAAATTGTGGGCGACTCCCCTGTAGTTATCTTTTCTTTTCTTAAAACCAGGATAAAAACAGAATCGTTTGACTCCCACTTCCATGTTCCTTCAAAAATTTCTAAATTATCATTTTTAAAGTAATCCCCTGTTTCGACCCTGTCGAATTTCATTTCTGGGGTGATTATTCTTTCTTGCCCCATTATGTTGAGGGAAAGAAAAGAAAAAAATAAGAGAAGGAAAGAAGCTATTGTGTTTTTCATATACGTAAAACTTTACTTTCCATAAAATTTTTCCAGCTTAGTAAAAATATTAATAATTCCAAGATAAACGAAAAACCTTCTTTTTTAAAGTTAAACCTGCTGTCAATATGGTTATTATATAGATACTAAGTATTGGAAAAAAACATACCTTAATGTAGTTAAATGGAAGGTCTTAACATTGGGTTCTAAACATGTTCTTTCACACTTTGCATTTTTTGGGATAAATAACCTGGGCTTACAGCCTGAATTTTTCATTGGATCATTTTCCCCATGGCGTCGCTTCACTTTGCCATGGGCTGAAATAATCTGTCCCTTCGGGACGCATTTCGGCCTGAAAGGTCGGATTAATTTAATCCAAAGGCAACGCCTTGGGAAACCGGATGATCGTTTTTCTTTCGCCCTGAAAGGGCAGATAATAGCCCAAATATTTGCTTAATTTTTGGTTTTCAGCTAGAGGCGAAGGGGTGATGCATCCCTACCTTTAAATCAACGAAACGATAAACGTGACCAGCAATGGCACCAGTATGGTAAGCACCATGCCGTGAAACAGCGACACTATGGCAAATTCGTTGCCTGATGCGCGGGTGATGATGGGCAGTGTGGTGTCCATGCTTGTGGCGCCGCCGGCCGAAATGGGAGAAAGCTTTCCAAACCACAAAACAAAAAACGGCGCAAGCAACAGGGTGATGATTTCGCGCATAACGTTAGCCAGCAAGGCGGTTACACCCAAGGCTTCGCTATGCAGCTCCCCAATAATAATGCTCGACAGGCTGTAGTAACCAAAGCCGGCGCCCACGGCCATGCTCTCGCCGAAAAGCAGGTTGGTGGTTGCCAGGTGAATGGCTGCTACACCGGCAAAAGTGCCAATAATGGTGGCAAGAGGAACCAGGAACAACTTCAGCCCGTGCGATTTCAACGCCTCCAGGGCACGATCATCGGCCCCAATGCTTATACCTACCAGAAACATGAGCAGGTAAAGCGCCATGGTGCTCAGGTCTTTCCCGTTAAGGGCTGCCGGCAAAATATCAAGCGTTCCGGCGAGTACCCCGGCAGCAAAAAACAGCAGTATGATCAGGCTGGTTTTCATTGGGCGCTCCTTTTTCTGTTAAAAAGAAACTTCCATGTGGCCCATGCGGCAAGCACGCTGCCGGTTACCCCGCCCAGGGTGATCAGAAATGCATTGAGCCCCAGCGAGGGCAGACTGGCCATGATCAGCTCATCGCCGCCAATGGAAAGGCCCAGGAAAAACAACAGCAGAAATATGCTCCAGAGGATGGCCTTCTCAATCCAGAAAACCACCTTCTTTTTCCCGCGAAGGAAAAAACCGATCAGGATGCCAAGGGCCATTAAAAACAGAATTTCGAGCATAAAGTTGATTTAAAAAATTGATTGAGCTGCTTCCCAGATAAAGCAGCAAAAATAATGAACCTTTGGTTCGGTTCACATTCTTTTTAGCATTTAAGCCCTTCCTTTTCTCAGCCAATCTTTTCACCTTAAACAAACGTCCAAAAACGGACAACTTCTGCCCACGGACGAACAGTTTTTTTACCCGCTTTTTAAATTTATTTTTTTTAACTAATTTGTTATCAGCAAGGTAATTGCCTTGGTATATTTTATGATACACAGTAAACCGGGTTGCATAGTTTAAAAAGTCCTCATATTATGTGATCCTGATTAAATTTTGTAACCCTTGAAAATTTTATAACCCAAAATCCTTTATTATGAAAAAAGTGGCTTTCAGTATCCTGCTGTCTACCATTGTATTAATTGTTCCTTCTTTTTCTCAAACTTTCTCAAGAGAAAAACTTTCCGAAAGAATTGACTCCCTAATGGCCTTGCAACAACAGCCCGGTCAGCCAGGTGGTGTAATTGCGGTTATTCACGATAATGAAATACTGCACAAGAAAGCCTATGGAGTGAGTGATGTGGAAAAAGGCACAAAGATCGATGAAAATACCCTGATCGACCTTGCATCGGTGGCCAAGCAATTCACAGCTTTTGCCATACTCTTGCTGGAGGAGCAGGGCAAACTTGACCTTGATGCCGACATCAGGAAGTACCTGCCCGAACTTCCCCAATATGAACACCGTATCACCGTCAGGCATTTGCTTCAGCATACCAGCGGTATTGCATCAACAGATTTGCTCAGGCTGTTTGCCGATATGCCACTTGATATGGAATGGTCGCACCAGGACGAGTTAGACCTGATAAAAAAATATGCACAGCTAAACTTTAAGCCCAATACTAGTTTCGTTTACTCCAACGGGGGTTATGCATTGCTCGCCTCCATAGTTGAATCGGTCAGTGGTATGCACTTCTCTGAATTTCTCAAGGAAAATATTTTCGAACCGCTGGGAATGAATTCAAGCCTGGTTTATTTAAGCCATGAGCACGAAATATTGCATATGGCCAAAGGATATAGAAGCCGTCAGGATAATTTTGAACATGTTAGCATTGTTAACGACTTCAGTTATGGTTCGGGAAATGTTTTTTCAAGCATTCATGATATGATTCTATGGGGGCAAAACTTTTTGGCCCCCAAGGTGGGCAGTAAGTCGATGATGGAACGCCTTTTCAATAAATATAACACCCTCGAAAACGGCGACTCAATCATTTACACCTATGGTTTTTATGTAAGAAATCACAGGGGTTTGAAAGTGGTGGATCATCAGGGGGGCGTTCCGGGATTTTCAAATTTGCTGGCTATCTACCCTGATGAAAAGCTGGTCATAATAGTGATGCTAAACAACCAAAGCATTGGTTCCCGTGCCATGGCAAACAGTATAGCCGGACTAATGCTTTCGGAAAAATTTGCCCCAATTGAACCTCCAAAGCCCAAAGTTGAAATAACCCTTGCTCCCGAAAAGGCAGAACCTTTCGCTGGCACATACAGAATGGAAGATGGAATGGAAATGACCTTTGCTATTGAAAATGACGAATTCTGGCTGTTACTTCCAGGGGATGTCAGGTTTCGCCTTTTTGCCGACAGCGAGACCAGCTTCTTTTTGAAAGACTTTGAAGCGGCATTAACTTTTGTTACGGATCCAAACGGAGCAGTAAATCAAATAGTGTGGAATCAGCGGGGACAGAACACCTATGCCAGCTTGGTTGATAAGTCTGAACCACTCACCAACAGTCAACTGGCCCTTTTTGCCGGCGAATATTACCAGCCCTATTTGGGAGCCGCTTACCCCGTAACGTTCGAGGAAGGCCACCTGAAAATCCAGCTGCCCGGAACATTCGAAAAATACCTGGGCTTTGGCTCGCTTCAACTTACCCACGTCAGTGGTGATAGCTTTGAAACCGATAACCTGGGAATGATGAAATTTACAAGGGATGAGAACAGCCAGGTGAATGGCTTCGTCATTTTTGATATAGGAAGGTTGAAGGATATTACTTTCTTAAAAAAATAGTTCAGGAGAAATGTATCCTTTCTTTAAATTCTGATAACAAGTTTTCCAATTATTCCCTGCAACTAATAAACAAGAAATTTCTAATGCAATCAAAAAAACATGCACTGCTTTTATTCTTTTGCATGCTAAACCTTGCTGCGTTTTCCAACAGTTTTGGGAAACGGCAGGTAAATGCTGAACCCCTTTTTGACAACAAACCGGTTATAGATGGTTTGCTTAACGATATATGCTGGCAACAAGCCCAATGGACTTGCGATTTTGTTCAGTATTCGCCTGTTGAAAATGCGGCCCCCTCTCAAAAAACATGCTTCGCTGTATTTAATGATGAAAACTTCCTCTACATTGCAATCAAGGCCCATGATACGGCCCCTGACAGTATAGTAAGGCGGTTGACACGCCGCGACCAGATCGATGGCGATTACGTCGGGGTAATGATTGACAGTTATCTTGACCACAGGAATGCTTTTGCCCTTTTAGTCAGTGCGGCAGGGGTTAAGTTCGATGCCAGCATTTCTGATGATGGATCGCGGCGCGACCTTAACTGGGACCCTATCTGGACGGTGCGAACCAATATTGACTACGAAGGCTGGACCGCCGAAATGCGCATCCCATTCTCTCAGTTGAGATTCAACCCTTCAGAAAGCAACACCTGGGGATTCCAGGTCGAAAGGTCAATTTTCCGAAACAACGAAAAAGTGTTTTGGCAACCTTTTTCCCGCAGTGCCCCGGGTTGGGTTCATCAAATGGGGTTGCTTTCGGGTTTAGACCAAATCAACCCCAGAAAGACTTTTGACATTATTCCCTATGTGGTAAGTTCGGCCGAATCTTTCGAACCGGTAACTGGAAATCCTTACGCCACGGGAAGCCGTTTTAAACAAAATGCCGGAGTTGATGGAAAAATTGGCTTAACCAATTATCTGACCCTTGACTTTTCCGTAAATCCAGACTTTGGGCAGGTAGAAGCTGATCCCAGTGAAGTTAATCTTACTGCGTATGAATCGTTCTTAACTGAAAAACGACCGTTTTTTATCGAAGGAAATGAGTTGCTCAGGTTCCAGCTTAGCTTTGGCGGTAACACCGAAAGCCTTTTTTACTCCCGGCGTATTGGAAGAAAACCCCAATATCAGCCGGGTGCAGGAGAAAATACTTTTGTTAGTCTTGGAGACTTCACCCCGATTGCGGGTGCGGCAAAGATTACCGGCAGAACTCCTGGCGGGCTATCGGTTGGACTGTTGCATTCAGTTACAGCCAACCAGTATGCCCTGATTAGTCAAGATGCAAGTGAGACAAAAATGCTCGCTGAACCCTTTACCAATTACATTGTAACAAGGGCTATTCAGGATTTCAACAGTGGAAACACTATTGTAGGAATAATGGGCACTGCAGTAAACCGTAATCTCAAGGAAGACCATCTGAAATTTCTGCATAGTTCGGCTTATTCAAGCGGGCTTGACCTCACCCATTACTTTGGCGACAGAACTTTTATGCTCAGGGCAACCGGGTATTTCAGCCATGTAAAAGGAAGCAAGGAAGCGATTGACAGAACACAAAGGTCACCTGTTCACTATTTTCAGCGACCTGACGCGACCCACCTTTCCTATGATCCTGAACGAACCTCTCTCACCGGAACCGGAGGAAATATTCAGTTTTATAAGCTAAAGGGAAATCTTCAATATGCTGCTGCCCTGCTTGCAAAAAGCCCGCAACTCGAACTGAACGAAATTGGCTTTTTAAGATCGACAGATCAGCTTTTTCAGGTTTCTTATATCGGTTACAGCTTTAATGAGCCTGTGGGAATACTCAACTCGGCAAGCATCAATCTGAACCAGATGAGCTATTGGAACTTCAATTTTGAGAATGTTGGCAATGCGGGAGATTTAAGTTATAATCTTCAATTTACCAATAACTGGTCTTTAGGTAACGGGGTTGGCTATAACATATCAAACCTTTCCGCATCAATGCTCAGGGGTGGTCCTGCATTTCTTCTTGCACCATCAGCTAATGGTTTTTTGAGCATTAGAACTAACAACCAGAAAGCGTTAAGCTTTTCAAGCCGGGTTTCAATAACCGAAGGAGAGCATAAAAGCCACAATAGACGCGACATCAACCTTGGGGTCACCTACCGGCCAACAAAAACTTTGATGATCACCCTAACTCCGTCATACGGAACAAACATGAATAACACCCAATATGTGAGGACAATTTCTCTTCCGGAAAATGAACCTCGATATATTATGGCCAATCTTTTTCAAAGGACCCTTGCAACATCCCTGAGGGTTAATTATACCATTACACCAGAACTGACATTGCAGTTTTGGGGGCAGCCATTCATTTCTACCGGCCATTTCACTGATTTCAAAAATGTGAATGATCCAAGGGCTTCTGATTACTTTAATCGTTTTTCTTCTTTCACCGAAAGCCAGATTACTTATAACCCAAATGAGCGATCATATTACATAACCGAAAATGAAGAAGGAACCCTGGGTTACAGCTTCAGAAACCCTGACTTTAAGATTACGGAGTTTCTGGGTAACCTGGTTCTGCGCTGGGAATACAAGCCGGGGTCAACTTTTTTCCTGGTCTGGTCGCAAACCAGGGATTATTATTATCAGGATGGATTTCTTGATGTTTACCAGGATGCATTTGACCTTTTTTCGCAAAAAGCCCATAATGTTTTCATGCTCAAATTTACCTACCGGTTTGGAGCCTGATTGAACGGCCAAAACCGGAGTATTATCAAACATGATCACCACGCAATCAACAAAACAATAAGAAACCATGAAAAACATCATCAAACTTATCCTGTTGGTTTTTCTTTCGACCAACGTAATGTCCCAAGACAGGATTCCGCTAGTAACAGATCATTATCATTTGAAGCTTTCATTTGATTTTGCAACCCAAACTATGCAAGGAAGCTGTGCCATGACAATCATCAATCAGTCGGATGCTACTGTTAAGCAGGTGCCGGTTTTGCTTTATCGTCTGCTGAATGTGGAGTCGGTATTAAGTCAGGAAGGAAGGCCTTTACCATTTAAACAAACCGTAACCCGATTTGAAGGATTTCCAAAGCTTCATCTCAACTGGATTGTAATAGATGAAGCGTTTCTTCCAAACGAAACCAAAACCATTCACATTGAATACAGTGGGTTTTTGCTTGGTTATTCTGAAACGGGCATGCAATATATTACCGACCGCATTTCGCCCAAATTTACTTTGATCCGCAATGATGCTTATTCTTACCCTGTGCTGGGAATTCCAGATGTTTCTTCTATGAGGATGAATGCCTTTGCACATTTTTTCGAATATGAGATTGAAGTAACCGTTCCCGACACTCTTGTTGCGGCAAATGGAGGGCGTTTAATGTCCCTGACACGGCAAAATGATCTGGCTACCTACCGTTATAAAAGCAAAATACCAAACTGGCGCATCGATATCGCCATCGGGCCATACAAGAAAATAAGCGGGGGACGGCTCGATGTTTTCTACCTTACTGATACGCTGGCTGCCACGTCAATTGTTAATCATGGGATAAAGGCCATGGAATTGTACAATAACTGGTGGGGCGAACTTCAGAATGAAAACACAATTACGGTCATTGAAACAGAAAGGGGAAGTGGCGGTCAGGCTGATGAAACGGCTATTTTATTGCCCCAGGAGGGGTTTGGAGTGGGTGATGACTTTACTTATTTATATCATGAACTTTCGCACCTCTGGAATGTAAAAATCTCGGAGGGAAAGGGGTTCGAGCCAAGGTGGAATGAGGGCCTGGCAACGTTTTGCGAGTACCTGGTTTCTGAAAAACTGTCTCCCGAACATGAGAGTCTGCTGAAAACAGGCGCAAACAATATGCTTAGACGGTTAAGAAACGATATTCGCCGGACCCCCGCATTACTTGAAGTACCTATGGCAGATTATGGCAACCGGAGCATGACCAGGCATTCTTACACACAACCCATGGTTATGTTTACCGTGCTCCATTATTGGCTTGGTGAAGAGACTTTCAACACGCTATTGGGTGGGTTTTATCAGGAGCACCATGCCACAGGGGCCTCCACAAAAGACTTTACCAATTATTGCATCGCCATTTCAGGAGTTGAAAAACTGAAGGTGTTTTTTGACGACTGGGTTTACACCACCAACTACACCAAATTAATACTTGATGGATTGGATGTGGATGCCATCGTAAATCATTACAATTGATTCATGGAAAACATTATCTGGACATCGGGCCATTCGCTGAAATTCGGCAATATCATACATTCCGATAATTGCTTTATCCTTGATGAAAATGGCAAGCGGCTGGTCGATCTTGAATCGGGCGTATGGTGCACCTCGGTGGGGCACAACAACAAAAGGATCAACAAGCTGATTACTTCACAAATTAACCGTATCACCCACACCGGATTTTGTTACTGCCATCCGGCCGTTTCTGAAGTTTCACAAAAGGTACTAGAGATAACCGGATTAACAGGAGGAAAATGCGAGTTTCTTTGTTCAGGAAGCGAAGCCGTTGAGTTTGGGATGCGAATTGCAAGGAGCATTGTTGAAAATCCCCTGGCCTTTACTTTCAGTGACTCCTATTTTGGAGCTTACGGCGAAGCCGCCAAAAGGCCAAAAGACACCTGGTTTGTTTACAATCGTCTTCAGTGCGGATGTGCCACCGTGGAAACAGGTTGTCAGGGTGAATGTACTGAATTTCAGACTATTCCCTTTGAAGAAATCGGGATCTTCCTTTTCGAGCCGGGCAGTTCTTCGGGTATGGTTAGGTTTCCGTCGGTTGAGTTGATTCAGAAAGTGGCGGCAAGAGTCAGGGCGAACGGCGGTCTGGTAATGGCAAATGAAATAACCACCGGGGCAGGAAGAACCGGGAAATGGTTTGGGTATCAGCATTACTACATTCTGCCCGATATTGTGGCGATGGGTAAGGGAATTGGCAATGGTTACCCGGTGAGCATTACGGCCATATCTGCTGACGTAGCAAAGAAATTGAGTGAAACCAGCTTTCTCTATGCACAGTCACACCAGAACGACCCCCTTGGGGCAATGGTGGCAGGGGAAGTAATCAGCATAATTAATGAAGATCAACTTCTGGAGAAATGCAATGAAATGGGAAGTTTCCTTCTGGAATCGCTGAGAAGAATGAAGAAGGAATTTCCGGTTATTAAAGAGGTAAGGGGGCGTGGCTTGATGATGGCCATTGAATTCGAGCAAGATGCACTCTGGATTTATGAAGAGTTACTGAAAAAGGGATTTGTCGTTTGCTGGCGTCCCAATACCGAAGTGCTCCGACTCGACCCGGCATTAACGGTTAGAATGAAAACCATTGTTGATTTTCTCAACGCCTTTGGCCAGGTGTTGGAAACCGTTTCAGAAAAAAAGCATAGTGTCTGTTAATATCTTTCGGGCTTACCTTGCCCTGCCCCTGAGCAGTACCTTTTGCCCGGGTTGCGGCTGCTGCCATGCCTGCATTCCATTGCGGCTAAGCAGCTGATCGAGCCTGATACCGTGGAGCTGGGCAATGTCGTACAAGGTTTCGCCGGGTTGTGCAACATGCACGGCCTTTGTGCCTTGCTTGCGCTTGGGCTGAAGGTATACAATCTGTCCGGGTTTGATGGTGCGCCCGTTTTCCAGCTCATTGTAACGCTCGATTTGCCAGGCACGCATGCTCATCTCTTCGGCAATGCGTTCGGGGGTGTCGCCCTGGCGGGCTAAAATGTATTTTACGCGGTTGTTGGTCTGCACGGTTCTGACGGCCTCGAAGGATACTGGCGCAAAATCCTCAACCGTTTGTGTGCGTGCCGGCCTTGCGGGGCGGCTGCTGGCATTGCGGAGGTTAGGGGATGCAGGCAGCTCGGCCAGCATATTCATGGCCATTTTGTCGTATTGGGAAAGGTTGTTTTCTTCAATAACCCTGATCAGCAATTGGGCATAACGCGGATTGGTGGCATAACCGGCACGGCGCAATCCATGCGCCCAGGCCTTATAATCAGTGGGATCGAGCTCAAAAAGAGGTGCATACCAAGGGCGGGTGCGTAAAAACTGCGAATGATCACGAAATGATTCGACGGGGTCGTTATAGGCGCGAAAGCATTCATTCTTGGCATCGTCGTCCTGCAAAACCGAACGGCCGGTCCAGCCATTGCATTTTATACCAAAATGATTGTTGGCCCGGGTGGCCAGTTCGCTGTTGCCAAATCCTGATTCCAAAATACCCTGCGCCAGCTTGATACTGGCAGGGATGCCGTTGGTGCGCATTTCTTCTATGGCAATGTCGCGGTATGTTTCAATGTATTCTTCGCGGGTAAACCTGCGCTGGCCATTTGCATAGCCTTGCAGTATCAGGCAAAACAATACGGTAAACACAAAAAGTCTTTTTAGCAAGGCTTTAGTCGAATATCGCATGGAGGATTATAGTTTATTGTTTTGTAATGATACGGCATTCTTCAAGCAAACGTTTCAAAGAAAATATTATTTTTTTGGTGCAGAAGGCTTGACAGCTTTCATTAGCTTTGTGTTCGGGATATTTGCCGGTTGTTGATCCGCCACATGACCAACCTATGGAAGAAATAAAAAAGTATTTTCCGGAACTGCAAGCCACTCATTACGAGCGTTTTGATGCTTTGCTTCCCTTGTATACGGAGTGGAATCAACGTATCAATTTGATTTCCCGCAAGGACATGGAGAATTTTTGCGTGCATCATGTGCTGCACTCATTGGGAATTGCCAAGGCCATTCAGTTTCAGTCCGGCACCAGGGTAATGGATGTGGGTACCGGCGGTGGATTTCCGGGCATTCCACTGGCTATTCTTTTCCCGGAAACGGAATTTCTCTTGGTAGATTCCATTGGCAAAAAGATAAAAGTTGTGAATGAGGTGGCTGCGGCCCTGGGCTTGAAAAACATGCAAACCCGCCATGCACGTGCCGAAGAGATCGATAATAGTTTCGATTTTGTGGTGAGCCGCGCTGTAACCGCCCTACCAACATTTGTTGGCTGGGTAAAAGATAAAATTAAACCAGCGGGAAAGAATAACCTGCCCAATGGTATCCTTTACCTGAAAGGGGGCGATTTTGAGGATGAGTTGAAGCAGGTGAAAATGCCGTTCCATGTTTTTGAGCTTAGTCATTGGTTCGATGAGCCCTTTTTCGAGACAAAAAAACTGGTTCATCTTAGTCCCTTCCGGTCGAAATAATTTCCCCGTAAGGGAAAATTTTAATATATTTGAAATTCAGGAAAGTTCGAATTAATCCATTGAAATATAATCATTTGTATGAGTAAAGAAAAGGAAAAACCCCAGAATGCCGAAAAACTGAAGGCCCTTCAGCTCACGCTTGACAAGATTGAAAAATCGTACGGCAAGGGCACTATAATGAAACTTGGCGACTCGGCCGTTGTGCCTGTTGAGGCTATCAGTACGGGCTCACTCACCCTCGACATTGCCCTTGGCACGGGCGGCCTTCCGCGTGGGCGTGTGGTTGAAATCTACGGACCGGAATCTTCCGGTAAAACCACCCTGGCCATTCATGCCATTGCAGAAGCTCAAAAAGCCGGTGGCATTGCTGCTTTCATTGATGCAGAAAACGCTTTCGACAGCAACTACGCAAAAAAACTGGGCGTGGACATTGAAAACCTATTGGTTAGCCAGCCCGATAATGGTGAGCAGGCACTGGAAATTGCCGAGAACCTGATCCGCTCGGGTGCCATCGATATTATTGTGATTGACTCGGTGGCAGCGCTCACACCCAAAAGCGAGATTGAAGGCGAGATGGGCGACTCAAAAATGGGTCTCCAGGCCAGGCTTATGTCGCAGGCTTTGAGAAAACTTACAGGAACGATTAACAAAACCGGTTGCTGCTGCATTTTCATAAATCAGCTGCGCGAAAAGATCGGGGTCATGTTTGGCAACCCCGAAACCACCACTGGCGGTAATGCGCTTAAGTTTTATGCTTCAGTGCGCCTCGATATCAGGCGTATTTCGCAAATCAAGGAAGGCGACAGCGCCGTGGGTAACCGTACCCGCGTGAAGGTGGTAAAGAACAAATTGGCGCCCCCGTTTCGTCAGGCAGAATTTGATATTATTTTCGGTCTTGGCATTTCTAAAGTGGGTGAAATCATCGACCTGGCCGTCGATCACAATATCATTAAGAAATCCGGATCATGGTTCAGCTATGGCGAAACCAAGCTGGGGCAGGGCCGCGACGCCGTGAAACAACTGCTGCTTGACAATCCCGAACTTTCTGAGGAAGTGGAAAACAAAATAAAGGATGCGCTGAAAATAGGTGTATAAACTTATTTTATTGTCATAAACAGAAGGGGCTTTAGGCCCCTTTTTTTATGTTATTTAAAATTGTTTTAAATAAAAGTGAATTACAGTCGATATTAACCCTTCGCAGGGTTAATATATCATTTAATTTGTATATTTGACGTTCTGGGCATTTATTATTGATTTTCAAGGAATTAATATAAATAAGTAGAACCATGAATATTAAACGATTTTTTCGCTCATTGCTCCTTGTTGCCTTTATTGTTCCTTGTGCTGCTTTTTCTGCAATTCCTTACGAAGTAGTAATGGTTAGGGGAAAAGTGCATTATGATGGCATAGAACTGAAGCGAGGCGACCGGCTGGAATTGCCTGATTTGGATGAGGCTGCCAATATGCAGGCCGAAATAAAAAACATTGAATTTGGTTCGCCAGCCGATGTTTTGCACCTGCTCGATGTGGGCCGCCGAAAGATTGTGGTGGTGCCCGCCCAGGCT
Organism: Bacteroidales bacterium; assembly: GCA_041687035.1. GTDB lineage: Bacteria > Bacteroidota > Bacteroidia > Bacteroidales > UBA7960 > UBA7960. The sequence goes on from JAWLCS010000008.1 coordinate 17,219, forward strand.
GTGCGGCCAGGCAGAGACCTGATGTTGGCCACTCGCGGCATAAAATACATTCGCAGCGATTTTGAGTTTCAGCGGGCTTTTGCTCCCGGCGAATCGGTTATTGCGCTTCTTTCAGAAGATACCCTCATTTGCCGTGGGCTGCAAGAATACCGGTTTACGGGGGATGAGGTACTGGTTGCGAGTTTTGTATTTCAGGATGAGGAAATTACTAACCTCATTGGCCGAAATGATACTCTCTTTCTTACCCGGGATCGATTATTCGGCATTGAAACTGATCAAGGGCGGCACATAATAAACTCATTTGAGGTGTCGGATATATCATTGTTTCTGGTAAAACGCGATAGCCTCGGAATTGCTGCCCGGCAGCTTGACATTCAGCCTTTCAGCCTTTATTTTATCGACGACATGATTCATTATTTTGTGGCGGTAAGGTATGATGAGTTGGGTATGGATCAGACGACCATTTACAATTTGCTGGTGCCAAATTTTATAACAGAACGACAAATACAGCGCGAATACAGTTTGCTGACCCCTGAAGAGGCCCGTCAATGGTTAATGGAAAAAATTGAATCAGCCCTTTCAGCCCAATAATTCCTTTTTGCTATGAAAAACCTCCTCCTGGTTTTTGTTCCTGTTCTTTTGTTATCGATTTCAACTTCTGGCATTTCGCAGACAAGCGGTGACGGCATGCGCGTGGGCCGCGATGCCAATGGCAACATTAACAATGCCATGTATTATAAAGGTGGGCAGCCGCTTACCCATTGGGTTCAAACCCAAAATATTACACAATTTAATGGGCAGTGGTCGGCACAAAAAATTATTGACTACCTGAACCAAGCCCTGGATATTAATCTCGATATGTCGCTGGCCACCTCCATTTGCCTGGAGCGCATCGGTGACAATTACCTGGAAACCAGTAAGGATTTTAATAATACCGAGAAATTTTACCTCGCCGCCACCAGCATTCTCGAAGAAATGGGCAATACCACACGGGCCGGGTATATGTATTACTATCTGGGTTTATTGTATCACGATTTCAACAGACCACCAAAGGCCGAAACGTATTACGGCAAGGCGCTCGATGTTTATTCCGTTTTGCCCAATCCTTTCCAAAGCGGCTATTCGACTATTCTTACCCGTATTTATGAAAAATACAAAGAGCAAAATGATTTTAAAAAGGGCACTCCTTACCTGGAAACCTTTGCCGAACTTGTAAAAAGCGCGCTGGGTGAAGATCATGAGCAAATGGTGGCAGTTTATATTCATTTGGGTGATGCCTACTGGAATGAAGGGCGAAAGGAGGAGGCCATTGAAAATTACCTGAAAAGCATACCACTTGTCAGGAATAAATATGGAGCGACTTCAAATGAATATTTTGAAGTTGCGAAAGCCTATGCAGATCGCTTTTGGAATGAGGGTTACAAAAAGCAGGCAGAACCTCTATATGTTGAACTGATTGAAAATAAACAGGTTGAGAGCTTTTCTGATAAAATGAAAATAGACAGTCAGCTCCTTGAATATTACACCGAAACGCTTGAGTGGAACAAAATGATTCCTGCTGCCGAGCGCTTAAAGGATGCCATGCAGAATATGCCAAGAGGCTACTCTATTCTTTTTTTGGGAAAGCAAAAGGGAGCATACCATGACATGGTCAATGTGTTGGGTACTTTATATTCAATGGTTGGTGAATATGATACCGCCGAAAGGTATTTTTTGGAATACCTGGATGCCATGAAAAGTTCGCGCTCAAGTAAAACCGAAGAGATCGGATCTACGCTTATAAACCTGGCTATGGTTTACACAAAAATGTATAACCTTGAAAAGGCCAAGTCGCATGTTTCTGAAGGCATGGCCATGCTTGAGCAGATCGGAAAAACGGACCTTGATGTTTATGCCTCAGGCCTGAGTATTCTTGGAGGCATAGCCATGTTTGAGGGCGAATTTGACAGGGCTGAGGAGTTCTTGCTGAAAAGCCAGGCTTCGGCGCCCCGTGGCGGCATTTACGAGCCTGATTACGCCGTTGGAATGGGTACTTTGGCCACTATTTATTGGTACAAGGGAGAGCTTGATAAGGCTGAGACAACCTATCTGGAAGCCATTGAAATATTTGAAGATTCTGGCTACACAAATTTGAGAGAGTATGCAAACGTAATGGGTAACCTTTCAATGGTTTATTCAAAAACACGAGATTTTGAGAGTGCCCTTAAATGGAATGAGAAAGCAATTATTGCCCAGACCTCTATTGGAGATACAAACCACCCCGATTTCCTACCAAAAAAACTAAATCATTCAATGTATCTCGAAGGGCTGGGTAGACTTAGTGTGTCAAAGATAGAAGCTTTGGAAAGCAACCGAAAGGTAATTGAAATGGTTGACCAGAATCTATTGGTTTGGTCAGAAAAGGAAATGGAGGCTTATATTGACCATAACATTTATAGGTATTTTGATAGCTATCATTCAATGTATTACCGGATGGCAAGGGATTTTCCTGATGTTGCCGGTCGTGCCTATGACAACCAGCTCTTTCTTAAAGGCTTGCTACTGCAATCTGCTCAAAAAGTACAGCAGGCGCTTGCCGGTAGCAACGACCCGGAGTTGCGCCGCATGGCAGAACGCCAAAGGCAATTAAGGGCTGAAATTGAAGCACTCTATGCAATCCCTTTTGATCAACGCAGCCATGACCTCAACCGCCTTGAGCAAGAGTTTGATGCCTTACAGAAACAAATTAAGCAGCGATTGGCATATCTCGGGGAACCTATCAACATGCTTATTGCCGAAGAAAATGCCTTTATTAAAATAAGAAATGCCTTGAAGCCTGGTGAGGCTGCCATAGAGTTTCTTAGCTTTAACTACCTGGATATTATCCGGGAAACCGACTCGGTGTATTATTGCGCCCTGGTGCTGCGCCCTGGTTACGATTTTCCTAAAATGGTTTTTCTCACACTGGGCAGTGAGCTCGAACCGCTTATAGAACAGCATCCCGATCAGATATACGGCACCGAAAATACCGAGCTCTTTTCAAAGATTATTGAACCTTTAGCTCCTTACCTCGAGGGCGTTGAAACCATATATTATTCTCCTGCCGGGCTTTTACACCGCTTTTCCTTTTCGGCCATTCCCTTGCCAGGTGGTGGTGTGATGTCAGATAAATACCTGCTTCACAACCTGGCTTCAACCCGTACCATCATTGCCGAGCACAGGCCTTTTAACGGGCAAACGGGTATGCTATACGGTGGTATTGACTATAATACTGATGCAACAACCCTGGCGCGCCTTTCTGGGAACTACCAATACGAAGTGCTGGCCGATGCGTCTCTTGCGGGGGGTACCCGCCATTTCAGAGGTACTGAGTGGACTTACCTGCCCGGCACCCGCTCCGAAGCAGAGCAAATTAGTCAATTACTCACCCGGGGGCGTATTTACTCGCTGACTATTACCGGGCAAGAAGCAACCGAAGAGTCGTTTAAATCGCTCAGCGGCAAATCACCTTCAATAATCCATATTGCCAGCCATGGCTTTAGCTTCCCGCCCGAAGATAAGGACGATTTCAGGCGCGAAATGATGGATAGCCGCTCACTCCAAACGTTTACCATTGCCGAGCACCCCTTAATGCGGAGCGGTCTGGTGTTTTCCGGTGCCAACAATACCTGGGCCAGGGGTAATCCGCCCCCTGGCATTGAAGATGGCATTCTTACAGCATACGAAATGGCCAACCTCGACTTGAGCAGTACCCGGCTGGTGGTGCTTTCGGCCTGCGAAACGGGCCTGGGCGACATTAAGGGCAGCGAGGGGGTTTTCGGCTTGCAGCGAGCCCTGTTTATGGCAGGTGTGCAAAGCATGGTGGTGTCGCTTTGGGAAGTGCCCGATTTGGAGACCATGGAGCTCATGACCTTGTTTTACGGACATCTGGTAGATGGAAAACCGCTCGACACGGCATTCCATCTTGCCAAAGAAGAAATGAAAAGCCGTTATCCGGAACAACCAAGCCTTTGGGCGGGCTTTGTGCTGATCAGGTAGTTTAAAAAATCAAATGGTATGACCAAGAAAGCTGGTTCGAAACGCAAGCATTCCTTTATTACATCTTTTGCCCTCCGGATAAAGGGCTTTCCTGCCAAAGCTGTTTTTTTCTTCTTTCCGGAAATTAACTGGAAAAGGGCAGGCTGGTCGGCCTTGCATGCAGCCTGGTTGATTGCAGTTACCTTGCTATGGCTGGGCTATGTGAATGTAATGGACGGCTTTGGTTTCATGAACGACCATATGAACATGAAAGCCTTTGTGAATGATGTGATCCTTCGCAAGCCGCCACCACCCGATGTGGCCGAAGATTACCTGTTACTGAATACTTCCAGGAACAATGCGGTGGTACCGCTCGACAACGACAATACCATTAACACGGTAATTACCGACCGACGGCTTCTGGCAGAAAAGCTTATGATTCTTGACCAAAACGCCGATCAAATTTCCTATGTAATTTGTGATGTGTTTTTTGAATTCCCTTCTGACGACCCCCAGGCCGACAGCCTTTTGCAAGAAGTAATACTTAGCCTTTCGGCGAAAAACAAGTTTACTATGGCTGCCTATTTCAACGACAGGGAGGAGGAACTGTTAATGCCTGTCTTTGAAGGAAACAGTGGGCTCTCACAATACAGGTCATCCTATCTGAATGAACAGTTCCTTAAATACACATTCATACTTTACGGTGGTAAGCATCAGATGCCTTTGCAGGCTTTCGAAAGCGTTTCCCGCAAGGAAATGAAAAGAAAAAAACTTTGGTTTATTCCCTTTTACACCATTGATGGGCGCTGGGCGCTCAATACTGTAATACCCGAATTTCGCTACAAGCAGTCTGATTTGGTTGAAGGATTAAATTATATCCACCTGGGGCTGTTTGAAGATTATTTCATTCGCGACGGGCAGGTGGTGATTATTGGCGATTTCGAAGGTGTTTATGACCTGCATCAAACCATTACGGCCTTTGCTTCCGGTCCCATTGTGCTGCTCAACGTTTTTGAAGCATTAATGAATGGCGACAATATTATTTCTTTGTCTTATCTGCTTCTGCTCTTCGTGGTATTCTTTTATGTAACCTATCACAGCTTCTTTTACAAACGGGAAATTGTTCCCGGCCAAACGCGTTTTCAGCGGGTGGTGGCCTTCATTAAGGGTAAATGGAATTATTTTGTTTTGCTCGGATTGGTGTATGTTTCAATGGTTTTCTTTAGTCATTACATCCATATTTTAATTTTGCTGAGTTATTTTGGCCTGATTGAAACAGCCGAGGCCATTATTAACAGAAGGCAGCAGAGTCAATAACAGAATTGGCATTATTTCATTTTTAGCTATGATTTTCTTTTCCCCTGCAGGGGAATATTGCTATTTTTATGGCCGGAAAATTACAGCAATCAACATAAACAAAAACAACAAACATGAGAAAGCTTCTTTTCTTTTCAATCTTGTGTTTTGGGGTCCTTTGGGTCGCCCAGGCGCAAAAACAGATGATGATTCCCGAAACACTTTGGGAGTTTGGCCGTGTGAGCGATGCGCAGGTTTCGCCCGATGGCACCATGGTGCTTTATGGAGTAACTACTTACAACGTTGAGGAAAACCGCGGGACCCGTGACCTTTTCTTAGTGCCTGTTGCCGGTGGCCAGCCACGCAACCTGACCAACTCCACCACAAGCGAGTCGAACGCGGTTTGGCGTCCCGATGGCAAAAAGATCGGTTTTATGCGCGGCGGGCAAATTTGGGAAATAGACCCCGATGGCAGCAACCAGGTGAAAATTACTGATATTTCGGGCGGCGTCACAGGCTTTGGCTACTCGCCCGATATGAAGCACATCCATTTCACTAAAAGAGTGCGCGTTATTCCAACAGTGAATGACTTGCACTCCGACCTTCCCATGGCCAATGCCATGATTTATAACGACCTGATGTATCGCCACTGGGATCAATGGAAAGACGGTACCTTCAGCCATGTGTTCGTGGCGCCTTATCTCGATGGCTTCATTGGCCGCCATATTGATATCATGGAACGTGAGCCATATGATTCGCCGGTGCCTCCTTTTGGTGGCAACTCTGAAATTACCTGGAGCCCCGATGGCCGCTTCCTGGTGTATACTTCCAAAAAGAAATTTGGCAAGGAATATGCCGTGAGCACCAACTCCAACCTTTATCTGTACGACCTGCAGACTGGCGAAACCCTAGACCTGACGCCCTTTAACCATGGGTATGACAAGAACCCGTCCATTTCGCCCAACGGCCGCTGGCTGGCTTGGGAAAGCATGGAGCGCGACGGATTTGAAGCCGATAAAACGCGCATCATGATTATGGACCTGGAGAATGGAACCCACCGCGATTATTCCGAAGGTTTCGACCAGAGCAGCAGCGATTTAACTTGGTCGGCCGACAGCCGCAAGTTGTATTTCATAAGCGGACAGCATGCCACCTACCAGATCTATTCACTCGAGCTGGCCAATCGCAGAATCAGCAAGATCACCGAAGGGATGCACAACTACCAGTCGGTGGCTGTGGCAGGCAGCTACCTGATTGGTCAGCGGGTAAGCATGTCGGTACCCACAGAAATTTATCGAATTGAAGAAACCCGCCGTGGCACAGTGCAGCAGCAGCTAACCTTTGCGAATGCGGAGTTGCTGGAGCGCACTGCTCTTGGCCGCGTGGAAGAACGCTGGATCAAGACCAGTGACAACAAGGATATGCATACCTGGGTGATCTATCCGCCCGACTTTGACCCCAACAAAAAATATCCTGCCCTGCTGTTCTGTGGTGGTGGACCGCAAAATGCCATCAGCCAAGGATATTCCTTTAGATGGAACTTCCAGCTTATGGCTTCAATGGGTTATATTGTGGTGGCGCCCAACCGCAGGGGCGTGCCCACTTTCGGGCAGGAATGGAACGACCAGATCAGCCAGGATTATGGCGGGCAGAACAAGCTCGACCTGCTCAGCGCCATCGACGCCATTGCAGCCGAACCTTATGTGGACGAGAAACGTCTTGGAGCAGTCGGGGCCAGCTATGGCGGGTTCTCTGTGTTCTGGCTGGCAGGCAACCACCAGAAGCGCTTCAGCGCATTTGTGGCCCATTGCGGCATGTTCAACTTCGAAAGCTGGTATGGCACCACCGAAGAAATGTTCTTTGCCAACTGGGATATGGGTGGCGCCTACTGGGAAAATCCACGCCCACGCAACTACGACTTCTCACCCCACCTTTTTGTTGGCAACTGGGACGCTCCCATTCTGGTCGTTCACGGACTCAAGGATTTTCGAGTGCCATACGGACAAGGCATGGAAGCCTTTAATGCAGCCCAACTACAGGGTATTCCAAGCCGTTTCATGGTGTTCCCGGAAGAAAATCACTGGGTGCTCAGCCCGCAAAACAGCATTCTGTGGCAGCGCGAGTTCTTCAAATGGCTCGATGAGTACCTGAAGTAGTCAGGGCTTTTTCCGAAACTGCTTTTTTTCAGACTGGAGGCGTTTTGCTTCCAGTCTTTTTTTTCGGGCAGCAAGGGTGGGGCGCGTAGGAACACGCCTTTTCTCCACAGCCAGGGCTTTTTGAATTAATTCATAGAATTTTTTGATGCAATCTTCCTTATTGCGGATTTGCGAACGGGTGCTTTCTGAGGTGATGATCAGCTCGCCATCGGCATTTATGCGCTTTTTCAGCTTCCGCTGAAGGCGTTCCCTTTCATCGTTGGTAAGAAGTGTTGAAGATTCGATGTTGAAGAAAAGCTCCACCCGGCTCTCGGTCTTGTTTAGATGCTGCCCGCCCGGCCCGCTGCTGCGCGAGGTCTGAAACCGGAACTCCGGATAAAAATTGCGTTCTGGTATTGGAGGGAGGGGCATGTGTAAAACTCTTTTTGTACTTGAGAAATTGTAACTCAAATTTAGTTGTTTCTATTTATTTTGGCTTTTTTATGGGTAATTATGTTACACCTCTGTCTATAGATTAGAATAAAATATTGGAAAACATTTTTTAAATCAAGGATTTTATTATCTGCCCTTTCAGGGCGAAATGAATCACCTGTATTCAAAACCCAAGGCGATGCCATTGGGTTGAATTAATCCGGCCCTTCAGGCCGCCATGGCCTTTGTTTGAAAAAATACGATTATTTTTTTCTTGGGACGCGATTCCGAGCAAAATTTTTCGTGGTTTTCTGTCTGTCATCGTCCCGAAGGGACAGCTTATTTCAGCCCATGACAGAGCGAAGCGGCGTCATGGGTTAAATGTACCATTGACAAATTCGGGCTGTAAGCCCAGATTAATAGTGCCCGGAGTCTTGATAGAATGTTGTTACAAGCCAATGTTTAATATTTCGGTAAATTTGTTTCTCTTTAAGTGATTGAACTTGAAAAAGAAAAGAAATAACAATGCCCCCAAAAGCTGGCTGCTGGCTGCCCTGGCCGTTTTATTGGCTGTGCTGTTCATTTTCTCCAGGGGCGAGCGTGCGGCCCGAAGGGCAAAAATTTTCGGCCAGCTCCAGGTTGAAACCCAGCAAACTTCGATAATAACCGAAACCCAAGAAGCTATGGAACCCCAATCACAAACACACCCCGAACCCATTGCAATTGAACTGCTGATGGGGAAGGTTGACCCCGCATCCGACCTTCAATTTGTGGCAATTGAGGCAAAGTATGCCAACCGGTCGGGCATGTTTATGCACAAGGAGGCTTATGAAGCTTTTGTAAAAATGCATGAAGCAGCGCGTGCCGATGGGGTGAACCTGGTCATTGTTTCGGCCATGCGTACCTTTAATCACCAGCGCCGCATCTGGAACGACAAATGGAACGGCCGGCAAATGCTCGAAGGTAACATTTATGCCACCAGCATTACTGATCCTGTTGAGCGCGCCCGCGAAATATTGCGTTTCAGCGCCATGCCAGGTACCTCGCGCCACCACTGGGGCACCGACATTGATCTGAACAGCCTGGTAAACAGCTACTTTGAGTCAGGACAGGGAAAAAGGGTTTATGAATGGCTGCAGGAAAATGCGCACAATTTCGGGTTCTGCCAGCCCTATACTGCCCAAGGTAATAACCGCCAGGGAGGATATGAAGAAGAAAAATGGCATTGGTCGTACAAACCGGTTTCAGAAAAATACCTTCAGGCCTTTGAGCAATCTTTGGGTTATGAGCAGATCACCGGTTTTGATGGCTGGGAAACCGCCAAACAAATTGAGGTTATTGAAAGGTATGTGCATGAAATTAATCAGGAATGCAAAAAAGAATAGAAAGTTCCCAAATTGAGAACTTTTTGCTAAATTTGTAAATCTATTCACTTAGAATGGAAAGGATTTTTTCGAAGAGTACTTTACGAAGTTTTTTGGGGAAACATCCTGAATCAGAACAATATCTGAAAACATGGTATGATACCGCAATGAACTCTGATTGGAAAAACCCGACTGACATTAAAAATGCTTATGCAACGGCCAGTATCTTAAAAAATTCACGGGTGGTTTTTAATATCAAGGGAAATACCTTCAGACTGGTCGTGAAGTTCAATTTTGAGAAGCAATGGGCCTTTGTTCGTTTTATTGGGACCCATGCTGAATATGATAAAATTGATGCAAACCTAATTTGATCAATTAAAACCATGGACATAAAACTTATTAAGAATAAAGCTGACTATGAAAAGGCATTGAAAAGACTGGAGATCCTTTTTGATGCGCCTATTGGTACCCCTGGAAGCGATGAGGCAGATGTATTGGCTTTACTTATCGACGAATACGAAAAGAAACATTTCCCGATTGAAGCCCCTGACCCAATTGCAGCAATCAAAATCAGAATGGAAGAGTTAAATCTGAAACAGAGCGATCTGATCAATGAGATAGGAGGAAAGAGCAGGGTTTCTGAGATTTTGAACCGCAAAAGAAAATTGACTGTTGAAATGATCAGAAAACTGACTTCAAGGCTAAATTTATCAGCCAGTATTCTTGTAAAAGATTATGCTCTAAATACTGGCTCGTCTATTGTTTCCGATCAGGGGGAAGATCATTCAGGTAGTTAATGTTGTAAAACATTTCCTTGTGATAGAATGGTTGGGTACTTAGTTCAGGATAGCTTACATTCAGCAATTCGAGCATTTCAAGAATCTTGTATTTTTTTTCGGAAATGGCCTGCTCTACAAGGGGCAGGCTATCTTTTTTCAAGGCCATGCAAAGCGTTTCGCGGAAGCCATTATGCACGGCCACGGCAGCATGTTTTCTGCCGATATTTTCCAGCAAAAACGAAAAGACTTTGCTGTCCACAAAAGGCATATCGCAACCCAGGAAAAGAACTATCTGGCCACTGGCATTAAAAAGCCCGCTGTGCATGCCGCCAATGGGGCCGCAGCCGGCATGGATGTCTGCGATTGTTTTTTGACCCGTGAAACCGTATGCATCGGGATTATTGGTGCTGATCAGTATTTCACTGCAAATGGGCTTCAGGATATCGATGGCATGCTCCACCAAAGCCTTTCCCCGGAAGGGAAACAAACCCTTATCCTGCCCGAATCGGCTGCTTTTACCCCCGGCCAGGACAACTCCTGAAATTTGATCTTTGGCCCTGTTGAAAGCCATTTTTATTTTTTAATTTTTCGTTTAACCAATTTTAGATCCCAACCCTGTAATACGAAGCATAAAAGATATACCGTCCGCAAACCTCAGAGAGAAAGAGCAGTAAAAAGGCCAGGTAGGCCCATGAGGGTGCCCCGCGGGAGGTCATGGCAATGAACCCGGGATACCACCATGCCAGCAGCGAAAAGCCCAGCATCAGAAACAGCAGACGGGCAGCCTTCCAGGCAAAGGGAATGATTGGAGCAGGAAAGGAGGAAGCCAGGCCTTCATTGGCAGCCGTGGGCAGTAGGGCGGTGAGGAGGTGTATGAAAATTCCAAGGGCCATAAGGTAAAAAAGGAGGGTAATGACCTGCTGTACCCTGGAAATTTCAATGCCTTTTCCGTGAAGGAAAACCACAGCGATCAGTATGGCTCCGCTCCCCAGCAAAAGCCCGCTGTTGAAAAACTTCAGGATAGTCAGCGGAGTGTTCCAGGCAGGCACAGTGGGTATCATGTAAAGCCTGGCCATGACCCACACCAGCAGAATTCCCGTGAAAAGAGCAGCCAGGTAAAGAACATTGAACGAAGCAGGGGAGGGAAGCCCAAAACGAACCGATGTCCAGGCTACGGCAAGCGAAAAAAGGAACAGCGACACCAGCAGGATCTCGCGACTCAGGAATGAACTGCCCATATTGCCCAAAGCATATACCGAATGCAGCGGTTTTGCCAGGTGCAGAAACGAAAGCACCAGGGCCGCGCCCATACAGGCCATGGCAATGAAGATAACCAAACGCTTCAATTCTGTATTAGAAGTGAGTTCCTGGTTTCTCAAAAAAAGAAAAATTACCAGTCCGGACAGAATTATGCCCATGCTAAGCTGCGAGAGCAGGGTGAAAAATACAAGGGGCCATTCGTTGCTGTTCATTTATCGTACCTCCTCAATATTTGCAATGTGTGGTGAATGCTTTTCAGCTTTTATGGTTCCGGGGTGCGGCTTCACGACCAGAGCTGGGTCGGTAAAGGTTTTCTGTGGGAGCGGGAACACTTCATTTTGGCTTCCGTGGCGCTTGCGGAGTTCTTCCATGTCGCCGAAATCGATCACGCGCATGGGACAGGCGGCCACACAGGCGGGCTGTTTGCCTTGCTCAAGATAATCGATGCAGAAGTTGCATTTGGTCATTACCTTGCGTTCGTTGTCGAACTGCAGCGCGCCGTAGGGACAGGTCCATTCGCAAAATTTGCAGCCCATGCATTTACTGGCATCGATCAGCACCACGCCCATTTCATTTTTGGTGATGGCCTTGTTGGGGCAGGAGTGAAGGCAAATGGGGTCCTGACAATGGTTGCAGGCCATCGACACGTGCCACGAGAAGATTTCGGGCACCCAGGCCGGTCCCTGCTGCACCCACTCGCCGCCGCTCACCTCGTACACCCTGCGCCAGCGAACGCCCATGGGCGAGTCGTTCTTATCCTTGCACGCCACCTGGCAGGTCTTGCAACCCGAACAAGCCGACGCATCAAAAAAGAAACCCAGTTGTGCCATGATAATTGTTAATTGTCAATTGTTAATTTTTTACCAATCTACTATTTACAAATCCACAAATACACCAATCCACAAATCCACCAATCCACTATTCCACTAATCCACATATCTACCATTTCACCAATCAACCTATTCCTTTCCTTACTTCAACCATTATCGTATGCTGTGCATTGCCAAAGGCCAGCGGGGTCCACTTATGGCTGGTGAGCACGTTCACATTGCCGCGGCGGTCAACACCGTCCTTGTCGGGCTCCCACCAGGCGCCCTGCGGTATGTTTACCACCCCTGGCATGATCTTGTTAGTAAGGCGGCAGGGAATCATGATCTTTCCGCGCTCGTTGTATACCAGCACTTGGTCGCCGTCCTTGATCCCGCGCGGGCGGGCATCGATCGGGTTTAAAAATACCCTTTGCGGGAAGGCTTCTTCGAGCCAGTCGATGCCATCGTGCGTGGAGTGCACCCGTGGCATGTAGTGGTGGCCGAGGGCCTGCAGCGGATATTGTTGTGCTTCTTCCCCGAAAGGGCTTTCCCACTCCTGTATATATTTTGGCACTGCCGGTATGGTATCGGGCTTGCCCATGTCGAACAGGCGCTTGGAGAAGATCTCTACCTTGCCCGTAGGGGTGTTGAGCGGGTGTCTTTCTGGATCCTTGCGGAATTCAGTAAAGGCCACCTTCGGCTCGGTGATGGGGGTAGAATATACGCCCCGGTTCATTTCATGCAGCTTGTCGAGACTGGGAATGTCGGGGAAGCGGGTGTTCTGGTAGTATTTCACAGCCCATTCAACCCAGTCGCGCTCGGTGCGTCCCAGGGTGTACTCGTCGCGCAGGCCCAGCCTTTCGGCCAAGTCGGCACATATCTGGTAGTCGCTCTTTGTTTCGTGGGGCGGTTCGGCCACCTTGGGCATAAGGATCACTTCATCGCCGTACTTCCAGCCATCTTCCAGACCCCAGGTTTCGAACTGGGTGCAAACGGGCAGCACCAGGTCGGCAAAGCGGGCCGAAGGTGTCAGAAACTGATCCTGCACCGCAATGAACTCCACCAGGCTCTCATCTTCGAGGATCTTTGCCGAGCGGTTCACATCAGCATGCTGGTTTATGAGTATGTTCGATGCCACGCACCAAATGAGTTTTATGTTGTTTTCGAGCTTTTCGGCACCCCTGACACCATCTGCTTCCGTCATTTCCTTGCCGCGGAGCACCCCTTCGGTCCATAGGAATACCGGTATGGTGGCCCTCACGGGGTTACGCCCCACGGGGAAGACGTTCCAGAAGGGTCCGCCATCGTCGGCCTGCAGGGCAATGCCGCTGGCCCAGCCACCCGAAATGCCCACGTTGCCGGTGATGGCCGCCAGCACGCAGCCGCCAATCACGGGCTGCTCGCCGTAGGCGCGGCGCTGCATGCCATAGCCCTGGTAGAGCATGGCCGGCTTAGTGCTGCCGTAATCGCGGGCAATGCGCACAATGGTGTCGCGCGGTATGCCGGTTATGGCTTCGGCCCATTCGGGCGTCTTGGGCTGCCCGTCGCGCGTGCCAAAAATATAATCGTGGTAGCTCTCTTCGTTTTCGCAGCCGGCAGGCATCTGGCTGGCATCGAAGCCAACGCAGCAGCGGCTGATAAAATCCTTGTCGTGCAGGTCTTCAGAGATGATCACGTATGCCATCGCGCTCATCAGGGCCACGTCAGTACCTGGCCTGATGGGGATCCACTCGTCGGCCAGGGCGGTGGCGCTCATGCTCATGCGCGGGTCAATGCAAATAACCTTGGCTCCGTTTTCGCGGGCTTTTTTAATGAAAAACTCGCTGTTGGTGCCGTCGCGCATCTCGGCGGGGTTCCAGCCCCACATAATAATGTATTTCGAGTTGACCCAGTCCTGCCGCTGGTTGCCTGTAACGCCTGTGCCGTAAACATAAGGCGTGGCAGCGCTGATGCAGGCCCAGCTGTAGCTGTTGTAAAATCCAAGCGAGCCGCCGAAGAGGTTCATCAGTCGGGCTGCCGTCTGCCGGCCGTTGGTTTGGTTGTAGCTGCCCGTTCCGTAGGGCACCAGTATGGCGTCGTTGCCGTATTGCTCTTTTACGCGTTGTAGCTGGCCGGCCATTATGTCGAGGGCTTCTTCCCAGCTTATGCGTTCGAACTTGGCTTCACCGCGTTTGCCCACGCGCTTCATGGGGTATTTGAGGCGGTCGGGATGGTATTGGCGGCGGCGGTAGGCGCGGCCGCGAATGCAGGCGCGCAGTTGAGGGTCGCTGATGTCGTCGGTGGGGCGGTCGTCGGTTTCAATGCGCTTGATGATGCCGTCCTTCACGTGGAGCTTCAGCACGCAGCGCCCGCCGCAGTTGTGTGCGGGGCAGCCCACACGCATTATGGTGGTGCCATCCCTTTCGGGGATGCCTGTCAGGGCCACGGCGTCCTTGTCGTCGCGGCAGCCCAGCAAGCCGCCAAAGGCTGCCACGCCACCGGCAAACAGGGCGCTAAGTTTCACAAAGCAGCGGCGGTCCATACCCAGGGTGTCAGGGTCGGGGCCGGGCGCAGAATAATCCAACTGGTGTTCGAGCATTGTTCAGAGAATTATAAAACTCGGTTCAGCAAAAATAACAATTCCCGGCGCTTCACGGTATGCGAAAATGCCCAGGCTGCTTATTTATAAACGATTTAAACAAGCCCGCATCCCCAAGGTACCCTAACTCAGATAAGGTCCTTTGAAATTTTAATTTCAAACCAGAATAACACTAAGTTAAAACATAGTTCAAACGTATTTTTACGGTTTATCTACGTGTTAACTACGTGTAAAATACGTTTTAACTTGGAAGATGAATGAGATCAGATCCGGATTTAATAACGTCAGGAAAATTCTATTTAACGGGAAGGTAGCTTTTTGACGATGCAGGCCTGTTTACCTTTGACGTTTCAGTGGCGAGGATTTTCCACTGTTAATTCCAAGTTGGAAATCAATTCCAGGAAAGATGCCCTGAATCTTTTCCAGCATGAAAACCAAGTCAATTAGTTTGAATAAACCAGTCAAAAGATGAGTCTTCTTTTTTTAGAATGAATATAAATTAATTCGGTTGGTCGAAAAAATCATGAGAATTAAGAAATATTTCATTTCTTTGAATGGATATATTCCTAACTAGTGCTATTAAATTTTTCACCGATGAAGCAAATTATTTTCAGTGCCTTAATAGTTGCATTGTTAGTTATTATTTTGGGCTGTAACCGGTCTCAAACCGGGGAAGTAACCATTAAGGGTCAATTTGTTGGAAACATTCCCGAACAGTTTGGGTATACCGTGCCTGTAAATGGGGTAGCATTTGATGGGTTTTTTGAAAAAGACACCCTTGACTCACTGGGCAGGTTTGAGATCCGTCTTGAAGTTGACAGACCTGCATTGCTGTATTTCCGGTATCTGGATTCACCGCCTTTAATCATTGAACCAAACCAACATTATGACATAATCCTCAATCTAAGCGAAGATAGAAAATTATCAATTGAAGGGGATTTAGGGATTGTGCAAAATTTCTTCAACGAACTTCCCCATGAAAATCCGATAACTTGCTTGTATTCTTTTGGAGAGGATGTTTCAAATTATAATGTAATTTCTCATAGGCTAAAAAGTGAATTGGCCAAAGAGGAAAAGGCAATTCAAAGTTTATTTTTAGATGGAAAAATAACTGAAAACCTTAAGGAATTGTTAATTACTGAAAGGATGTGTTATTATAAATCTGCCCTTGGAGTTTTGGCAGGAACCAATCGTTTTGCTTTTCTGAGAAACAATGAACCCATTCCGAATGATTTAAGCCAGATTTGGTATGAAGCACTGGATTTAGATGTTATTGAAAATGATTATTTATTACAATCTTATTATTCGTGGTTCTTGATTGAATTGAAGATTTGGCAAAATATATACACAAAATTTGATGTTGAGCAATTTACCCAGATTCGGGCAGAAAAAAGAAAAGCTAACCTGACTCACAGTCATAATGTTGAATTGGCCAAAGAATTCATTTCTGGTGATATTTTGGAATTTTATTTGGCTGGTTTGTTTTATCACCAAAAAATGAGACGTGAGATTGATGTGAACCTTCAAGCAATTTTTGAGCAATTCAAAACCGACTATCCCCAAAGCGCTTACACGCCTTTCCTGGAGCCATTGATTCAGGAGGTTACTGACTTTGTTGATAAGGGAGATTAATTAGGTTTTTTTTCGCTTTCTCAATTACCCACTGCTATGGCGAGGCTGTCTCAAAAGTCAAATAAATTCAAATTGCCACTAAATCACCAAAACACTAAATAACACAAAATATTGAATAACAGCTTTTTATTTTGTGATATTTTTGTGACTTCGTGTTTTTGTGGCTAAAATATACTTTTGAGAGGGCCTCTGGGGGTCAATAAACCTTGCCAGAATTGTTTAACTTGCCCTGTCAGGGCGAACAAAATCATTCTTTTTCCCGGGGCATTACCCCGGGCTAAATTGAATTGGGCTTTCAGCCCGGCCATCGTCCCGAAGGGACAACTTATTTAAGGCCATGGCATAGCGAAGCGACACCATGGGAAAATTCAAAATCCCCCCGTCTCCAGACTTTCCGAATTGCCCATTTCAATGATACTCATGGTGAGCACTTTGATCACGTCGCGCATGATCTCCACTTCGATCTGGCGCATATCGTCTTCGGGCACGTGGTAAAGGGTGCGGGTGGTGGCACCGCGGGCACCAAAATGTATGGCCGGAATTTTCTCGTTCGAAAAAACGGCACCATCGGTACGCGGCCTGAATGAATGGGCCCAGGGGCTTGAACGCGTCATCATGGGGCGGTGCACCCATTGCTCGTTGTTGCGCTCGAAATAAGGCAAAAGTTCTTTCCAGGGTTCGGAGGTGGCTGCAAAAAACGAATTGCCGCGCCCCACCATGTCGAGGTTGATCATGAATTTGATCTGTTCCCTGTTGTAAGGCCAGTTTTCGACGAACCAGGTGGAGCCCACCAATCCCACTTCTTCGGCGCCAAAAAGCAGTATGATCAGCGTCCTTTTCAGCTCGATGCCGGCTTCGGCCAGCGACTTGGCTACGCTCATGGCAATGACCGTGCCCGAGGCATTATCGAGCGCACCGGGAAACAGCACCGGCATCATACCCAGGTGGTCGAGATGCGCACCAACGATCATGTATTCGTTCTTGAGCACGGGGTCGCTGCCTTCGATCACGGCCACCACGTTGCTGGTCTTCCCATCAGGGAAAAATTCAGTGTTTACCGCCATGAAGGCTTGCTTGCCTGTGCTGAACGACTGCGGCTTTGTTTCGGCTTTGATCTGCTCGCGCACGGTTTTGAGTTCCTTGCCGGTTCCTGCCAGAAATTCTTCCACCACATGGTCGGCCACGCTCAGGTAAAGGAAACCAGGCAACACCGTCGGTCTTGGGTTGGCAGCCATGTATGCCATCAGCATTCCCTTTGCGCCTCGTTTGGCGGCATTTTCAATTTTATAATCGGTTTGGGCATAGGGGTACCACATGGCAAGGGTGTCGGCTGAAGTGCCGGTATAAGGTGAGCCCAGCTCCACGATCACGATCTTGCCCCGCACATCAATGCCGGCATATTCGTCATAGCCCATTTCGGAGGCTGAGATGCCATGCCCCACATACACCACTTCCGCTTCCAGCTCACCGCTGCCCGAAAGCCCACTAGGCCAATAGTCGGTGGCATACTCAAAGGGTTTTGAGATTTTTCGCCTGCCAGTCCCCGTAACAAGCTGCAGGCTGCCTTTGTCCTTTATCAGTGTATATGGCTGCGGAAACTCCTGGAAGTAGGTTCCGAAGGGCACAAAAGGCTTCAGCCCCCAGCTTTCGAATTTGCCGGCCGCCCATTGTGCAGCCAGGTCGTATCCAACATCGCCGGCAAGGCGTCCGCGCATTTCGGGCGCAATAAGGGTGTGCATCCAGTCGGTAATGGTGGCTTCCGATACCCCGTGAAGGGCTTTGATCAGCGCGCCTTTGTCGTTCTGGCCATAGCCGGCCACCGGCTGGGCGTGAAGGGTGGCTGCAAAAAACAGCGAAATCAGCAGCAGAAAAAAACTTCTTTTCATGGCTTTATATGGTATATAAATTTGTTAAATATGGTTTTTGATCATAACTATTCGACTTTCTTCAGTATAATAATATATTCCCGCTACAGCGGAATGCTTGTAAATACTGGTAAAAGGCTTCAAAACTAATAAATTCCGGCTACCATTCACAATTATTTTTTTTACATTAGCCCGATTATTCACAAAAAAAGTTCAACCATGAAACGAGTAGTTTTTCTTTTTGCAATTTTGATTGGGATGTTTTCCCAGGCCTTTGCTTCGGGTACGCTTTTATTGCGTCAGCCCACGGTGAGCAACGACCACATTGTTTTTGTTTATGCCAACGACCTTTGGATCGTTGAGCGCGCTGGGGGCGAAGCGCGCCGCCTTACCAGCAACGAAGGGGCTGAAATGCTGCCCCACTTTTCGCCCGATGGACGCCATATTGCCTTCACGGCCCAATACGACGGCAACACCGATGTGTACCAGATGCCGGTTGAAGGCGGGCAGCCCAAGCGGCTTACCTGGCACCCCGGCGCCGACCAGGTGGCCGGATGGACCCCGGATGGGGAGCATATCCTTTTCTTTTCCTCACGGGAAGGGGTTCCCACCCGCGAAGCCAAGTTTTTCAAAATTCACAAAAATGGCGGCATGCCAGAAGCGCTTCCCATACCACGTGCAGTGGCGGGGCAAATCTCGCAGGATGGCAAATACATCGCCTACCAGGAAGTGGGCTTTGTGGATCCCGAGTGGCGCAACTACCGAGCCGGACAGGCCAACCCGATATGGATCGTGGACCTGAAAGACTTCTCGCTGATGGCCACTCCGCAAACTGACAACGAACGCCACATGAAGCCTGTTTGGCTCAACAATGTGGTGTATTTTATTTCTGAGCGCGACTATGCCGCCAATATCTGGTCGTTCAACCCGGCCACACAAGTGCTGAAGCAAGAGACCTTCCATGCCGATTTTGATGTGAAAAACATCAACGGCGGGGGCGGTGTGATCGTGTATGAGCAGGCCGCCAGGCTGCATTTACTCAACCCGGCAACCAGCCAGATTACCACCCCTGAAATTCATGTCAGGGGCGACTTCCATTGGGCAAGGCCCCGCTGGCAGGACGTGAGCGCCACCGCGCTGCAGAATGCTTCCCTTTCGCCCACCGGTCTGCGCGCCCTTTTCGAATACCGCGGCGAGATATATACCGTGCCCAAAGAAAAAGGCGACTGGCGAAACATCACCAACAGCCCCGGTGCCGCCGACCGTTTCCCGGTGTGGTCGCCCGACGGGCAGCAGATCGCCTGGTTTTCTGATGCCAGCGGCGAGTACCAGCTTTTTATCGGCGATCAGCTCGGCATGTCCGCCCCCAAAGTGATCAATCTGCCCGAGCCTACCTTCTTTTTCCGTCCTGCCTGGTCGCCCGACGGAAAATTTATTGCCTATACTGACACCCACTACAATCTCTGGTATGTGGATGTGAATACCGGCAGGGCCATTAAGGTGGATACCGACCGCTTTGCCCATCCAAACCGCAGCCTGAACCCGGTGTGGTCGCCCGACAGCAAGTGGCTGGCCTATGCACGACTGCTCGACAACCAGTTTAAAGCTATTTTCCTTCACAACATTGAAACAGGACAGCGCATTCAGTTGACCGATGGAATGGCCGACGCCATTACCCCGGTTTGGGATGCCGAAGGAAAATACCTTTACTTCCTTGCAAGTACCGATTATGGAATTAACACCGGCTGGCTCGATATGAGTTCATACAACAACCCGGTAACAAGGGCACTTTATGTTGCTGTGCTCAGCAAAGATGGCGCCTCCCCTTTCTTGCCGCTTAGCGACGAAGAAAAGGCCACAAGCACCGAGGAGAAAAATGACGAAAAGAAAGAAAACGGCGTGGTGGTGCGCATCGATGCCGATGGCATTCAGCAGCGCATTGTTGCGGTTGACATCCCCGCGAAGAACTATGGCGGCCTGCTCGAAGGACCGGCAAACTATGTGTTTTATTTCGAGTCGGTTCAGGGACAGCCCGGTGCAACCCTTCACCGCTACAACTTCAAGGACCGTAAGACTGAGTCATGGCTAACACCTGTGCAGGCAGCCAGCGTGTCGCACGATCGCAAGCAGTTGCTTTACCGCAGCGGCTCTGGCTGGGGCATTGTAGGCACGACCGAAGGCCCGAAAAAGCCCGGCGATGGCAAACTGGAGACCCTTTCGGGGATGAAGATGCGCATCGAGCCCAAGGAAGAATGGCAGCAGATGTTTAAGGAAGGTTGGCGACTGCAGCGCGACTTCCTTTATGTGGATAATATACATGGGGCTCCCTGGAATGATGTGTACAACTGGTACCACCCATGGGTTGACCACGTGCGCCATCGCACCGACCTGAACTATGTGATCGAGATCATGGGCGGCGAGGTGGCCATTGGCCACTCCTACACGTTTGGCGGCGATATGCCTTCTGTTGACCAGGTGCCCGTGGGTTTGCTGGGCGCCGACTTTGTTATTGAAAACGGCCATTACCGTTTCAAAAAGATCTACAACGGCGAAAGCTGGAACCCCGGTCTGCAGGCTCCGCTCGCACAGCCAGGAGCTGCAGTTAACGAGGGCGATTACCTGCTGGCTGTCAACGGCGTTACGGTTGATGTTTCGCAAAACCTTTACAAGTATTTTGAGAATACATCAGGCAAGCAGGTGAAGCTGCGTGTGAACAGTCGTCCCGGCATGCAGGGCAGCCGCGAGATTGTCGTGGTTCCGGTTGCCAACGAAAACCAGCTTAGGCTGATGGATTGGGTTGAAGGCAACCGCCGCAAGGTGGATGAGCTTTCGGGCGGGAAGCTTGCCTATGTGTATGTGCCAAACACCAGCGGCCTGGGTTACACCTTCTTTAACCGCTATTACTTCGCACAGCAGCACAAGCGCGGTGCGGTAATCGACGAGCGCAACAATGGCGGGGGCTCTGCTGCCGATTATATGGTCGACATTATGGCCCGCAGGCTCCACGGCTATTTCAACTCGAAGGCCGGCGACCGCAGGCCCTTTACCACACCCATGGCCGGCCTCTGGGGACCAAAGGTAATGATCATAAACGAGCGCGCCGGCTCGGGCGGCGACCTGCTGCCCTATATGTTCCGCAAGATGGAGATCGGCCCAATGGTTGGTACCACCACCTGGGGCGGACTCGTGGGCATCTGGGACACCCCGCCCTTTATTGATGGCGGCGTAATGATGGCGCCCCGTGGCGGCTTCTACGACACCGATGGCAACTGGGCCGTTGAGGCCGAAGGCGTGGCACCCGACATTAAGGTGCTTCAGACACCTGCTGATGTAATTCGTGGTCGCGATCCCCAGCTCGAACGCTCGGTGCAGGAAGCACTGAAACTCCTGGAAACAGAAGCCATTGAACTGAAGCCCGAACCTGCCCCGCCCGTAAGGTACCGCAGGCCTGATCCACGAAACTAAAAGAGAAATAGTATGCCCGCCGACAGTTCCGTTCAGCAGCGCTTCAGCACCCGGGCAGGCCTCCTGCTCAGCGCCCTTGGCATAGCCGTGGGTACCGGCAACATTTGGCGTTTCCCGCGCATTGCCGCCCAGAACGGGGGCGATGAAGGCGCCGGTGCACTCATTCTGGCATGGGTCATCTTCCTGTTCCTGTGGAGCGTGCCCCTGATCATTGCCGAATACGTGATTGGCCGCAAATACCGCTTCGGCGTGGTGGGCTCCTTCGTAAAAGGGATGGGCAAACGCTTCGCCTGGATGGGCGCCTTCGTGGTGTTCGTAGCCACGGCCATCAGCTTCTTCTACGCGGTGATCGTAGGCTGGGCGCTTTACTATTTCTATCAAATGCTTTTCTTCCCCCTTCCAGGGAATACCCAGGAAGCAACCATTGTTTGGGATAGCTTTCAGCACAGCCTTTGGCCATTTGCCCTGCATTTTTTGGCAGTGGCCGTGGGTGCACTGGTGATCTGGAAGGGAATTAAATCCATTGAAAGGGTCAATAAGATTCTTATACCTGTTTTGATCCTGATCATATTTGCTGCTGTGATACGCGCCATTACCCTGCCCGGAGCCGGGCAGGGTATCGCGTATCTTTTCCGGGTGGATTGGTCGCAACTGAGCACACCCGGCATATGGCTGCAGGCCCTTACGCAGAATGCCTGGGATACCGGCGCCGGATGGGGACTGTTCATTGCTTATGCCGCCTATATGCACGCACGTCACGGCACGGTGAAAAATGCATTCATTACCGGACTGGGCAACAACTTCATCTCGCTGATCATGGCCATAATGATCTTCGGCACCGTGTTTTCGGTGCTGCAGCATGGACTTGGCTACAGCGATGGCCAGGTGCTCGAGGTGATGCAAACCAGCGGTCCGGCCAGCACAGGGCTCACCTTTATCTGGATGCCCCAGCTCTTTGCCCGAATGGGTGCAGGCGGAATTCTGTCCATTTTCTTCTTTCTGGGGCTGGCCTTTGCGGGATTTTCTTCGCTGATCTCCATGCTAGAACTGGCCTCCAGGACCCTGGTTGACCGCGGCATTCGCCGCAATCATGCCGTGCTCATTGTGGCCGCGGTGGTTTACCTGCTGGGTATCCCATCCGCCATGAGCCTGAATATTCTGAGTAACCAGGATTTTGTCTGGGGTCTCGGCCTGATGGTTTCGGGCGTGTTTATTGCCCTCTTCATGGCGAAGTATGGCCTGTCTAAATTGCGCGAAGAAACCGAACGAGCCCCGGGCGACTGGCCGCTGGGCAAATGGTGGGAGTACCTTATTCGTTTCTTTGTGCCCTCAGCTGGCGTAATTCTGCTCATCTGGTGGCTGGGGCTTACCATTACCGAGTTTGCTCCGGGCGAATGGTTCAACCCTTTAAACCCCTTCAGCCTAATGACTGTGCTGCTGCAATGGGGTGTAGTTTTGACGTTGTTCATAATTTTCAACAAAAAGATTGGGAAGTTATATTCAGATTAATTTCAAAACATCTATCTTTACGGCTCTATTTCATTGAAATACAGCATTTAACGAAATCACTAAAAGTGACGATACATTCATATATTTTTTCCATTAACATTAACCAATCCAAAACGTAACACACAATGAGAAAGTTTTTTCTGTTATTAATTCCTGCCGTTATGCTTATGTCAGGTTGTGGTGAACGTGCTGCCAAGGTTGAAAATCCATTCTTTGTTGAATGGGATACTCCGTTTGGCGTGCCACCTTTCGACAAGATCGACAATGAAGATTTCTTGCCTGCTTATGAGGAAGCTATTAAGCAGCACAAAGCCGAGATTGAGGCCATCATCACCAACCCAGATGAGCCCACTTTCGAAAACACCATCGTGGCCTATGATCAGGCTGGTGAGCTGATGAGTAAGGTAGGAGCAGTGTTTGGTGGCCTGCGTGGTGCCAACACCAACGATCGCCTTCAGGAGATCGCTCGCGAAACTACTCCGATGCTATCTGCCCACAGCAACGAGATCCGTATGAACCAGGATCTGTTTGGCCGCATCAAGGCTGTTTACGACAAGCGCGAAACACTTGGTCTTGATCTGGAGCAGATGCGCCTTGTGGAAAAAATCTACCAGGATTTTGAGCGCGGCGGTGCCGCACTGCCCGAAGAGCAGCGCGAAGAGCTTAAGAAACTTAATGAGCGCATGAGCATGATTTCGTTGCAACTTAGCGAGAATTCGCTGAAAGAGAACAATGGTTTCAAGCTAATCCTTGAAGACGAAGCCGACCTGGTTGGTCTACCACAGGATGTGATCAGCGCCGCTGCTGCCCTGGCCAAAAGAGATGGCCACGAAGGCAAATGGGTGATTGACCTCAGCAAACCCAGCTGGATTCCTTTCGTTACTTTCTCAGAACGCCGCGACTTGCGCGAGCAGATCTATACCGCCTATTTCATGCGCGGAAACAATGACAACGAAAACGACAACAAAGAACTTTTCGCTGAACTGATGAAACTGCGTCAGCAGGCATCACAACTTCTGGGTTACAACAATTATGCTGAATATTCCGTGAGCATCAACATGGCCGAAACCCCTGAGAATGTTTACAACTTCCTTTACCAGGTTTGGGAGCCCGCCCTGAAGCGTGCCAAGGCCGAGCGCGACGACATGCAGAAAATCATCAACCGCGAAGGCGATAACTTCGAACTCGAATCATGGGACTGGTGGTATTATGCAGAAAAGGTTCGCAAGGAAAAGTATGATCTGGATGAAGAAGAGATTAAGCCTTATTTTGCCATTGACAATGTTCGTGATGGAGTTTTTTATGTAGCTAATCAGCTTTATGGTCTGGAATTTATTAAGCGTGATGACATTCCTGTTTACCACGAAGAAGTGGAAGCTTTTGAAGTGCTCGATTATGATGGCAGCCACCTGTCAGTGCTTTATATCGACCCCCACCCACGTCCGAGCAAGCGTGGCGGCGCATGGTGCGGCACTTACCGCAGCGGCGGCTACAAGGATGGCGAACGCATTACCCCTGTGGTAACCATGGTTATGAACTTCTCGCGCCCCACCGACGATAAGCCCGCCCTGCTCAGTTGGGATGAGGTAGAAACTTACTGGCACGAGTTTGGCCATGCCCTGCACAATTTCTTTGCTGATGGTCAGTATCGCCGCACTGCACGCAGCGTGCCCCGCGATTTTGTGGAGCTGCCATCGCAGGTGATGGAAAACTGGGCCGGCGAACCGGAAGTGCTGAAGGTATATGCCAAGCATTACGAAACCGGCGAACCCATTTCTGATGAACTGATCGATAAGCTTGGCAAAAGCCAGCACTTCAACCAGGGCTTCATCAACACCGAATACACCGCTTCCGCCATTTTGGATATGGACTGGCACACGGCTGACCATAGTGGCGACATTGATGTAAACGCCTTTGAACAGGCTTCGATGAACCGTATTGGTCTGATCGACGAGATCGTGCCGCGTTATTACACCACCAACTTTGGTCACATTCACGGCACCGGCTACGCTGCTGGCTATTATGTGTACTTGTGGGCTGGCGTGCTCGATGCCGATGCTTTCTACGCTTTCAAGGAAACCGGCGACCTGTTCAACCAGGAACTGGCAGCCAAATTCCGCGAGTATGTGCACGCTAAGAACTCCCTATACGAAGGTATGGACGCTTATGTTCGCTTCCGCGGACAAGAACCTACCATAGATGGTTTGCTCAAGCAAAGGGGATTGAACTAATTCCTTAAAAAGAATTCAAAAGGGCATTGCGAGAGTGGTGCCCTTTTTTTATTGAGCTTAACAAAAAAATCTGCTAAGGATTTATTAAATTTAATTGTATTTTTGCTGCAATGACCTGAAAAGCATGACTAAGCGCCTATCTTCCATACTTTTCGCTTCTCTCGCCAGTCTTATGCTGCTGGCACATGGCATTATTCCGCACCACCACCACGGCGATGCGGTTTGTTTTGAGGTGATGCATTGCCATGGCTGCGAAAAACCCGACAATGATGCATGCCCCAAAGATCATGGCATGGATCACCCGGTCAGCAACGACGGGAAATGCTGTATTCTTGATCACCTGGTTATGTTTCACCCCGAAAGCTCTAGGCACGATCTTGAAACGGCCAGCCTTCCGGCAGAAAAAGATTTCCCGGTATTTTTACAGCACGGCTTGCTTTCTCAGAACCCAGGCTATTTGTTCTCATTACAAAACCTTCCATTCAGGCAACACCCACCCGATAATACCTATCAGTTTCAATATACAGGCTATTGCCCTGGCTTGCGTGCACCTCCTTCTGCTTAAATGATTTGTCTGCTTCCTTTGAAGCAAGGATGACCCATCTTGTTGTCCAGGCACCTTATTTTTTTTCAAATCAATTTAACAGAAAACCCATGAAAAAGTTGTTTTTCCTTCTTACCATAATTGGCATGCTTTGCGCTGCCTGCGGCGGTTCCACCGCTCAATCCGAAGCCCATACCCACGCCGAGGGCATAACCCATGTGCACACCGTCGATTGTGATCAGGGTCACGAACATGCAACCCCCGATCAGGAACATTTTGTGGCAGATGACCACGATTGCGACCACGATCATGACCAAGACCATGACTGCGACCATGATCATGGCCACGGCAGTAAGGCACACAGCCATGATGGCGGCGAGCCCCATACGCACTAAGTTTTCTTTAAAGAACTGATTTTTCCGTTGGCACACCCTGCCCGGCAATTAGCTTTTTGTATCCTGTTCGGAATTAAAACAAATAAAAAATGCGCAAAATTTTTATTGCCCTGCTGGCAATGCTTAGCTTGTTTCAGGGCTGCAAAAGTGGCCAGGATGGCCACAACCATTCGCACGACGATGTGTTTCTTTTTTTGACAGCTTATACCGATGAGCTGGAGGTTTTTGCTGAGGCAGAGCCCTTTGCTGTGGGTCAGACATCGGGCATTTACGCCCATTTTACCTGGCTTTCTGATTTCAAGCCGCCCGAAGAAGCTACGGTAACCATGAGCCTGATCGTGGGCCGCGAAGGCATTCGTCAGACTGTTGAAACCCCTGTCAGGAAAGGCATTTACGCTTTCAGCCTTCAGCCGGTGGTGGCTGGGCAGGGGCAGGTGGTTTTTGATGTAAAAACCCCTTCCGGGGAATACCGTATCAATATTCCTAACGTAATGGTGTATGACGATGCCCATGATGCCATTCATGCCGCCGAGGATATGATGCTCGACGACCCCAACGCCATTGTATTTACCAAGGAACAGTCGTGGAAAGTTAGCTTCGCCACCGATTTTCCCCGGAAGGAGGCTTTTGGCCAGGTAATAAAAACTACGGCTCAGATTCTTCCTGCCCAGGGCGACGAGATTCTGGTGACAACGCGGGCAAGCGGCGTGGTCATGTTTTCTGCAGGCACCCTGCTCCCCGGTATGGAAGTGGCCTCGGGCAGGCCGTTAATGAGCGTTAGCTCAAGGGGAATGGCCGATAATAATATGGGCCTGCGACTTACCGAAGCCCGAAACAATTACGAGAAGGCCAGTGCCGATTTGAAGCGTGCCGAAGAGCTGGCCGCAGATCGGATCGTATCGGAAAGAGACCTTTTGCAAGCCCGCAACGATTTTGAAAATGCCCGTGCCGTGTATGAAAACCTCAGCCGCAATTTCAGCCAGTCGGGCCAGACCGTGTCGAGCCCATTGGCAGGCATTGTCAAAGACCTTATGGTTGAAAACGGGCAATATGTGGAGGCCGGACAGCCCCTTTTCAGTGTAATGCAAAATCGCCGGCTGCTGCTGCGCGCCGGGGTGCCCCTGCGCTATGCCCGCGACCTCATTGCCCTCGAAACAGCCAATATCAGCATTCCAAACCATGAGCAGACCTTTACGCTGGAGCAGCTTGGCGGAAAGATACTTTCGGTAGGCAGGGCGGCCAATCCCGATAATTACCTTATTCCGGTGCTGCTGGAGGTAAACCAAACCGGCGACTTGCTTCCAGGCGGGTTTGCCGAACTTTTCCTGGTTGCCCGCAGCCAGCAGGAGGTTGTCACCATTTCGCGCGAAGCACTAATGGAGGAGCAGGGAACTTACTATGTATTTGTTCAGCTCACCCCTGAAATGTTTGCCAAACGCGAGGTGACCATTGGGGTTACCGACGGCCTTCGCATCGAGATAAGGCAAGGCCTTGAACCAACCGACCGGGTGGTTACCAAAGGAGCCATTTGGGTAAAACTGGCCGAGTCCTCGGCCGCGCTCGACCCCCATGCAGGTCACGTACACTAAAACCTGAAGCATTATGTTAGACAGTATCATATTGTTTTCATTAAGGAACCGTTTCTTCATCCTGCTCACGGCGGTGGTGCTGGTGGTCTGGGGGCTTTATACCGGCAGCCGTATGGATGTTGACGTGTTTCCCGACCTTACGGCGCCCACGGTGGTGGTAATGACCGATGCCCATGGCATGGCTGCCGAGGAGGTGGAACGCCTGGTGACCTTTCCCATAGAAACGGCCGTGAACGGGGCTACCGGCGTGCGACGAGTGCGCTCGGCCTCCTCGCAGGGTTTTTCATTTGTATGGGTGGAATTCGACTGGGGCACCGACATATTTCTTGCCCGCCAGATCGTAAGCGAGAAACTTATTACCGTATCGGCCGAGATGCCTTTCGGCGTAAGCCAACCCATGCTGGCCCCGCAGTCGAGTGTAATGGGCGAGATCATGTTCATTAGCGTGCAAGCCGACAGCACCTCTATGATGGAGCTGCGCACACTTTCTGACTGGGTTATTAAGCCAATGCTGCTGGCCACCAGCGGGGTGTCGCAGGTTACTATTGTGGGCGGCGACTACAAGCAATACCAGGTGCTGGCCGACCCATACCTTCTCAAATTTTATGAGGTATCACTTTCTGAGCTTGCCGATATTTGCCGCGATTTCAGCAATAACTCTTCAGGCAGCGTACTGCGCCAGCACGGCAACGAATATGTGGTGCGTGGCATTGCTCGCAGCAACGACCTGGAAGAGTTGGGCAACTCCTTTATCAAATCGGCCAATGGACAGCCTGTAAGGGTGCGCGATGTGGCCGAAGTGATCGTTGGACCGGCACTCAAAATGGGTCACGGCTCTAAAAATGCCAGCCCGGCGGTGATCATTTCCGTGTCGAAACAACCCAACGTAAACACCTTGGAACTTACCCGCCGGCTGGAGGAAAACATTGCCAGCGTGCTGCAAACCCTGCCGCCCGATGTAGAGATCGACACCCGCATTTTTCGTCAAGCCGATTTTATTGAACGCTCGGTGCGCAATGTGCAAAACGCCTTGATAGAAGGGGCCATTTTTGTCGTGGTGATACTTTTCCTGTTCCTGGGAAGTTTCCGTACCACCATCATCTCTTTGATGGCCATTCCTATTTCATTGCTGGGCGCTGTGCTGGTGCTGAATGCCCTTGGGTTAAACATCAATACCATGAGCCTTGGCGGGATGGCCATCGCCATTGGTTCGGTAGTTGACGATGCCATTATTGATGTGGAAAATGCCTTTAAGCGCTTGCGCGAAAACTACCGTAAGCCTGCCGCAGAGCAGAAATCAAAATTTGTGGTGGTGTTTGAAACTTCAAAGGAAATCCGGTCATCAATTCTTAATGCCACCCTCATTATTATTGTGGCTTTTATCCCCTTGTTTTTCCTTTCGGGGATGGAAGGCCGAATGCTTCGCCCACTGGGTATTGCATACATTGTGTCCCTGTTTGTGTCGCTTTTGGTAGCTATGACGCTGATTCCACTCATGTGTAAGCTTTTGCTCACAAACGACCGTTACCTTTCGAAGTATGATAAGGACCGCTGGCTTGCCAGAAACCTGAAGGATTCCTATCAGCAATCTCTGCAATGGGCACTTGGCCATCGCAAACTGGTCATTCTCTCTGCCTTGGGGCTTTTCCTGATTTCTATGGTCATTTTCACCACACTGGGCCGCTCCTTCTTGCCCGAGTTCAATGAAGGCTCGCTAACCATTGGTGCAGTCAGCAAGCCCGGCACTTCGCTCGAACAGAGCAACGAGATAGGCTACCTGATAGAGAAAGAACTGCTGTCCATTGCCGGGGTGACCGGCACTGCCCGCCGCACCGGCAGGGGAGAACTCGACGAACACTCGCAAAGTGTTAACAGCGCCGAGATTGACGTAAACTACCAGCTGAATGGCCGCAGCAACGAGTCGCTGGTGGCCGAGGTACGCGAAAAACTCTCGGGAATACCCGGAATAGCCTTTATGGTGATGCAGCCACTGGGGCACCGCATAGATCATATGCTGTCGGGCACCAGTGCCAACATTGCCATAAAAATATTTGGCACCGACCTGGGACGAATGTACAATGTCGGAAACCAGATTGCTGCAGCCATTGGCGACATCGAAGGGCTGGTGGATGTGAACGTGGAGCAGCAGGTGGAAGTGCCTCAGCTTCAGATTCGCGCCAATCGCGAAATGCTGGCCCATTATGGTATTAC
Organism: Bacteroidales bacterium; assembly: GCA_041687035.1. GTDB lineage: Bacteria > Bacteroidota > Bacteroidia > Bacteroidales > UBA7960 > UBA7960. The sequence goes on from JAWLCS010000008.1 coordinate 47,309, forward strand.
CATTGGTGAGTTCAACGAATTTGTGGAGCTGGCTTTTTCGGGAGAGCGAATAGGAGATATTTACGAAGGCCAGCAGCGCTTCGACCTCATTGTAAGGCTAAATCAGGACTACACCGCTTCCATGGACGGATTCCGGTCAGCCCTGATCGACACCCACGATGGCCGCAAGGTGCCGCTCGAACAGGTCGCAGAAATCGTTTCTGCCACCGGGCCCAGCTCCATCAGTCGTGAGAACGTGCAACGCAAGGTAGTCGTTTCGGCCAACGTGGCCGGCCGCGACCTGCTGGGAGCAGTTAGGGATATCCAGGAGGAGGTAAGCCAGCATATTGTTTTGCCCGAAGGGTACCGAATAGAATACGGCGGACAGTTTGAAAGTGAGGCCAGGGCTTCGCAAACCTTGCTGCTAACTTCCATTATGGCAATATTTATCATTTTTTTGTTGCTTTACCAGGAATTCCGCAACCTCAGGCTGGCGGGTATTATACTGCTCAACCTGCCCCTGGCACTTATCGGGGGCGTGTTTTCCATTTATTTTACTTCAGGCATTCTAAGCATTCCGGCCATTATCGGGTTTATCACCCTTTTTGGCATTGCCACGCGCAACGGTATTCTGTTGGTATCGCGCTACCAAAACCTGCAGGACGAAGGTGCTGAACTAATGGATACAGTCGTGCTTGGTTCAGTCGATCGCCTGAACCCCATTCTTATGACAGCACTCACTGCTGCATTGGCATTGATACCCCTGGCATTGCAGGGCCACCTTTCGGGAAACGAGATTCAGAGCCCAATGGCTAAGGTGATTCTGGGCGGGCTGCTCACATCTACATTGTTGAATATTTACGTAGTGCCCGTCGTTTACAGCCTGCTTAGCGCAAAAGGACCCCTAAAAAAGGATGAGTTATGAAACAAAAATTGATGTTTTTGATGATAATGCTGGCAGGGTGTTTTCTGCCGCTTTCTGCCCAGGATTATGTTGAAAGGATTTTGCAGGAGGTAGAGAAGAACAATACCACCCTTGCCGCCATAAGGAGCCAGGTGGAGGCTGAAAAGACAGGAAACCAAACCGGCATTTTTCTGCGCAACCCCGAAATGGATCTTTACCTCTTAAACAGCAGGGATGAGCAGGTGCGAAGGACCAATTTTCACCTGGTACAGCCCTTCGATTTTCCGACACTTTTAGGCAGGCGCAACCAACTCTCACGGGCACTCAATCAGCAGCTCGATAACCAGTACCTTCAGCACCGGCAGGAGGTTTTGCTTGAAACCCATCAGCTTGTTGTTGACCTGACCTACCATAATGCCATGACCCATGAGTTGGAGATAAGGCTTGAGCATGCTGCAAACATTGCCCGCTCTTACGAGGCCATGCTTAATGCCGGCGAGGTCAACATCCTGGAGCACAACAAGGCGCAGATCAACCTTTTTAATGCACGCAAGGCTGCCGAACTGAATGCTGTGGAGCGTGCGTCACTGCTTGCCCGTTTGCAGGCCCTCAATGGCGGGATCGAACTGGAGGTCACAGAAAGTGAGTTTCCTGCTGCGTTGATTCCGCTTGAATTTGCCGAATGGTTTGAGGAGGCTGCCCCCGGCAATCCATTTTTGCTGGGTGCCGCCCAGGAAATCGCCATAAGCCAGCAGGAGGAGCGGCTGGCAAGGGCGGCTTGGCTGCCGTCATTCTCGGCGGGCTATATGATGGAGGCATTACCCATGGAGCGCTTTTCCGGTTTCGGAATGGGCATCTCAATTCCCTTATGGGAAAACAAGAATACCGTAAAATACGCCCGCTTGCACACCTTGGCCATGCAGCAGCATCAAACCGATCTTGAAACCAGGTTTTTCAGCCAGTTAAAAGGAATGTACGATCAGGCCCGGGCGTTGCAGGAATTATCGATCAACTACCGCAGCATGCTGCAAAGCCTCGATAATTCTGAGTTGCTCCTGAAAGCCCTGGAAGCAGGACAAATCTCGCTGATTGAATACATGCTCGAGCTGGGGTTTTATTACGAAGCAGTGAATATGATGCTTGAAACCGACCGTCGGCTGCATAAAGGGCTGGCAAACATAAGGCATTTTTCTCTTTAACAACAGGACACCTGATACCCGTCCAGAATTGAACATAAACTGTCCGAAAAAGGACAGTTTATGTTTTTTTTTGGCATTAATACTTGTTATTAAATGCTTGTTCGCAGCCATTTGTAAACGTTGGTTTAATTTTTGATAATTGCATTGAGTTCATACCAAAACAAGTGCAATCTCCATGAAAATAAGTGTGCTGATTTTTTTCTGCCTTTTTTATTCTTTTGCTTTGGCCCAAAATGGCGAGAAAAAGCAATACCAGGCTCAGCGACTGGAAGTCGCTGCTCCGGTCATTGACGGGATACTCGATGATGAAGCCTGGCAGCAGATCGAATGGGAGGGAGGCTTTACGCAATATGAGCCTTATAATGGTCGTGAGCCCTCCCAGCCAACCTTTTTCAAGATACTGTTTGACGAAAACAATCTGTATGTGGCTATCCGGGCATTGGATTCGAGTCCTGACAGTATTGTGAACCGCCTGACCCGGCGCGACAGCGAAGATGGTGATGGGGTTGGCATTGCCTTCGACAGCTATTTCGACCAGCGTACCGCTTTTGTTTTCGGAGTTAGTTCCTCGGGTGTAAAAAGCGATTGGGTAATATCGAACGATGGCGAAAACGAAGACAAAACCTGGGACCCAAACTGGTGGGTGAAGACCAGCATTAATGATGAAGGCTGGGTGGCTGAAATGCGCATTCCGCTGAGCCAGCTGCGTTTTGAAAAGGATGGGAGCGGCATCTGGGGCTTACAGGTTTTCCGTAATATTCACCGCCACCGTGAGCTAAGCTTTTGGAATCATATCCCAAAGGATTTGCCCGGATTGGTGCGTCATTGTGGTTTGCTTAAAGGGATTGATAACCTGGAACCACGAAAGATTTTTGATCTCACACCATACTCCGTTGCAGCTGCTTCGAGCTATCCCGTTGAAGAAGGAAACCCTTTCTCCACCGGAAAAGACAGCCAGTTTAAACTGGGTCTGGATGCTAAGATTGGGTTAAGCAATAACTTCACCATGGACATGACTTTGAACCCTGACTTTGGTCAGGTTGAAGCAGATCCATCTGAGGTGAATTTATCGGCCTATGAAACCTATTTTCAGGAAAAAAGGCCCTTTTTTATTGAGGGAAGGAACATTTCCAGCTTTTCCGTTGGACTGGGCGAAGGGGGTATTGGAAATGACAACTTGTTCTATTCGCGCAGAATTGGTCGTAGACCAATGGGTAGTTTTTATACTAACGGAGATTCATATGCCGACATGCCGGAATTTACCCGCATTCTGGGTGCTGCAAAAGTGACCGGCAAAACTGAGAATGGTCTTTCCATTGCCATAATCGAATCGGTGACTGCTGAAGAGAAGGCTGAGATCCACTATTTGGGAGAACGATCCTTTGAAACCGTTGAGCCGCTCACAAACTTTTTTGTGGGCAGGGTGCAAAAAGACATTAACGAAGGAAACACCATTATTGGGGGTATGTTTACCAGTGTGAACCGACGGCTAAACGACAACCTTTCATCGCAAATGCACGGTAATGCCTTTTCGGGGGGCATAGATTTTACCCAGTATTTTAAGGAAAAGACCTGGCAGTTTAATATTAATGCTGCCATGAGTCATGTCACAGGCGACGAAGCCTCCATTCTGCGCACCCAGCGGTCCTCGGCACGCTATTTTCATCGACCGGATGCCAGCCATGTGGAAGTTGACTCCACGCGGACCTCACTGACCGGAACTGGTGGGCGCATGCAGTTTGGCAGGTTTGGAGCAGGGCACTGGAGTTTTATGGCTGCCATGCTCTGGAAATCGCCAGCGTTTGAAATCAACGACTTGGGGTATATGCGTGAAGCTGACCAGATTTTTTCAGTGCTTTATACCGGATACCGGCAGTGGGAACCCAAAGGCATTTACCGAAACTATAATATTAACTTGAACACCTATACCCTATGGAACTTCGATGGAACGCGCATTGTTAGCGGAGGAAATTTAAATGGAAGCATTGGTTTCAAAAACTACTGGAATGCCAATGCAGGTGTTGAAATAAGTCATGGAATCACTTCCACCGTTCATTTACGTGGTGGTCCGGCCATAATAATCCCTGATGCAATCAACGGTTGGGCTGGCTTAAGGACTGATAGTCGCAAGAAGTTATTTGCTGGACTGTCAGGCAATTTTGGGATCGGAGCTGAAAATTACCAACACTTCTACAGGATTGGACCCAATTTTACCTATAAACCCTTTGATAACATAAGTTTCTCATTTGCGCCATCATACAGTGAACGCTTTGAGGAACTTCAATATGTTACACTAAAGAGTTTCAATAATGAATCCCGCTATCTCTTTGCCTCCATTGACCAAAAAGTCATTAGCTTTTCGTTCAGGGTGAATTACACCATTCTTCCTGACCTTACCATCCAGTTTTGGGGGCAGCCTTTTGTGGCCTCTGGTAAGTATTATGACTTCAAATACATAACCAACCCCAAAGCGGAGGACTTCAGTGACCGCTTCCATGTATTTAGCGAAAGCCAGATCCAGTTCTTCGACGGCGCTTATATTATTGATGAAGATCAAAACGGAACAACAGATTACGGATTTGGTAATCCCAATTTCAGGTTCAAGGAATTTCTTTCAAATCTGGTTATTCGCTGGGAATATAACCCCGGCTCATCAGTTTACCTTGTATGGAGCCAGAACCGATCGGGTTTTGAACCCAATGGCCGCCTGAACTTCTTCAACGACCTTGGCGATTTGTTTGCCGAAAAGGGAACCAATATCTTTCTGATTAAATTCAGTTACCGCATCGGCGTCAGATAGTTTTTCAAAGCTTTAAAGGCGAATCTCCAAACCGGATGTTATTGAGGCTCGTGTATGTAATTCTGCCTGGCTCCTGTTCTGCATTTAGGCTGATAATTTTTGGGATGCCTGGCAGCAGGTCGAAATAATTGTCAGAAAACCTGACCTCCTTGTTCTCGGCTTCAAGATACACACCCTTTATGAGCCCCGTGGAAAAGAGCTCGATTTCAAGTCCACTCTCAACTTTTCTCATTTTGTATTCTATTGAAAAGGGCTCAAGGTCATATTCAAGGGGCCGAACAGGATACAAGACGTTTTCATGCTGAATGTCTTCCCCGGTAAGGGTTGTGTGAAGAATCCAGTTGTTTTGACCGGCAAGGGCGAGCGATTCAAGGCTTTCCGCGAAAGCGACCTTGCTTTTATTTGCTTTTACCACGATGTCTGCTTCCGTCTCCCTTATAATAATGCCATTGAGGTTTATAAAGGTAAGTGTCAGCGTGGCTGACAAATCAATGAGCAGGTCCGAAACCACACAAACCCTCACTTCACCCTCTTCAATGGCAGGGCTGACAATCACCGGCTCATTGGCCTTTTTTACAGCATAATGGCTAGCTTTCCAGTTGCCAAAATAATCGACGGTCGACCATGAAGTGGTCGGCCAGCAATCGTTGAGTTGCCAGTATAGCGAGCCCATGCAGTGGGGCATGTTGCGCCGGTGGGCCTCCAGGGCCGTTTTGTAAGCCTTGGCCTGCACCAGTTGGCTTACAAAGGCCAGTTCTTCAAAAGATTTGGGTTCGGGGTAATATTGCCTGGCATACCATTCGATCATGTAGTTTCCGTTGAATCCTGGCGAATGCCACTCCATGCGGCTTCGCTGGCGGTGGTCGAGTATGGGCGCGTTTACCCACAAGGAATCGTCGCCGGCAAAGTACCTTATGGTTTCCACGTGGGCGAACGACTGCAACCCGTATTCGCTGACAAAGCGCGGCACATTCTTTTCGTAGTTGCTGAAAGGGGCCTGCCCGAAATACACGGTCCAGTCGTGCTCATCGCCCGAGCGGCGGTCGGCAAGGGTATTACCCACCGAGCTGGGAGAGGAGGAGTGGTAGGCGGTTTTAGGGTCGAATTGCTCAACGGCCTGTGGCAGAATTTCGTAAAAGATACGTTCGTAAGTTTCCCACACAAAGGCAGCCTGCTCCGGGGTGAACATATCCTGCCAGTTCCAGTGGTGCCAGCCGTGCAGGTTTTCGTTGTTACCGCACCAGAGTGCCATGCTGGCATGATTGCGCAGGCGTTTCACGTTGTATTCGGCTTCCTTGCGGATATTATCCAGGTGGGCTTCATCACCTGGCTGCAGCGCGCAGGCAAACATAAAGTCTTGCCAAACAAGTATTCCATTCTGGTCGCACAGTTCATAAAAAATGTCATCCTTGTATATGGCGCCGCCCCATACGCGCAGCATATTCATGTGGGCATCGGCCGCATTGGCAATCAATTGCTCGTATCTTTCGCGGGTAATGCGAGGTGTAAGGGTTTCTGAGGGGATTACATTGGCACCCTTCATAAATACCGGCACACCGTTGAGTTCGAAGTGAAATGTATGGCCAACTTCATCAGGATCCTGAACCAGTTTCAGGGTGCGAATACCAAAGTTGAGGGTGTGGGTATCGATTATTTTATCGTCTTTTTCCAATAAAAATTCGGTTTTGTAAAGATAGGGTTCACCCAATCCGTTCGACCACCATAGCTTTGGATTGGTAACGGGCAGCATTTGCCTGACAGGAAATAAACCTGCCTGCAAGCCGGGAAGAGGTATTCGACTCACTTCCTGATCGTCCATTTTGGTTACCAGTAAATAATCTCCATCTTGTATCAGATCGAGCACCACATCCATTTTTACTATGGCCATGTCGGTTCCGATAGAGTCGGTTGCAAGGTATGGATCGGTAATACGGGCGTGGCTCCAGGCATTAATTTTTATGGGGCGCCATATACCACTGGTTACCAGGCGCGGACCCCAGTCCCATCCATAATGAAAGGGCGCTTTTCGGGTAAATATGTTGGTTTGCTCACCTTTGGGCGCTTGTTCGTTCTCGGCCGGGAGTAGGTAATCGAGCCGCTGCAATTTCTCCATTCCTTTGTTAAGCGGAGAATGGAAATAAATCAGGAGTTCATTTTTACCACTTTTAAGCACATTTTTCACGTTTACTTCCCACCCCAGGAACATATTATCTGCTTCCAGGATTTTTTCCCCGTTAAGGAATACGTCGGCGTAGGTGTCGAGGCCCTTGAAATCGAGCACAATGGCATCGTGACGGAGCATTGCTCTGGGCACCCTGAAAACGGTGCGATACTCCCAGTCTTCTTTTTCAACCCATTGCACCAGGTCTTCGTTTTTTTCAATAAACGGGTCAGGGATAAGGTTGTGGGCCAGCAGGTCGTCGTGGATGGTACCCGGAACACTGGCCTCAAGCCAGGTCTCTCTGCCTGCCTGTCGGAAATGCCAGCCAACAGCAAGCGAAATTTCTGAGGGGTTTTTATCAGAACAGGCTGAAAATGTAATGATGGTTAAAGTGAAAAGAAAAAATCGTCTTATCGGTCCTCTTTTCATAGCTTGGGTTTTAAAAAGGTAAGTCAACAAATTTCTTCAAATTTAGGCGAAAAAATAATCCCGATGGCTTGCCCGCAATTATTCGGTCATTATTGACTAAATTAGCCTTTCGATTTAAAGCCATTACAATGAAGAAATTTCTTATTCCCTTGCTGCTGTTTGTTGCCTTTTTGGTTGGGTTTGCAGTGGCTCTCACCGACAATGTCATAACCACGGTCATGATTCAGCATGCTTCGCGGTTGATTGGGCTGGAGTTTTCTGAAAGTCAAAACGAGATGATGGTTCGCAACCTGGACATGAATCGCCAGGCTTATGCTTCCATTCGCGATTTTGAACTAAAAAATGAGGTTGCCCCAGCCCTGGTTTTCGATCCTTTACCTGCGGGCTACAACCCACCGGTTCCCACCGGAAAGATAATTTGGGAGATCCCCGCGGATGTGCCTTTGCCGGCCAACAGGGATGAACTGGCTTTTTACTCCATTCCACAGCTGGCCTCTCTTATTCAAAGTCGTCGTATTAGCGCCGAGGAGCTTACCAGGTTTTTTCTTGAACGCCTCGACAAGTATGGCGACACTTTGCAGGCAGTAGTTACCATTACCCGCGAAACGGCAATGGCGCAGGCTCGTTATGCCGATCGCGAAATTGCCATGGGTCGTTACCGTGGTCCCCTTCACGGCATTCCCTACGGCGCCAAAGACCTGCTGGCCGTTGAGGGTTTTAAAACCACCTGGGGCGCCATGCCCTACAAAGACCAAAGGATTGACCAGACTGCCACCGTCATTCGCAAGCTTGATGAGGCTGGCGCTATACTTGTGGCCAAACTGACGCTTGGCGCGCTGGCTATGGGAGATATCTGGTTTGGTGGAGTTACTAAAAATCCGTGGAACCTTGAACAAGGCTCCAGCGGCTCTTCGGCCGGATCGGCATCCACCGTGTCGGCGGGCCTGTTGCCGTTTGCAATAGGCACCGAAACCTTGGGAAGTATTGTTTCCCCTTCCACACGCTGCGGTGTTACCGGCCTCAGGCCTACCTTCGGAAGGGTAAGCCGCAGCGGTGCCATGGCCCTGAGCTGGAGCATGGACAAGATTGGTCCCATTGCGCGCAGCGCGAACGACTGCGCCATTGTATTAGAGGCCATTGCCGGCAGTGATCCTGGCGATGTCACCTCACGCGATGTCGCTTTTGTCGTTCCTTCCTCGCAACAGGTTCGAAACTTCAGGGTAGGTTATATCAAAAGCTTTTTTGAACAAGATTACCCCGGCAACGAAAACGACCGTCAGGTATTGGCCGACCTGGAAAAAATGGGTTTTGAATTGGATGAGGTGGAATGGGATTTTGACTTGCCCGTTTCTGCAATGCGTATTATCCTGACAGCTGAAGCTGCTGCTGCCTTTAATGAACTTACCGTTTCAAAACGCGACAGCCTGCTGGTGGCACAGGGCGCCAATGCCTGGCCAAACACTTTTCGCGCTGCCCGGTTTATCCCGGCCGTGGAATACATTAACGCCAACCGGCTTCGTAGTATGCTTATTCAACAAGTGCATGAGCTGATGAAGGAATACGATGTGATTGTTACACCTTCGTATGGAGGAACCCAGTTACTGGTAACAAACCTCACGGGCCAACCCTGTCTGGTAGCACCCAATGGTTTTAACGCCAACGGAAGCCCAACAAGTATTTCCTTTATAGGAAACCTTTTTGAAGAAGGAAAGTTGGTGGCATTGGCTAATGCGTGGCAGGAATATTCGGGCCATCATCTCAAGCAGCCCCCGTTGTTTAAGGTCAACTGATTGTAAACCATTAGTTTAAATGTTATGGAAGTTAAATTGCCTACGTATGCCAAGTTGGTTATAATCCTGCTGGGAATAGTACTTACGGTTTTTATAATGATAGAGGCCAAGTCGGTACTCGTGCCCCTTTTGATCTCGGGTTTGCTGGCGGTGCTTATCAGCCCGCTAACCAGCTGGCTCGAACGGCATAAAATACCCAAAGCCCTTGCCAGTATTTTAAGCCTGGTGGCTTTGCTTGGGTTTCTGGCCGGCTTAGTATATTTATTGTATAACCAGCTAATCGGCTTTGCTGATGACCTGGGGGCTCTTGAAGCCAAGGTTACAGAACTTTTAAACAATTTTAACGATTTCATCAATTCCCATGTTGAGGGGGTGGTGCCGATCTCGGTCGGAAGTTTGAAAGACAATGTTTTTAGTTATCTGAAAGGAAATGTTGCATCTATTACGCAGGGTGCCATTGCCACGGCATCATCTTTTACCATGCTGTTTATTTTGCCGATTTATATTTTTCTTTTCCTTTATTTCAGGCATTTTCTTGTTGAGTTTCTGATGATGGCCTTTGCCGACAAGCACAAGGACAAGGTAAAAAATGCTACAGGAAAAATTAAAAAGGTAGTTCAGAACTACATTGTGGGTATGTTCATGGTTATAATCATCCTGGCGGTACTTAACAGCATTGCCCTGTTCAGTCTGGGAATTAAGCATGCCTTGCTGTTTGCCATTTTTGCTGCCATGCTCAATGTTATTCCTTATGTGGGTCCGCTTATCGGTTCCACATTGCCCATTCTTTTTGCTTTGCTAACCAAGGATTCGCTTTGGTATCCCTTTGGCGTTTTCCTGGCTTTCTATTTCATTCAGTTGGCTGAAAGCAATTTTTTCACTCCCAGGATCGTAGGAGGGAAGGTTTCGATGAACCCTTTCATGACCATTGTGGCCTTGTTTATGGGTAACTTTATCTGGGGCCTTATGGGAATGATATTGTTTATCCCGGGTATGGCGGTGCTTAAGGTGATCTTCGACGAAATCCCCGGCATGGAGCCATATGGATTTCTGCTTGGCGATACTAAGGCCTCGGCTGAGAAAAAAGAAACCCGCACCCTTCGTGATAAGATAACCAGAGTAAGGGGCCGCTTCAAGGTCTGAGCAAACCCTTACTGCTGCCGGTAATTTGCCGGATAAACCACATCAGTAAGAAAAAGGCCGCTGCCGGGCGCTGAAAAACCAGCCTGGCCGCGGTCTTTGCTTTCAATAATGGAAGCAAAATCATCGGGCGAGATTTTTCCCAGGCCCACATCGACCAGGGTGCCAACAATTGCACGAACCATATTTCTAAGAAAGCGGTCGGCCGTAATTTCAAATCGCAATATATTTCCTTCCTTTTCCCAACGGGCTTTTGCAATCTTGCAAAGAAAGGTTTTAACCTGGGTATTGCTTTTTGAGAAGCTTTCAAAATCTTCGTAGGCCAACAGCAGGTCGGCAGCCTGCTGCATGGCCTCCAGGTTAAGCCGCCGCTCTACAAGCCATGAACGGCCGTATTGAAAAGGGTCTTTATGCCTGCAGATATTATAATGGTAGGTGCGGCTTGTGGCGCTGAAACGGGCATGAATGTCAGGTTGTACGGCTTCAATCTTGTTTATGGCAATGTCGGAGGGCAAAATCCGGTTCAACTTATAGGTTAGCTGCGGCAAATTGAGTTCTTCGGCCAGCAAAGCGGTGTCGAAGTGAGCGGCAAAGGTGCTGGCATGCACCCCCGTGTCGGTACGGCCGCAGCCTGTGGTTTGCACATCTTCTCTCAGCAGCACCGATAGAGCGTTGTTGAGCGTTTGTTGCACGCTGGGTGAGCCCGGCTGTATCTGCCAGCCGCAGTAAACCGTGCCTTCGTAACTGAGCCAAACAAAATACCTGTTCATGGATGGAATTTTTTTGTGATCTGTCTTTTGCAAAGCTAAATCAAATTAATAAAAGAAAGAATCCAGAAGTTTTTGAAAAAAAATAGCGAAAGTAAATTTAGTAATATCATTTTTTACTTATAGACAAAAATCTGATAAACAGCAATTTAATGATTTAATAAAGAAAAAATTATTTAGTATCATTCTAAATAAGGGTGCTTTGCTAAAATTATTAGAGAAAAAATTATTTAATTAAAAACTAGTTGCTATATTTGGCCCGGAATACTGAAAATCAACCCTAAATACAAACAAACAACAAACAATCAGAAAGGGATTAATATGAGTAGAATTGAAGAATTCGTAAAAGAGCAGGCCGATATTCACGGCCGCGAGCGCAACAGCCTTATGCCCATATTGCAGGCTGTAGTGCAGTCGGAGCGTTTTCTTTCGGAAGATGCCATGGTAGCCATTGCTACCGAGCTCGATCTGAGCACTGCCGATGTGTTTGGCACTGCTTCTTTTTACACTTTTCTCGACACGGTTCCGCGGGGAAAGAACATTATTCGGGTTTGCAAAACCATTACCTGCCACATGAAGGGCAAAGACGCCATTATTGCCACGCTTGAGGATATGCTCAAGGTGAAACTGGGTGAAACCACCTCTGATGGCAAATTTAGCTTGCTGCAAGCCAACTGCCTAGGCTGGTGCCACAAAGGGCCGGTAATGCTGGTAAATGATGAGGTTTATCCCGAAATTACCCCCGAAAAAGCCGTGGAAGTCGTTCGTGAGTACCTGAAAAAAACCAAGTAAGATGGCGGCAAGAAGGTGTATTATTTTCAAACCTAAAAGAAAAACAACCGATTATGGAAAATAAAATAAAAAAAGTAGACCTCATATTCGAAAAAGTTGACCATTTGGCCATTCTTGACAAGTCGTTCAAGCGCACCAGCGACGAGATCATTCTCGATGTGATCGATTCGGGCCTCAGGGGCAGGGGAGGCGCAGGCTTTCCAACCGGTCTGAAGTGGAAATTTGCCAAAAATGAGGAAGCTGATCAGAAGTATGTGATTTGCAATGCCGACGAAGGTGAGCCTGGTACATTCAAAGACCGCGAGATCCTTACCAACGTGCCCGAAAAGGTGCTGTCAGGCATGGCGCTTTGCGGCAAGGCCATTGGTGCCACCGAAGGTTATATTTACCTCAGGGCCGAGTATAACTTCCTGCTGCCCATGCTTCACGAAAAGATGAAAGAATTTAACAAGCAGATGAAGGAACACAATTTCGAATTTACCGTATTTGTTCGTTCGGGCAGTGGCGCTTACGTTTGCGGCGAAGAAACCGCACTGATGGAATCGATGGAAGGTCACCGCGGAGAACCCCGCAATAAGCCCCCGTTCCCCACGCAGCATGGCTACCTGGGCAAGCCCACTTCCATAAACAACGTGGAAACCCTGGTGTTTGCGCTGATGATTGCCAATCACGGTCCAAAGATGTTCAAAGAGCTGGGTACCTTCGACTCAAGGGGCTCAAAAGTATTCTCCATTTCGGGCGATACTCCCAAGGCTGGAATTTACGAGCTTGAACTTGGTATGAGCCTCGAAGATTTTGTAAATGAGTTTGGCGATGGCGACACCAAAGCCGTTCAGGTGGGTGGTGCCTCCGGATTCTGCGTAGCCCGCAAACACTTTAAGGAAACCCTCATTGGATTTGAAGGAATTCCCACAGGGGGCTCCATGATGCTGTTTAACAGCTCGCGCTCCATGTTTAATATCCTGCATGATTATCTGGAGTTTTTTGAAGAAGAGTCTTGCGGCCAGTGTAGCCCTTGCCGGATTGGTTGCCAGCAGCTCCTTAAAGGAATTGAAGCAGTGAAGAAAGGGACCAAATCACCATTATATCTGAATGAACTGCAGAAACTGTCGGAAACCATGAAGATTGCCTCCAAATGCGGTCTCGGACAGTCTGTAGGAAACCCCTTCAACTCAATTATCAATAACTTCCGTGAAGAGATCATTTACTAGACGGATGCAGTTTTAATTTAAAACAGGAGAAAAGACAATGAGTAAATATAAAGTTAATCTGAAGATCAATAATATCCCTGTTTCGGTTGATGAGGGTACCACCATTCTGGAGGCCGCTCGCAAACTGAACTTCAACATTCCGACCCTATGTCACCACGACGACCTTTGCGTGGCAGGCAACTGCCGGGTTTGTGTGGTTGAACAAAAGGGAGCCCGCCTGCTGCCCGCATCTTGTGCCACTCCAGTGAGCGAAGGCATGGAAATTTTAACCAACAGCATGAAGGTGCGCCAAGCCCGCAAGCATATTGTTGAGCTCTTGCTTACCGAACACAATGCCGATTGTACCAAGTGCTTTAAAAATGGCCATTGTGAGCTCCAGGAAATTTCAAATGAATACCGTATTGGCGACCATGTGTTTATCGACCTGGTGAAAGAAAAGGACAAGGTGCAGGATATCTCCAGTCCGGCCATTGCCAAGGACGACAGCAAGTGTATCCGCTGCCAGCGTTGTGTGCGCACCTGTTCACAGCTGCAGCATGTGAGCGCACTTGCCGTTACCCACAAGGGCAACGAGATGCGTATTTCTACCTTCCTCGATAAGCCAATGAACGATGTGGTTTGCACCAACTGCGGTCAGTGCATCAACCGCTGCCCCACAGCAGCCCTTACCGAGCGCAGCTACATCGACCAGGTGTTTGACGTGATTTACGATCCCAATAAATTCGTGGTGGTGCAGACAGCCCCAGCTACCCGCGTGGCCATTGGCGAAGAGTTTGGCCTGGAGCCCGGCACCCGCGTGACCGGAAAAATGGTGGCCGCTTTGCGCAGGCTGGGATTCGACAAGGTGCTCGACACCGACTTTACCGCCGACCTAACCATCGTGGAAGAAGGCAACGAGCTGCTTCGTCGCCTAAAGGAAGCCTTGGTGGATGGTAAAGATGTGGCCCTGCCTATGATGACCAGTTGCTCACCTGGCTGGATCAAATTCCAGGAGCACCTCTATCCCGAATTCCTAGATAACCTTTCTACTTGCAAGTCGCCCCAGCAAATGTTTGGCCCCCTGGCAAAGACTTATTATGCTGAAAAGGTGAACAAGAATCCCGCCGATATGGTGGTAGTATCAATTATGCCTTGTACCGCCAAGAAGTTTGAGGCCGAGCGCCCCGAAATGCGCGGAAGCGGCTATAAAGATGTAGACTTTGTACTGACTACCCGCGAGCTGGGTATGATGATCCGTCAGGCTGGTATTGACTTCAATAAGCTCGACAACGAAGGCTATGATAGCATCCTGGGCGAGTCGACCGGTGCGGCTGTGATTTTCGGAGCCACAGGTGGTGTAATGGAAGCGGCCCTGCGTTCGGCTTACGAGATCGTTACTGGTCGCGAAGTGCCCTTCAGCAACCTCAACATTAAGCCTGTTAGGGGTATGGAAGGCGTGAAGGAAGCTGCCGTGAAAATCAAGGATGTTTTGCCCGAGTGGAAATTCCTTGAAGGCGTTGAGTTAAGGGTGGCTATAGCCCACGGCCTTGCCAATGCCAAGATACTGATGGACCGCGTGAAGGACGGCACCGCCAATTTCCACTTCATTGAAGTGATGGCTTGCCCCAGCGGATGTATCGGTGGCGGCGGTCAGCCCATACCAACCAACATGGAGATCCGCAAAAAGCGTGCTGCAGGTATTTACGACGAGGATGAGCACATGGTCATTCGCAAGTCGCACGAAAACCCCGAGGTTACGGAGCTTTACCAAAAGTTCCTGCACGAACCGCTGGGACATCGCTCGCACGATTTATTGCACACGCACTACTATCCGCGTAAGAGGCATTAATGCCCTCAGAAACTGAGTGAGGAGGGGTTGTTACAGCGCCCTTACCCGGGATCATTGCCAGGAATTGCTGCTCTTGCTCTGCAACCGGCAGCCATAACTGGGAAAAGGCCTGGGAAGGTACCCTGAAACAACCCCTCTTTTTTACCAGAGGGTTCTATTCACGAAAAAAATCAGGTAATAACATACAGGTTTCTGAAATTTTTATTAAATTTATTCTGTAATACTGTTTTGATTCTTTTTTACTTGAAAACAACAAGTTTCTGGTTCATAGCAAGTTGCAATCGAAAACAAGCAAATAAACAGCACTCGAAACAACCAAGTTGTTAATTAAATAACAATTTAATGTTTTTGCTTGTTGTTGAATTGTGAAAAAATATAACTTTGCAATAAAGAAATAATTCGGCAATAGCAGCTCTTAAGCCATCGAAGAAAGACGAAAGATGTTTTGTTGATGGCTAACGATCAGTGAATTAAGAAACCAAAAAGGAAACACCCCATATGAAGCTCCCGAACAACAACATGCAAAAGGCCGATGGGCAGGCAGTGCCAGAGCCCACACTGAGGCGTTTACCTGGTTATCTCAGTTACTTCAAGTCGCTCAAGATCAATAATATTGAGTTTGTGTCGAGCAGTCAGATCGCGGCCACTTTTAATATGGATGCCACCCTGGTTACCAAGGACCTCTCTTATACGGGTGTGAAGGGTCGCACAAAAATTGGCTACAGTGTGGATAAGCTCATTGAAAACATTGTGGTATTCCTTGATTTTAACACCCAGGAAAACGCTTTTCTGTTTGGAGTAGGTAACCTTGGCAAGGCGCTCATTAACTATGATGGGCTGAAGCAATATGGGTTGAAAATTGTGGCTGGGTTCGATATAAATCCCACCATTATTGGCTCACAGGTTAAAGAAGTGAAGATATTTGGGGTAGACGATTTCCGTGATCTGTCGCGTAAAACGCCTGCCCGCATTGGCATTATCACTACCCCTGATCATCGCGCCCAGGAAACCGCTGACCTTATGGTGGCTTGGGGCATTAAAGCCATATGGAACTTTACCCCCCAGTCTATAAAAGTACCCGAAAATATTATCGTGGAAAACACAAGTATTTACTCCGATCTGGCGGTCATTTTAAATAAGCTGAACCGATAGAAACCAGATTGGCGCGTTCCTTTTTCAATATTGACGCCCCTTTCCTCATCTAAGCAGTCTGCTACTTAGACTGTTTATAAATTACAGGGTCCGTTTAACCAAAAATTACTTCAGTCGATAAATATCAATGCCTGGCAAAGTTTCGGGCTTGGTTTGTCTGTTTTTTTATAATGTGAAAAAATTAACAACTTTCTTTGGTTTTTGACTATTAAGTAGTTAATTTTGCAGTGGTTTTTGATAGTGCCCTGAAATGCAAAGTTTTGCACGCTAGCTTCGGGCAGGCAGGGCACCTGAAATCTGGCGAGATTTAATCAAGAAAACAGAATGAAGGTAGCGGATATAGTTAAATTGGTTGACGGTAAGTTGATTTGCGGCGTGGACCGACTCGATTACACCATCGAGGTGGCTTTTGCTTCCGATCTTATGAGCGATGTGCTCACGCTAAAAAATGATCATGTATTGCTCATTACCGGGCTCAACAATATGCAAATCATCCGTACTGCTGAGATGTCCGATATTAATTGTATTATCCTTGCCCGCAACAAAAAAGCAAGCGAGGAGATGCTTGAGCTGGCGCGCGAAAATGAGTTGATCATTATTGAGTGCCGTTATTCTGTTTTCAAAACCTGCGGTCTACTTTTCGAAGCCGGCGTAAAACCGATCTTTTAAATAATGAGCCACGATTCGCATACCATGCATTTTGAGTTTAATGTAGAGGGTGGAAACTTTACTCGTGCCGGTTATGCCTCGAGCGAGATAAAGAAGATCCTGAAGCAACTTAACGTGGATATGGCAATCGTTAAGCGCACCGTGGTGGCCTGTTATGAAGCCGAAGTCAATGTGGTGGCTCATGCATACAGTGGCACCATTTACGTCGATGTCAGCACCGAATCCATCACCATAAAATTGGTTGACGAAGGCCCTGGCATTGCTGATATTGACCTGGCCATGCAGGAAGGTTATTCCACGGCCAGCAGCAAGGTGCGCGAAATGGGCTTTGGTGCCGGAATGGGCTTGCCCAATATTAAGAAGAATGCCGACAAACTGGAGATATCCAGCCAGGTAAATAAAGGAACAACACTCGAAATAACCATGTTTTTTAATTAGAACCCATGGCAGTAAAGTACTTCCATCACGCACTTAAATTCCGCAAGGAGGTCTGCATAGGCTGCTCCCATTGCATGAATGTGTGTCCTACCGAGGCCATTCGCATTCATGGGGGCAAAGCCGAACTGACCGACAACCGATGCGTGGATTGCGGGAAGTGCTACATGGCCTGCCCGGTGGGTGCCATAATTGTGGAGCAGGACGACTTCAGCCGTATTTTCGAGTTTGAGCACCGCGTGGCCCTTATTCCCAATGTGTTGCTGGGCCAGTTTCCTGAAAAGGTTTCAATTAATCAGATTTGCAGCGTTTTGCATGAACTTGGCTTCACCCATATTTTTGAAGTGGAGCATGGCACCCGTATTCTGCAGGGCGCCATGGAAGAGTATATGCAACAGTACCCCGAAAAAAAGCCGCTTATATCCACTTTCTGCCCGGCAATTGTGCGATTGATCCAGGTACAATTTCCGGCCATGACCGAAAACCTCATGCTGCTTAAAGCTCCGCTTGATATCGCAGCAACGTACTTCCGCAAAAAATTGATTGACCAGGGTGCCAAAGCCGATGAGATCGGAATTTTTTACATTACGCCCTGCGCCGCCAAAATTGCGGCCGTAAAAAGCCCCGTAGGTGATGAAACGTCGGACATTACTGGAGTGATCAACATGGACTTTATTTTTAATAAGGTATATACCAGTGTGAAGCAGGGCCATTTGGGCAAAACCACCTGTCAGGTACCTTCACTTTCGGCCCTCGAGCCGCAGGAGATGCTATGGAGTCTTACCGAGGGCGAATCCTCACGGATGCCCGGACGGGCGCTGGCCATTGACGAAATCAGCAATGTTATTGAGTTTCTGGAGCGCCTCGAAAACGAAGAGAACCGCGACATTGATTTTCTGGAACTCAGGGCTTGCGACCAGAGCTGTGCCGGCGGTATTCTTACCAGTGGCAACCGGTTCTTTACTGTAGAGCGTTTGAGGAAACGCGCAGAAGAGGCCAGCAGCGAGCAGCCAGGAGAAGGACTGAAGCAGGAAGCTGCCTCCATGATGCAGTACCGCGATTTCCTTATTGAAAATATTGGCGTGAAAAAGGTGTTGCCCCGGTCAATGGACAAGCTCGATGACGATACCAAACGCGCCTTGCTCAAGATGCAAATGGTGCGTGAAATCATGAAGTCGTTGCCTTATGTAGACTGCGGCCTTTGTGGTTCGCCCACCTGCAACGCCCTGGCACAGGACATTGCGCAGGGGCGCGCCGAGATCACCCATTGCATCTTCGTCCAAAAGAAATACGAACAAAAGGAATGGCTCAGCCACAACGAAAGCATGGAAATCATGAAGGAGATTTGGGGCGACGATAAGTTTGGCGAACAGAAAAACTAAAGATATTACACCATGACGGTAGCAGAAGTAGCAGAAAAGCTTGGATTGAAAGTGTACAGCGGAAAGAACGGACTGAACCGTAAGGTTACAGGCGGTTATGTGTCCGATCTGCTGAGCGACGTAATGGGCAATGCCGATGCAGGCGAGATTTGGATCACCCTGCAAACGCATAAGAATGTGATGGCCATTGCCTCTTTGAAAGATTTAGCAGCCATTATCCTGGTTTCGGACCATAAGCCCGAGCAGGATACGGCCATTCAGAGCAATGAGGAGGAGATACCGATTCTGGGTACCAGCCTCCCCACCTTTGAAATCAGCGGAAAGCTCTTTGAATTATTGAAAAAATGAACTCGTTCAGGGCCGATTTGCATGTGCACACCGTGTTGTCGCCCTGCGGCGACCTGGAGATGAGTCCTGCTGCGATTGTGGATGCGGCTGCCCGCCGTGGGATAGATATCCTGGGCATTACCGACCACAACAGCACCAAACACGGGCCATTGGTAAGCAAACTGGCTCAGAAAAAGGGAATATTCGTTTTGTGTGGTGCAGAAGTCACCACCCGCGAAGAAGCCCACTGCTTAGCGTTCTTTGAAAATTTTGAAATACTGGCTGCCTTTCAGCAATACCTCGACAGCCACTTGCCCAACATCAAGAATGACCCACGGTATTTTGGATACCAGGTGGTGCTTGATGAGGAGGAGATGATAGTTGAGGAAGAAGAAAGGCTGCTGATATCGGGTCTTGATCAGACGCTCGACCAGATAGAGGAGGAGGTGCACCGCCTGGGCGGGCTGTTCATTCCGGCGCACATCGACCGGCCAAAATACAGCCTCACCAGCCAGCTGGGCTTTGTGCCACCGGGCATCAAGGCCGATGCGCTGGAAATTTCGCGCTTCACCACACCGGAGAAAATTGCGGAACAGTTCCCGTGGATCGCCTCCTACACCTTTATCAGAAGCTCGGATGCACACCACCCCGACGCCATCGGATCTGGCATTACCATTTTTGAAATGGAGCGCCGCAGCTTCGATGAGATTCGCAAGGCTTTGCACCGTACCGATAACCGTAGCACACGCATTGAAAGGGAATAAAGCATGAAAGACCTGTCGTTGCACATACTCGATATCGCCCAGAACAGCATCAGCGCTGCTGCCAGCAATATAGGCATAAGCATTGATGAAAACCTGGCCGCCAACACCATGGCGATTGAGGTGACTGACAACGGCTGCGGAATGTCTGCCGAGGTGCTGGAAAGGGTAACCGATCCTTATTTTACCTCGCGTACCACCCGCAAAGTTGGCCTGGGAATTCCGCTCTTTAAGCAGAATGCGGAGGCCACGGGAGGAAGTTTGCAGATTGACTCGGAAGAGGGCAGGGGCACCATGCTGAAGGCCACTTTTGTGCACAACCACCTCGATCGCCCGCCTTTGGGCGACATGGCAGGGGTAATGGTGCTGCTGGCAGGTGCCAACCCGGAGATCAGGTTTGTGTACACACACCGGGTTGATAATGAAGAATACGTGTTCGACACGGAAGAAGTGAAGGAAGCGCTGGATGGCCTTCCGATAAACGATCCGCAGGTGATGCGGTTTTTGAAGGAAATGATTATTGAAAACCTTGTGGCCATTAAGGCCAAATAGTATTGAAACCAAGTTAAAAACAAAATACTTTTTCAACATTAATTAATGGGAGATTAACAAATGACGAAAATTAAATCACTGGCTGATTTGAGAAATATGAAGGCCGACCTTCAGTCGAAAATCGCCTTAAGAGAAAAAAGCGACAGCCCTGAAGGCCGCGTGCAGATCAAGGTGGCAATGGCTACCTGTGGCATTGCGTCGGGTGCCAAGGACGTAATGGAATTCCTGGTGGAAGAGCTCGATAAGCGCAACATTGACGCTATTGTATCGCAAACCGGCTGCATGGGTTATTGCTATGCCGAACCCACCATTGAGGTGACCCTGCCCAACCAGGAACCCGTGGTTTTCGGTTACGTTGACAGCAAGAAAGCCGACGATATTATTGAAAAATACATTAAAACCGGCGAATTGCTCGAGGGTATCATTCCGGTGAATTACGAAAAAATTGACTAACAAAAAAGGAGGAAAACAGTAATGGCAAAATTCAAAACGCATATGCTGGTTTGTGGTGGCACGGGTTGCCGTGCTTCGGCCAGTGACGTGCTTTATGAGAATTTGAAGAAGGAAGTCAAGGAGAAGGGCCTTGAAAACGATGTGCAGGTGGTAACCACCGGTTGCTTTGGTTTCTGCGAGCAGGGTCCCATCGTGAAAATGATTCCCGACAATACCTTCTATGTTGGCGTGCAGCCCAAAGATGCCGCCGATATTGTAGCCGAGCATGCCATCAAGGGCCGCAAGGTAGATCGCCTGCTCTACAAAGACCCGGTGAAGAAAGAACATGTTCCCGATTCGAAGCATATGGGCTTTTACAAAAAGCAGATTCGAATTGCACTGCGTAACTGCGGTCTGATTGACCCCGAAAATATTAATGAGTACCTGGCTGCCGATGGTTATGAGGCCCTTGGCAAGGTACTGCTAGAGATGACCCCCGAAGAGGCCATCAAAGAAGTAATCGACTCTGGCCTTCGCGGCCGCGGAGGCGGTGGTTTCCCAACGGGTGTGAAGTGGCAGATTGCACTTAACGTAAAAGGCGACCAGAAGTATGTGGTATGTAATGCCGACGAGGGTGACCCCGGTGCCTTTATGGACCGCTCCATCCTCGAGGGCGACCCCCACAGTGTGCTCGAAGCCATGGCCATAAACGGCTATTGCATTGGCGCAACCAAAGGTCTTATTTATATCCGTGCAGAATATCCCCTGGCCATCAGCCGCCTGAAGATTGCCATTGCTCAGGCCCGCGAATATGGCCTGCTGGGCGAAGACATTCTGGGCAGCGGATTCAACTTCGACATTGAAATGCGCTATGGCGCAGGAGCTTTTGTGTGCGGCGAAGAAACCGCCCTGATCCACTCCATGGAAGGCGAAAGGGGAGAACCTACCTTCAAGCCCCCCTTCCCGGCACAAAGCGGTTACCTTGGCAAGCCCACCAACGTGAACAACGTGGAGACTTATGCCAACATCCCGGTTATTATCAATAAAGGCGCCAAGTGGTTTTCAGCCATCGGTACCGAGAAGTCAAAAGGTACCAAGGTTTTTGCCCTTGCGGGAAAAATCAACAACGTAGGTCTGATTGAAGTGCCTATGGGTATTACCCTGCGCGAAGTGATCTTTGAGATCGGTGGCGGCATCAAAGGCGGCAAGAAGTTCAAGGCCGTTCAGACCGGTGGCCCCTCGGGTGGCTGTCTCACCGAGAAGCACCTCGACACCCCCATCGACTATGATAACCTGATTGCCTCAGGCTCCATGATGGGCTCAGGGGGTATGATTGTTATGGACGAAGACGACTGCATGGTATCCGTAGCCAAGTTCTACCTCGAATTTACCGTGGAAGAAAGTTGTGGAAAGTGCTCGCCCTGCCGTATCGGAAACAAACGCCTGTATGAGATTCTCGAGAAAATCACCAAAGGCAACGGTACCATGGAAGACCTTGACAAGCTGCGCAACCTCAGCAATGTGATTAAGGACACTTCCCTTTGCGGGCTGGGACAAACCTCACCCAATCCGGTTCTTTCAACCCTCGATAACTTCTATGATGAATATCTTGCACACGTAACCGAAGGAAAATGCTTCGCCAGTCAGTGTAAAGACCTCATCAAGTACGAGATCATACCCGAAAACTGCGTCGGCTGTACTGCCTGTGCGCGCAACTGCCCCGTAAACTGTATCGCTGGCGAAAGAAAACAGATTCACCTGATCGACCAGTCGCTCTGTATCAAGTGTGGTGCTTGTATGGAAAAATGTAAGTTTAATGCAGTAACAATCATTTAAAAGAAGGACTCAAAATAATGGAACTTATTAAATTAACCATAGATAACAGACCTGTCGAGGTTGAAAAGGGTACCACCGTTTTCCATGCCGCCAAAAAGCTGGGCATCGAGATCCCCACGCTGTGCTACATGAACCTCGCTGATTTGAACATCGAGCACAAGCCCGGCGGCTGCCGTGTTTGTGTGGTAGAAGTGGAAGGCCGCCGCAACCTGGCACCTTCCTGCGCTACCGAATGTAATGAAGGTATGGTGGTGAAGACCAATAGTATGCGCGTGTTAAACTCACGCCGTACCGTGCTGGAACTGATCCTCTCAGACCACCCGTTCGACTGCCTCATTTGCGCCAAGAGTGGCCATTGCGATTTGCAGAACATGGCCATTAAGATGGGTGTTCGCAGCATTCCTTACCAGGGCGAGAAATCGACTTACAAGCCTGACTTTTCACCTGCCATTATCCGCGAAATGGACAAGTGCATCATGTGCCGCCGCTGTGAAACCATGTGCAACGACTTCCAGACCGTGGGTGTGCTCTCGGGCATTAATCGTGGCTTCGAAGCAGTGGTGGCCCCCGCTTTCGAACGCGACCTCGACCACAGCGAATGTACCTATTGCGGACAGTGCGTGGCGGTTTGCCCCACCGGCGCCCTCACCGAGGTGGATCACACCCCGCAGGTAATCCGCGCCCTGGCCGATCCGGCAAAGACCGTTGTCGTTCAGACTGCCCCTGCCGTTAGAGCTGCCCTGGGCGAAGAGTTTGGCCTGGAGCCAGGCACCCTCGTAACCGGAAAACTGGCTGCCGCATTGCGCCGCCTCGGGTTCGACTATGTGTTCGATACCGACTTTGCTGCCGACCTTACCATTATGGAAGAAGGCTCAGAGCTGCTCGACCGCCTCGGCCGTTTCCTCAGTGGCGACAAGAACGTGAAGCTGCCTATGCTTACCTCATGCTGCCCCGGCTGGGTCAACTTCTTCGAGTATAACTTCCCCGACATGCTCGACGTGCCCTCTACCGCACGCTCGCCCCAGCAAATGTTCGGTTCAATAGCAAAATCATACTTTGCCGATAAGATCAAGACCGATCGTAAAGACATGGTGGTTGTTTCCATTATGCCTTGCGTGGCCAAGAAGTACGAAGCCACCCGCGAAGAGTTTAAGGTGGACGGCAACCCAGATGTGGACTTCTCCATCTCGACCCGCGAGCTGGCAGCGCTTATCAAAGGCGCCAACATCGATTTCAACAGCCTGCCCGACGAAGACTTCGATAAGCCCCTGGGCGAATCGACCGGTGCAGGTGTTATCTTTGGTGTTACCGGTGGTGTAATTGAAGCCGCCGTGCGTACAGCCTACGAATTGCACACCAAGAAAACCCTCGAAAAGGTCGACTTCAAGCAGCTGCGTGGCCTCGAAGGCATTCGCTCAGCAAGTGTCGACTTCGACGGTGTGGAAATTAAGATTGGTATTGCACACGGACTGGGCAACGCCCGCAAACTGCTCGAAGACATCAAGGCTGGCAAGAGCGAGTTCCATGCCATTGAGATCATGGCTTGCCCCAGCGGGTGTATCGGTGGTGGCGGTCAGCCCCTGCACCATGGCGACTCGTCCATCCTCAAAGCCCGTCATAAGGCCATTTACACCGAAGACGAGAAGAAGGTGCTGCGCAAGAGCCACGAAAACCCATACATCATTAAGTTGTATGACGAATTCCTTGGCAAGCCCATGAGCGAAAAAGCGCATCATTTGCTGCATACCCACTACTTTGCCAAGAAAACCAGGCATATCGACATTGACTAAGCCCCGGGCTTTATATCAGTCTTAATTTGTAACAAAAAAAATCACAGATAATGACTTCCGTAAAATTAAAACTCAAAGAAAACGATGTGCAAAAGATCCGCGAGATCTGCAAGTCGTTCAACAACGAACCCGGTGAGCTGATCAATGTGTTGCATAAGACGCAGGAATTTTTTGGCTACCTTCCAGCCGAAGTGCAGGAAGAAGTGGCTGAAGGCTTAAATGTGTCTGTAGCCAAAGTGTACGGTGTGGTGACCTTTTACTCATTCTTCACCATGCTGCCCAAGGGCCGCTACCCCATCAGCGTTTGTACGGGTACTGCCTGCTATGTGCGTGGCGCCGAAAAGGTGCTTGACGAGTTCAAGCGCATACTGAAAGTTGCCGTGGGCGAAACCACGCCCGATGGCAAATTCTCCATCACCTGCCTGCGCTGCGTTGGCGCCTGTGGTTTGGCCCCCGTGGTTATGGTGGGCGACAAGACCTATGGCCGCGTTACCACCGACGGGGTGAAGGACATCCTGAAAGAATATGAGAACGAGTAATCGAATCATATTGCTCCCATTTTGACGAGAAAGGGGCTGCCATTCCGGCGGCCCCTTTTTTATTTGGGGAAGCTTGCAGGCTTATTTGCCTGGTTTCAATTAATTAATTTACAGCCTTTAAACCCTGGTAATAGTCGTCAAGGATTTTTGTAACCATGGGCCTGTAAAAAAGACGAAAAAAGCTTCTTCGCTCCTGCATAACCTGCGTATACATCAGGTAATCCAACTTTTCAATGTGTTTGAGCTTTGCGTTTTTCAATGAGATCGGATTATCGGCAAAGTCGCCGGCAAAATAAAAGTAAAGGTCGTTGTGCTTGCTTTTTATTACCGCCGGAAACACGGTGGGAATATTCCAATGATCAAGAATGGAGTCGCCTTCCAGGTTTGGCTCTAACCTGTATTCTGCCAGCACCTCATTAGAGTCACCGGCAGTGCATATGTCGAACCAATAGGGATACTTAATTTTCTTGATAACCCCATAATGATCAACCAGTTTTCCATCTGAATAAATATATGGCACTTCAACATCCAGGTGTGTCTCATTTTCAAGAACAACAATCATGTCATCATTTCTCACAAAAGCAATTCCTGATTTTGTAAATGGCCATTCATTGTTGTTTTGTTTCATGTAATTTCTGACAAGCCATTGGGGGATTTCCGTGCTTAAAAGGGTGTCGAGGGTGCTGAAATAACGGCCGGTCCAGTTTTTCCAGGTAATATCAAATTCTTCTTCGTATTCTTTTCTTATGCCAAACGAAGTTGGCGACCCAATTATGTTAAACTCATTAATGATCAACTTATTACGACTTTTCATCAACCTCAGAAATGCCAATTCGTTTTTAGCAAGGCCTCCGTATATCCATTCCGATCTTTCACCCATTCTGCCTGGGTCTTGCTCTGGTTTTACATGCGGGTATTCATTGTGCCATTCTATCCAGTAAACACCATACAAGTCGGTATAATAAACCATATCATACGCATCGGCAAGTGCTTCCAGCTCTTCCGGGGTTTTACCTTCAATGTCGTTGATGGTGTAATTTCCGTTGCCATCGGGAAAAAAGCCAAAATAATCCCTTTCCGGTAAATAAAATTCTTCGTTCGATTTAACGTACTTCTTGTTTTTCAGCACCCAGTTAAAGGACAAATGTTCCTGGTAGTTTTTATTCAGCACTGTTTTGTCAAGTATAAAAACTTCCATTGGTTTTTTTTCAGCCATTTGCCAGGATATGCGCATAAAAACAGGTATGCCAATTAATACCCCCAGCAAAAAAACAATAAAAATGATAAAAACAATTCTTGCCATAAAAAATGGTGTTTTAAATGTGGTTGAGAACTTATGTCTCTCCTTGAAAATGTTTTAACCAAAATTAATCAATTTTTAATCGGTATTTTAGATAAAGCAGGTTTTTGCAATGCAGCACACCTTTTTAACTGCAAGGTCGGTATTATTTTAGGACATGCTTCCCAAATCAATTTATGGTTTAAATGAGTCCGGCTCCTAATGCTAAAGAAATCAGAATGAGCATAATGGCCACTGTAATTTGCACAAAGTGTAAGGTTATCTTTTTTAATAGCTTATTTCCAATATATGCACCTGCAATGGCGGCAAGGGTTGCAATAACAACCAGGTTAATATTGTCAGTAATCCCCACCTTTGTAATCCTGGTTGCGTAAATACTTAGCCTGGTAAAATCGACAAATGTCGAAACCACAACGGCTGTCCCGATGAAGGCCTCTTTCGACAAACCTGCTTTTATTAAAAAGGCGCTTCTCAATGCTCCCTGGTTTCCCGATAATCCGCCGAAGAAACCACTTAATGCCCCACCTAATGGGAGTTTATCCTTTCCAAATTGCAATTTCTTGAAGTATGGGATTAAGTCCATGCTGGCAAAAATTATCAGAAGTATAGATATTATGAACTTAACCGGATAAACATCAAACCCTTTGCCGAACATCTGATAGGAAAAGAGCGGCTTTGCATCGGGAATATGAAGCAATAACCATGCACCTGCAATTGCTGCTATTACGGCAGGTACTCCAAAGCGAATCAGGGTGCTTTTATCGGCCTTTTTTCCAACCAGGATTAATTTAAAGATATTGTTAAAGAAATGAACCACGCCGGTTAGCGCAATGGCTAAATCAACGGGAAAGAAAACCATGAAAACAGGTGTGAGAATGGTTCCCAAACCAAATCCGGAAAAGAAGGTTAATATGGCTACCAGAAAAGCCGCAATTCCAATTATTATAATTTCCATACTGTATTTTTTTTGTTAGACAAAAATACAGCATGCAGATGCAATCGGGATGGTAAGTAAGGATGGTTAAATGGTATTATTGAAAATGTTTGTTCCTGAATTGTGTCGGCGTAATGTTTTCGTGCCTTTTAAAAAACTTAACAAAATTGGATGCGTCTGTAAACCAAAGAATATCAGCAATCTCGTTAATGGTATTGTCAGTATGCAGAATATATCTTTTTGCTTCAAGCAATATTTGATGGGTAATTATCTCGCTGGCACTTTTGGCAGTATGCTTCCGACAAATAATATTCAGGTTCTGTGGTGTGGTGTTCAACAATTCGGCAAATTCATTCACTTTATGAAGTCGTGGACATTCTTTCACCAATAGCTGCATAAAGCGGTTATATAATGCCTGGGGCTGGTTGGGGCTCTTCGGATTTTCTGCTTTTTCTTGCAGCAGCTTTCCAAATAATGCTTTTAGCAGTCCATGAATAATTTCTTTTGAGTACTGCCTGTCAAGTTGATATTCAGTAAAAATGGCTTCCAATATATGCGTTGGAAATTTGTCTGACTGTATTTCTATCCTGCTTATATCAGTTAATTTTCTAAGCAGATCAATCAGCAAGTTTTCGTTAACCGCATTAAATTCTTTGTCTTTAAAAATGATTACAAAACCTTTTGGGATAGAAGTAAATTGCCAAAAATGGAGTTGCCCCGGTTTTAAAAAATAAAACTCTGTAGCTGAAACCATATATTTTTCCGACTCTATGCTATGAAAACCTTCGCCCTCACTTAAAAATATGAGTTCGTAATATTCATCATGTTTGTGGGGTTTGGTCTTTTTTATCTGCTCCTTGAATCGTGAGATTTTAAAGGTCAGCCCCTCATCAAGTTTGTTTTTAATGCCTATGCGGTTATTTTCCATTACGCTAATAAAAGATGATCATTCCCTTTGGCTGTGTATTGGCAAAATTTCGCGCAAAGAATTTACCGAATCAGAAATCCTACCTATAACCAGGTGCCAGCTACCCCTGCCTAAATCCTCCTGGCCTTATAGCCCGCTTTTACCAGCAGTTCCACGGCTTTGTCGCGCACATCGCCCTGCAGTATGATCTCGCCATCTTTGGCCGAGCCGCCCACGCCGCATTTGTTTTTGAGCATTTTGCCCAGGGCTTCCAGGTCGTTTTCGGTGCCAATGAAGCCGCTGATCAGGGTGGCGGTTTTGCCGGCACGGCCTTTCTTGCTGATCTGGGCCTTCAGGATTTGCTTTTCGGGGGGCAGGGTGGCGGCTTCTTTCTCCGTAAGGTTGTAATTAAGGCCGGGATTGGTAGAGTAGACGATATTGTGCAGGGTGTTTTTTGCTTTTTTCGACATGGCAATGAATTTTAGCGGGGTACAACCACATTCAAAGATAGTGGATTCACTTTTACATGCAAAACCTTTCCGGCTTCGAGGGGCTCCCCATCTACATGGCAGTTCTCATCAGCCTCCTGCACCACAGTAATCTCGGGGGTTTTGATATATTCCACGTAGTGGGTGCGGTTTATCAGCTTAAACATGAGCAGTTGGCCCAGCAAGGGTGCTTCAATCAGGGGCACCTTCGACATAATGCAGATATCGAGCAGGCCATCGTCGGCTTTGGCATCAGGGGCAATAATGGCGTTGTTGCCAAACTGGTTGCTGTTGGCAAAGGTAATGAGCAGGGCCTTGCGGGTAATTTCCCCGCCCTGGTATTTCAGCTTATAGGTGCGGGCTTTGTACCTGGGATATTCTTCGAGCACCAGTTTAAAATACGACCAGAAGCCGCGGCGTTCAACCTTGCCAAATTCTTTGGCCACCTGTGCATCGAAGCCTGCCCCGGCCACATTGCAGAAGAAATGCCCGTTAAGGGTGCCGGTGTCTATTTTTTTTGTGTGGAATTGGTTCAGGCACTCCACGGCCCGGTCGAGGTTGGTGGGAATATGCAAGTAGTGCGCCAGCCCGTTGCCCGATCCGGTGGGGATGATGCCCAATCGGGTGGGAGTATTTACCAGCCCTGCGCCGGCTTCATTCACTGATCCATCGCCACCCACAGCCACCACCATATCGAGCCCTGCGTTTGCCGCCTGCCGGCTGAGCTCCTCCACATGGCCTGCATGCTGCGAAAAGACCATTTCGTGGCTGAAGTGCTTGCGGTCGAGCTTTTTGTGGAGCAAATCTTTAATACGTGATTTGTTGCTGATGCCGCTTACGGGGTTAATTATGATCAGGGCCTTTTTCAAAAGTTGGTGTGGTTGGTTGAAATGATCAATTGATTTCGAAGCATACGGTTGTTGAAAGTCTGAATGATGGCTTTCAGCCTGTCACTCATTTCATTGGCAAGCTCCGGTTCCTCCCTGAGCAGGTTTTTTCTGAGCAGCGGGTCATCGTGGTAATTGTAAAGGCCAATTACCTCATTGCCGCCAAAATGCAGGGTGTAATCTCCCTCAGTGATCTGATAAATATCGTCGAGCAGTTGAAAAGCCTTGCGTTCGGCCCTGGGATCGAACAGGCTTACGCCGAAGGCAAGAAAATCCTGGTCGTAATTAAGATAATCGAGCACGCTGGGCATGATGTCTGCATGCTGGGCCGGCAATTTCGTATCTACTGCTTGCCAGGTCTTTCCGGGTTTAAAGAACAGCAGGGGCACCCTGAAAACGCCTGTTCTGCTCTGGTATTCGGGATGCATGGATTCTGAAGTATGGTCGGCCGTGATCACAAACAAGGTGTTTTCGTACCACGGCATTTTCGAGGCGGTTTTGAAAAACTGCCATAAGGCATAGTCGGCATAGCGGGTGGAGCGGTGCACATCCAGCGGGCCTGGGGCAAACAACTCAACCTTGTCTTTTGGTATGCTGTATGGATGGTGCGAAGAAAGAGTGAAGATGGTGGCAAGGAAGGGCTGAGTATTCTTATTCATCACCCTGGCTGCGTATTGCAGAAAGGGTCCGTCGTAAATGCCCCAGTTTCCGTCAAAGTCGGCTTCATTGTTGTATTCGGTCCGGCCGTGGTATTGATCAAAGCCGGCCGCATTGGCAAATTTGTCGAAGGCCATGGTGCCGTTGGTACCCCCATGAAAGAACTGGCTCACATAGCCTTTTTTCCCCAGCTCCCGGGGCAGGCTGTGAATAGGGTTTGCAGAAAAATCCGACAAGATGAAAGTCATCTTCATCAGGTGTGGTATGGAAGCGGTAACCGCCGGCATGGCTTCGATAGACCTGGTGGCGTTGGCGTAGGCGTTGGTGAAGTTCAGGCTTTGCCTCATCAGCGAATCGAGAAAGGGCATATAGCTTCCGCCTTTCGGGAAAAGGTGGGGGCTCAGCACAGCCGAGTATTCTGCAGAGAAGCCTTCCAGGATTATGATGACCACATTTTCAGGCCTGAAAAGACTGTCGGGATTTTTCTCACTGTAAAGTTGAATGGGGTTGAACCCTGCCAGAAGCTCCGTTTCGCTTTCGAAATAGTTTGCTTCGCTAAAAGACTCTTTCCCTAAGGTTTTGATGATGGTGAAAGGGGTATTGGTAATAAGCGGCGTATATTGTGCCCCGGCGTATTTTGCTGCGCTTACCACATTGATTGGTTTGGGTTGCAGCCCGCCCCTGGCGCCCACAATAAAAATGGCCAGCAGCAGCAGGCTCCATGGCAGCTGGGCAGCATGGAAGCGCCACTTCAGGTCTTTGCGGCTTTCGTGCTTCAGCGCCTGGGTAGGATAATAAAAGCGCACTATTACCCAAATAAACACGAACCCAAGCAGCACCACCTGCCAGAAATCGCGTATGTAGGCAGGCAGCAGGTGGGCAAAATCGCCGCCGGTGCCCAGGTAAGAAAAGATCTCTGAGTTTATTCGGGTACTGGAGAACCTGAAATACACCATGTCGGCTGCATTTACACCAAGGGCAAAACTGTTTAAAATATAGAAAAGCCACCGCATGGTTCGGCGTGGCACCAGTCGGCTTTTTCCCCGTAAGGGAAGTAAATGAAAAAGAATAAATGGTGCATTGATTATAAGAACCGTGGCAACATCAAACCGGAAACCGTTCATAAAAAGCCCTGTGGCAGGCCAAAAGCCCAATGGCGGAAAAGAACCGCTATTGAACAAATAGAATAGGATGCGGCTTATAAATAGTAAGGCCGTTACCATAAATATGCGCCAAAGCAGCAGCAAGAAACCGCCTTCAACAAAACCTTCGCGTAAGGTGCGGGTCATTTTCCAAAAATCATTATTGAACGGTTCAAAGAATAATCAGGTAAAGGGCTTGATTTTTGCTAGGATTGCAAAGATAAAGAAAATATATTCCTATACTTTTGTATTATGGTTTGGCCGGGAGTTTTTAAATCTGCAAAAAATTGACATTGATAAAAGTCAAAAAATACCTCAAGCTCAGCTTAAAATGGTTGCTCCGCTTAATCATTGGGTTGGTATTGCTGTTTTTGCTCCTTGCTGTTTTTCTGCAGTTTTCGCCGGTGCAGACCTTTGTGAGCCGGAAGGTTGTCTCGGCTTTTTCGCAGCGCACAGGCACTGAAATGTCGCTGCAAAAGATCAGCCTGCGTATTCCTTTCGGGGTGGGGGTAAAGGGCCTTTTTGTGGAAGACCAGCTGGGCGACACCCTGGTATATGCCGGCAATGTGAAGGTCGATATTAATATGCTGGCCTTGATGCGCAACCAGATCAAGGTGAAAAACATTAGCCTTAACGACATAACTGCCAATATTATTCGTCTGGAGCCCGATACGGTTTTTAGTTATGCATTTATTTTACAGGCCCTTTCGGGGAAAGACAAGGCTGCCCCCGATCAGCCTGATACGGTATCCTCCGGCCCCTCTCCCTGGCAATTCCAACTGGGGAAAATTGAGATCATTAATGCCCGCGTAAGATTTGCCGATTATTTTTCGGGCATCGACCTGCAAACATACATCGGAGGCTTTTCTACATCCGTTGAAAACTTTAACCCAGCCGATTTTAGCTACAACCTCGGTAATACCGCCATTAAAGATACGCGCATTGCACTGGCGCTCATCGAACCTGCAAGACCTTCTGAAAACATAGAGAAGGAACCAACGGAAATGGATCTGGGCTTAAGACAATTGGAGGTGGATGGATTTACCTTTGATCTCAATTCGCATAAAGGACTGGCCTTGCATACCGAGATCGACCAACTTTTGATCCTTTCGCGAAAGCTTGATATCACCCGTCAGCAGATTGAAATTGAGCAGTTCATATTGGATGGATTGCTTGTAGAAATGAAACTTACCGAAACCGAAGGAGATGCGCAGGAAGTTGCCGACCAGCTGTCAGAAGCTGTCGGGTTTCGCTGGGCCGAAAACTTCGACTGGTATTTCCTGGCCGATAAACTGGAAATGCGCAATGCCGAAGTGGCCATTTCAAGCCCGGGAGCCATTCCTGTGGCTAACACTTTTAATGCCGCAAATTTCCGTTTCAGCGAGCTGGAGTTGCTGGCAGAAACCATAGAGGTCAGCTCTGATAAAATTATGCTTCAGCTTGGCAACCTCAAAGGCCGGTCGGGCAACGAATTCAGGCTAAACCGCCTCTCGGCCGGTATTGACCTGGGCAAAACTTTACGGATTGACAATTTGAACCTTGAAACGGCCCGGAGCCTGTTGCAGGGAAGCATATCAGCCGGCTTAAGTCCGCTGGAATTCCCTTTGAATGTTCAGAAAGGAACTTCGCTCGACCTCGACATTATCCGCGGAAGGATAGGATCTGACCTGGCCTTTTTTGTTCCGGCTATCAGCGATTATTTTCAACCGGCCGATCGCATTCTTTTTGCCGGATCGGTTTCCGGAACGACCGAAAACCTGAAAATCGACACCCTCTGGGCCGAGGGCCCCGGGGTATTTAAACTTTCCCTTGGCGGGAATATCAGGAACTTAATGAACCTGGAAAACCTGGAATTGATGGTTCCAAGGGCACTGCTTACAGCCAACCCCAAAAAGCTCCGGCGATTTATTCCGGAAGATCAACTGCCCGAAAATCTGGTTTTTCCCGATAGCCTCCGGATGGAGGTCGCCGCCAATGGCAGCATGCGCGAAATGCTCGCAAACATTGACCTTAGCTCATCTTTTGGTGGTTTTGAGCTGGATGCCACATTTACCGATCTATTGGCTAATACCCTGGGCTACGATATTGAGTTGCAGGTTTTGGGCTTCGATCCAGGCAAATTGCTTGCGCAGGAAGAAATGTTGGGGCCGGTTAGTGCCCTGGCAGAAATAAAGGGAGCTGGCTTTGACCCGGAAACCATGAATGCCAGGTTTAACCTTTTGGTTAGCCAAGCCCTGGTAAAAGGATATGAATACAAAGACCTGCAACTGACCGGAGAATTCGCTGCGGGCACGCTGCAGGCTGACTTTGATTACCTTGACGACAACCTTGGAATAAAGGCCACCAATCAGCTTGTTTTTGCCAGCCTCGAACCAGAGATCAAGGCGCAATGGCAAATCTCGCATATGAATCTCCATGCATTAAATTTTTCTGAAGATGAAATAATGCTGCGGGCTTTAGTATCGGCTGATTTGCATCTTACCCATCCTGACTTTGCTGTGGGTAGTCTTCTTATTTCCAATGCCCAGGTACTTAAACAAGAGGACCTTTTTACGCTGGAAAAACTTGAGGTGAATACCAGCTTTGCCGAAGGAAAATATATTGTTGAGGCCATTTCCTCGATTTTGAATGCGAATTTTGGCGGAAGCGTCTCACCCCTTAATATCCCCGAACTCGTGCGGGCTCATTTTGCCTCCCTGATGCTTGCAGAAACAGATACCCTTTTTACGGCCGAAGGGAATGGAAATTTTGAATTTGACCTGCAGGTGTTGCCCTCCCCCTGGTTCACCGAATTTTTGCTTCCCGATTTGTCATTTATCGATCCATTTTTGGTGAAGGGCAGTTTTGATGGACAAAAGGGCTTGTTTTCGATGGAAGCGGGCATTCCATTTGTTGGTTTTGGCACCCTGGCGGTTCACGATTTTACCTTGCTTGCCGATAGTCGTGCGGGAAATGCAACCCTTTCGGCAAAACTTTCATCGCTTGAAGGCGTCGGAGCCGAAATTCGCAACTTCTCGGCCGAAGGACAGTTTCAGGATAATGCCTTGTCTTTTGACATTGCTTTTGACGACAAACAGGATAACCACTGGCTTGCGCTCAAGGGCAATCTAAAACATGAGGACGAAATGTTTCTGCTATCCTTTGAAGAGGATATACTTATTAACAGGGAGCCATGGCAGGTGAGTCCAGGCAATCAGATTACCATCGGAAAGGAAATCCTGCTGGCAGAGCAATTCAGAATCGGGCAGAACGACCAATACTTTCAGGCCCAGAGCCAGGAAACAGATGAAGGTTTTGCTCCAATCGACATTTCCTTTCACCAGTTTGACTTGGGACAATTTTTTACTTTCGAGGAAGAACCTTTGCTTGGTGGTTTGTTTCACGGGTCAGCAACAATAAACCATTTATTCTCAGGATTCTCCTTCGTGTCTGACCTGACCATCGACCGGTTCACTTACCAGGGCAACACCATTGGCGATATTCATTTGCTGGCCAAAAACCCTGTGGCTGAACAATACATCCTTTTTGCCAGCATTAAAGGTTATGGCAACGAAATAGAAATTACGGGCGATTACCAGCCTGGTGAGAATCCGCTGGTCGACCTGGTATTGCAACTTAAAGAGACTGACCTTTCTGCATTTGAGGGGTTTACCGCCGGGCAACTCTCTGACCTGCAGGGCCAGCTTACCGGCAATCTGACCGTGAAAGGCAACCCATCGAGTCCGGCAATCAACGGCTCTTTGCGTTTCACCAATGCTGCATTCCTGTCCGAATTTCTGAACGCCCATTTTCGGATTGAAAACGGACAGATTAACCTCGATCAAAACACCCTTCGCTTTCAGTCTTTCACATTGCTCGACTCATTGGGGCGCAGGGCAAACCTGGGCGGTACCATCAATTTTGCCGATTTCAGCGATATACGCTTCAATCTTAGCCTAAATATGCAGAACTTTCTGCTGATGAATGTGGCCGAAGGCAGGAATGAACTGTTTTCGGGGCGGATGTTTCTCGACAGCGACCTGGCTATTCGAGGAGGTTTGAACAATCCGGTGGTACAGGGACGCCTGAAACTTAACCAGGGCTCCTTTTTTAACCTGACCCTGCCGCAATCAATGCCTGAAGCCATAGGCGACGAGGGTGTAGTGGAATTTATTTCCAGGAGCGATACTCTTTTTATGTTCCAGCAGTCCTCCATGGAACCTGATCTTTTCGTTTCGGCTTTTCGCAACCTGGATCTGAGTGTTAATATAGAGATTGACCCCCAGACCGATGTGAACATCCTTATTGACGAATATGCGGGTGATTTTTTGGAAGCCAAAGGTGGCGGGGTAATTAGCCTTGGAATTGATCCGGGCGGCCGCATTTCCCTGGCCGGGCGGTATGAGATTTCTGAGGGAAGTTATTTGCTTACCTTTTACGACGTTATTCGCCGCAATTTCGAGATACAACGTGGAAGCAGCATTTTGATGACTGGTGACCCCATGCAGTCGCGCGTAAATATTACGGCCATTTACAACCTGCGCACCTCTGCCCGCGAACTGTTTGAATCGCCCATTGCCGGAGCCGAGGTCGATCCTGCCCTACGGCAGCAATATAATTTCCAGGTATTTCTGAAAATGAGCGGCGAACTTCTTAACCCTGACATTAGTTTTGAAATAGGATTGCCCCCGGGTGAGGAATTTGCCATGGAGGGAAGGCTTCAGAGCCGCCTGAGCGAATTGAGCCAAAATGAATCGGACCTGAACAAGCAGGTCTTTGCCCTGCTTATGATGGGTGGTTTTGTGCAGGACAATCCCCTGGCCTCTCTGGGTAATGGCGGGGGTATCACATCAACGGCACGAAACAGCGGCAGCCGTATTCTTGCACAGCAGCTGAACCGCCTTTCTGAGCAATACATTCGCGGGCTAAACCTGAACTTTGATATTGAGTCGTACGAAGACTTCATTGAAGGTGAGCTTTCCGGGCGTACCGAACTGCAGGTAGAAATAACAAAAAACTTTTTTGATGAAAGGCTGCGGCTGACCATGGGCGGAAACTTTGAACTGGAAGATGAAACGCGCCGCCAGTCAAACCTCAGCGACATTGCCGGTGATTTCCTCCTCGAATACCTGCTCAATCCCAGGGGAAGTTTAATATTACGAGGCTTCCGCAAGAAAGAATTCCGTGATGTATTCGAAGGACAGGTCATTGAAACGGGCGTGTCGCTATTGTTTAACAGGAGTTACAACAATTTCCGGGAGCTTTTTATGAAAAGGGAAAAACCGCCTGAAGTACCCAGCGAAGAAGACGAAACTGAAGCAACAGAAAATGGATCTTAAAAATACTTTTCTTAAGAAACGGAAATTTTGGATGCTGCTGGTTGCGGCTATCCTGGCTTCGGGTTGTTCCAACGTGAAATACCTCGGAGAGAACGAGGACCTTTATACGGGCAGCCGCATTCGTTTTGAAAAGGAAGAGCCAATTCCGGGCCTTTCAAAACTGGAGTCGGAGCTCGAGAGTGTTATGCGCCCCCAGCCCAATGCCACTTTCCTGGGAATGCGGCCGCGTCTTTTTCTTTACAATTTGGCTGGCGAGCCAACCGGAAAGGGGCTCAGGCACCTCATGAAAAATCGCTTTGGCAGGCCGCCGGTTCTTTTTGAAGATGTGTCGATACCGCGCACCACGAGGCTTATAGAGAACCGTTTGCAGAACCTGGGATATTTTGATGCAAGGGTGGTTTCAGAAGTGAATCGAAAGAAGCAAAAAGCTTCAGTTGACTATACTGTTTCGCTTCGCCCGCCATACACCTTCAGTGAGCTTCATCCTACCTCCGGGCAGGATTCGATGCGGCAGCGCATCGACCAAATCCTTGAAGCCAGCCTTGTTAAACCCGGAGCCCAATACCGCTTGGAAACCCTTAAAAATGAGCGTGAGCGCATCGCCGACATTCTGAAGCTGGAGGGATATTACTTTTTCCATCCCGATCATATCCTTTTTCAGGCCGATACTACTGTTGGAGACCGGGGGGTAGAAATTTTCACCACCCTGAAAGGGGATATGCCGCCTCAGGCTGCCCAGGCATACCGATTCGGCCATGTAAGGGTCTTCGCCGACTATCTTGCCACCGATACTGACGGGGCTTATACCGACTCCATTATGCCGCGGCCGGGGCTTTGGGTATTCGACAAACAGGACCAGTTCAAAGCTTCTACGCTTGCCAATGCCATCTTTTTCAGGCAGGGCGAATTGTATAATATTAAAAACCACGACCGTACCCTCAATCACCTGCTAGGGCTGGGGGTTTTTAAGTTTGTGAATATTCGCTTTGAAGAAAGCACCTTAAACGAATTGCCTTCCCTGGATGTGAACATCATGCTTACGCCTGTTGAGAAGAAAACGCTGAGTGCAGAACTGAAAGGCGTAACCAAATCGAACAACTTTGCCGGCCCCGGTCTGGATATCAGTTTCGCCAACCGCAACGCCCTGGGTGGTGCCGAGCAACTGCGTTTTTCTACAAGCGTGGCTTACGAAGCCCTGATCGCCCGCAACCTCGGACCCGCCTCCTCCATAGAAGCAGGCTTGTCGGCAGAACTTATTTATCCGCGGTTTATTATTCCATTCAAGATCAGTCGCTCGGCGCCTATTCTATTGCCGAAGACCAGTTTTCTGCTTGGATTTAACTACCTGAACAGAACCGATGCATTCAGCCTGTCGTCAATTCGTTTGCAATATGGCTATTCGTGGAATCAGCACATTGCAACCAACCACCGCCTTTATCCGGTGGTGCTCAATTGGTTCGACCTTGGAAAAGTTTCAGAAAACTTAAGTGGTGAACTATTGGCCGGAGACTTGTTTCGCAGGGGTTTGTTTGAACAGTTTATTGCCGGCTCCGAATATTCATACACCTATAATTCGCAGTTGAAGGAAAAGCGCCGAAACGACCTGTATTTCAACATGAACCTCGATGTGGCCGGTAACTTGGCCTACGGCTTATTCAGTCTTTTTGGGGCTCCGACCAATGAGGAAGGCCGTTTCCAGGTATTAGGCCAGGGGCTCTCACAATATTCAAAGGCCGATTTCGACCTGCGCTTCTACCGGCAGCTTGGCGGCGGACAGCGCCTGGCAACCCGCCTTATCGCCGGGCTGGGCGTTCCTTACGGCAATTCACAAACCCTGCCTTACCTGAAGCAGTTCAACATTGGCGGGTCCAACAGCATCCGGGCCTTTCATCCCCGCTCATTGGGCCCCGGTACCTACCAGTCGCCCGAC
This sequence comes from Bacteroidales bacterium, assembly GCA_041687035.1. Classification (GTDB taxonomy): domain Bacteria; phylum Bacteroidota; class Bacteroidia; order Bacteroidales; family UBA7960; genus UBA7960. The sequence continues at coordinate 85,747 of JAWLCS010000008.1, forward strand.
TCACTGCAGGGCCGCTTCAATATTCACCAAACCGGTGAAGTAAAGCTGGAATACAGCATTGAATACCGTTTCGACATTACCCGGATTTTTAAAGGGGCCTTCTTTGTGGATGCCGGCAACATCTGGCGGTTGGATGAGGACGAAAAAACGCCGGGAGGAGAATTCCGTTGGGACAGCTTTTATAAACAAATAGCCATTGGGGCGGGCACCGGCTTGCGTATCGATGCCTCCATCTTTGTGCTGCGCTTCGACTTCGCTTTTCCGCTGGCCCTGCCCTGGGACACCGGAAGCTTTTTCCAACCCATCGAGCCATTTAAAAAAGACTGGCGCCGCCAGAACCTGATCTTCAATCTGGGTATAGGGTATCCGTTCTGATTTTGTTTTGCCTACCCTTAAACAATTAAGCATAACTTTGTGTAGTTAATAAAAGGACCGATAGAAAACCTGATCCATGCAATTTGTTTACCCGGCATTTTTGTTTGCTTTGCTGGCTGTTGCCATCCCGGTTATCATCCACCTGTTCCATTTCCGGCGTTTCCGCAAGGTGTATTTCTCTGATGTTTCGTTTTTACAGCAATTGAGCGACGAGTCGAAAAAGCAATCGCGCCTGAAACACTGGCTGGTGCTGGCTGCGCGTATGCTGGCCGTGGCATTTCTGGTGCTGGCCTTTTCAAAGCCCTATATCCCTTCCGGGGAAAGCCAGGTAAGCCCCGAGGGCAACGCCGTGGCGGTTTACATCGACAACAGCTTCAGCATGGATGCTTTAGCCCGGCGCGGCCGCCTGGTCGATGAGGCCCGTGAATCGGCCCGGCAGGTGGCCGACATTTATCAAGCTACCGATCGATTCCTGCTGCTCACCAACGACTTTGAAGGCCGCCACCAGCGCTTTGTCAGCCGCGATGAGTTCCTTTCGCTGGTTGATGAAGTCAGTCTTACCCCGGCGGTAAAAACACTTGAGGAAGTTTTGCTGCGAAAAAACGAGCTGTTTGCAGCTGGGGATCAGGTCAATAAAAGCGCCTATTACCTGTCTGATTTTCAGAAGAGCATGGCCGAAACCGGTGAGGCACTGCCTGACAGTGGCATCGCCACTTTCTTCATCCCGCTGCAATCGCAAAGGGCTGCCAACGTGGCCATCGACAGCTGCTGGTTCGAATCGCCTGTCAGGCTGCTGGGGCAGGCCGTAACACTAAAAGTAAGGATACGCAACTTCGGCGATCAGCCCCTTGAAAACCAACCCTTGCGGCTCTTCATTAACGAGGTGCAACGCACAGTGGCTTCCTTCAGCATTCCGGCCTTCGGGCAAACCGAAGAAAGCCTCACATGGACCATTCAGCAAGAAGGAATCAACCAGGGCCGCATCGAGATTGTGGATTATCCGGTGACCTTCGACGACCATTTGTTTTTCAGTTACGAAGTGGCCTCCGGTATCCCGGTCCTCAGCATCGATGAGCAGGGGCAGGGGACTTTCCTTCGGGCCTTGTTCGGACGCGATACCACATTTTCTTATAATTCCATGCCGGCCTTCGCAGTCGATTTCAGCGCATTCCCGGGTTATAATTTGGTGGTGCTCAACGGCCTGAATGCCATCAGCCCCGGCTTGGCTCTGGAAGCACAGCGCTATGCCGAGCAGGGCGGCCACCTGGTTATTTTTCCTGGGGCCGGAGCCGAACTTTCTTCATACAACACATTCCTTTCTACGATGGGGCTTGATGCCATACAAAGCTTGGATACCACCAATTTCAGGGTAAGCACCATCAACGCACAGCACCAGATTTACACCGGGGTGTTTGAAAACCTGCCCGACAACATTGATCTTCCGCTCACCCTGCAGCATTATCCCATTTCCCGAACCGCACGCTCCACAGGTCAACCACTCATGGAATTGCAGAATGGCAATCCATTCATGATGGCTTATGAGCTTGGCCGTGGAAAAGTATTTCTTGCAGCAGTGCCGCTCAATGATGAGTTCAGCAATTTTCAGCGGCATGCCGTGTTTGTTCCCACTATGGTGAACATTGCCCTGCAAAGCGGCTCATTCCAGCCCCTGTATCATGTGGTGGGCGACAATGAACCCATCCTTGTCAGGGGGGCTGCATTGCAGCGCGACCAGGTTTTGACTTTAAGGGGGGCAGACATGGAGATCATCCCCGACCAGCGCCTCAGCGGAAACAACCTCCAGCTTTTTGTGCACGACCAGGTGCCCGAAGCCGGCAATTATTCCCTGTGGAACGCTGGCGAACAGGTGAAAGGGCTTTCATTCAATTACGACCGCCGCGAGTCCGTTCCTGAAGTGCTTTCAGCATCCGAGCTCGAAAGCATGCTGCTGGATGCCGGCCTCAGCCAGATACAGGTGGTCGAAACCACCGAAGCCGGCCTCGGGCAGGCCCTCGAGCAGGCACGCCTGGGGTTGCAACTCTGGAAACTTTTCCTTATCCTTGCCTTGGCCTGCCTGCTGGCAGAAGTGCTGCTGCTGAGGTTTCTAAAGTGATTTTAAGTAAAAATTTTGAGGCCAGGTTGATGACAGAATAGATACTCTTTTGATTGACAGAAAAAATTTTTAGGGCAGGTCTGCGGCAGGAGATTTTATGAAAGGGAACGGAGGTTATCTGAAAACCAATCTTGAAATTTTGTAAATTTGAAAAAATAGTTAAAATGGAGTCTATTAGAATAGAAATATTAAATCCCAAAGCAAAAAGCCTTCTAAAGGATTTAGCCGACTTGAAATTGATCAGAATAAAGAAAGATCAAATCAGGTCTGAATTTGCTGAATTAATTGAAAAGTTGAGGGGAGGCTCAGATGATTCTATATCTCTGGAAGAAATTACAAAAGAAGTAGAGGCTGTAAGAAGGGAAAGGAGTGAAAGGTAAAAGAGTAATTCTTGATACCAATCTTTGGATTCACTTTTTGATTTCCAAGGACTTAAAGAATTTGGATAAATATATATTCCAAGGTAAATTAATTATTGTGTTTTCACAGGAGCTTCTCGAAGAATTTATTGAAGTTTCTGGCCGTCCAAAGTTCAGTAAATATTTTTCTTTCGAATCGATTACTCACTTGCTCAGGTTATTTGATTTTTATGGCGATTTTGTTAAGACATCCAGCCAGATAATCCTTTGCAGGGATAAGAAGGATGATTTTTTACTAAATCTTGCCGTTGATGGAAAAGCAGATTACCTTGTTACTGGCGACGAGGATTTGCTTGCCTTGAAAATAATAGAAAAAACAAAAATTATCACAATTTCTGAGTTGTTGAATATTCTGAAATAATTTGTGTTTTTCCTAATCGTTCCTTCCCCCCTCAGCAAAATTATTATGCTTAAATTTGCACCGGTTTTCCCTCAAGGAAAATCTGTTTTATTGGTTCAGCAATTGTTATGAGCGACTCTCACGAAGAAAACATGGATTCCCTTCAGCCGGCTGACGATGGCTTGGATCCATTATCTCAGCCAAAGAATGAAGTGCCTGCCATTGATCAGTCCACCACACTCCTTTCGGGGATGTATCAGGACTGGTTTCTCGACTATGCCTCCTATGTGATCCTTGAGCGCGCGGTGCCCGAGGTGCGCGATGGCCTTAAGCCCGTGCAGCGACGCATTCTCCATTCCATGAAGGAAATGGACGATGGCCGCTACAACAAGGTGGCCAACATCATTGGCAATACCATGAAGTATCACCCCCATGGCGATGCTTCCATTGGCGATGCCCTGGTGCAGCTGGGCCAGAAAGACCTGCTCATCGATACCCAGGGAAACTGGGGTAACATCCTTACCGGCGACAGCGCAGCGGCGCCCCGATACATCGAGGCACGGCCTTCGAAGTTTGCGCTCGAAGTGCTTTACAACCATAAAACCACTACCTGGAAACCCAGCTACGATGGCCGCAACAAGGAGCCGCTTACCCTTCCGGTAAAATTTCCGCTGCTGCTGGCACAAGGCGTGGAAGGCATTGCCGTGGGTTTGGCTTCCAAAATTCTGCCCCACAACTTCAACGAACTGATCGATGCCTCCATAAAAATTTTGCAAGGCGAAGAGCCCAATATTCTGCCCGACTTTCTTACTGGCGGTATGGCCGACTTTTCGAAATACAACGGCGGCCTCAGGGGTGGAAAGGTGAGGGTACGCGCCCGCATTAACATCCTCGACAAGAAAAGCCTGGTAATTACCGAAATTCCTTTTGGCACCACCACCGGCAGCCTGATGGACAGCATTGTGGCTGCCAACGACAAGGGCAAGATCAAGATCCGCAAGATCGAAGACAACACCGCCCAGAACGTGGAGATCCTGGTGCATCTCATGCCCGGTATTTCGCCCGATCAGGCCATCGATGCCCTGTATGCCTTTACTGATTGTGAAGTCAGCATTTCGCCAAACTCCTGCGTGATAGATACCGACAGGCCGCGCTTTCTCGATGTGAACGAACTGCTGAGAATCTCCACCGCCAACACGATCGATCTGCTGAAAAAGGAACTGGAAATTGAAAAACACGAGCTGCTCGAACAGCTCCTTTTCTCCAGCCTGGAAAAGATCTTTATTGAAAAACGCATCTACCGTAAAATTGAGGAGTGCGAAACCTGGGAGTCGGTCATCGAAACCATCGATAAGGGCCTGAACCCATACAAGAAACTGTTTTACCGCGAAATAACCCGCGATGACATCCTCCGGCTGACTGAAATCAAGATCAAGCGTATCTCGCGTTTCGATTCCTTCAAGGCCGAAGAGATTATGCGCGATCTGGAAGCGCGGCTCGAAAAGGTGAACCACCACCTGGAAAACCTCGTGCAATATGCCATCGATTATTTCCAGCGCATTAAGGATAAATTTGGCAAGGGCCGCGAGCGCAAGACCGAAATCCGCTTTTTCGATACCATTGAAGCTACCCGCGTGGCCGTGGCCAACGAGAAGCTTTACGTGAACCGTGATGAAGGCTTTGCCGGTACTTCAATGAGGAAGGACGAGTACGTTTGCGACTGTTCGGATATTGACGACATTATCGTTTTCCGCGAAGACGGTTCTTTCCTGGTTACAAAAGTGGCCGACAAATCATTTGTTGGGAAAGGCATCATTCACATCGCGGTGTTCGAAAAGAACGACGACCGCACCATTTACAATATGATCTATCAGGACGGCCCCAAGGGTGCCTCCTATATGAAGCGCTTTGCCGTGAAGGGCGTTACCCGCGATAAGGATTACGACCTTACCAAGGGAACCAAAGGCAGCAAAGTGTTGTATTTTACTGCCAACCCCAATGGTGAGGCCGAGGTGGTATCCGTGTATCTTCGCCATAAGCCCAAGCTCAAAAAGCCAGTGTTCGATCTCGACTTTGCCGAGCTGGCCATTAAAGGGCGTGCCGCAGGTGGCAACCTGGTCTCCAAACACCCCATTCGCAAAGTGGTGCTCAAAGATCAGGGTGTCTCCACCCTGGGTGCCATGGACATTTGGTTTGATGACACCGTTATGCGACTAAATGCCGACAAACGCGGTACATACCTGGGCGCTTTCAAGGGCGACGACAAACTGCTGGCTGTATATGCCAACGGTACCTATCGCATTATTGGTTACGACCTGAGTACCCACTTCGATGAGAAACCACTGATTCTGCGCAAACTGAAGGATGGGCTGGTGCTCACCGCGGTATTCTTTGATGCCGAACAGGGATTTCAGTATCTAAAACGCTTTGAACCCGAAGCCAACGGTAAGGCGGTGGCATTTATTGGCGACTACCCCGGCAACAAACTCATATTGGTAAGCGACGAGCCCTGGCCGCGCCTGAAGGTGAATCTGGCCGCCACCGCCCGTAAACCTGCCACAACAGAAGAAGTCGAAGCGGAGGGTTTCATTGCCGTGAAAAGCTATAAAGCCCGTGGCAAGCGGCTGGCCGCAGGCGAAATCGAATCGGTGGAGTGGCTTGAACCTTTGCGCAAGGAAGAACCTGAACCTGAGCCAGAAATTCAGCCAGAACCCCAGCCGGAAGTGTCCGATGAGCAAGGTCCTGAAATTATTGATGCGGATGCCGGGGGTGAAATTGTCTTTGAGTGGGTAGTGGGACAGGATGGTGAAACTTCTGAAGACAAAGGTGAGAAACCTGATAATGAAGCAGATGATGCGGATGAAGGCGGCAGCAAGAAACCCCGCAAACCCAAACCTGGCAAGCCATCAGGCGACATTAAGCCCGGCGACCGCGAAAAACAAATCAGGCTCGACCTGGATATTTAAATCAAGATCATGATCAGGGTAGGAATCAACGGATTTGGCCGCATTGGCAGGCTGGTTTTCAGGCTGATGCAGCAGCGAGACGATATGCAACTGGTGGCCGTTAACGACCCCATGCTGCTCAAGACCCTGGTGCACCTGCTCAAATACGACACCGTGCATGGCCGCTTCGGCCGCGAAGTCTGGGGCGACGAATCTACTGAAACCCTTTTTGTAGATGGCCGACCCATGCAAAAGTACTCCCACTTTCACCCCGACAAAATTCCTTGGGATAAGCACGAAGTGGATGTGGTGGTCGAATCTTCCGGATTGTTTCTCACGCGCGACATGTTGCAGGGGCATTTGCGGCCGGGGATCAAGAAGGTAATTCTTTCATGCCCACCAAAGGAAAAACTCGACAATATGGTGGTGCTGGGAGTCAACGAGCACACACTGTCGCCTGTTCAGCAAATTATTTCCAATGCTTCCTGCACCACCAACTGTGTGGCCCCAGTGCTGAAGGTTCTCGAAGATCATTTTGGCCTCGACCGTGTTTTCCTGAATACGGTGCACCCATACACCAATAACCAGAATGTGATCGATTCACCGCATCACGACCTGCGCCGGGCCCGCAACGCCGCCGACAACATTATTCCCACCACCACCAGTGCCATCAAGGCCGTAAAGGAAATCTTTCCCTCCCTGAAGGATCGTTTCGACGGATTTGCCACCCGCGTGCCGGTGAGCGATGGCTCTTTTGTGGAGTTGAGCGTGATTTTGAAAAATAACACTTCCGTGGAAGAGGTGAACAGTCTTTTCGAAATGGCCGCTCAGGGCCAAATGAAGGGCATTATTCAGTATTGCGAAGACCCCATAGTATCGAGCGACGTGATCGGGAATTCCCATTCGGCGGTGTTCGACGCACTCAGTACCCGTGTGCTGGGAGGCAATTTTGTGCAGGTGCTGGCCTGGTATGACAACGAGTATGGTTATTCATCGCGCATGCTCGAACTCATAGCCTTGCTGATGAAGTAGATACTCCCGCCATCCCACAAAGGGCCATCGTACAACTCAACCAGTCCAATACCTCTTTTTTCTAGTTCTTCAATTAATTTTAACCCTTCCGGGAAATGCTTCACGCTTCCAGCAAGGAAAAACTGATTTTGATGAACCCCTGCGCAGCCCCCGAAGAACCCGTGTTTTTGACCAGGCAACCGTATGAGCGACGGGTCCACAAAAAAGGTTTCCTTACCGGCTTTTTTTAGCTCTTTTTTAATGCCGCGGTCGCTGGTAATAAAAAGGCCGCCGGCTTCTACCAGGTTGCAGCGTGTGTATCCTTGTTTTACTTCAACTTTTTTCAGGCCTTCTGAATTTTTTAGAATTACAGGATCTGTTAAGTCTTTACTGTGAACCAGCAGCCCCGATCCTGAGAAAGCATTATACATGGCAGAAGCAGGGTAGGAGTCACCAACCGGTCGCTGGCCTGTCGCAACCATGACTCCAGACTTAACTATCTGATTAAGGGTTTCTGCAGGGCTGTTTGGTGCCACCACCAGGCCTTTTGGCGTTTGGCAAAGAAAAATATCGGGGTGGCCGCTGATGGAATCATACACAATGCCCTGGCTTGCAAAAGGCAGCACCTCACCATGGCGCTCCAGGTTTTTTAATACCCTTTCGGGGAAACGGGCGTCAGCAATAATCAGCATGGAATGCCCTCCCTTTTAGATTTGGGTCTGTCTTAAACTCCACCCTTTTATAATGTTCGTGCAGCCATTTTTTATTTGCAGCCTTATGCCCAATAGCTGCATTCAGCTCTTTGGGTGCCACGCTCAGCTTCAGGCACTGGCCTGTTTTGTTTTTCACGCTTTCGTGGAAAATATCCTTCCACATGGCGGTGGTTACTAATTCTTTCAAGGCAGGATGAAATGGACCGGCTAGCAGTTCGCTGCCCAGGCTCAGGCCTTCCGAAGGATGCAAACCAAGCCGGAGCACCTTCACATTGCTTTCTTCGAAAAATAACAGCAGTTGCTTGCAGCGATCAATGGTTTCCATGAGGCTCAGCGGCTGATAGCTGCCCTCCAGGTACATCTGTTCCAGATGGGTGCCACGAATAACCAGGGTGGGGTAGATGCGCGTTTCGGTGGCGCCGAGTTCTTTTATTCGCCTTGCGGTGTACAATGTCTTTTCCATGGTATCGCCAGGCAAGCCGGTCATCATTTGCAGGCCAAGCACAAAGCCGGCCTCCAGCAACATTTTTGAGGCTTCCTCCACATGCTTTGCGCTGTGGCCGCGGCCGACCAGCCTTAGCACCTCCTCATCGAGCGACTGCGCGCCCAGCTCAACGCTGCTTACACCATGCCTCTTCAGCAATTTAAGGACTTCAGGGTTGATGTAATCGGGCCGGGTGGAAAGCCTGATACCACTAACTTCTCCAGCCTCTATCCACTTTGCTGCAGCCTTCAGGTATGCTTCCTGCTCATTTAATGTCAGCCCGGTAAAGTTTCCGCCAAAAAATGCAATCTCCACTTTCCGCTCCACTTTAGGAAAGGTTTCCAGGTAGGCTGCCACCTGCAAATCCACTTCTTCCGGTTTTGGCGCCTGCTGGGTTCCGCTTATCCGGTGCTGATCGCAAAACACGCATTGATGCGGGCAGCCCAGCTCCGGAATAAAGAATGGAATGTTGAAATGACGCAATGCCTTTGGTTTTCTGCAAAGGTAAACGTATTGACCGACAAAGGAAATTCTTGTGTCGTTTAATCCAAATTCCGGTTTTGGCAAAAAAATGTTCTCTTGTTTATACAAATATGGTTTATATCAATAAAATAGTTAACTTTGTTTTATAAAATACAATTTTTTATATTATGTCATCTGAACGTCAAAGATCACTTTCCGATCGAGATTTATGGATTCTCATAGCACAGAGTTCGTATGGCGATTCGTACAGGCCCTTAAACCTCCGTGGGGCAGTTTTACGGGGTGCTGACCTTTCGGGCGCCGACCTCACCGATGCCAGTTTGGCCCGTGCCGATCTTTCGGGAGCAAATCTTGAAGGCGCCAACCTTTCGGGTGCTTTTTTGGCTGAGGCAAACCTCAAAAACGCCAACCTTAAGGGTGCAAACCTTAACGGGGCAGTGCTGTCGAAGGCCATTCTTACCGAAACCAACCTCTCTGAGGCCGATTTTACCGATGCCAAACTGGATGGGGTCGACCTGTCCAACTCCGATATTATCGACACTGACCTTACCAGGGCTGATCTTTCTCTCACGCTTATCCGTTCATCTAACCTTACCCGTGCCAACCTCTTCAAGGCCAACCTCTCGGGTGCCGACTTCACTGGCTCAGATCTGCTCGAAGCCAATTTTGGGAAAGCTTTTCTGAATGATACGGTAATGGATCAGGTGCAGAACCTGGAAAGAACGATAGGGTATAAAGGGTAATGGTTTATTAGTTGATTAGTAGATATGTAAATCGGTTGTTTGTTTGAATTGAAAAAAAATTGAAAGCCCCAACGAGTTTTTTCAACGTTGGGGCTTTCTTTTATAAATGAATTATCGCGGTCCCCGAGCGAAGTTCCCGCTAAGGCGGGAACGCAGTCGAGGGGCCTTTCTTTCGGTATTACGCCTTTTCGTAATACAAATTGATGATCTTCAGGATTACACTGGTGGCTTTTTCCATGCTTTCGAGGGGTACGAACTCATACTTTCCGTGGAAGTTATGCCCGCCTGCAAAGATGTTGGGGCAGGGCAGTCCCATGTAAGAAAGCCTTGAGCCATCTGTTCCACCGCGAATGGGTTTGATGTGCGGCTTGATGCCCAGGTCCTTCATGGCCTGCTCGGCAATGGCTACTATATGGTATTCGGGCTCCACCATTTCGCGCATGTTGTAGTACTGATCTTTCAATTCAATGGTGATGGCGCCTTCGCCATACTTCTTGTTCATGAAGTCGGCCACTTCCTGGATCTGCACTTTGCGGCGCTCAAACTTCTTGCGGTCGTGGTCGCGGATAATATACTGAATTGTGGATTCTTCCACGGTGCCATCGAACTTGATGATATGGAAGAAGCCTTCGTAATGCTCAGTAAACTCTGGCCTTTCGAATACCGGAAGCATATCATTGAATTCTGAACCCATAATAATGGCATTCTTCATTTTGTTTTTGGCATAGCCGGGGTGCACATTGCGCCCCTGCACCTTCACCTTGGCGTAAGCGGCGTTGAAGTTCTCGAATTCCAGTTCGCCCACCTCAGAACCATCGAGGGTGTAGGCGTATTTGGCG
>JAWLCS010000008.1:96311-99359 GCA_041687035.1 Bacteroidales bacterium
TTGCGCCCCTGCACCTTCACCTTGGCGTAAGCGGCGTTGAAGTTCTCGAATTCCAGTTCGCCCACCTCAGAACCATCGAGGGTGTAGGCGTATTTGGCGCCAAATTTTTTCACATCAAAATGATCCACGCCCTTGCCGATTTCCTCATCGGGAGTGAACCCAATTTTGATGGTGCCATGCTTTATATCCGGATTTTTCACCAGGTATTCAATGGCGGTCATGATCTCGGCAATGCCAGCCTTGTCATCAGCGCCCAGAAGGGTGGTCCCATCAGTGGTAATTAGGGTCTGCCCCACATATTTGCTCAGCTCCGGAAAATCTTTCACCATAAGGTGCATATCCAGCTTCTTGTTCAGAAGGATATCTTTTCCGTCGTAATTCTTTATGATCTGGGGTTTGATATCCTTGCCATCCATATCGGGGCTGGTGTCCACGTGGGCCACGAACCCGATCACCGGAATGTCCTTGTCGGTATTGGCAGGCAGGGTGGCCATCACATAGCAGTTCTCATCAACATGGGCATCGCTCAGGCCGAGCTCTTTCAGTTCTTCCACCAGCAGACGTGCCAGGTTAAACTGTTTCTCTGTGCTTGGGAATGTGGTTGAGTTGGGATCGCTCTGGGTGTCGATGCTGATATAGCGCAGAAACCTTTCAAGCAATTTTTCCTTCATAATTGGTCCTTTCTTAATTTAAAAACTTATAAAGCTATTAACAAAGGCCCCCTGCCAAATGTTGACCAGCAGGGGGCTTTTGGGGTGTTAATCTTCTTTTTTGGCCTGCAGGGAAGTGCGATACAAATAGATACACAATACGGCGAACATAAACAATCCGAGCCATTGCGAGCCATTGCTGGCCAGCCAGCTTTCAGCTTCCAGGTTGAGGCCGCCAAACTTCAGCATTGCACTGATCACGCCCATCAAGGCGCCGCCGGCAATGAAACCACTGGCGATCAGCGTGCCACGTTCCTTGCGTGCGTTGGCCAGCTTCACATCTTTGCTGCTGGTCGAAACGTACCAGGCAATGATACCGCCCACGAGCAGGGGGGTGTTGAGTTCAAGCGGAATGAACATGCCCAGGGCAAATGCCAGGGCAGGCACGCCCAGCATGGTGAGGATCAGCGACAGGAATGCGCCGGCAGCATAAAGCAGCCAGGGTGCCGAGCCGCCGGTCATCATGGGCTCAATCACGGCAGCCATGGCATTGGCCTGGGGTGCAACCATGGCGCCTTCGCCGGTAAAGCCGTAGGTCTGGTTCAAGATAATGATCACCCCGCCCACGGTGGCGGCCGAAACCACAGTACCCAGAAACTTCCAGCCCTGCTGCTTATAGGGCGAAGACCCCAGCCAGTAACCGATCTTAAGGTCGGTTATGAAACCACCAGCCATGGCCAGTGCGGTACAAACCACACCCCCAATAATCAGTGCAGCGATCATGCCCGAGGTGCCCGAAAGGCCCACGGCGGTCATAATCAGTGAGGTAAGGATCAGGGTCATCAGGGTCATGCCCGATACCGGGTTGGTGCCCACAATGGCTATGGCATTGGCTGCCACGGTGGTAAAAAGGAAGGCAATGATCATTACAATGGCAAGTCCAACCAACGCATGGGTAAGGTTATGCACCACGCCAAACTGGAAGAAAATGAAAATCAGCACAGCAGTAAAAAGTATTCCGCCCATAATAAGACTCATGGGCAGGTCGCGGCGTGTGCGCAGGTTGTTGTCGCTGTTAGCCTGCTTGCTCAGGGTTTCCTTCACGGCAAGACCAACGGCGCTTTTAATGATTCCTGAAGAACGGATAATGCCAATTACCCCGGCCATGGCGATACCACCGATACCGATCATGCGCACATAGTCGCGGAAAATCAGCTCAGGTGCCATGGCTGCAATGGCGTTGGCTTCGCCGCCAAACATGGCCGCAGCATGGGCAATCATGGGTATGATCACAAACCAGCCCACAAAGGAGCCGGCGGTAATGATCACAGCATATTTAAGTCCGATAATGTAACCCAGACCAACAATGGCGGCTCCCACATTAATTTTAAATACCAGTTTGGCTTTGTCGGCCAGGACTTCCCCGTAAGGGATCACCCGGCTCGAGAATACTTCGTTCCACCAGCCAAAAGTGGCAATAATAAAGTCATAAATACCGCCAATGAGACCGGCAAAGAGCAGCACCTTGGCCTGGTCGCCGCCTTTTTCGCCCGACACCAGCACCTCGGTGGTGGCTGTAGCTTCGGGGAAGGGAAACTTGCCGTGCATCTCGGCCACGAAATACTTGCGGAACGGGATCAGGAACAGTATGCCCAGAAAACCGCCCAGCAGTGAGGAGAGAAACACCTGGTAAAAATGCGCCTCAAGACCCAGGATGTAAAGTGCAGGCAGGGTAAAGATGGCCCCGGCCACAATCACGCCCGAGCTGGCGCCGATGCTCTGGATGATCACGTTTTCGCCCAGCGCATTTTTTCTTTTGGTAAGTGCCGAAAGCCCCACGGCAATAATGGCGATGGGAATGGCCGCTTCGAAAACCTGGCCGATCTTTAGACCCAGGTAGGCTGCAGCCGCTGAGAAAATTACGGCCATGAGCAAACCCAGCGAAACCGAACGGAAATTCACTTCGGGGTAAATCTTGTCGGGCGCCATTACGGGGATGTACTCTTCCCCGGCCTTCAGCTCCCGGTAGGCATTCTCCGGCAAGCCTTTGATTTGTTGGTGTTTCACTTCCATACTGCTTTATTTTTTAATGGGTTATTAAATGATAGGTATTGTGCTAAAAAACGGCCTAAAGTATGAAATAATCCGGATATGGCAAAGGAAAAGAAATGAGAGGTGAGAAGTGAGAGGTGAGAAGTTGGGAAGATTAGAAGATGGGAAAATTTGTTTTGGTTTTACTCACGGGGTGACTAATATGGGCTTTAGTGGTTGAGAGTCACCCCGTGAGTTATCAGCCGCAATTGGTGCAGCGCACCGCGACATTAAATATCTCGGTGCGCTGCACCTAATGGGTAACCTTAGGCACTTTGGGCTACCAATATTTCGCGGCGCTGCCGCT
>JAWLCS010000009.1:0-47006 GCA_041687035.1 Bacteroidales bacterium
CGTGGGTCTCGCCTAAAGCGAGATAGCGGCGGATCCCGTACAAACGGGACAGCCCGCAACGGCGAAGCCCTCATGGAGCGTAGCGGAATAAATCCGCAACTTCAGATATAGCAGGAACGCCTTTTGCGGTAATGTTTCCCGGCATTGGGTTTTCAGGGCCCTCCTTTCAGAAAATTGCCTCAAATCTATAAACAAATGGCTGGCTCACAGGCTCCGAACGTTATCTCATCAACATCACCTTCAAGGATTTAGGCAAACTGTTTTCTGTTTGCATGCGGCAGATATAGATACCCTGGGGCAGGTCAAAGGCATCCCATAGCAGGGTGTGGCTTCCGCTTTCCCACAGCTGGTTGTTTGAGAGCAGGGCCACCTGGCGTCCGGTTAGGTCGTAGATCCGGATGTCGGCCCGGGTAGGCCGGTCAAAATCAAAGGCGATTTGGGTTTGGCGGGTAAAGGGATTGGGATACACCCGCAGGCTTTCGTTTGAAAGGTGCACAAGGGAGGTGTTGTCTTCCACTGTAGTGGTAACCTCAAACTGGGCCTGCCCGCCAGCTTGCCAGTAGCGCGCGGCAAACTCCTGGAAATACTCGTTTGCCACACGTGAGTTGTAAATGATGAGGGTATTTTCATCATTAATGAAGTTGGCGTTTGACGACCAGTTGTGCGAGCCGGTAATCACCTTTGAATCCAGATTTCCGTTTTTGCCATCGATGATGGCGTATTTGTGGTGCAACAGGCCAAACTCTCCCTGGGGAAAGTGCAGCACATCGGCCCAGGAGCTGAGGAAAAAAAACTGACTGCCTAGCTCACTGGTGGAGCCTATAACTCCGCGTACCACCACTCCTTCCTGCTCTCTTTCCTGGATGGTGTTGGCCAGCGAGCGTCGGGTGATAAGGTTAAGGGCCAGGTGAATGCTTTCCTGGGCCGTGGAAAGCACGCGGTTCATATGTGCCTCGGCATTGGATTGGGGGCTAAAAAACACTTCTACTCGCGTGTAGTCTTCTCCTATCCAGAATACCGAAGGGTTTACCACCGATTTGCTGTCGCTAAAGCGCGCCAGTGCTGCGTTGTAGTTGCCCGCTGTGCCCCCCCACATCTGGTTGAATTCTCTGAGGTAGGCTCGTGCCAGGGCCACATCCTGAATGATTACCATGTTCTGGTACTGACTATGGGTGCCCTGGTCGGTGGCATTCCATGAACTGGTGACAATAACGGAGCGGGTTGGGTCGCTGTGGTGGGCGTCGAACACGGCAAATTTGTTATGCATTTGCGCAGTGCCCCAACTGTGTGCGGTCTTTATTCCCTGACTCTGCAGATTGCTAACCACGGCATTCGGGGTGCCCGTATGGCCCGACACGACGACACGCACCTGCACACCCCGCTGATGGGCCTGAAGTATTGCCTGTGCGATATTTTCGCCCACCTCTCCGCTGATGTTGTAAAAGGCAAACTCGGCCGTTTGTTCTGACGCGTCAATGTATTCAATGAGTTTTTGTGCCAGGTTCACGTTTTCCTGTGCCAGGCCATAAGAGGCCAGCTCATGGGCCACATCCTTGTTGAAGTAAGAGCGTATTTCTCCCGTGGTACCAGCAGGTGAAGCGGTGGAAGTGATGTAAAGTGCCGTGACGCTGGTGTCGGCGTCAAAGGCTGAGCGCAACTGCACCTTATACAGGGTGGCTGGCTCAAGCCCGGTGAGGGTAAGCTGGTGTGAAGTGGTGTGGGTTTCTTCCATCACCTCGCCCAGCTCAAGGCTGGGGGTAGTACCGTAGCGGATTTCCGAGTGCCCGGCATGCTGTGTCTGCCAGGCAAAGCTGATGCTGGTAGGGGTGGCGGCCGTTTCAAACGGTGGGGCCGACAAAATGATAGCTCCGCTCAGTGGCATGATGTCATGGGTGAAGCGGGGCAAAATCTGGTGGGTATTCACAAAGCGTCCTGCCAGACCTGTTACGGCCACGGGACCGTTGGGGATCGGGTTACCGGCAATGTTGGTGTTGTCGTCCACCCGCAGCTCACCCTCTACTGCGGCATCGCGGATGATATAGTTGGTATTGCCCGCGAATAAGCCGGTGGTTTCAAACTCAACATGGGGAATATTAACCAGCCAGCCTTCGTAGTCGCCGCTGTTCATCTGGGCGATGGTAATCTCAATGGGTTCTATCTCACGGTTTGCATGGGGAAATGCCTCAAAGTGGGTGTCGTTGACAATTTGCACCAAGTTGTTGAAGCGACCCAGCTCCCCGGTCACCACGATGGAGTCGCCGATTTCACCCCCTACCAGCCATTGATCGGCCATCACCGCGCCGTTGTACCAGGCGATGCCGGCGGTGTGGTCCTGGAAGTAGGCCGGCCCGCCAAATTCTCCGGCTACCGTGAGCCATCCTGTTACCGTTACCTCGGTGCCAATGGGCAGCTGCCGGGCGTCGGCTATAGCAATGGGGTTGCTGGTATCAAGGGCAAAAGCGTTGAAGTAAATGATATATTCCGCATTTTCAGGGTCGTTTGTGGTAAGCATGAGCGATTCCTCTTTCTGGCCGGGGCTCTGAGCCTGAAAAGTAAGGGTAAAGTCAGCGCTCTCCATGGGGGCCAGGCTTAAATTAAGGTCACCATCCACCGTAAATTCAGTGCCGCTGAGATGGTGAGCGTAAATCACCAGTTCCTGCTCGCCAGTGTTGCGCAACTGCAGCTGGGCGGAGGCACTGCCCGTGTTCATGCCAAAGTCGAAGGTGCTGCCGCTGTTGTAAGGCAGTTGATTGATACGAAAGAGCAGGGCGGGGTTTTGGCTTAGCTCTATAAAATCGCTGATAAGCAAATCGTCTATGTTGATGCGGTCGCCGGCAGTTTTTTCAAAGCGCAGGCGCACATTGCCCTGCACACTTTCCTGCAAAGTATATTGGGTGAGGTTGGTGCCCAGGGTGAGGGGATTGCCCAGGGCAGTCCAGGAGTTGCCCCCGTCGGTGGAGTAGCTTACCTTTAGCACACCCCCACTATTGTCGCCGTAGTTGGCGGCGTAAAAAGATACCTCGCTGAGCCCGCCAGGGTAGTCAAACTCCATGGCCATAAAGCCATTGCGGATGCGGACCGATTTCAGCCCGTTCTTTTTGTCGCCTGCCAGGGAACCCAGCAGGGCATCGTCAAGCATCCAGGGGCCGCTGGCCAAATCTACCACGGCAGCAGCATAACTGTTTTTTATGCCCTCTTCAAAGTCTTCAGAAAGCTGGGCACTCACCATAGTAAAGGTGGTGCAGAATAATATTGCAAAAAGCAGGTACTTCTTCATGGCTGTGTTATTATGGTAAAAATAGTAAAAGAACAGAACATAACACGTTTTTCATTATTTTTTGCCGGGGACGTTGATCCATAAATCCTCAAACCCTTACTTCCGGGGCCCACAATAATATCTCATATATTTAATTCTTCTGGTTTAAAAAATTGGCTTAAATTTGAATACCTGTAAATCAATGTGCTATGAGAAAACAAACATTGCTTCTTTTGCTGGTCCTGTTTTCTATGCTGATCATTGGCTGCGACAAAAATGATCAGCCCGAGGTTAAGGACGAACCTTATGACAAAAGCATTACCGCCATTGCCATCCATGACGACCATATCTGGGTTGGTACCGCCAACGATGGCCTCTATCATTTTGATGGTGAATCATGGGGGGTATATACCCGCTCAGCGGGCTTGGTTTGCGACACCATTACAGCCCTGGCAACAGGGGCCAATGGAAATTTATGGGTTGGCACCATTAAGGGAATTTCGAGATTTGAAAACCAGACCTGGACCAGCTGGACTACCTCGGAAGGTCTGTTTAACAACGATATCAGGTGCCTGCATTGCGACCATACGAGCAATCTTTGGATCGGAACCAGGAACAATCGCCTGTTAAAATTTGATGGCAGCAACTTTACAAATTATCATGTAAACCCAACGGCATCAGGGCCCGGAGAGATGGGGCATATTCACACCATTACGCACGACCCGGCTGGAAATATTTGGGTGGGCAGTTGCATCAGTGGACTGTCGATGTTCGACGGAACAAACTGGACAGATTTCATTAACGGCTTGGGTGTTTTTGTGTTTTCTTCCATATGCGACCCCGAGGGAAATATATGGATCGGGCATTATACCGGAGCATATAAATATTCAAACAATACCTGGACGAATTATTCAGAAACAGATGGATTAATAGGCAATAATGTGTATTGCCTGGCCGCCGATCAGCAAAACAATATCTGGATGGGGACAGATGCCGGACTCTCCATGTTTGATGGCGAATCATGGACCAGCTTTACCACCAGCAATGGCTTGATTGACAACAACATTAAAGCCCTGGCTTGCGATCCGCAGGGAAATATCTGGATTGGCACTCCAACAGGTCTCACCAAGCTGGAGAAAACCTGGTGAACGATCAACCATAACTTTACAGGCAAACAAATCTCTGCAGCCACCCGGAATAAGCCCGGCTGGTAATTATTTTCCGGTTTTTCTTTATGAAAACTCAATTCCTCAAAATTTAACATTTCAAAAAAAATCTATTTGATTATATTTGTAAGTTCATTGAAAAAGTAAGTCATTTGGATTTGGCTTTTTTTTCAAAAGTAACTCACTTACTTTTTTCGTTTCATTTAAAGCTGGGTTTGTAGAAAATGAAGAACAAATATATCGACCTGATTGAACAGACTTTTGAGTTTCCCCAGGAAGAGTTTAAGGTGATTGACAACGAGTTGTATTTTCACGATATCTGCCTGATGGATATCATTAAACAATATGGCACACCGCTTAAGATCAGTTACCTTCCCAAGATCAGCCAGCAGATACAAAAGGCCAAGCGTATGTTTAACGTGGCCATGGCCCGGGTCGACTATAAGGGCGAATACAATTATTGCTACTGCACCAAAAGTTCGCATTTCAGTCATGTGCTTGAAGAAGCCCTTAAAAACGATATTCATATTGAAACCTCTTCGGCTTTCGACCTTTACATTGTGGAGGAGTTGTATAATCTGGGTTTGATAGATAAGAACAAATTTATCGTTTGCAACGGTTTCAAACGGCCCCTTTATACCCAGAAAATAAGCGAGTTGATCAACAACGGCTTTGAAAACACCATTCCGGTAATCGACAACAAGAATGAGATCAACGCTTACGCGGAACTTATAGACAAGAACAAGAAGGTGCAGCTGGGCATACGCATTGCCGCAGAAGAGGAGCCCATGTTTGAGTTTTACACCTCGCGCCTGGGCATTCGATACAACGATATTGTGCCCTATTATCGCGAAAAGATCGAGAAAGACCCGCGCTTTACGCTGAAGATGCTGCACTTTTTCATCAATACCGGCATTAAGGACAACGCCTATTACTGGAATGAGCTCTCGAAGTGCGTCAACGTGTATTGCGACCTGAAGAAGATCTGCCCCGACCTCGACAGCCTGAACATTGGTGGCGGTTTCCCCATTAAGAACTCCCTGGCTTTTGAGTACGACTACGAATACATGACCGAGGAGATCGTGGCGCAAATAAAGAATATCTGCAACCAGAACGGCGTGCAAGAACCCCATATCTTTACCGAGTTCGGTGCCTTTACTGTGGGTGAAAGCGGGGCGGTGCTGTATTCCATTCTTGACCAGAAGCAGCAGAACGACCGCGAGCACTGGAACATGATCGACAGCAGCTTTATGACCACCCTGCCCGATATCTGGGCTGCCAAACAGCGCTTTATTTTGCTGGCCGTAAACAATTGGGACAGCGAGTACCAGCGCGTAAACCTTGGCGGGCTCACCTGCGACAGCCAGGATTATTACAACGCCGAATCGCATGCCAACGCCATCTTCCTGCCAAAGATACGCGAGGATGACACCCAATACATTGGCATGTTCCATACGGGAGCTTACCAGGAAAGCCTGGGCGGCTTTGGCGGCATACAGCACTGCCTGATTCCGGCACCCAAGCTGGTGATCATCGACAAGGACGACGAAGGCGAATACACCACCAAGCTTTTTGCCAAGGAGCAGAGCTACAAATCGATGCTCAAGACCCTTGGCTTTTAAAAAGGTCAGGCTTTCGCCGAAAATAATTTTACCAGGGGAACTAAGCGGTTCCCTTTTTCGTTTAATGTTTATCGGGAAACTGGCAGGCCGCTTATATTTTCTGCTTTACAATACTTTTCTTAATTTTGCAGGTCTTTAAACCCATTCCCAAAACCGGATGCAGAACAAGCCCAGGAACATAAAAAGAAACACCTTCAAGGCGAAGAAACAAAAAAAGACCGATCTGGAAGGCAACGAGTTATCCATAAATTCTTTCAAGGAATTTATGCGCAGCAAGCGGCTGCGCAAAACAGTGGGTCTTTTTTTTATTCTGCTGTCGGTTTTTCTATTGCTTTCGTTTATCTCATACCTCTTCAGCTGGAAGGCCGACGACGACCTGTTGAATGGAAGAGTATTCAATTGGGACTTGCTGGTCGACTCTTCAATCGTTGCCGACAATATGATGGGGCGGCTGGGAGCCATCACGGCCCATCTTTTCATAAAAAAGTGGTTTGGCATTAGCTCATTTTTGTTCATCCTCATGTTTTTCATTGCTGGCTTCCGGTGGCTGTTTAGCCACAGCCTGCTACCGGGCTGGAAAACCCTGCGTTACTCCTTGTTTTTTCTTGTTTGGGTGTCGGTTTTTTTTGGTGCAGTGATCAAATCGGGGCCGTGGCTCTTATTGGGCGGCACCTTTGGCTATCAGGCAAGCCTTTGGCTCAACGGCATTGTGGGTGGCTTTGGCACCGCCCTGCTGCTGCTGTTTTCGCTGGGAACGTTTTTAATTATTGCCTTCGATCCGAACTTTGTGGCAGTGGGAAAGTTTTTCAGCCAGCTTTTTTCCCGCAAGGATAATGAAATTGAAACGGAAGAAGAACCTGCATCTGCTTTTGATGACCCCACCGACGAAGAAGGCCCGGAAGAAGATACTTCGGAGGAAGAAGAAAGGGACGATTTTCCCATGGAGATTGACCTGGGCGCCAGCGAGCCCGAAGTGACTACGCCTGCTCCGGTAGCTGCTGAAACCGTTCCGGCTGAAATGGGCCCCGAGCTGGAGATCGTAGAAGGCGACGGCAAAATAACGGGCCACAACTACCAGGCCATCGACGACCCCAACCAGTTTGGCGCGGACGGCGACATGCCCGACTTGTCGCACCTGGGGCAATACGACCCCACACTCGACCTGCCCAAATACCAGATCCCTGACCTGAACCTGCTGGATGATCGCGGCAGCAGCTCCATTCATGTAAACAAGCAAGAGCTGGAGGCCAACAAGAATAAGATCATCGAAACCCTCAATAACTACTCCATTCAGATTGAGCGCATAAAAGCCACCGTTGGGCCCACGGTTACCCTTTACGAAATTATTCCAGCGCCGGGCGTGCGCATCTCGCGCATCCGCAACCTGGAAAATGACATCGCCCTAAGCCTCTCGGCCTTGGGTATCCGCATCATCGCCCCCATCCCCGGAAGGGGCACCATTGGCATTGAAGTGCCCAACAGCAACCCCGAAATAGTGAGCATGCGCTCCATTCTGGCCAGTGAGAAGTTTCAAAACTCCACGTTTGAGCTTCCCATCGGTTTAGGAAAAACTATTGCCAACGAAACTTTCATAACCGACCTCACCAAGATGCCGCACTTGCTAATGGCCGGCGCCACCGGGCAAGGCAAGTCGGTGGGGCTGAACGCTGTGCTGGCCTCCATACTTTATAAAAAGCACCCATCGCAGGTAAAATTTGTGCTGGTCGACCCTAAGAAGGTGGAGCTGACGCTGTTCTCGAAAATTGAGCGCCACTATCTGGCCAAGCTGCCTGATGCCGAAGAGGCTATTGTGACCGACACCCGGCAGGTAATCCGCACCCTGAACTCGCTGTGCATAGAGATGGACAACCGCTACGACCTGCTGAAAGATGCCCAGGTGCGCAACATTAAGGAGTATAACACCAAGTTTGTAGATCGCCGCCTCAACCCAAATCACGGGCACCGTTACCTGCCTTATATCATTTTGTTTATCGACGAGTTTGCCGATCTGATTATGACGGCTGGCAAGGAGATAGAGATGCCTATTGCGCGCCTGGCACAGCTTTCGCGTGCCGTGGGCCTGCACCTGATCATTGCCACCCAAAGACCTTCGGTTAATATTATCACCGGTACCATCAAGGCCAACTTCCCCGCACGTATTGCCTTCAGGGTAACCTCTAAGATCGACTCCCGCACCATTCTCGACAGCGGCGGAGCCGAGCAGCTCATTGGCCGAGGCGATATGCTCCTGTCGACTGGCAGCGACCTGATACGCCTGCAGTGCGCCTTTATCGACACACCCGAGATTGAACGCATCACCGAGTTTATTGGCTCGCAGCGCGCCTATCCCGACGCGTTTCACCTGCCCGAATACTATGATGAGGATAGCGGTGATGCCGAGCCCATCGACCCCTCAGAGCGCGATGATCTGTTTGGCGATGCCGCCCGCATTATTGTGGCCACACAGCAAGGTTCAACCTCATTGCTTCAGCGAAAACTGAAACTGGGCTACAACCGTGCCGGACGTATCATAGACCAACTGGAAGCCGCCGGGATCGTTGGTCCGTTTGAAGGAAGCAAGGCCCGCGAAGTAAAAATCAAGGATCCTGTTGTTTTGGAACAGATTTTGCGTGGTGAGTAATGTTGCGAGAAAATAACCATTATTAATGAAACGAGCTCATGAAGAAACTGCCCACCCGGGTAGTTTTCCGCTTTGCAGGTTTCAACTGACCTATTTAAAAAAATAACTTAACAGATGAAAAAGTATTTCTCTTTTGCTTTCCTGACCCTTTTTTCCCTTTCATTTGCTTTTGCACAAACGCAGCAAGACCGTGCCGCCGAGGTTAAGGGCGAGCAGCTGCTAAAGGAGACCAGCCAACAAATAAAAAGCTTTCGCTCCCTTAAGATTCATTTTACTTACGAAATGGAAAATGCCCAGCTGAACGTGAAGGAAAGCATGAAGGGCGAGTTGCTTTCGCAAGGCGACAGCTATCATATGCTGGTCGATGGCAACCTGTTTATCTCCGATGGGGTAAACACCTGGTCGTACATCGAAGAGATGAACGAAGTGTATGTGAATCTGCTTGAAAACAGCGAAGGCGGCCTCACCCCCACTTCCATTATCAACGAGTTCGAGACCCAGTTTCGTGCAAGGTATATTCGCCAGGAAACCCATAAAGGCAAGAGGGTGGAGATCATCGATCTGGTTCCCATTACCCCGCAGGCATTTTACAAATACCGTGTGGCCCTCGACCCTGTCAGCAAGATGCTGGTTTACACCATTGCCTACGACCGCGAAGGCGGCACCTATACCTACAATATCGACCGCGTGGAAACCAACGCCAGCATTCCCGCCGGACAGTTCACGTTCAACGCTTCACGTTTCCCCGGAGTAGAGGTTATTGATTTACGCTAAGCTGAAAGAGCCTAGTTTTCGGTAAAAGGCCGCATAACATTTTCGCGGCGATAATTATGATGACGGTACAGGATAAACTTCAGGTTTTCCCAGCCGTCATCTTTTGTTACCAGCCTTTCAAAAATGAAGGGGTTCTGAAATCCAAAGCCGTTTAGCTGATCGATGCAGCGCGGAAACTCCCTGCCATACCTGGCAAGGGCGTCGAAAAAGAAATAGCCGGTTTGCACCCCGCGGAAGGCATCGATGGTTGGCTCTGTGCTGAAAACTTCGCGGTAGCGATACACAAAATCGCGTATATGCCGGTCGCGGTAATCCACAAAGTCGGGCGAGAAGATATGCACGTTCAGGTTTTCGAGATAGCGCGGGTCAATGGTTTGGTAATCGGTCCACTGCGGGGTACCAAACAAGGTCAGATCAAACTGTCCGGAGAGCTGGTTTAACTCACGGAGGTAGTTCGACAGAAAAGCTTCTCCACCTATCAGGGTCACCACCACATTCTTTCTCTCCCGGTCGAATGCCTGCACCAGGCCTCCCAAACCACTTGTATTGTAAATAATTTCCTTGATTTCCTGCCTGGGCATTTCGCTTTGGCGCCTGCGGGTCAGGGTTCGGGTATGCAGCAGGCTGTCGCTGGCCACCAGCACATTGGTTCGACGGCCACCCACCAGGGCGCCATTGAAGTAATAGCCATCCACCCGTGCAAGGTTCAGGCTGTCGCCAAATTGGTGCATATACCTGAATTCTTCTCCAAGCGAAGATTTAAAACCCTCAATAAGGTTACGGGCCTGGGGTTGATTGTTATGCACCAGAATAATGTTCTGATCTGGATAAGCCCTGGCAAGATAACCCGCCAAAGAGTTTAGCTGGGTTTCCATGGATGGGCTCACCTGGAAAAGATTTGGGAAGCCTTTGAGCTGGGATGGATCGTCGAGCAACGGCGACACCACCGGAATGCCGTGGCGCATTCCAAAGCCAGCCACAAAGCCTATGGTTTCGGGATAAAAGGGGCCTATGATCAGGTCCATACGGTCGAAGCCTGGCTGACGGGTTATTTCGCGCACGGTGGCCAGGTCTCGCCCCACGTCAAAGGGATGAAGGGTAATATTCACCCCCTGTTGTTTAATGGAGTCGAGGGCAATAAGTACGCCCTGGTAATACTGAATAAAAGTGAAAGAGATATGATCGGCGGGCATGTTGGGTGAGTAGCCACTGAACTGATCCAGAAAAAGCGGGATGAATAGCGCCACGTTGTAATGCGATTTGAGCACCGGGTCGAGGCAATATTCGTCGGCCACGGGAGCTGTTTCAGGCACAGTATCGGTGGGGATAAACACATAGCCGTCCTGCTGTGGCGGAATCATTCCCATGGCCCGGGCCACCTTTGCGGGGATGCGGATACGTTGTCCGGCTTGCAGGCCCATTTCTTCCACCTCAGGGTTCAGCTCGGCAATCTCATCCTGCGAAATTTCAAAACGATTAGCCAGTCCAAACTTTGTTTCACCGGGCAGTACGGTATAATAGAAATACTCTACCGGGCGTGATACTTTCTGCGGGATTTGCAGCACCTGTCTGAAGCGAAGCCCAGTGCGGGCCTCGGGGTTGTAATGCAGTATTTCCTCCTGGCTTATGTTATACTTTCGTGAAATACCAAAGAGGGTTTCGCGGCGTGCCACTTCATGTTCTACAAACTCGGTAACCACCATGGGTGCCCGCATGATTTGCGGGGGCTGCCCTGCATCATGCGGCCTTCTTTCGCTTGCAACGGCGCGTGGTTCTGCCTTTTGCACGGGAGGATTCTGCGTGGCTGGCTGGGCAGCAGCACGGGGAATCCTGATTACCTGGCCGGTGCGCACCACCTGCAGCAGATCGGGAATCTCCGGATTGGCATCGGCGATTTCCTGTGGTCTGACCTCGTAAACACGGGCAATGCTGAAAAGGGTTTGCCCCTGGGTAATGGTGTGCATATAATAGCTCTTACCGTTGATGGTCTCGATCACCTCCGAACGGGTCACCGGCGCCGGTTCGAACTGGGCCATCACCTCGACCGAAGAAAACAATAAAAATATGGCAAACAAAAAATATCCTGTATGTTTCACAACCCGAATGTTTGGTTCATAATAATTACGCAAAAGAAAGCGCTAAATTGCCTGGCGGAGACTTACTCCCACTCGATGGTGGCCGGGGGCTTGGAGCTGATGTCGTAAACTACCCGGTTTACTCCTTTTACCTTATTGATAATATCGTTGGAGACTTTTGCCAGAAACTCGTATGGCAGATGTACCCAGTCGGCAGTCATGCCGTCGGTCGATTCGACCGCACGCAAAGCCACCACATTTTCGTAGGTCCTTTCATCGCCCATAACGCCAACCGAATGTACGGGCAGCAGGACGGCCAGTGCCTGCCACACTTTGTTATACAAGCCATTGTCGCGCAAAGCCTTTATGAAAATATAATCCACCTCTTGCAGCACCCTGACTTTTTCGGGTGTGATCTCTCCCAGGATGCGAATGCCCAGCCCGGGTCCCGGAAAGGGATGCCGCTGCAGCAAGGCCGGCGGTATGCCAAGGCTGGTGCCCACGCGCCTTACCTCATCCTTAAAAAGCGAGCTGAGGGGTTCCACCACCTTCAGTTTCATAAAGTCGGGCAACCCGCCCACATTGTGATGCGACTTAATGGTGGCCGAGGGGCCCTTCACCGAAACCGACTCTATCACATCGGGATAAATGGTACCCTGTGCCAGCCAACTTACATCCTGTAGGCTGTGGGCTTCTTCATCAAATACCTCGATAAAAACCCGCCCGATAGTCTTTCGCTTTTCTTCAGGGTCTTCCTTGCCCTTGAGGGCCTTAAGAAAACGCTCCCCGGCACGCACGCCCTTTACGTTGAGCCCCATATCGCGGTATGAATCGAGCACTTGCTCAAACTCGTTTTTGCGCAGCAGCCCGTTATCCACAAAAATGCAATACAGCTGGCTGCCAATGGCCCTGTGGAGCAATACCCCGGCCACGCTGGAGTCCACCCCCCCCGAAAGGCCAAGAACTACTTTGTCCGTGCCGATTTTGGCTTTAAGAGCTTCAACCGTGCTGTGAATAAACGACTCAGGGGTCCAGTTCTGTGCGCAACCACAAATATCGACCACAAAATTATAGAGTAGCTCCATGCCCTGGGTGGAGTGATAAACCTCCGGGTGGAATTGCAGGCCGAAAGTAGGCCGGTCGTTTGCTTTATATGCGGCTATGCCCACGTCGTTGGTGCGGGCAATAAGGCTGAAGTTATCGGGCAGGCGGGTAATGCTGTCGGCATGCGACATCCACACCTGCGACTGCAGCTCAATGCCATGAAGCAGCAGTTCATCCTTTTCCACGAAAGAGAGGTTGGCACGCCCATATTCGCGGGTCGAAGAAGCCTCCACCTCTCCACCGTTTTCCTGGGCAAGCAGCTGCGCTCCATAGCAAACCCCCAGCAAGGGAATCTGCCCGTCGAATTGCGAAAGAGCTATGCGAGGCGAACCGGCATCGCGCACGCTGAAAGGGCTGCCCGAAAGAATGACGCCTTTGATGTGAGTCAGATCTTCGGGAACATGATGATAGGGATGAATCTCACAATAGACATTCAACTCCCTTACACGCCTGGCAATCAACTGGGTATACTGAGAGCCAAAATCGAGGATAAGGATGGTTTGTTGCATATGCAAAGATAATTAACTGAAATAATTATGGGTACCCAATAAATCATAATCTGCAACAATTGTGAGCATTTAGTAAATTTGTAATTGATACCAAAAATAACGCCATGTCTTCTTCAGAAAAATACCTGGAATTTATTAAAAATCTGCCTGCCGACGTGAAGCTGGTGGCAGTAAGCAAAACCAAAACAGAAGAGGAAATAATGCGGGTTTACGATGTGGGGCAGCGCCTTTTTGGCGAAAACAAGGTGCAGGAGCTGGTTCCCAAATACGAAAAACTGCCCCGCGACATTGAGTGGCATCTGATTGGCCATCTTCAAACCAATAAGGTAAAATACATTGCTCCCTTTGTTGGCATGATACATTCGGCCGACAGCCTGAAACTGCTGAAAACCATTAACAAAGAGGCACAAAAAAACAACCGGGTCATAAAATGCCTTTTACAGTTTCACATTGCCGAGGAAGACACCAAATTTGGCCTCAACCGTGAGGAAGCTGAAGAAATCCTGAATTCCGAAGCGTTTAAACAATTTGAAAACATCGAGATTTGCGGGGTGATGGGCATGGCAACCTTTACCGAAGACATGGAACATGTGCGCCGGGAGTTCAAATCATTGAAGTCGATCTTTGAATGGCTTAAAAATGATTATTTTTCTGATCAGCCGCAGTTCAAAGAAATTTCCATGGGCATGTCCGACGACTACCCTGTTGCCATTGAAGAAGGCAGTACGATAATCCGCGTGGGCAGCGCCATTTTCGGCAGCCGGAATTATTAGAATACTTTCTCTCCTTTTTTGATAAGGCTGAGCATTATTAGCGAAGAAACATTATCAGAATTATCTAAAAAAACAAAACAAGGAGCCTCTGGTTCCATTTAACCTGGATAGCTGAATTACTTTTTTCCCATCTTGAAAAAAATTCATAAACTTTTCAATGGCCTAAACTTAAGTTGAAGGTCTTTGTTATAATACTGGTTTTTTCAGAAAAATAATGCCTTTACTGGGCTTAAAATATAAAAAACACGATTAAATAAAAATTTATGACAACTTATTCCCAATCTGGAAAAGTTACCTTACTTGCCTTTATTTTAATTTTCTTTCTCGGGGACTCAGTTTTCGGCCAGGGGGAAAAACCCTTGAAAAAGCTTAGCCTTGAGCAGGCCCGAACATACGCTGTTGCCCATAGCATTGAAATGCAAACGGCAAGGGCCGACCTCCAGATTGCAAACAAGCAAGTTTGGGAAATCACTTCAACAGGACTTCCCCAAGTCAATGCCTCGGTGGGCTACCAGTATTATTTTGATGTTCCCACCTCTCTTATTCCAGCTGAGTTTTTCGGTGGCAATCCGGGTGAATTTGAAGAGATCCAGTTTGGAACAGAACAAAACCTGTCGGCCAGCCTAACGGTAAACCAAATGATATTCGATGGTTCATATATTGTCGGATTGCGGGCTTCGCGAATATTCCGGCAACTGGCCGCACAAAATATGAAGCGTTCGGAGATTGAGGTCAGAAACATGGTTACAGAGACTTACCTGCTCAGTCTGATGGCCAGTCAAAACCTCGAGACCGTTCGGCAGAACCTCATCAACATGGAGCGCAGCCTGTTTGAAACCAGCAAAATTTTCGAGGCTGGTTTCACTGACCCCATTAACGTTGATCAGCTCAAACTGGCTGTATCAAACATGAAAAACACCATTGCAAACCTGGAGCGTCAACACCAAATCACGGTTAACCTCCTGAAGTTCCAGCTCGGCATGGATATGGGTACCCAACTTGAACTTACCGACAGTCTTGAAGGTCTTTTTGGACAACTTTCGATGGAGGCCGGCCTGATCAGCTCCTTTAATCCGGAGCAGCACATCGATTTTCAACTAATGAAATCGCAGGAAGATATGAGTTTAATGGCCCTTCGGCGCGAGCAGAGCTTTTACCTGCCAAGCCTTTCGGCTTCTTTCACGCGACAGGAAATGGCCATGCGCAACGAATTCAATTTCACACAAAGCGGACAGCCATGGTTTCCAACCACCTTCTTTGCTGTTAATCTGAATATTCCGATTTTTTCCAGTGGGTTTCGATCATCCCGGGTCTCACAAAAAAGTCTTGAACTGGAAAAATCAAAACTTGCTACCCTGCAGGTAAGCCAATCGCTCGAGCTGCAAATGCAACGGGCAGCAGCTGATTGGCAAGCCGCCCTGGCAAAATATCAGAATGAAAAAGACAATCTTGGCCTGGCCGAACGAATCCTCGAAAGGACAAAAATTATGCAGCGCGAAGGCTTGGCAAGCAGCCTTGAACTGACCCAGGCCAACGACCAGTTTCTTACAACCCAAGCCAATTATCTGAACTCTATGTTCGAATTACTGAATGCAAAAAACAACCTCGAAAAGGCTGCAGGCAGGTAATGGTCAATAAATAATAAAATAATTTAACCCAGCAATATTTATTACAGTGAAAGCAAACCTCAGGTTATTATCCGCAAAAAAAATATTCATCCTCCTGTTTACAGGTCTGATATTAACAGGATTAAATGGATGCCAAACCCAGGCTGAAGATGGCAGCCCTGAAGCCATACGCAGTCAAATTTCGCAATACCAGAAAGAAATCAACGACCTGACCCTGAAAATCGGGGAGCTGGAGAAACAGTTGATTGCTATGGGTGAGCCGGTAAACAACCGTGCCCAGGTCCCGGTAACAGTGCTCAGGGTTGTGCCCCGCGAATTCGACCAGTTCTTTGTGGCTTCAGCCTCGGTTGAGGCCGTTCAAACAGCCACCATTAGCCCCGAAGCAAGTGGACAGATCCGAACCATCAGCGTTTCAAAAGGCCAGCGGGTAAGTGCAGGTCAGGTGGTTGCGCGGTTAAATACCAGCGTAATTGAGAACAACATCAGCGAAGTAAACACCAGCCTGCAACTGGCCAGAACAGTTTTTGAGCGTCAGAAAGGACTGTGGGAGCAGCAAATCGGAAGTGAGATTCAATTTTTGGAGGCCAAAAACAATGTGGAAGCCCTTGAAGGGCGCCTCCAGACCCTGCAATCGCAGTTAAACATGTCGGTAATGCGTGCACCCTTCAGCGGAATCGTGGATGAAATCCTTATGAAAGAAGGCGAGCTTGCCATGCCGGGCGTCAGGGTTATGAATATCATAAACCTGGAAAAACTTTACATCAATGCTGACCTCTCAGAGGCATACATGGGTCTGGTAAAGCCAGGCGAAAATGTGACCCTCCGTTTTCCGGCTTTTCCCGATGAGGAATTCACCCTGCCAGTGCACCGTGTGGGCAATGTGATCAATCCCGAAAACAGGACATTCAGGCTGCAACTATTGCTTAACAATCAGGGCGAACGTTTCAAACCCAATATGATGGCCAATCTGAGCATTCGCACCCTTACCAACAGCGATGCCCTGGTAGTTCCTTCAATCCTCATAAAGCAGGATGTTCAGGGATTTTTTCTTTACACTGTCGTGGAAAACAATGGCCAACTGGAGGCCAGCAAGGTTTATGTTGAGCGTGGACCTGATGGCGAAGGGCAAACAATGATAAAGGATGGATTAACTCCCGGCGACAGGGTTATTTTGAACGGCAATAACCAGGTAAGCGATGGGAGCCTGGTCCGCATCCCGGAAAGCACATCGCCCATGGTCCAAAATCAGTAAAAGCTACGAATTAACTTTCTCAATTACAACCGAATCATGTCTGAGAAACCCGGAGATACAAAAGCCGCAAGGGAGTTTAAACTGACCACCCTCGCGCTTAAAAACAAAACCACCATATTCCTGATCACTTTTTTGTTTGCGGCATTTGGCATAATGTCCTATCGAAGTTTGCCCAAGGAACTTTTCCCTGATGTGGTTATCCCAACAATTCTGGTAAAGACTATTTATCCGGGTAATCCGCCCATAGACATGGAAAACCTGGTTACCCGCCCGCTCGAAAACGAGATCAACACCATTACAGGCATTAAGGTTTTAAGCTCCACTTCCACCCAGGACAATTCCGATATTTTTGTTGAGTTTCAAACCGATATCGATATAAATGATGCCCTGCAGGATGTGAAAGATGCCGTGGACCGGGCCAAAGGAGACCTGCCTGCCGACCTGCCAACCGACCCCATTGTGCTGGATATCGATTTCTCTGAATTTCCAATTATCAGCATCAACCTTTCCGGAGACTTCTCCCTGAATGAATTGAATCGTTTTGCGGAATTCCTGATTGATGAAATTGAAAATATTTCTGAAATATCAAAGGTCGATCTTACGGGAATAGAAGAGCGGGAAATGCAGGTACTGGTCGACCCCATTAAACTGGAATTGCACCAGCTAAGTTTCGATGATCTGGATAATGCCATTCGTGCCGAAAACGTAAGCATTGCCGGGGGATCCGTATTGTTTGACGACAATACCCGCTGGGCGGTGCGCACCATGGGCGAATTTACCGACGTGCGCCAAATGGAGGATATCATAGTTAAGTATGAGGATCAAAGCATAGTATACCTGCGCGATGTGGCAAAAGTTATTGACACCTACGCCGACCCCATGAGCTTTGCCCGTCTCGACAACCAGCCAGTAGTATCCCTGCAGGTGGTGAAAAAATCCGGTGAAAACCTTTTGTCGGCCACCGACAAAATTTTTAAAGTTATTGAAAAGGCCAAAAATGACGGGAGTATTCCGGCCGATCTGAACATCACCATTACCAACGACCAGTCAGAAAACATCCGAAGTCAGCTCAGCAACCTCGAAAACAGTGTGATAATGGCCCTTTTGCTGGTGGTATTGGTCCTCTATTTTTTTCTGGGACTTAAGAATGCCTTGTTTGTCGGCTTAGCCATTCCGCTTTCCATGCTCATGTCTTTTATGGTTTTTGGGGTGGTTGACTTTCAAATCAACATGATAGTGCTCTTCTCACTTATCCTGGCACTCGGGCTTTTGGTTGATAATTCCATCGTTGCTGTTGACAATATTTACCGCTTTGTTGAAAACGACTACAGCATTTTCGAAGCCGCCAAAAGGGGGATTGGCGAAATTGCCTTGCCCATTATCACCTCAACAGCCACTACCCTGTCAGCATTTCTCCCGCTGGCTTTCTGGGGTGGCATTGTGGGCGAGTTCATGAAATACATGCCAATTACCCTTATAATTGTGCTAACTTCCTCGCTTTTTGTGGCCTTGGTTATTATTCCGGTTTTCTCCTATTCCTTTTTCAGAAAATCGAAAAAAACAGCCCTGAATGATTTGCAGCTGGAAGCAGAAACAGCCAATAATAAAAGAAGAAAAGCCAAACGGCGCAGGCTGCTGGTTATCATTGGCGCCCTGATTCTTGCCGGAATTATTTTCTACCTTACCAAGGCCATTCTTGCAGGAAACATCATGATTCTGGCTGCCCTTTTTATTGGGCTGGGAAATTTTGTTTTCAGGCCAACGGCTTTATGGTTCCGCAACAGATTTCTTCCCTTCAATGAAAGGCTCTATGCGCGCACCTTGAATTTTGCTTTGCGGGGGCGCAACCCTTACTTTTTCGTCGCGGGAACCATCATGTTCCTTTTTATCTCCATCGCTTTCTTTGCTGTCAAAAGCCCTAAAGTTCTCTTTTTCCCTGAAAATGAACCACAATTTATCAACATTCTTGCTGAATTACCTGCTGGTACTGACATTACCGAAACCGATCTGCGGATGCGCGAAATTGAGCAGGATGTGGAAAATATCATTTCACCCTACCGCCATATTATTAAATCTGTTCTTACCACTGTAGGGCGTGGTGCGGTGGGCGAAAACGAGACTGACGCCGGTGACTCACCCAACAAAGGGCGTATTACAGTAACCTTTGTTGAGTTTGAATTTCGCAACGGCATAAACACCAGCGACATTATGGCCGAAATAGGCGAAGCCCTTATCGGGAACTATCCCGGGGTAGAGTTTCAGATAGAAAAAAACCAGAACGGCCCACCGGCCGGACGTGCCATTAACCTGGAAGTCAGCGGCAGGGAATTCGACCGCCTTGTTGCCCTGACCGACTCCATTAGGCGCAGAATTGAAACCTCAGGCATCGAAGGAATTGAAGGAATAAAATCTGACCTCAATACCGACAAACCTGAGATCATTATCCATATCGACCGCGACAACGCCCGCCGCTTTGGGGTTTCTACCTATGCCGTGGCCAATACCATACGCACAGCCCTGTTTGGCAAGGAGGTATCGCAGTTCAAAATTGGCGAAGACGAGTTTCCAATAAATTTGCGCTTGGAAGAAGAATATCGCAACAACCTGGGATCGCTCATGAACCAGCGTATCACTTTTCGCAGCCAGGCAAGCGGGCGGCTCATGCAGGTGCCTATTTCGGCTGTGGCAAGTGTAGAATACAGTAAAACCTTTGGTTCCATCAACCGAATTAACATGGACCGGGTTATTACGCTCAGCAGCAACGTCCTACCCGGTTACAATGCCACCATAATCAACCAGCAAATCAAGGATATTTTGGAAGATTTCAGCATTCCCGAAGGCTACCGCTACCAGTTTACGGGCGAGCAACAAGAACAGGCAGAATCGACCGAATTCCTCATGGGAGCGCTACTGATTGCTATTTCTCTCATATCCCTCATCCTGGTAGCACAGTTCAACTCTTTAATCAAGCCTTTTATTATTATTGGCAGTGTAATATTCAGCACTGCCGGTGTCTTTTTCGGTCTTGCCTTATTCAATATGGAATTTGTGGTCATTATGACTGGGGTAGGGATAGTGAGCCTGGCCGGGGTTGTCGTAAACAATGCCATTGTTCTGATCGATTACACCGACTACCTGCACAAACGCCGCAAGACTGAGCTCGACATTGCTGAAGAGGAATACCTTGACCCGGCACTATCCCTTGATTGCGTGAAAGAAGCCGGCCAAACCAGGTTTCGCCCGGTTATCCTCACTGCCATTACAACCGTACTGGGCTTGTTTCCATTGGCACTTGGCCTCAACATTAATTTTGTAAGTCTGATGACCAATTTGGACCCCCAAATCTATTTGGGTGGAGAAAACGCAACTTTTTGGGGACCCCTTTCCTGGACCGTGATCTTTGGACTAACCGTTGCCACTTTCCTTACCCTGGTAATAGTACCGGCCATGTACCAGATCATCTTGTCCACCAAAAGAAAATTCAGGAACTGGCAGCAAAATCAGCGGATATTTTCATAAAAGCCTTACTTTTGAAAAAAAGCAAGGAATGATTATTATAGGGATAACAGGCACTTTGGGTGCAGGCAAGGGCACAGTGGTTGATTACCTCATTAAAGAGAAAGGCTTTGTACACTTTTCTGTAAGAGCCTTTATTGTCCGCGAATTGGAGCGGCGCGGCATGCCCGTAAACCGCGACACCCTGACTGCCCTGGCCAATGAAATGCGTGCAAAAAACAGCCCATCATATATTATTGAAGAGCTTTTCAGGGAGGCGGTCGCTCAGGAAAAGAATTGCATTATTGAGAGCATACGAACCCCAGGCGAAATAGCGGCCCTGCGAAGCAAGCCCAACTTTTTCTTGCTTGCCGTAGATGCCGATCCGCGCGTTCGTTTTAACCGCATCAGAAAACGCAGATCTGAAACCGACAATGTATCATTTAATTCTTTTATCAGCAGCGAAACCCGCGAAATGCACTCTGACGACCCCAACAAGCAAAACCTGTCCGAATGCATCAAGCAGGCCGACTACACCATACTAAACAACGGCAGTTTGGAGGAGTTGCATGAAAAGACCGAGGCATTCCTTCAATCCATCAACCTAAAATAATCCAAGGCCATATGTCTGAGAAGCCAGAAACCCAAATGTATGTTCGTCCAAGCTGGGATGAATATTTTATGGAGATAGCTCATACCGTGAGCAAGCGGGCCACCTGCGACCGCGGGCGCAGCGGGTGCGTCATTGCCCGCGACCGGCAGATACTGGTGACAGGATACGTGGGCTCGCCCAAAGGCCTTCCCCACTGCGATGATGCCGGCCATCAGATGAAAAAGGTGCTGCACGAAGACGGCCACACTACCATGCATTGCGTTCGGACCGTGCATGCCGAGCAAAACGCCATTTGCCAGGCAGCCCGACTGGGAATCAGCATCGATGGGGCCACGCTCTATTGCCGCATGACGCCTTGCAGGGTGTGTGCCATGCTCATAATAAACTGCGGGATAAAACGAGTGGTATGCGAAAAAAAATACCACGCCGGCCAGGAGTCTGAACAAATGTTTGCCGAAGCAGGCGTGGAAATTTCCTATTTTACTGACGAGGTGCTAAAATACCTGAACCAGTAAACTATTTGAATATCTTAACCTCGGTTTCGCCATTTGCCTTAACAAACCCGCGAAACATCCCTGTAGTATTGAAAGGCATGGCTACATTGCCGTGGCGATCAACGGCAATAATTCCGCCATTTCCTCCCTGTTCCATTAGCTTCTGCATTACATTATCGTCAGCGGCTTCCTCCAGCGATTTTCCGCCGTATATCATCTGTGCGGCAATGTCGTAGGCTACCACGTTGCGCATGAAGTATTCGCCGTGTCCGGTGGCCGAAACGGCGCAGGCTTCGTTGTTGGCGTATGTTCCTGCGCCAATTATTGGGCTGTCGCCAATGCGTCCGAAGCGCTTGCCGGTCATGCCACCTGTAGAGGTAGCAGCCGCCAGATTGCCATCAAGGTCGAGGGCTACTGCGCCCACAGTGCCCATTTTCATATCAGGGTCGGTGGTCATTCCCCTCAATTGGGTATTGCCCCTCAAAAATTCGCGGTATTGGTCCCAGCGCTGCTGATCGAAGAAATAAGAGGGATCAACCGCTTCCAGTCCTTCTTCAAAAGCAAACTGCTCGGCACCACGACCGGTGAGCATTACATGGGGCGAATTTTCCATAACCTTGCGGGCCGCTGTTATTGGGTTTTTAATATTGGTGATGCCAGCTACAGCACCAGCTTGCAAGGTTCTTCCATCCATAATGGAGGCATCCAGCTCGTTGCGGCCTTCAAAATTAAATACAGCACCTTTGCCTGCATTAAACAGGGGGCTGTCTTCCAGGATCATTACGGCTGCCACCACGGCATCCATGCTGCTTCCACCGGCTTTAAGAATGGCTTCACCAGCAGCGAGGGCTTCCGAAAGTTTTGCCAGATATTCTGCTTCGCGTTCGGGGCTCATCCTTTCGCGCGAAATATTGCCTGAACCCCCATGAATTACCAGCGCATAGCTACCTTGAGCAAAAAGCTGAAGATTAAGCACAAGCAGCATTAAAACAACAAAAAGCCTGAAAATATTTTTCATGAAGATCTAGGGTTGATTTTGGGTTGAAAGATACTCTGCATTCAGTTTTTCAAGCACATCGTCGGTAATATCGTGCTGTTCCCTGGCATAAAGAATTCCGCCACCCCTTGAGAATCCAAGAATATAATCATAGTCATGATCCTCGTTGTAGCGGGTCAGGAATTCAGTGATCTTATCGAGCAGTTCATTGTTCATATCGACCTCCTTCTGTAAAAGACGGTTGCTGAATGATTCATTGAGCTGATAAAGTTCCTGTTGCTGCTGCATGAGCTCCTGTTCTTTGGCCTGGGCACGATCCATGCTAATGCTGCCAGCCTGAATGTCGCGCTGAAACTTTTCTACCTCCGACTGAAAGCCCTGCTGACGGCGGCTCAGGTCGTTTTCCATACGGGTTTGCTCTTCGCCAAATTCTTCGCGCATCTTTTTGGCCAAATCATATTCTTCCATCAAGCGCTCGGAGCTGATAAATGCGATATTGGCCGTGCCTTCCTGTACTTTCTCGGCCAGGCTGCTGATCTGTTCCTCCTGGTCGGTGGTCGATTTGCCCCTGATGCCAGCAAAATACAAGGCATAAAGCACAATCAATCCGAAAAAAAGCACCAGGTTGATCACAGTAGTATAATTGACTTTCTTTCCTGCGGCTTTTTTTTCAGGTACTGTCGTTTCTTCCTGCAAAGGGTTTTCGTTTTCTTGGGTCATTTTTTTTGGTCTTAATTAAAAAGGCCTGCTCGAAGGTTCCTCACAGGCCGGGTTTGGAATAATATTTTGCTAATGAATTAGTTGCCCATTTCCGACATGAAGCGGATGCGCATCAGCCTTATTTCCTCTTCGGTGTAGTCATCTTCGCCGAGTTCCTGCAGCGCTTTCATATACGAGTCCGTTTCGGCAGTCTGAAAGTAATCAAATATCTCTTCCTGCTTGTCAAGGTCGATCACCTGGTTTATGTAATACCTAATGTCGATCTTGGTACCCGAGGCCACAATGCTTTCGATCTCATGCAGCAGCTCGTCAAACTCAATACCCTTGGCCTGTGCAACGTCCTCAAGCGACACCTTGCGGTCGATATTCTGAATGATATAAACCTTGAGGCCTGATTTGTTTACCACCGACTTAACCACCATGTCCATGGGGCGTTCAATCTCGTTTTCCTCCACGTAGCGTGCAATAAGCTCCACGAAAGGCCGTCCGAAGCGTTCGGCTTTTCCAGAGCCCACGCCGGTTATTTGTTTCAGCTCATCGAGTTTTACCGGGTACTGAATGGCCATATCCTCGAGGGAGGGGTCCTGAAATATGACGAATGGCGGCAAGTTGTTTTTGCGGGCTATCTCCTTTCGGAGGTCTTTCAGCAAGGCAAACAGCACCTTGTCTGTGGCACTGGTTTTCTGGCCCATACCGGTAAGGCCTTCGCCCTCGGCCGGATTGTCATAATCGTGGTCTTTGCTCATTTTCACTGAGCGGGGCTTATCCAAAAAATCCTTCCCTGCCTTGGTCACTTTCAGGGTGCCGTAGTCTTCAATATCTTTTTCGAGCAGGCGCTCCACCAAGCTTTGACGCATCACGGCATTCCAGAACTTTTCGTCTTTGTCGGCGCCCTTTCCAAACACCTCCAGTTGGTGGTGCTTGCAGTTTTTAATGGTTGTACTCATTTTTCCCATCAGGACGTTTATTACATGTTTTGATTTGAAAAGCTGCTTCATTGCCAGAACGGCTTCAATCAGCAGGCAAATATATTCTTTTCCTTCAAATTTTTCTTTAGGATTCAAACAATTATCGCAAGAGCCGCAATTTTCTTCATGATAAATCTCTCCGAAGTAATTCAGCAGGGTTTTACGGCGGCAAATAGAAGATTCGGCATAAGAAACGGTTTCCATAAGCAGTTGCATGCCTATTTCCTGCTCGGCCACTGGTTTTCCTTTCAGGAATTTCTCCATCTTCTGAATGTCTTCGTAGGCATAAAAGGCAATGCAGTTGCCTTCGCCTTCGTCGCGGCCCGAGCGGCCCGTTTCCTGGTAGTAGGCCTCGAGGCTCTTTGGAATGTCGTAATGAATCACATAGCGCACATCGGGCTTGTCGATGCCCATGCCAAAAGCGATGGTTGCCACAATCACATCGGCATCTTCCATCAGAAACATATCCTGGTTCTTTACCCTCACTGCCGAATCGAGGCCAGCATGGTAGGGAAGTGCCCTGATGCCATTCACCTGCAAGGTTTCGGCCAGCTCTTCCACCTTTTTGCGGCTCAGGCAGTAAACTATGCCCGACTTGCCTTCCTGCGACTTCACATACCGTATAATATCCTTTATGGAAGTTTCCGTTTTGGGCCGGATCTCGTAATACAGATTGGGCCTGTTGAAGGAAGATTTAAACACCCGGGCATTGGTCATGTTCAGGTTTTTCTGAATATCCTGCTGCACCTTGGGGGTGGCCGTGGCTGTAAGTGCAATCACCGGCACCTTTTTGTCGAGGGTTTGAATAATAGGCCTCAGGCGGCGGTATTCGGGCCGGAAGTCGTGGCCCCACTCTGAGATACAATGCGCCTCATCCACAGCAAAGAAGGAGATATCAATTTCTTTGAGAAACTCCACGTTTTCTTCCTTGGTGAGCGATTCGGGCGCCACGTAAAGCAGTTTGGTCAGGCCATCGGTCAGGTCTTTCTTCACCTGAAGAATTTCGGCCTTGGTGAGCGACGAGTTGAGCACGTGGGCAATACCATTGTAGGAGGCAAAATTGCGGATGGCATCAACCTGGTTCTTCATCAGGGCAATTAACGGCGATACAATAATGGCCGTGCCCTGGCCTATAAGAGCCGGCAGCTGATAGCACATCGACTTACCACCCCCTGTGGGCATGATTACAAAGGCATCGCCACCCGCCATTAAATGCCGGATAATCTCCTCCTGCTCACCTTTAAAAGTGTCGTAACCGAATATTTCCTTCAGCAGATCTTTTAACGACACTTCACTTTTGACTTCCATTAGGCCAAAAACGAATTTTTAAGTTATCTATTTTCTAAATTTAAAACAAAAACGGGGTTGCGCAAAACAACCCCCACTAATTTTCACAGCCGCTTTAAGGTTTGCAAAAATTCACGTAGGTTTGTAGAGTAAATTTAGCACATTAAAAGTTCAGGACAAAATTAATTTATCAAAGCTTTTTAGTGAAATCACGCGAAGAAATAAGGGAAATAGCCCTTGAGACCATCGAAACAGAATTACTTGCGATAAACAACCTGAAAAGTTACATCGACAATAACTTTGCGCGCTGCGTTGAAAGCATTCTTTTCTGCAAAGGGCGGGTAGTGATTACCGGCATTGGCAAAAGTGCCATCATTGCACAAAAGATTGTGGCAACGTTTAATTCCACCGGTACTCCGGCCATTTTTATGCACGCCGGCGATGCCATTCACGGCGACCTGGGAATAGTGCAGCACGACGATGTGGTGATGTGCATCAGCAACAGCGGCAACACTCCCGAAATCAAGGTGCTTACGCCCATGCTCAAGTCATTGG
Source organism: Bacteroidales bacterium (assembly GCA_041687035.1). Taxonomy (GTDB): domain Bacteria; phylum Bacteroidota; class Bacteroidia; order Bacteroidales; family UBA7960; genus UBA7960. The sequence goes on from JAWLCS010000009.1 coordinate 25,930, forward strand.
GAGCCATGCTCATAGGCATGGTGGGCAATACCAGCTCCTACCTGGCACAACAGGCCGATCTGATTATTAACACTTCCGTGGAAAAGGAAGCTACCCCCGGCAACCCCGCCCCTACGGCCAGCACCACAGCCCAGCTGGTTATGGGCGACGCCCTTGCGGTGGCCCTGCTACAGTGCCGCGGATTCTCAACAAGCGATTTTGCCCGTTACCATCCGGGCGGTTCCCTTGGCAAACAGCTTTACACGAAAGTGAACCACCTCTACCCTGCGAATGAAAAGCCACAGGTGCAGCAGCACACCCCCCTTCGTGAGGTCATTATCGAGATCTCGGGAAAGCGCCTGGGCGTGACGGCCGTGCTCGATGGGAAACAGCTGACAGGCATTATTACCGATGGCGACCTCAGACGCATGCTGCAGCGCAGCACCGAAATGATTTCACTGGTGGCAAAAGACATTATGACCTCCAACCCAAAAACCATTGCGGGGGATACCCTGGCCGTCGACGCCCTGCAGATTATGCGAAAGCATAATATCACCCAGCTGCTGGTCGTTGATGATAACGAATACAAAGGGGTAGTGCACCTGCACGACATTCTGAACGAAGGAATTATATAATACTAATGACAATGAGCAATCTTGTAAAAGACTTTAACGAATACCGGCAACGCATGAACGACAAGATCATGGAAGCCGACAACCTGGTGCTGAAGCGCCTTTTTAATCTCGACACCAACACTTATAACGATGGGGCCCTGCCCGCCCGCACCAAGGAAATGATTGGGCTAGCCGCTTCCATGGTGCTGCGCTGCGACGACTGCATTAAATACCACATTGAAAAATGCCACGAACTCGGCGTAAGCCAGGAAGAAATTTTTGAAGTGTTTGCCATTTCAAACATCATTGGCGGAACCATTGTTATTCCTCACCTGCGCCGTGCCGTAGAATACTGGGAGGCATTAGAAAATAAATCCTGACCATTCATTTTGACTATATTATAACTGTTTTTCAATTTTCATTTCTCAATTTTCAATTTTTCATGAGGCTACACACAAACAACCTGGTAAAGAAATATAAGAAACGCGTGGTGGTAAACCATGTGTCGGTTGAAGTAAGCCGGGGCGAGATTGTGGGGTTGCTGGGGCCCAATGGTGCCGGAAAAACCACTACCTTTTATATGATCGTGGGTTTGATCAAGCCCAACGAAGGCCAGATTTTTCTCGATCAGGAAGAAATCACCGACGAGCCCATGTATCGCCGGGCCCAAAAAGGCATTGGATATCTTGCACAAGAGGCCAGCGTTTTTCGCAACCTTAGCGTAGAAGATAATATTAAAGCCGTGCTCGAATTTACCAAAATGTCGAAGGCCGATCAAAAGGAGCGCCTGGAAGGGCTGCTCACTGAGTTTGGGCTGCAGAATATTCGCAAGAGCAAAGGAATAACCCTTTCGGGCGGAGAGCGCCGCCGCACTGAGATTGCCCGATCGCTGGCCGTCGACCCTAAATTTATTTTACTCGATGAGCCTTTTGCCGGCGTCGACCCCATTGCCGTGGAAGACATACAGGAAATTGTGGTGAAGCTGAAGGAAAAAAACATTGGGGTGCTCATAACCGACCACAACGTGCACGAAACCCTTTCAATAACCGACCGCGCCTATCTGCTGTTTGAAGGATCTATCCTAAAAGCCGGGACATCAGAAGAGCTGGCAATGGACGAAGAAGTGAGGAAAGTATACCTGGGTGCAAACTTCCAGCTAAGAAGGTAGCCAGCTCAAGGCTGAAAAACACCAAACTATTTTGATAATAGGGCGACGGCATAGGCAGTAACGCCTTCTTCATTGCCTACGAAGCCCATACCCTCGCTGGTTGTGGCTTTTACCGAAACCTGCCCGGCATCCACTTCAAGCAATACTGAAAGGATCTTCCGCATTTCGGGAATGAAAGCGGCAATTTTTGGATTTTCAAGACAGATAGTGGCATCCACATTGCCAACAAAATAGCCTTCCGCTTTTATCAGCTCCATGGTCCTGGCAAGCAGAACCTTGCTGTCGATGTCTTTAAAAGCCTGATCGTTGTCGGGGAAATAAACGCCAATGTCGCGCAGGCCAGCGGCACCCAGCAGGGCATCCATTATGGCGTGTATGAGCACGTCGGCATCAGAATGGCCCAGTCCTCCTTTATCATGAGGAATGGCAAGCCCCCCAACAACAAGCTTTCGGCCTGCCTGCAAGCGGTGCACATCATAGCCAAATCCAACCCTGATATTCATAAGCAAAAAGAAAAAAGGCCATGGTTTTTTCTGTTTTCAAAAACAACCATGACCCAATATTTTCAAATATGCAATTTATTGCCTGAAGGCGTCAAAATCGAAGTGCAAGGTAAAACGCAGCACGTTTTCAAGGGGGCTTCGCTGTGCCAGTGGCACCAGGTAAGCAAAGTCGAGCCCGAACACATTGTATTTCAGACCAATACCAAGAGTAACATACTTGCGGTCGCCTTTTGTTTTGTGCTCATGAAAATAACCAGCCCTGATAGCAAACTGCTTATCGTACCAGTACTCTGCACCAGCCGAGAAAGTCAACTCGTTGAGTTCTTCCTTAAAACCACCGGGGGCATCGGTAAACGAACCAAAGATACCAGCTACCACTGAGCGGTTGGGATCGCGTCCGGCATCAATCACATATTCTCCATCGTCGCCAATTACCAGTTGACCATTATCGTCGCGTAAATATATAGGCGGAGTGGGCACCAAAAGCTTGTTCACGTCGACCATGAAGGACAACTGGTTGTAATCGTCGAGCAAGAAGGTAAGTGAAGGTCCCAGCCGGAGGTTGATGGGAATAAAGTTGGCATTGATCTCATCAGAATAGGATATCTTGTTACCAATATTGGAAACGTTAAATCCTGCTGAAAAAATGGTTGGAGTGCGGTCCCAGTTCAGTTCACGTGTATAGAATGCCGACACATCGGCAGCCAGGGCCATGCCGGGTTTTGTTTCAATGCTTCCCACAAACTGGCCTTGGGTAAGGTTGCTGTAAATATACCTTACGGCAATGGCACCGGAAATATGTTCGCCCAGCTTACGGGCATAGGCCACATCAATTGAAAATTCATTGGGTTTCACTGGAAAGAGGAATTCGCCGGCTTCGTCGGTAAAGTTGATCTCTCCCAACGAGAAATAAGTGAGCGAAAAAGCCAGGGTTTGCACATCATCGAGGCGTTTAAAACCACTCAGATAAGAGAGGTTAATATCGGGCACCAAGGCACGAAGCCATGGAGTGTAATTCATTGCAAAGCCCATTTCCTGCTCAATAAAGGCATACTTGGCAGGGTTCCAGTGCATGGAGTTGGCATCGGGCGATGAAGAAACCCCGGCATCGCCCATCGCCCCTGCCCGTGAGTCGGGAGCAATCATCAAAAAGGGAACCGCCGTAGTGATGGTGTTGAGCCGCTGTCCCAGCACATCGGTATAATCCTGGGCAAAAAGCCCCATGGGAGATATCAACACCACAAGCACAAGCAACACCCTGTAAATCTTATCCTTCATGAGAAAATTATTGTTTTTTTTATGATTGTTGAGGCAAAAGTCCCTGACCTTTTCAATTAGCAAACCAAGACCGAAAACCTTGCTGCATCAAACAAATTTTATTATTAGGATTCAAAAAATCGGACTTAAAAGAAAATTAAGCCCTATACTGAAACCGTTTTTTTCGGATTGCAAATATAACGAATAAAAACCTTGCATATTGTTGTTTAACGTTTTTCCATTTCTTTTGTTTCAGGCCGCCAAAGTTAATTTATCTGAGCACCACCAGCTTCTCGGTAAGCGTAGAGATGTTTCCGTCGGGGGTTTGCAGAACCAACCTGTAAAGGTATATGCCATTGCCAATCAGCCGGCCTTCGCGGTCTTTTCCGTCCCAGTGAATTGGGGGCGACTGATAGCTGGGCGAGTTGACCATGGTTTCTATGGTTTGTATCAGGCGTCCGCTCAGGTCATAAATCTCAATGCGCACATCAAGTTCTGAAAATGGCTGATTGTGCGTAAACTTGAAAAAAGTTTCCTGGCTGAATGGGTTGGGATAATTCATGAGGTTTTCGAGCGCAATGGAGGCCGTTCGGCTCACAATGAACTCAATGGAGGTAAGCGAGGGGTTGTTGTGAACATCCCAAGCCCTAAGCGAGAGGGTGTGGCGGCCATCGGGCAGCCGGTAGAATGGATACACCACCCGCCCGCTACTGAAATTATCCAGATCGGCTTCGTAAAAGTTGTTGAGCACAATGGGGCTGGAGGTGTCTTCGTTAAGGAAGGCCACAATGTCGTGACCAATTCGACCGGTAATATTGATCCCGCTTTCATCGCTCAGCAACCCGAGCATTATAGGGTTCTGACTGGTGGTTCCGCCCGAAACGAAGGTGGTGTCATTCATAAAAAGCCTGATCTCAGGCCCCTGGTTGTCGGGCTCGAAACTGCCCAGCGTGCCGCCAATGATAAAATCGCTGAAGTATCCGTTGCCGTCGTTCACGCCATCGTCAACATAATAGCTTATTTTTCCATCGCCAAAGCTATAGGCAATGTCTTGGGGCACCATAAAAGAAAAGCTGAATTCGCCATTGGTCACACTGGCTTTACCCTTGTAAAGCAAGGAGTTTCTTATGGTGAAGTCGAGTTCCTGGCTGTCGGAGTCCTGCCCCAAGGTACGGTAGTTCATCTTCTTGTCAAAAACGCTGGGATAAACTACGCCATTGTATCCGGGCAGAGGGTTACCTGTTTCGTCGGCAATATACCCGCTTACGGTTACTTTCTGAAAAGCCCTGATGGTATCTGGGATGCTTTCAGTAATCACCTGGTACCTTGGATAAGCCATTTGCATGGAAGGATCGCCCAGCAGCACAAAGTTGCGGATTCGCCAATGCTCGAGCTGCCCGGTGCTATTAACCTTAGAAAGCCTGATGAGGTCGCCAAGGCGATGGTATTGCCCCTGTTCGTTGCGCTCGAAAGCCACATTCATAAAGTTGCGGTTCAAAGTGAGATTGGGCCCTGACCATGCCAGGCGGGTAGTCGTAAACAAGGCTGCGGCGCCCCCGTCGGGTTTCATGAAAATGCGCACCCCAGCGGTAACATCATCCGGATTGGGATGATCGAAGCTTGAAAATTCGCAGGTGGCCGTCATGAAAATGGGCATGTTATAATAATTGTTCCAGGTGGCAATGTCCTCGAAGGTCACCACGCGTTCGTGCGCCAGACCCATCACACCGCCATGCCCGATATAGTTTATTAACAATGCGCCCTGGTTTACCCTTGCATTAATGGCCTGGTTCACGTCGGGATAACGAGCGCCACCAGCCAGGGTTACCTGCTGATAGGCATCGAGGTAAATTTTGTCGACATTGAAAAGCGGAAACTGATCGCGTAAAATGCCTGCCAGGGTTTCCGAATCGCGAATATGGGTGTTGTTGTCCTGATCATCGGCAATGAGGACCACCAGGTTTCGCCAGTCGCCATAGTTGGAGGTCACCCCCACATTCTGTAGATTATCGGCCAGAGGCTCCATTCCCGGAATTCGGTTGTTATATCGGATGATCTTATCCACCACCGTTCGTGCCTCATCAAGGGTCCTGGCCGGCAGCCTGCCAATACCTATGTCGAGGTCTCCGTCGGCATTCTGGCCTTCGGTGTCGTCGAGCAAACCAAAGAAGTCATCAGTCATATAAGAGCGGTCGGGCTGAAGCGAGTTTACACTCTGATAGGTTGGAATTGGATTGCCACCAAAGCCAAGCAGATCGCGGTTATCGATGGTTCCATTGCCAAAGAGCATCAGGTAGCGGGGCATTTGTGCCTCGGTTTCGGCCCGGTCGTAAAACATTTTCAAAAAGTTACGTATGGCAGCCACATCGGGCGATCCGGACGAAAACTCGTTGAAAACCTGGGCGGTGGTTACCACGGCTACGCTAAGCCCATCATGCTGCGTTCTGAAGTTGGCCAGGCGGTTGGCTTCATTCTTGAATGCCTCAGGCACCACAATAATCATATCAACCGGCTGCATACCATGCAGGTTCTGATTGTCGACACGGCCCCTTCTCCTTGGGCGTTTATACGAACTTCCATCAAAGGCCACAAACTCGCGCAAGCTACCTGTTTCCTGTCTGAACTGCATGAGGTTTCCGCTCAAGCTGGTTTGCTGGGCCCTGACATTAAAGCGGTCAGTAACATCCCAAACAGTAATCTGGTTTCCTGCATTGGAAAGGCTGTATTGTGCAATATTTCCCTGACCAATGGCATGCACGTTGCGAAAGCCCATTTGCGGCCCGCTGAAACGCAACTGCCTGGTAACATTCACCGCAAGATAGTTGAGCCAGCCACGCGAGCCGGCAACCGGCCGGTTGTAGGTCATGGTAACTTTTACCTGATTTGGCTGACTGGGGTTAAACCACATGGAGTCGACGGAGAAGTTTGCATAAGCCCCGTTGTAGTTGGCCGGAAATATGCGGTTAATCTGCTGGCTAAGCTGCCCGTTGCCGGCCGAAACCGTAAACGAACTATTGACGGTGGAGCGGGCTGCTGCATAAGATTTCAGCCTGGCTGGCTCGGTAAGCACCAGGTCAGGAAAGGTGAAGGTAAAGTCGCGGCTGAGGGTGGCGTCAAAAACCTCTCCATACCAAACCCGTCCACTGCCAATGAGGTTATCCAGGTCGCGCTGATGGAAGGCGTAATCTTGAAAGGTAGTAACGGTGTGGGTGGGTGCAGCGGCCAGGCTGGTTTGCGCAGTGATGCGCTTGCCGGGGCCATTGTCGGTAGTTAGAAAGTAACAGTTTTCAGTGGCATAGAGGTGTACCTCGTGGTTAAAAACTTTGTGCACCGGGTCGAAACTCCACTGATTGGGCGATTGCCCGTAAAACAAAATATAATCGTCGGGGCCAAAAGTACCGGATTGTGCACCCGAAACAAAGATGGCATTTTCCTTCAGGTCGGTCGTGCGCGGGGCGCTGTTGGCTTCGGGCAGCATGCCGCCACCGTTGCCAAAAAGGCGAATGTTGGCCTTCTGCAGGTTGTTCATGTTCACTCCCAGCTCGGCAAGGTCGCTATGGGTAAGCTGAAACACCCCTGTTTCATCTACGCATATCTTAAACCAGCTTCCGCTGGAGAGCACGGATTGTTCGACATAGTCATGAAGGGCATCATAGGTAACCGCCGGATCGTAAGTAGTTTGTTCAAGCAGTTGAAATGAAACAAGTTTTTCAAAAGCCCCGCTTTCAGGATTTTTCCGAAAAGGAAAAAACGAAACGGCCGACCGCGATTGCTTTCGTATAATCTGTTGTCCCTGAAACAGCTGGATCTCTGTAAAGGCAAAACCGGCTTCCTGCAATATGCGGGTTTCCTCCAGGCTGGCAGGAACGAATTCGGCGTTCACGATGGCAAACTCAGTGCGAAAAAAAGGAATATTGTTTTCCACCGCATGCGAAAACATGGGAATGTTCTCGAGTGAATCGCCGTAAACTGCCCCGGAAAACCTCAGCAGGTCAATATGAAAGTCGGGTTGCGGCGTGATGCGCTCTGGGGGCTGCCAGCTTAGCCGAAACGACTTCCCCTCGCCTTGTGCAAACACAAAAACCGGCAACAATAATATAAGGAGTAATAAGCTGCGTTTTCTAGTCATTTTTTATAACAAGTTGCTGGGCTTTGAAAACTTAATGATGAATTTGGTCGAAAGGCAAAAGCCCGGAAATAGAACAACAGGCAAAGGTACTTGTTTAAAACGTGAATTTCCGGTCAATATTTTTGCAAACGGTTGCTGCTTGCCAATCATATGAAATCAAGGCTAAAAATCATATTTTAATTAATATGTCGAAGAAATTTCGGAGGTCCGTAACAAACCCGAATTTTTCGCGTTAAAGAATAATGTGGGGAAAGCCACACTGCTTTAATGGAAAGAACCTTAATAAAACTGGTAATCATAGTGTTTTTGCTTGCCCGGGGGCCTTTTGCTTCGGGGCAGGATGCTATTTTTTCGCAGTTTTTTTCTGCCCCGCTCTACCTTAATCCGGCCTTTGCCGGTACTGCCGAATGCTCTCGACTGGTTTTCAACTACCGCAACCAGCCCTGGCCCGACTTCGGCACCTTTTCAACATTTAACTTTTCGTACGACCAACCCGTCGATGCTCTCAGGGGTGGTTTGGGGCTGCTGGTAACCAGCGACCACCAGGGTGGCATCATTATGCGCAACCACATCAGTGCCATATACAGCCTGCACATGCAGGTGAGCCGAGACCTGCACCTCAACTTCGGGGCCCAGGCCGGATACCTGCGCAAAGACCTCAACTGGAACCAGCTGGAGTTTGCCAACCAGTTCGACCCGGGTACCGGTGAGATTCTTCCGGGCAACGAACCTCCTCCCGATCAGACCTGGCGTCATGCAGCCGATTTTGCTGCCGGACTCCTATTATATAATGAGCGATTTTTTGGCGGAGCCTCCATACACCATCTGACACGGCCTGAAGAAAGCTTTTTCGACAACCATCCGCTACCGCTGAAGATAACGGCTCATCTGGGCTTTCACATACCACTGGGTCAGCGCGGACCGGCTGCCTTTCGCCAGGAGCGTTTCTTTATTTCACCCAATGTTATTTACCAAAATCAGGGCCTTCACCACCGTATCAACTATGGTTTGTATGCCGGAGTGTCGCAATTTGTGGCTGGAGTGTGGTTAAGGCAGGATTTTAACCTCCCAGAAACCCTGATTTTTATGTTGGGGGTCAACCCGGGGAAATACCGGGTAGCCTACAGCTACGATCATTCACTGTCGGGATATTCAGGAATTTTTCACGGCGCGCACGAAATAAGTGTTTTACTGAATTTATGGTGTAGCACCAAAAACCTGCGCTATCGCATACTAAACTGTCCGAGTTTTTAGTTATTTTTGTACACATTCAAAAAACACCACTATGTCTAGGAATCCCAAAAGATTAATTGCAGTTTCTGTGGCCATTATAGCAACTGCATTTCTTTTCTCCTGTAAGAAACAAGCTTCTCCCACTACAGGATGGAATTATAATGATCCGGGAATGGGCGCCTTCGAGGTGGCCACCACCCAGGAACAGGAAACAGGCCCCGGCCTGGTCTTTATCGAAGGCGGGACCTTTGTTATGGGCCGCACCGAGCAGGATGTCATGTTCGACTGGAACAACATCCCTCGCAGGGTGACCGTCTCCTCCTTTTATATGGATGAGACCGAGGTACGCAACCTTGATTACCTGGAATACCTTTACTGGATCGATCGCGTTTTTGGCGAGACCTATCCGGAAGTATACCGCAAGGCCCTGCCCGACACCCTTGTGTGGCGCGACCCCCTGGCCTATAATGAACCCTTTGTGCAGAACTATCTGCGCCACCCCGCTTACAACGACTACCCAGTTGTTGGAGTTAGCTGGGTGCAGGCTTCAGAATATGCCTCATGGCGTACCGACAGGGTCAATGAGATGATCCTCATCCGCGAAGGCATACTCGACTGGGATTCCGACCAGCGCAACGAAAATAACTTTAACACCGAAGCTTACCTGGCCGGACAATATGAAGGTATGGTAAGGTCGGGAATGCGCGACCTCGACCCCAGGGGTACTGGCGAGCGCCAGGTGCGCTGGACCGACGGCATCCTGATGCCCTCCTACCGCCTGCCCACCGAAGCAGAATGGGAATTTGCAGCCCTTGGCCTGATCGGCAACACCATTTACGAAAGGGTGGTTGAGCGTCGACTTTATCCATGGAGCGGCCATAATGTGCGCAGCAGCGAAAGGAAAACCATGGGTATATTCCTTGCCAACATTCAGCGCGGCCGCGGCGACTATATGGGTGTAGCCGGCAACCTGAACGACGGCGGTGAAGCAACCGTACCGGTATATGCATACTGGCCCAACGACTATGGCCTCTATAATATGGCAGGCAACGTGAGCGAATGGGTGTTGGATGTGTACCGTCCGCTCTCGCACGAAGATGTTTCTGACTTCCGCCCCTACCGTGGTAATGTGTTCCAGACCCTCGAACTCGACGCAGAAGGCAAGCCCGTTCCCAAGGACGAATTTGGCCAACTAATCAGGCGCGACGTTACCATTGAAGAAAATGTGACCCGCCGCAACTACCGTTACGCCGACAATATTGGCTACCGCGACGGCGACTTGATGTCGAGCCTTTATTTTGCCGACGAAGGTGCCGAAGACCCCAACAAAATCATGTACGAATACAGTGTTTCCAGTTTGATCAACGACGAAGCCCGTGTTTACAAAGGCGGCAGCTGGAAAGACCGTGTATACTGGATTGTTCCGGGCAACCGCAGGTTCCTCGACCAGAACGAAGCCACCAACGACATTGGATTCCGCTGTGCTATGATCAGGGTGGGAAGCCCCGTAGGCTATTAAAAGCATTTCAAACATTATTCAACCCCATTGGCTGCAGCCGATGGGGTTTTTTATTTAATTTAGCCTGCATGGAAAAAAAGAATATTGACAAGCTCCATCAGCTTGTTTTACACGGACATACCGTTTGTACCGATAGCCGGCAGACTAAGCCGGGCGATATTTTTTTCGCCCTTAAAGGGGAAAACTTCAATGGAAACAAGTTTGCCCTGCAAGCCATCGAAAATGGCTGTGCCTTAGCAGTGGTTGATGAACCCGTTGCCCAGGGCAATGAAAAGCTGATACAAGTTGATAATGTGCTGAAAAGCCTGCAGCAGCTCAGTCATTATCACCGGCAGCAGTTTAGCCTGCCCGTAATTGGCATCACGGGCACCAACGGAAAAACCACTACCAAGGAGCTAACCCACGCAGTACTGGCCAGCACCTTCCACACCCTGGCCACAAAAGGAAACCTCAACAACCACATTGGGGTGCCTTTAACGCTGCTTGACCTGACTGCTGAACATGAAATCGCCATCATTGAAATGGGGGCTAACCATCTGGGCGAGATCGGCGAGCTTTCTGTGCTTGCAAACCCGGGATATGGCCTCATTACCAACATTGGCAAAGCCCACCTGGAGGGTTTTGGCAGCGTGGAAAACATTATCAAAACGAAAACTGAGCTTTACAATCATGTGAAGAATGCCAGGGGGCAAATTTTCGTGAATGGCGAAAATAGCCTGCTGACCGAAAAAGCCCGGGGAGCGGAGTTGATCACTTACGGAAAAGGCAGCCAAAACCATTGCGCAGGCAGCATAATCGAAGAAAAGCCGTTCATGAAAATAGATTTCATTGTGAACAAGCCCCTGGGAAAGGCCCTGTCAGGAACCAAAGGGTCTATTCAAACCATGCTCGTTGGGGCTTATAATTTTGAAAATGTGATGGCAGCCCTTACCATAGGTCTGTATTTTGGGGTAAACCCCGAAAACGCAATGGCAGCTATCGAAGCCTATCAGCCATCAAACAGCCGCTCTCAACTGATTAATAACGGCCGTAATGTGATACTTTTGGATGCCTATAATGCAAACCCCACCAGTATGGCAGCGGCGATACGTAACTTTACCAGCTTTGGAAAGAGCCCCCGTGCCCTGATCCTGGGCGACATGCTCGAGTTGGGCGAAACCAGCCGCGAGGAGCATCGCCAAATCATTAACCTTATTGCCGAGAACCATTTCGACCTAAGCATTCTGGTAGGCCCGGAGTTTTTGGCTGTGGCCGAATCCAGTGAAAACTGTCTGTTGTTTGCACACGCTGAATGTGCAGCCGGGTGGCTCAAAAGCCAATCCTTGAAAGGCTATCATATTCTCGTAAAAGGGTCGAGGGGCATTAAAATGGAAAAAGTGCTGGAGGCCTTGTAAAAATCTGCCAAACCCGCAGAAAGACTTTTTTGAATCTTCTTTATTGGGAAATTTTTTTAATGGCAAAAAGCCTGACGTAAAACTTTTGCTTGTTGATTTAATTCTTTATTTTTGCCGCCACAACAGGCGACCGAAAACGCTTTTTCTGTAGGGAAAACAGTTCATTTAAAAAACGGATTATGTTTCTTAACAGCGGATAAATCAGCCAACACCACAGGCTGAACTCACCCAATAAAAAATCAAAAAAATCATCACACCCATATGAATATTTATCTGCTGATTGTTGTCGCCTATTTTGGCTTAATTACCCTGATCTCCCTGTTTACAAAAAAAGTTGCCAGCCGCTCTGCCGCCGATTACCTGGTAGCCGGGCGCAACCTTGGTATTGTAGCCTGCGCGGTGGTTGTGGCATCCGAATGGCTGGGAGGCATGAGCACCATTGGGGTAAGTGAAAAGGCGTTTACCACTGGCACCATGCAACCCATCCTCTATAACATTTCCACTGCCGTTGGCATGATCATTATCGGTTTTACCGTGGCACGCCACTACCGCGAAAACAACGTGCATACGGTAAGCGAGATGCTCGAAAACCTTTTTGGCAAGCGGGCCCGCGCCATTTCGGCCGTAGCCTTTTTGTTTGCATACATTGTTCTTGCCTTTGTTCAGCTGCAAACCGCGGCCAGCGTCATTTCGGCCATGTTCGGGACACCCTGGCTGCAGTCGGTAATTATCAGCTCTGTTGTAATAACGGCATACACCTACGTTGGCGGCATGCATGCCCTTGCCATCACTGGCATTATCCATGTAATTGTAATGTTTTTCGGCATTGGGATTGCCGCCATTATTGGCATAAACGATGTGGGCGGTTTAGTGGCACTAAAGGAAGCCATGATAGCCCAGGGCTCTCCCACCAACCTTTATAATCCATTCAGTGGAGGACTGAGTTACGCCTGGAGCCTGATCCTTGGCGGGGTGCTTGGCGGCATGGCCGGACAAGCCAGCATTCAGCCCATTTTTGCAGCCCGAAGCGCATCCATTGCAAAAAAGTCAGCAATCCTATCAGCATTTATCATTGCACCCTTTGGTATTCTGGTAGCCCTGCTTGGGCTGGTGGCCAAAACGGGCAACTTTTTCAGCTTGACCGGTCCAGAAAGTCCGCTTTGGGATAGCGCCCTGCAGGTGATCAATCCAAAAATGGTACTTCCCACCCTTATGGTGACCCCCGAATTTATCCACCCAGTGCTGGGCGGCATTGCGCTGGCCGGAATCCTGGCGGCCATTCTTTCTACCGTTGGCCCGGTAAACTTCGCTGTGGTTACCATTGCTACAAAAGACATTTATCACGGACTGATCAATAAAACTGCCGTTGATCAAAAGCTGATCTCTACGGCCCGCAAGCTGGTTATCGTGGTGAACCTGCTTACCATTCCCCTGGCCTATTACGCGTCCGGAGCCATTCTCAACACCGCCTATATCTCCTACGGCATTCGGGCCATTGGAGCCATAGTCATTATTCTGGGAATTTACGGGCGTGGATGGATCACCATTGAAGGAGTGCGCCTGGCCTTTATCGGCGGCACCATTGCAGTACTTGTAAACATTGTGCTGCGCGTTACGGGTGTGCTCAGTATCGAAGACACCTATGTTGCTGTGGGTGCTGCCCTTATTTTCATTATCATTGGCAATATTGTGGGGAAAAGAAAACCCAAAATGCTTCCTTCCATTGAAGAGGATGCAAACAAGGAGAGGTAAGCTATGACAGAAAAAACGCCCCTGTCGGGATTAAAGGTGCTTGAGCTGGCCAGCGTGCTGGCCGGGCCCAGTGTAGGTATGTTCTTTGCAGAACTGGGTGCCACAGTAATAAAGGTTGAAAACGTGACCACGCATGGCGATGTGACCCGCAACTGGAAACTGCCAAAAGAACCTGCCGACAGCGATATTTCTGGTTACTTCTCTTGCGTAAACTGGGGGAAATCGTCCTTTGCCGTAGACCTTTGCCAGCCTGAAGGCCTGGACCTTATTTACCAACTCACGGCCCAATGCGACATTGTGCTGGTAAGCTACAAACCCGGCGATGCCGAGAAACTAAAGGTGGATTATCCTACCCTCAAAAAATACAACCAAAAGATCATTTATTCGCACCTTACAGGATATGGCTTGAAAAACCGCCGTGCGGGTTTCGATGCCATTATCCAGGCCGAGAGCGGCTTCACCTACATGAACGGCGAACCCGACGGCCCTCCCACCAAGATGCCGGTGGCGCTGATGGACATTCTGGCAGCCCACCACCTGAAGGAAGCCATTTTGCTGGCCCTGCTCTACCGCGAACGCAGCGGCAAAGGGCAGTATATCGAGGCTTCTCTGTTCAAGGCGGGGCTGTCCTCCCTTGCCAACCAGGCCACCAACTGGCTTGTGGGGCAATCCATTCCGCAACGAATGGGATCCGACCATCCCAATATTGTTCCCTATGGCACCATTTACAACACTGCCGATGGCAAAGGAATTGTTATTGCAGCCGGTACCGATAAACAATACCGTGAGTTGATCAAAGCCCTCGGGCGGCCCGAACTGGCAGAAGACTCGCGATACGCCCGCAACCAGGACCGCGTAATCAACAAGGCCGAGATCAATGGCATTATCCAGCAACTGGTAGGCAAGTATAAACGCGAAGAGATCTTGCATATACTGGAAGAAAAGCGGATCCCTGCAGGCGGAGTATTCAATATGCAGGAGGTTTTTGAAGTGTCCGAATCGGAAGAAATGGTGCTGCACGGGCAATACGAAACCGGCAGAAAGATCAGTGGCGTGCGTGCCATTGCCTTTAGCACCATCGATCCTATGACCGTAGAGCAACTGAGTCCACCACCCCACTATGGCGAACATACGCGTGAGATACTGGAGCAATGGCTGCAGCTTTCTGAGACCGAAATCGATAACCTAAACAATAAAGGAGTAGTTTATGCAAGAAAAAAGTAAAGGAAACCGGGTGCTTATCGACGGCTCACGCCTGATGATAGAAGCCCTGGCACGGGCTGGGGCCGACGCCTTTATCGGTTATCCCATCACCCCGGCCAACCTCCTCTATCAATATGGCAGCCAGCGCATGGAGCTGATGCTGCCTGCGCCCGACGAAATCACTACCCTACAATGGATGAGCGGCCTGGCGGCTACCGGAAAGCTGCCCGTTACGGCCACCTCTTTCCCGGGCTTTGCGCTGATGCTCGAATCCATCAATATGGCCTATATGATGGAGCTGCCCATGGTAATCATTCTGGTGCAGCGCCTGGGGCCTGCCACCGGCACTGCCACATGCGGAGCTCAGGGCGACCTGCTGCTACTAAAGGGCATGATTTCCGGCGGACATCCCATTCCGGTGCTGGCAACGGCCGACTTCAATGACTGCTGGCAACTATCGGCAAAAGCAGCAGAATTGGCTGTAAGCCTCAGGACTCCAGTGGTGCTGCTCACTTCAAAAGAAGAAGTGATGACCCACAAGAGTTTTAACCTGGACCTGCTGGAAGAAATAAAAAAGGCCGATAGAAAATATTTCGACCTCGACAGCGAATACAAGTCTTACAAACCGACCGATTTTGTGCCTGATTTTCTTCCGGTAACACAAAACCAGCACCAGGTAAGGCTCAATGCTTCTACACACGATCAAACGGGAATACTGCAACACTCCAATGAGGAGTCGATGGCCAATACCCGCCGCCTCGAAGAGAAGGTGGTACAGCGCATGAAAAGCCATTATTACTACACCTTCGACGAACAAAAAGATGCACAAAAGCTGGTAGTTGCCTACGGTATCACCTCATCGGCAGCTATTGATGCTGTTAAAATGCTTCGCGAGCAAGGAGAGAAGGTGTCGCTGCTCATCCCCAAAACCTTGATCCCCACTCCGGATTTTTACCGGGAGCTTATTTTAAAACACAACCGTGTGGTGATTGCAGAAGAGAATATCAACCATCAGTTTGGCAGCCTGTTGTTCGGGCAAAATATACCTGCAAATCTTGCTTTTACCGGCAGTCTGGGCAAAATGATCAGCCCCGACGAAATCATTGAGGAGGTGACAAAATGAATATACCATTCCTGAAAACCGATGCCCTGCCATTCTGCAAGGGCTGCGGGCACGACCTGATTGCAAAAAACACCACCCGCGCGCTTGAAAAGCAGGGCTATACTCCGCTCGATGTAATTATTGTTACCGACATTGGCTGCCACGGTATCATCGACAAGTGCCTCAACACCCACACCGTGCATGGCTTGCACGGACGTTCGGCTGCCCTGGGCGCCGGCATCACCTTTGGCGTGGAAGAGCCAGGCAAAAAGGTGATCGTTTTTATTGGCGACGGCGGTTCTACCATTGGTCTCCAGCATATTATGGAAGCTGCCCGTCTCAATCTGAATATGACCGTGGTGGTGCACAACAACTTCCTTTACGGGATGACCGGCGGACAAACCAGCGGACTGACACCGCAGGGCTTTAACACCACCACTTCCTTCGAAGGCAACCCATATGCCGGCTACGATATCTGCGCCCTTTCGCATACTGCAGGTGCCAGCCACGTGGCGCGCGTTATGGGCATCGGCGATATCTCAGACAAACTGGCAGTGGCTTTCGGCACACGCGGCTTTTCGCTGGTAGAGGTTATGGAGATTTGCCCCAGTTATGGCGTAAAACTCAATCCCAAAAGGAAACTGGCCGAAATTGTGGAAAGCGCCGGCAAGGAAGTCGGTGAATGGTATAACCAGCGCGAGCCCTTCAATATTCGTCAGGGGAAAAAGTCGACCGACTTACTGGAAAAAACCAGGCCCGTCGCCAAAGGCTTCAAGAGCTATTTAAAGAAAAACACTTCGGTTATCCTCAGCGGATCGGCCGGCGAGGGCGTACAACTGGCTGCCAGCCTGCTTTGTAAGGCCGCCATGCGCTCCGGACTGTCCATCACCCAGAAGGGAAGCTACCCTGTGACGGTTGGCGTGGGATTCTCCACCGCAGAAATTTACCTTTCGCCAGAGGAGATTCACTTCCACGGCATTGCAGTGCCCGATATTGTTGTGATAACTTCGGCCGATGGGCTTGCACATAATAAGCAGCGCATTGCAAAGATGAAAGACGGCTATCTGTTTATCGACCAGAGCCTGGAGGTACCCGCCACAGGAGCAAAGGTGGTTCAGCATGATTTCCGTGGCATTGGTGCCAGAAACGCTTCCATATTCTCCATTTTCTTCCTTGCCATGAAAACCGGCATCATTAGCACCGAATCTATTTTCAAAACCATTGAAGAGGAAGGGCTGGCAGAAAAATTGCCGGTAGTAAAAATCAAGGAAGCTTTGGTGGTGTAAAAAAGCGAAATTACAAAAATAAAGAAGGGATGCTATTCGGCATCCCTTCTTGTTTTTTTCCTGAGCACTGCCCTGACATGCTCCATTTCCCTTTTATTTTCAAGCTTACCTTCGTTTTCGTAAGCATTTATCAAATTGTTGATCATGCGCAGCACAATTTCGCTGTTGCTGCATGGCTCGTAGTACGAGGGCAATGGTTCGAGTTTAAGTTGACTGATATATTTTTCAACCTCCTGTGCTGAGAAAACCATTCCGCGGCTGAATGGATTGATGTAAAACAACACCTTGTTGTCCTCCATCCGCATGGTTTCGGTATCAAATGCTTTGCCGGTGTAGGCCAGCACAAAATGTTCGGGCAGGTTTACCCCAAACACTGGCAAATCAAGGCTTTGTGCAATCAGCATGTATATGGTACTCAGAGACAAAGGGTTGCCCTTTCGGGAATGCAGCACCTGGTTAATGTAAGAGTTGTTGTAGGCATGGTAGTTTTCCAGGTTTCCGCTAAAGCCATGCACATCGAAAAACACATGATTGAAAACCTTTATTTGCTCAAGTGCCGTAAGGTTCTCATTCAGCTCAAGCCATATATCCTTACGGATCTGGTTCATTTCATATTTAATGTCCTCTTCGCTCAGGCCGGGGTAGTGATACCTCGAGAGGGCAATCCAGGCCGAAAGCAGGTCCTTGCAGTCTTTTTCGAAAGCATTGCTCAGTTCCTTTACCACATAATCGAAGTTGATCTGGTGCATCAACATTTCAATGCGATTTTGCACCAAGGGGTCAAAACAGTTATCCCAGGCCTTTTGCAGATAAGGAATGGCCTCGGGGCCAAAGTCATGGAGTTTCTCCGATACCTGCCGGAAAATTTCAAGGTCAGGATCGTCCACTAGACTCACCAGGGCCTCCATCTCACGGATTTTGGTATCGCTATCCATTGTCATTGCTATTATGAAGTTAACCGCTCCAGCACCAGCTGGATCATCTTTTCAACCGAGGCCTTGTAATCTTTGCTGAACTGCTTGGTTACGCGGTTGGCGACAATGTCGCAAATGGTTAATGTATTATGTCCCAGGGTTTTTCCCAAGGCATAAATGGCAGAGGTTTCCATCTCAAAATTGGTAATGCGCTCACTGCCAAAACGGAAATCTTCGATGCGCTCATTCAACTCGGGAAAAGCAAGGGGAATGCGTAACTGCCTGCCCTGTGGTCCGTAAAAGCCATTGGCTGTTGCAGTGATGCCTGAGGGCAAATCGAAGGCCAGTTTTTTTAGCAAGACCTCAGAGGCTTTAATTATGTAAGGATATGGCAGTTTGTTGTTCCAGCCTGTATGTTGGATAAAGGCTGCCATCATTTCTTTTTCAAGAAATTTCTCATCATATTGGTAAAAATTCAACAGGCCGTCGAAACCAAGGCCATAGGCCGAAGCCACAAAAGAATCAACCTCGAGCCCGGGCTGAAGGGCACCCGTAGTACCCAGCCTGATAAGGTTCAGTGCGGTATGCTTGTCCTTGGGAATTCTTTTTTCAAGGTCGATGTTTACGGCAGCATCAAGCTCGTTGACCACAATATCGATATTGTCGGTTCCAATGCCCGTTGACAATACGGTAAGCCGCTTGCCATTGAGGGTGCCGGTATGTGTCACAAACTCCCTCCCCGACTTTTTCAACTCAATTTTATCAAAGTATTTCGAGATAACCGGCACCCGGTACTGGTCGCCAACCAGAATTACAGTATCGGCTACATCTTCGGGCTTTAGTTGAATATGATAAACACTCCCATCGGGATTTAGAATAAGCTCTGATTCTTTAAACTTCTTCATAATTATTTTTCTGTAAAAAAAGAGTTTCCCAATAAAAGACAAATTTATTAATAAATCGGATAAATACCTATTATTGTTAACTTCACAGCACAAAACGACACTTGTTCCATGCGTGCAGAAATCATAACCATTGGAGAAGAGCTCCTGATAGGGCAAATAGTAAACACCAACGCTTCATGGCTGGCCGAACGATTAAATGAGGCAGGAGTAGCCGTAAAGCAAGTAACCGTAGTGGCCGATTCCGAACCGGAAATTCTCAGGGCTTTGCAAGAAGCTTTTCACCGTTCAGATCTGGTGCTTATGACCGGCGGACTGGGACCTACCCGCGACGATGTAACCAAGCTGGCTCTTTGCCACTTTTTCGATACGAAACTGGTACTCAGCCAAAAAGTGCTTGAAGATGTCAGGGTGCTTTTCATCCAGCGGAACCTGGGGCTAACCGAACTGAACCGTCAGCAAGCAATGGTGCCGGAGGCTGCAAAAGTCATTCGCAACCCCAATGGCACCGCTCCTGGTCTCTGGCTCGAAAAAGAAGACAAAATTTGTGTGGCCATGCCCGGCGTGCCTTACGAAATGAAGGCCATGGTTGAAGATCATGTTCTGCCCCATTTAAAAAAGCAACGTAAGGACAGTTATATAGTACACCACACTATCCTTACCCAAGGCATTGGCGAGTCTTTTCTTTCGGAGATTATTGCCGGTTGGGAAAACAGCTTACCACCATTCATTAAACTGGCTTACCTGCCTTCACCTGGCATGGTAAGGCTAAGGCTCAGCGCCAGCGGAGCCCGGGAAGCAGAGCTTATAAAAGCCCTTTCGGGGGAAAAAGAAAAACTACTGAAGCTTATTCCCCAGTACGTATGGGGTTTCGACCGAGACACCCTTGAAGGAGTTATTGGCAAGCTGCTGGTTGAAAAGGGCCTGACAGTGTCAACTGCCGAAAGCTGCACCGGAGGCTTTCTGGCACATAAGATCACCAGTGTGGCAGGCAGCAGCACCTACTTCATGGGCAGCATTGTAGCCTATGCCAACGAACTGAAGTCGCGCTTTCTTTGGGTAAACAAAAAGCTCATTGAAAAACACGGTGCCGTAAGCCGCGAAGTGGTGGAAGCCATGGCGCTGAACGGCTGCCAAACCATGAGTTCTGATTTCTGCGTGGCCACCAGCGGCATTGCAGGACCTGGCGGCGGTACTCCTGAAAAACCTGTGGGCACGGTTTGGATCGCTGTGGCCTTCAGAGAGAAGGTTTCCAGCAGGTTGCTTCATCTGGGCGACCAGCGCGACCGCAATATTACCCGCGCTTCCTTGTCAGCACTGGCAATGCTCAGGGAAAAAATCCTTGAAATATAAAAAAAGCGGGGAGGCCAACTGGCCCCCCCGCTACCCAAATTAATGAAGAGAATCACATTAGTTGGAGATCTGCACCCTTTGGGTTGTCACTCCGCCTTGGGTGAGCACCTGCATGAAATAGATACCGTTTTTAAAACCGTTCACATTCATTACATAGCGCTCATTCTTTACATCGGCAACATAAACTACTTTGCCGAGCATATCTAACATTCTTACTTCGAGAATTTCCTGGTCGGAAACAATGTTCAGCATCTGACGAGCAGGGTTTGGATAAAGGTTGAGCTGAGCTTGCGGGCGCAGGTCATTCACACTGGTGGGATCGGAACGGAAGCCAAACCAGTCGTTGATTTCCATATCATCTTCTACTATTACAGAGCGGTCATCTCCACCTTGCCATTCGCCGCCATCCCAACCAGCATTGAGAAAGTATTTGTAGGCATAGGTTCCGGCTTCCAGCTCAACGGTTTTGGTCCATACCATTGAATCACCAACGCGAGCCATGGTCTGGTTCTCTGGTTGTGTTCCGGGTTCAGCCCATCCAAAAATGGAACCAGTAATGTAAACTACATCTGCTGCCGGATCAAAGTCCTCTGCATAGGTCATATCTACATTAAAGGTAACCTCAAAGGTCTCCACATAAACAGGCAATGCAATCAGGTCGCCACCAGCTGCCAGGGCTACGAAAAGGCCAAAACCTTCACCGTTGCTGTTGTTTTCGGGGCTCAGGAAGCCTGAAGCTACCACCGTCAGGGCGGCACCATCAAGACCA
>JAWLCS010000009.1:47106-97979 GCA_041687035.1 Bacteroidales bacterium
CGGAAGGCAAAGTCGCTAAGGAACAGGTCGCCATTTACAAAAATGTCTACTTCTTCCACAGCGGCATCGGCAGAGTTGTGAATAATCTGGATACGGGCAGTGGGATCGGGAGCTTCATACAACGGCAGTGCGATTAGTTCACCACCATCGGCCAGGGCTACGAAAAGGCCAAAACCTTCACCGTTGCTGTTGTTTTCGGGGCTCAGGAAGCCTGAAGCTACCACCGTCAGGGCGGCACCATCAAGACCAAGGGTCGACAGTGGCGCGCTGTAAGCTACAACAGTAGTCTCACCGTCGGCAGTGCGTACTTCTAAAATATAGTCTGCAGTGCCCAGTTCAAGGTATCCGGCAAAATCACCATAGGTAAAGTCGCTGATAATCTGTCCGGCACCAACACCGGTTTCCCACACACTTACTGTGGGCGCATCGGTCGAGCCGTGGAATACCAGTACGTCAGTATTGGTTGCCGAGGTAGCGGCTTCGCGGCCGGCAGCAAATACATTAAGGCTGAAAGCAGTTGCCGGATCATAACCAGTGGCGCTTACAATACCATTGGCAATGGCAATGTAGGTCTCGCCTTCGGTCAGGTTTACGGTTACAGGGCCTACGCCATTGGCAATACCTGCTCCGGCGGGGGCTACGATAATGTCAAGATCAACACCTGCAGGCACATCTACAAAAGGTGTGGCAGTGCGGAAGGCAAAGTCGCTAAGGAACAGGTCGCCATTTACAAAAATGTCTACTTCTTCCACAGCGGCATCGGCAGAGTTGTGAATAATCTGGATACGGGCATTTTGGGCGAAAATAACGCCACTAAACGCCAGGAAAAACAGACCAAAAAAAAGGGAGAGTAAATTGTTCTTCTTCATTGATTTAAAATTTAGGGTTAAAATTTTGTTTAATTGAATTACGGACAACTAACACTTTTTCGAAAGCAATTGTTCATATTTTGTTTAACTTTTTTATGTTTTTTTTAAACACACCACTTATTTCACTATTATTCAATCTTTTACATACAAAACCTTAGAAATTATTTAAATTGGTTAAGAGTAAAAAAATTACTTACTTGCAACACCAAAATTCAATGCTATGGTAGCCCGCTATAAGATCAAAACCCTCACTGAATTTGTCATTGAACGCCAGTCGGAGTACCCACATGCCAAGGGAGCATTAACCAGGCTGCTCAACGATATTGCCACTGCAGCTAAAATTGTAAACCGCGAGATTAACGCCGCAGGGCTTGTAGACATTCTTGGCACCGTGGGTTCGACCAACATCCAGGGTGAGACCCAGAAGAAACTGGATGTGTTTGCCAATGAAATGTTTATTACCATGCTAAAGGGAGGCGGCGAGTGCTGCGCCATTGCTTCAGAAGAGAATGAAAAGGTGATTTCTTTTCAGAACAACATTGCTGAACTGGGAAAATACGTGGTGGCCATTGACCCCTTGGACGGCAGCAGTAATATCGAATCGAATGTTTCCATTGGCACCATTTTTTCCATTTACCGTCGCAAGAGCGAGGCTGGGCTTGGCACCCTGGAAGACCTTCTGCAACCGGGCGTAAACCAGGTTGCTGCAGGCTATATCATTTATGGTTCATCTACCATGCTGGTTTATACTACCGGAAAAGGAGTCAACGGCTTTACGCTCGATCCCTCTGTGGGCATCTTTTGCCTATCGCATCCAGACATGAAGTTTTTCGAAACCGGAAACATTTACTCCGTAAATGAAGGTAACTATGTGTACTTCCCGGAAGGGATAAAAAAATACATCAAATACCTTCAGGAAGAAGACAAATGCACCCGCCGACCTTACACTTCGAGGTATATTGGCTCGCTGGTGGCCGATTTTCATCGCAACCTGATCAAAGGTGGCGTATTCTTGTATCCGGGCACCCGCAAGAATCCCAGCGGCAAACTGCGACTGCTGTATGAGTGCAACCCCATTGCCTTTATTGCGGAGCAGGCTGGCGGAAAGGCCAGTGACGGCTTCAACCGCATTATGGAAATTCAGCCAAAGACCCTGCATCAGCGTGCACCCCTCATCACTGGCCCCAAGAAAATGGTAGAGAAGGCCGAAGAATATATGCGCAACTTTTCGCCCAAGATGGAGCACAAACCTATGACAACTGATGATGAATAGCAATGCAAAAAGCAGAAGCAGGTAGCGGCAGTTGACAGGAAATGACGGCGAAGCAAAGCTTCCGGAGCGGTGGATTAAGGAGAATTTTATTGGATTTTGGCCTTTGAATTGGGGAGCGGTTTGAATAACTTTGCAAGTTTTCAATTTTCAACTGCTTTTGAAGCCTGAGCAATTTATTCAGCATTTCGCGCAAAGCGAAAACATTAGCCAGATTGCTGGTTTTGTGAATGAAACCGGACCCGGTGCCATGGCCCTGAAGGGTATGGCGGGATCAGCCCCGGCAGTAGTGGCTGCTTCGGTTATAAAACAGTCGCGTAAATCTTTTCTTTTTATCCTTTCGGAAAGAGAATCGGCAGCCTATTTTTTTAATGACCTTGAAAACTTACTGGGCGAGCGAGAGTTGAGCTATGAGAACCGCCACATTTTTCTTTTTCCGGCATCATACAAAAAGCCCTACGAAGTAACCGAAACAGACAATGCCAATGTGTTGCTGCGTTCGGAAGTGGTAAATCGACTGGCGTCACAAAACACCAAAATCATTATTATCACCTTTCCGGAGGCGCTTAGCGAGAAAGTGGTATCGCGAAAAACCCTGAAAAAAAACTTAATCAATATTGTCCGAGGCGAATCGCTTTCTGTTGATTTTTTGCTGGATGTTTTGCTCGAATACGGTTTTGAAAGGGTTGATTTTGTGGTAGAACCCGGGCAGTTTTCCCTGCGCGGAGGCATCATCGATGTGTTTTCCTTTTCCAATGATTATCCTTTCAGAATTGAAATTATGGGCGATGCGGTGGAAAGCCTTCGTTCGTTCAATCCCGAAACACAACTTTCAGTGAAGGTGCAGGACAAGATCAGCATACTGCCCGACATTGGACAAATGGATGCAAAGGCCAAGAGCCGGGAATTTCTGCTCGACTCCATGCCTGCCAATACCGCGGTGTGGTGCGAAGACACCAGCCTTGCGGCAGAAAAAATGAAAGCTGGCCTGGAAAAGGCACAGAACATTTTCTACACCCTGCACAAAGACTTCAAGCATAGCACTCCAGAAGAATTATTCATAGAGTCTGGGCGATTTATAAGCAAACTGCAGGCTACCCGTTTGGTCGAATTCCGGAAGCCTTTTCTTGCCAGTGAAGAAAACCAGCAGATCGCATTTGAGTTCTCGCCCCAGCCTTCCTTCAACAAAAATTTTGAATTGTTGATAAAAAACCTGGAGGAAAATTCGACCCAGGGCATCAACAACCTGCTGCTTTCCGACAATCCACGGCAGATTGAACGCATCCAGTCTATTTTTGAGACCATACACCTGAATGCCGGGCAGGAGCTCCGGTTTACACATGATGTGCTTTTGCTGAGCCTGCATGAAGGCTTTGTGGACCATCAGTCGAGGCTGGCCTGCTACACCGACCACCAGATATTCGAGCGCTACCACCGCTTTAAGGTACGCGATAAGTTTCCGGGCAAGCAGGCCCTTACCATGAAAGAGTTTCAGAACCTGAAGCCTGGGGACTACATTACCCATATCGACCACGGGATCGGGGTTTTCAGCGGGCTGGAGAAGATCGAGGTAAATGGAAAGCTGCAGGAGGCCATCAGGCTGGTTTACAAAGACAACGATGTGCTGTATATCAGCATTCACTCGCTTCACCGTATTTCCCGCTACAGCGGAAAGGAAGGCGCAGCCCCCACCCTGCACCGGCTGGGCAGCAACACCTGGGCCAACCTCAAGAACAAAACCAAGAGCAAGGTAAAGGATATTGCCAAGGACCTGATAAACCTGTATGCCAAGCGGCGGGCGCAGACGGGCTTTGGCTTCTCGCCCGACAGCTATCTGCAAAACGAGCTGGAGGCATCCTTCATTTACGAGGACACCCCCGACCAGGAAAAAGCCACCATTGCCGTAAAAAAGGATATGGAGGCCTCCTACCCCATGGACCGCCTGATATGCGGCGATGTGGGCTTTGGCAAAACAGAAATTGCTATCAGAGCAGCCTTTAAAGCCGTGGCAGATTCGAAACAGGTGGCAGTGCTGGTTCCGACCACTATTCTTGCACTGCAGCATTTCTACACCTTCAGCGACCGTCTCAAGGACCTCCCCTGCCGTGTCGATTACATTAGCCGCTTCCGCACCACAAAGGAGAAAAAGCAGGTAGTGGAAGATTTGAAAGCCGGCAAAATTGACATTATCATCGGCACTCACCGCCTGGTAAGCAAGGATGTGAAGTTCAAAGACCTGGGTCTGCTCGTTATTGATGAGGAGCAAAAATTCGGGGTGGCAGCCAAAGAGAAGCTGAAACAGATCCGAATCAATGTGGATACCCTGACGCTCACTGCCACACCCATTCCGCGCACCCTGCAGTTTAGCATGATGGGTGCACGCGACCTCTCCCTGATCAACACCCCACCGCCAAACCGTTATCCGATTGTCACCGAACTACATGTTTATAGTGAGGAGCTGATCCGCGACGCAGTAATGAATGAGGTGGCGCGCAACGGGCAGGTTTTCTTTATTCACAACAGGGTGCAGAATATTCTTGAAATTGCCGGCATCATACAACGGTTGTGCCCCGATGCGAGTGTTGCTGTGGGACATGGTCAAATGGAGGGGCCAAAACTGGAAAGGATCATGGTCGACTTTATTAACGGAGATTATGATGTACTGGTGGCCACCACTATTGTGGAATCGGGCCTCGACATACCCAATGCCAATACCATAATAATTAACAACGCCCACCATTTTGGCTTGAGCGACCTGCACCAGATGCGCGGGCGTGTGGGCCGTACCAACAAAAAAGCCTTCTGCTATCTTATAACCCCTCCCATGAGCACCCTTACCGATGAGGCCCGCAAGCGGCTGCGCGCCATCGAAGAGTTCTCCGATCTGGGCAGTGGCTTCAACATCTCCATGCGCGACCTCGACATAAGGGGTGCCGGCAACTTGCTTGGAGCAGAGCAAAGCGGATTTATTGCCGAGATAGGATTTGAGATGTACCAGAAAATACTGGATGAAGCCATTACTGAACTTAAAGAAAAAGAATTCAAGGAAATTTTTGCTGAAGGGCTGAGCCAGCAAAAATACCTGGTGGGCGACTGCCAGTTGGAGACCGACTTTGAGCTCATGATTCCCAGCGATTATGTGTCGAATACCGAGGAGCGCCTCAGCCTTTACAAAGAGCTTGACAGCGTGGCCGACGAGCAGGCCTTGCAGGCCTTCGCCAGCCAGCTGACCGACCGTTTCGGACCACTACCTGAAGCCACTGAAGGACTTTTACAGGCAGTAAGGCTGCGCTGGGCCGGAAGGGAAATTGGTTTTGAAAAGATGATTTTGAAAAGCGGCATACTGATCGGGTACTTTATCAGCAGGCAGGATTCACCCTATTTCGAGAGTGCCGCTTTCAGAAAAGTGCTGCACTTTGCCCAGGAAAACCACAGAAAGTGCCAGCTAAAAGAAACCAATGAACGGCTGAGTCTGACCACAAAACCGGTAACCGATATTGACCAGGCCCTTGAACTGGCAAAAGAAATACTGGCAACAAAAGAGTCGTATTAATCTTCTACGGCCCTGTCGTCTCTGATCATTTCGCTAATATCGAGAATCACTTTCCGGCCCAAGTGTTCGGCCTTTACCAGACTGTCGCTTTCGCAATAAATGCGAATAATGGGTTCAGTGTTAGAGCGGCGCAGGTGCACCCACTCCTTGTCGAACAGAATTTTTGCACCGTCGGTCTGATCGATGGGCTGCTTGGCATATTTGGCAATGATCTTTTTAAAGATGTCCTCCAGGTCAACATCTTCGGGCAGTTCAATCTTGTTTTTCGAGATATAATACTCGGGGTATTTTTTCTTGAGCAGGGTGCAAGTTTTGCCAAATTTAGCCAGGTGCGAAAGGAAAAGCGCCACGCCAACCAAAGCATCGCGTCCGTAATGCAGGGCAGGATAAATCACTCCGCCGTTGCCTTCGCCACCAATGACGGCTTGGTGCTTTTTCATAGCCTCCACCACATTGACCTCACCTACTGCGCTGGAGAAATGCTCTTGACCATGGGCCAGGGTTACTTCTGCCAGGGCTTGTGTGCTCGATAGGTTGCTGACCGTGTTGCCTGGGGTATGCGAAAGCACATAATCGGCTACGGCCACCAGGGTGTATTCTTCGCCAAACATTTCTCCATCCTCGCAAACCAGTGCCAGACGATCCACGTCGGGGTCGACTGCAATACCCAGGTGAGCATCCTTTTTTAATACTTCAGAAGAAAGTTCAATAAGGTTTTCGGGCAGGGGCTCGGGGTTATGCGGAAAAATGCCGTTGGGCTCACAGTAAATCTCATGCACCTTTTTCACGCCAAGGGCTTCCAGCAGCATGGGAATGGCATTGCCGCCCACTGAATTGACCCCATCGACCACCACCGAAAAGTTGGCAGCCTGAATGGCCTCTACATCTACCAGGGGCAGTGCAAGGATCTTTTCAATATGCATTTCTATAAGCGATTCTTCCTTGGTGTAAGAGCCATATTTCTCAACCGGCACAAACTCGAACTGCTCCCAGTTTATAAACTGTTGCATTTCTTCGCCCTGGGCAGCCGACATGAACTCACCGCGCTCATTGAGCAGCTTCAGGGCATTCCAATTTTTGGGATTATGGCTTGCCGTAATGATAATGCCGCCATATGCCTTGAAAAATTCAACCCCCATGGCCACAGTAGGCGTGGTTGTAGCACCCCCGTCGATTATGTCAATGCCCATCGACTGCAAGGTGGAGGTGACAATTTTATTGATCACAGGACCCGAAATGCGGGCATCACGACCTATCACCACCCGCAGGCGTTCATCGGGAAAACGGCTGCGAAGCCACATGCCATAGGCACCCGAAAATTTTAAAACATCCACCGGAGACAAACCTTCTCCAGGCTTGCCGCCCAAAGTACCCCTGATTCCTGAAATCGACTGTATCAGCGTCATCACTATTTGAATTTTAAGCCTGCAAAGTTAATATTAGAAAACTACCGGCCGAAGATTTCCAGTATTCTTTTCCCAAGGCCTGGCCGAAGACTGCATTTTTTTCTTCTCCTCTGGTTAGCCGGTATTACCCATCTAACAAAAGTATACTATTATTTTTTCATGCCAAAAGGATTTATTTTTATTTTAAATATTTTTTTTTGCCTTTTAAAGACCCTTTTTACTTTTTCTGTTTTCTTGAGGAATTGTACCGGCACAGCATTTGAAATGTGGCGAATATGCCTAAATTTGTCTCTTCGTTAAACCAGAGGTACGTGTTAAAAAGGCTTTTTC
The DNA here is from genome assembly GCA_041687035.1 of Bacteroidales bacterium. GTDB lineage: Bacteria > Bacteroidota > Bacteroidia > Bacteroidales > UBA7960 > UBA7960. Next base: position 54,535 of record JAWLCS010000009.1, read on the forward strand.
AGATCTGCTTTCTTTTTTCTGCCGGCATTTTGCTGCTCACGGGCTGCAATCCGGCACGTCGCATCCCTGAGGGTCAATATTTGCTTAACCGCAACCAAATTACTATTGAAGAGGCTGAGATCAAGCGCGACCAGCTTAGGCCATATATCAGGCAAAAACCCAATCGCCGCATCCTGGGCTTTTACCGCTTCCACCTGCATGTGTATCAACTGGCCGATCGGGGCCGCGAGAACAGTATTAAACGCTGGATGAAAAACACCATTGGCGAGCCACCCGTATTGTTCGACCCGGTGCTGATGCAGAGCAGCCAGCAGCAATTTGAGCTTTTTATGCTGGGGAAAGGCTACTTCAATGCAGAGATTGCCCCAGTGGTAGATTTTAACCGCCGTCGTGCAAAAGTCAATTACCAGGTAACCGGAAACACCCCCTATACATTACGCAACCTGCATTACCAGATCTCTGACCCACATCTGGCTTCCTATGTTTTTTCTGACACGGTAAATGCCCTGATCGCCTCGGGGCAGCGTTACGATGCCGACCTTTTGCAACAGGAAAGGGAGCGCATAAGCCGTAATTTGCGCAACCTGGGATTTTATAGTTTCTCCAGGGATTTTATCCTTTTCCAGGTCGACAGCACCCTAGGCACCCACCAGGTGGACATCGACCTGCTTATTAACAACCCCGGAACCGGCAGGCCAGACACCAGCGACACCCTTTCACCCGCGAGACACCGGCGATATGTCATCGACCAGGTGTATATTTACCCCGATTTTTCGCCATTCCGAACCGGGGCCACCCCTTTCGACACCATACGTTTTGTCCCCAGCCGGCAGGAAGATGGTCCAGTTTATCATTTCTTGCACAATGAACCCCTGAGCATTCGCCCCAGGGCCGTGGTACAAAATATACTTATTGAACCGGGGCAGTATTTTCGCAGCCGTAATGTGGAGTTGACTTACAATTACCTCAGCGGTCTGCGAAACTTCCGGTTTATAAACCTGCAATTCTCCGAGAACAACGAGCCTTCGCAGGGCAGCCTGTCCGACACGCTTGGCTTTCTGGATGCACGCATCCAGCTGGCACGCTCGCCCTCCAATGCCTTCACCATCGAGGCCGAAGGCCTGAACTCTTCGGGCAACCTCGGGGTGGCAGGAAACTTCCTTTTCACCAACCGAAACTTCTTTAGAGGAGCAGAACGGCTCAACCTACGCCTGAAGGGCGCCCTGGAAGCCGCCGGGGAATCATCGCGCAGCGAGGTGATCAACCGACTGCCTTTCAACACCCTTGAGCTGGGTGCCGAGGCAAGCATCGACTTCCCCAAGTTGCTGCTTCCTATTCCCATGGAGCGCCTTTCAAAAAATGCAAGGCCGCAGAGTACCATTCTTACCGGTATCAATTACCGGCAAAGGCCAGACTATACCCGTTACATTCTTAACGTAAGCTACGGCTTTGAGTGGAGCGAAAACCCACGGAAGCGTCATTATCTCTATCCGCTTGAAATCAGCTCCATAAAAGTCTTTAACGACTCTATTTTGCGATCAAGGATCCCCGAAGGCAACCCGCTGATTCTGAGCCGCTACCGCGACCATCTGACTGGTGGCCTGAAATATTCATATGTTTACAACACCCAGCAAATTGGAAGAGAAACCGATTTCATTTACTTCCGTGGAAATCTTGAATCGGCCGGAAACACAATGCACCTGGTCAGCAAAAGCCTGAATGCCACTACTGATGAGAATGGTAGCTACACCCTGTTCAATATTCCCTTTGCCCAATACCTGAAAGGCGACGTTGACCTGCGATTCTACAAATTTTTCGAACGTAACAACAACCTGGCCATCCGGTTTATGGCCGGGGCGGGCATTCCTTACGGCAATTCAACGGTGATGCCATTTGTAAAAAGCTATTACGCTGGCGGGGCAAACAGCATCAGGGCTTGGCGCATTTATGCCCTTGGACCGGGAGCCTACAGCGACAGCCTTGCCATACGCTTCGACCGGTATGGCGACATTAAGCTGGAAGCCAACATCGAACATCGCTTTGCAATATATCGCTTCTGGCATGCCGCCATTTTTGCCGATGCCGGCAACGTTTGGTTCATCAACGAGAACCCCCAGTTTCCAGGGGGCGAATTTTCGTTTTCCGATTTTTACCGCGAGATTGCCATAGGTGCCGGTGCCGGCCTGCGCCTCGACTTCGACTTTTTTGTGGTGCGTATCGATGCCGCATTCCCGTTGCACGACCCTTCGCTGGAGGCGGGTCAGCGCTGGATCAGCCAGTGGCCCCGCTTCCGAAGCTGGAATTTCAACCTTGGGATCGGATATCCGTTCTGATACTTGCCTTTATGAGCCACGAATATATCAGTAAAGCCATACTCAAAGAGTTTCCCTACACCCCCACCAGCGACCAGGGTCAGCTGATCGATTTGCTGGGAGGGTTTATCAGGGACAGAAACCCAGCCTCGGTATTTGTGCTGAAGGGCTATGCAGGCACCGGCAAAACCACCATTGTGAGCAGCCTGGTGAAAATCCTGCCATCGTTGCGGGCCAGCTCGGTGCTGCTGGCACCCACGGGCAGGGCGGCCAAAGTGCTGGCCTCCTACTCGGGCAGGCAAGCATTTACCATTCATAAGAAAATTTACCGCCTGCTGCCCTCGGCCGATGGCTCAATAAACGTGGTGCTGCAGCAAAACAAGCACAAAAACACTTTTTTTATTGTTGATGAGGCCTCCATGATCGGGGGCAGCCGAAGCGAACAAACCGAACTCTTTGGCGGCACCAACCTGCTCGACGACCTGATTCAATATGTAAACGAAGGGGTGAACTGCAGGCTCATACTCATTGGCGACACCGCCCAGCTGCCCCCGGTCATGACAACCGAAAGTCCGGCACTGAGCGAGAAATTCCTATCGCAGCGATACAACCTGAAGTTGTGGAGCTTTGAGCTAAAGGAAGTGGTGCGGCAGGCGCGCGACAGTGGCATACTGCACAACGCGACCCAGATCAGGCAAATGCTGGGAAAAAAAGAAGAGGGCTATCCTAAGTTGCAGCTCGCTGGCTTTGGTGATTTTAAAAGGCTCGAAGGTCCTGATGCCGCCGATGAGGTAAACAATGCCTTTATGGGCCGTGAAATCGAAGAAACGCTGATCGTTTGTCGAAGCAACAAACGCGCTAACTTATTTAACCAGCACATCCGCAACCGGGTGCTCTTTCGCGAAGACGAGATAAGCGCCGGCGATCTGCTTATGGTGGTAAAGAATAATTACTTCTGGTTGCCCGAAAACAGCAATGCGGGGTTTATTGCCAACGGCGATATTATGGAAATAAAAAGGATAAGCCGCATTGAAGAATTGTATGGTTTTCGCTTTGCCGATGTTACGGTAAGGATGCTCGACTACCCGGATGAGCCTGACCTGGAAGTAAAAATCATTCTCGATACTTTGGGTGCTGAAGGTCCTTCTCTGTCGAACCCCGACAGCAAGAGGCTTTTTGAAGAAGTTGCTGCCGATTATGCCGACATTACGAATAAGGGCAGCCGTTTGGCGCACATAAAAAACAACCCCCATTTCAATGCCCTGCAGGTAAAGTTTGCCTATGCCCTTACCTGCCACAAGGCCCAGGGCGGGCAATGGCCCAACGTTTTTGTTGAAATGGGGTACATCCCCAATAAAGAACCCGACACCGAATATTTGCGATGGCTATATACAGCACTGACACGCGCCACCGACAAGGTATTTTTGCTGAATTTCACTGATGGGTTTTTTGAATAAACAATGCAGTGATAAAAAAACCTTCGCCAATGAAACCAATAATATATCAACTTCTTGTAAGACTTGCCGGCAATCGCAGCACCAGCAAAAAGCCCTTTGGTACCATCGAAGAAAACGGCTGCGGGAAGCTCAACGACCTGGATGCGCTTTTCCTCAGGGAGATAAAAACACTTGGCGCCACCCACCTCTGGCTCACCGGGGTGCTGGAGCATACAAGTTGCACCAATTATTTGGTCTATGGCATTGAACCTGACAACCCGCTGGTAATTAAGGGGCGCGCTGGCTCTCCCTATGCTATTAAGGATTACTATGACGTTTGTCCTGATTTGGCCACCAATGTAAACGAACGCATGCAGGAGTTCAAGGCCCTGATAAAACGCTGCCATGATGCAGACCTACTTCCGATTATCGACTTTGTGCCAAACCACGTGGCAAGGAATTACCAGCCCGACAGCACCCCACCCGAAACCAAATCATTGGGAGAAAATGACAAAACATCATTGGGGTTTCATCCGCATAACAACTTCTACTACTTGCCCGGGCAGGCACTTCGGCTTCCGCCAGAGGTGTATGCGTTGCCCTATGCAAAGGACAGCCCTTACAGGGAGTTTCGAGAAGAACCTGCCAGGGCAACGGGCAACAATCAGTTCACGGCCACTCCCACCATAAACGACTGGTATGAAACCATTAAGCTAAACTACGGAGTGGATTACCAGGGCGGAGGAGCCAAACATTTCGATCCCATTCCAGACACCTGGCATAAAATGTTCGGCATTTTACATTTCTGGGCGGATATGGGCGTGATGGGATTCCGCTGCGACATGGCCGAAATGGTACCTGTGGAGTTCTGGCAATGGGCTATTGGAAAATTAAAGAATAAGTTCCCTGAGGTAATTTTCATTGCTGAAATCTACAACCCCAAGGCTTACCGGGATTATGTGGAAACCGGTGGTTTTGATTTCCTATATGACAAGGATGGTTTGTACGACACCCTGCGCGAAGTGATAAGCGGACAAAAGCCGGCCTCGTCCATAACCGGGGTTTGGCAAGGCTTGGATGGTTTGGATGGACGCATGCTGCGGTTTCTCGAAAACCATGATGAGCACCGCATTGCCTCCCGCCATTTTGCTGGCAATGCCCGGGCCGGAATTCCCGCCATGGCAGTGGCAGCCACCTTGCATCAGGGGCCTTTAATGGTCTATTTCGGTCAGGAACTCGGAGAGCCTGCCGAAGGGGCGGCCGGGTTCAGCAGCAACGATGGCCGCACTACCATTTTCGATTATTTCCATGTGCCCGCTTTTCAGCAGTGGTTTAATAACGGAAAATGCAATGAAGAAAAACTGTCGACAGAGCAAAAATCATTGCGCCTGGCCTACCAGCAACTTATAAGGCTCAGTAAAGACCCAATAATTGCCAATGGCCATTTTTATGACTTGCAGTGGTACAATCAGGATAAGCCAGGCTTCAGTCCGGAAAGAATATATTGTTACCTGCGGTGGAACAACGAAAAAATCTGGATTATTGCAGCCAATTTCAATGAGACAGAAAGCCCAAACACTGCCATTAGAATTCCCATGCATTTTTTTGAAATGGCCGGACTGGCCAATCAACAAGATTATGCGACCCAATTGATTCAGCCCCAATCAGAAAGTCGGGGGCGGATTAGCCAGGAGCAACTGGTGGAGAGAGGAATCACTATAGGCATAGAACCTTACAACTATGTTGTTGTATGCCTGAAGCCATGATTTTTATGACTAAAAATGATCAAATGCAGGGTTTCTAAATAGAGGTTTGATTGGCGCAAAATATTGACATAAAGTAAGTTTGGAAATATTTAACATTTCAGTACTGAAAAAACGGTCTGAAATTTGTTATTTATAATAAACCTAAAATTATTGGGTGATTTTTTCCAATTATTTTTATTTTTGTCTGCTTTTTAACCAAAACCCTAATTTCAAATGATTTTTTTTCAATCAAAAACCAACAAAATGACCAGAACTTTTCTGGCAGCAATGCTGTTTGCCTTTATCATTGCTGCCGCACCGGCCCTTACCTATGGGCAGGAAACCGAAGAACCCAAAAAAGAGTTTCGCTTTTCAGATGAAGACCTGCTGAATTTTTATGATGTTAACCAGGAGCTCAGTGTGCTTCAGCGCGAAACCAACGAGCGTATTGAGGCTGCTATTATAGAAAATGGCCTCACTATGGAGCGTTTCAACCAGATAGCGCGTGCTTCCGAAATCGGGGCGCTTCAGGGTGGTCTTTATGCAGAAGAAGAAATCAATGCCTTTAATGCGGCTGCTCCGCAGGTAACTGCCATTCAGCGCGATATGCAGTCGATGCTGCAGGCCACTCTTATGGAGAAGGGCCTCACAACGGAGTACTACCAGGAGATCATGTCGGAATTCCGTTCCGACCCAGAGCTTCAGGGCCATGTGCGCGAATTGCTGCGCGAAAGAGCACGCCAGGCTGCACGAGAGGCACGCCAGCGCGAAAGGGAAGAACAAGAACAGAACAATTAATTAAAAAAGAACCGGGCCCAGTCGCCCGGTTTTTTTATATCACCTCGGCCACCACAAAAGTGCTGCCACCCACAAAGATCAGGTCCCGACCAGTGGCCTGCGCTTTGGCAGCCTGCAAGGCCGCCTTGACCGACGGAAAGACTTCACCGTTTAAACTATGCCCACGGGCAATCTGTGCCAGTTTGCCAGGGTCAAGGCCCCGGGGCACATCTGGCTTGCAGAAATAATATTTTGCCGTTTTTGGGAAAAGGGATAAAATACCCGCCACATCCTTATCGTCGACCATACCCAGCACTATACGCAGCTTTTCATAATGTAGGCTATTTAGTTGCTCAAGCACCAGCTTCAGCCCATCGGCATTGTGGCCGGTATCGCAAATAATGCGGGGCCTTTTTCCAAGCTGATACCAGCGCCCTTTAAAGCCAGTATTTTGCTGCACATTGCTGAGGCCATCGCGCACAGCACTTTCAGAAACCGGGAGGTTACCTTTACTATTGAGCAAATCAACGGCTGTAAGAACTGCAGCCAAATTCTCCTGTTGCCATGAACCCTGCAGGTCGGTGGCAAACATCCTCTTTTCCCCGGAAGGGGTATTGAATGAAATTTCCTGAATGAGCTTACCTTTTTCTTCTTTGGTTTCCGCGAAAGCGCCCTCGTAATAATCCTTGGCAAGGAAAAGCGGTGCGCTTTTTTGGGAAGCCACTTCAGTAAAAACGTGGTGGATGTCCGACTGGTATTTTCCAATGACCACAGGCACCCCTTTCTTAATAATCCCCGCCTTTTCGGCTGCAATCTTTTCAAGGGTATCGCCCAGCAGGTTCATATGGTCCATACCAATGTTGGTAATTATGGAAATATCAGGGGTAAGAATGTTGGTTGAGTCGAGCCTGCCGCCCAGACCGGTTTCAATCACGGCAATATCAACCTGCTGCCGGGCAAAATAATCAAATGTGAGGGCAATGGTAATCTCGAAAAAGGAAGGGCTGAGCTTTTCGAAGAAATGCCTGTGCTGACTAACAAAAGCGGCCACCTTGCTTTTGGGTATCATTTGTCCGTTAATGCGAATGCGCTCGCGGAAGTCCTTGAGGTGGGGTGAGGTGGCCAGGCCGGTTTTGTAGCCTTGCTGCTGCAATACCGCTGCCAGCATATTGGCCACAGAGCCTTTGCCGTTGGTACCGGCTATGTGAATGCTGGAAAATTTTGTTTCGGGATAGCCCAGGTGCTGGCTGAGGGCAAGGGTGTTGTCGAGGTTGGCCTTATAGGCTGCGGGGCCAATGCGGTGAAACATGGGTAACTGACTGAACAGATACCCCATGGTTTCCTGGTAGTTCATCTTAATTCTGTCGGATAAAGTTGTAGGTAATGGTACCGGTCTGTTCTTCCGGTGCATCCTGTTGCACATCGAACCGCGCCCTGCGTGCGGCATCTTCGGCCAGTCGATGCAGAGTTTGATCGGTAGTGGTGGTTCCACGGGCACCTGCAGTGGCGCGGATAACTCTTCCCTGGCGATCAACTGTGATGGAAACCACTACCCTACCCTGCGCTTGGGTATCATAAGTGGGCACTGGCAGCTGGTTGGGCCTGCGGCCTGTGAGGGTGTAGCTTATGCCACCCGATCCAATGCCATCACCACTGCCGCCGGGAGCGCCTGTGGGGCTGCCCTGTGAGCCGGGCTGACCAGTAGTGCCCTGCGACTGACTGGTGGTGCTACGCTCGTCAGCGCCCGGAAACAATGCCCTGGGATCAACCGTTGGGCGGGGCTCCTCGGGTGGAGGCTGCTGGGTAGGCTGTTGTTGGGTTGGGGTGGGCTGCTGCGGCCTTGGCCTTGGCGTCGTTTGTGGAATGGCAACCGCTTCTTCCGTGCTTTGGGTAACCACCTCTTCTTGCACCGGAACCTGCTGCGTTGGCGTAGGAACGGGTGGCGAACCGGATAAAGGAATCATATCTCCCATGCCCTGGTCGGTATAGCCTAATGCAACCAGCACCCCTGCCTCCTCAGGAAGTGGCAATGGGGTTCGCAGCCCCCAAAGGAAGAATAGCACCAGCAGCACAACATGAAAAACGATTGTGCCAATAAGTGCCCTTTGGTTGTCCTTCCTTGTAAATTCGTCCATTTTATCGCTGCGGTTGCGTTGCAAGAATCACTTTGTGCCGAGTCTGGTTCATATTATTGATATTGTTTACCACATCAATAACATTCACTATATATTGCACGGGAACACTCTGATCGGCCCTGAGCACCACAGAACCTTCCTCTTCGTTGACCAGGTATTGAAGAAGCCCGGAATGAAGCCCATCGGTGTCAACAGGTGTCTCTTCCAGGAACATTTGAAATTCTTCGTTGAGATAAACCGTCACCGTTTGCTTAGCCATGGTACGACTATCGCTCGAGGGCAATAAAAGCTTAATTGCGTTGGGTGCAACGAGTGTAGAGGTAAGCATGAAAAAGATCAGCAACAGGAACACCAGGTCAGACATGGAAGCCATGTTGAACTGGAGGCTGCGTGTATTTCGCATTTTTATGGCCATAGCAATAAGCTTTAGGAGGCTGGTTCGTGCAAAAGATCCATAAACTCTGTGGCGCGGGCTTCGAGCATAAACACCACCTTTTCGATACGAGCCACCAAAACGTTGTAGCAAATATACCCGATAATACCAACAGTAAGGCCGGTTACGGTGGTAACCATGGCTTCATAAATACCTCCTGCCAGCAGGCTGATATCAATATTGTTTCCAGCCATAGACATATTGTAGAAAGCACGAATCATGCCAATAACCGTTCCAAGAAAGCCCAGCATGGGGGCTGCTCCGGAAACCGTTGCCAGCACGGCAATATTCTTCTCGAGTTTGGATATCTCCAGCTTACCCACATTTTCAATGGCGGCATTAATGTCGTTGAGCGGACGGCCAATGCGCACCAGGCCTTTGGCAATCATTCGTGCAATGGGCGACTGGTTATTTTTGCAGAGCGACTTGGCCGAATCGATACGTCCATCATGAATAAAATCGCGGATATTATTCATGAAATTTGTTTCTTCTTGCGATGCCCGGTTGATAGCCAGGTAGCGTTCGATAAAAATATATATGGCCACAACCGACAATATAGCCAGTGGTATCATAACGATCCCTCCCTTGAGTGCCAGACTCCAAATGGTAATGGTTTCGTGCGAGGGCATTGGAGTTTGAGCCAGCGTGTCGGCAACCTGAGTGGTGCCCATTTGAACCTGCAGTAAAATGTGGTTTAACATCTGCTTATTTTTTGGGTTTAGTTAGATAACTGAAGGGTGTCTGTTTTATTTTGTACGCTGCAAAAATAATAATGTTTTGGCTACATAAAACTTATTGTGTCTGTGCGCTTTTGGAAAAATACACTATTTTGCCCATGTGAAATTATCATTAACTGGAAAAAATACCACCGATTTTTTGTAATTTTACAGCCTCAAAAATTTTAAACACAAAAAACTATGGCAAAAATTAAAACCGCTATCAACGGCTTTGGTCGTATCGGCCGATTGACTCTGAAAGCTGCCCTCAAAAACGAGGACATTGAAATTGTAGCAGTAAACGACCTTACCAACAGCGCCACCCTTGCCCACCTTTTAAAATATGACTCTGTACATGGTAAATTCCCGGGCACGGTAAGTGCTGAAGACGATTACCTGCTTGTAAACGGTAAGAAGATCCGTGTGTACTCAGAGAAAGACCCTGCAAACCTGCCCTGGAAAGAGCTTGGCATTGATGTAGTAGTTGAATCTACCGGTGTTTTCCGCGATCGCGAAAAAATCAGTAAGCACCTGCAGGCCGGCGCCCGCAAAGTGGTTCTTTGCGTGCCTTCAAAAAGTGCCAGCGACGTTGATGCTACTGTTGTTCTTGGTGTGAATGATGGCGACATCAAGCCCGAGCACCAGATTTATTCCAATGCTTCATGCACCACCAACTGCCTTGCCCCTTTCGCAAAGGTTATTAATGACAATTTCGGCATTAAGCGTGGCTTGATGAATACCATTCACTCATACACCAACGACCAGATTATACTGGATGCCCCGCACAGCGACCTTCGCCGTGCCCGCGCAGCTGCCATGTCAATTATTCCCACCACCACCGGAGCCGCAAAAGCCGTTGGACTAGTTATTCCCGAATTGAAGGGCAAACTCGACGGCTTTGCCATGCGCGTGCCCACTCCCGATGGATCGGTTGTTGACCTTACCGTGGAACTGTCAAGAGACGTTACAAAGGAAGAAATCAACGAAGCCATTAAGAAAGCCGCCGAAGGCCCAATGAAAGGCATTCTTGAGTATTGTACTGATCCCATCGTTTCGACCGATGTTATTGGCAACACCCACTCTTCGGTATTCGATTCCAAACTGACCCAGGTAATTGATGGCAACTTTGTAAAAGTTGTGTCATGGTACGACAATGAGTTTGGCTATGCCAACCGCGTAGTTGACCTGGTTGCCCGGATTGCTTAACCAGAATTTTTCTAAATAATTAAAGAGGTGCTTCCCTGCGGAGCACCTCTTTTTTTTTGCAACACAGGCAATATATCTATGCAAATTCAGTGAATTACTTATTTAGAAAATTACAAAACTATTGTAATATTGAAAAATCAAATTTTACCGACCAACTCACCAAGGAACACAATGAAAAAACGATTTTCGTTAACTTTTGTGGCCAGCCTGCTGATTCTTTTCACAGCTGCGGCCCAGACCAGCATTACCGTGCAAAGCGGCGATCAAGTTTCATTCCACACTACCCTTTCGGCAGCAGTTGCGGCTGCCCAGGATGGCGACGCTATTTATCTTCCCGGCGGAAGTTATAACATTGGCAACATTTCGATTGACAAGTCCCTAACCATTGCAGGCGTGGGGCATTACCCGGGATTCTCGCAAGCTACCGGCATAACTTACCTCCACGGCAACATCAACCTGTTGCAAGGGGCCGATAACAGTATCCTGACAGGGTTTTTCCTTACCGGTGAAATCAGGCTGGGCACCACAGCCGAAAACCAGCAGGTAAATCACCTGAATATTACGCGATGCAACGTAAACAACATCTGGCTCAGCCACGACTACCTGGCAGGAAGCATCACTACCTCACACACCATCAACATAACAGAAAATGTGATCAGGGGAGATTTTGGCGGAGGATACGCCCAGTTCGTGCTGATCGCGAAAAACATTATCTGCGACCGCGTCATTCACTTCAACGGAAATGTCATTTTTAACAATAACATTTTTCTCATGAATGCACCTTATTACAACCCGGTACTGGTAAATATACAGGCAGCTTTATTCAACAATAACATTTTTCTATCAAGCAATTATGTAGTTGGAACAGGAGTTACCAGCGCTGGTTTTTTCAACAATATTTTTGTCTATAATTTCGAAATACCGGGCTATTCATATGGTTCAGGAAATATTGTCAATGTGCCCCAGGCCAGTATTTTCCAAAATCAAAGCGGCTATTCCTTCAGCTACGATCATGATTACCACCTGAAGGCCGAATCGGTTGGCATTGGAGCTGGCAACGATGGCTTCGACATTGGAATTTATGGCACAAGTATTCCCTACAAGGAAGGAGCCGTGCCATTTACCCCCCATATTGCAACCCAGTCGGTTTCGCCCGAAACCAACAACGAGGGACAAATCGAGGTAAACATAAATGTTGAAGCACAACAACGATAAATATCACACACCTTTAAACCCTTACACTTCATGAGACAGATTCTTTTTTTGACCCTGATCCTTTCTATTTTCTCAGTTCAGATCAGCGCACAAAAAACCATTGCCGTGCAAAGCAATGGCACAGCCACTTTTCACACCGACTGGGCTTCGGCCTGGGCGACTGTTACCGCAGGCGATACCATTTATTTGCCCGGCGGCACCTTTAACATTGGATCTTTAAACATTGACAAGCAGGTTGCCATCATTGGGATTGGACACGATCCGACCCAGACGCACGACAGCTTGTTTTCGCATCTGAACGGGAACATTTACCTTGCTGAGGGATCAGACGGCTCACTTTTACATGGCTTCAGGATGGGAAGCCTTTATTTCTACAACTACAACAACAGTACAAATCAAAACATTGAGAATATAACAATCTCGCGATGCAGGATCAGCCATACATACCTGGGATACAGCCTGCCTTCACCCGTGCAAGACATTCTGTTTACCGAAAACGTACTCAACGGAAGGATATATGGCAGGAATGCGCAGAACATCCAGTTTTACAAAAACATCTTTGATGATGAAGTAACCGAATTTAATGGGAACGTAATCCTTGCGAACAACTTTTTTTACAGTGGCAGGGTTGCTAATTATAACTTGTATGCCCCCCTGACCAGCGTTCACTTTATACTAGTGGAGAACAACATTTTCAGGACCCCTCACTATCCGCTGAAGGTCAGCGAAAACAACCTGTTGAGGAACAATATCTTTGCTGCCAATATCACCATTGACCCGCAGACCGATCTGAACACCTGGCAGGCCAACTTCTTTAATCAACCTTTGAATACGGTATTTGTCGATTATAATGACGGCCTATTCAGCCCTGCCAACGATTATCACCTGATGCCCGGCTGCGTGGGCATAGGTGCAGGCTCAGACGGCTATGACATTGGGATTTACGGCACAGCTGTGCCTTACAAAGAAGGCGCTGTGCCATTCAACCCACAAGTTGTTTTCGAACAGGTTTCCAACCAGACCGATGAAAACGGCAACATCGGCATTGAGGTAGAAATTATAGCACAACCCCGATAATTCAACCATCCGACCCCCATAAAATTTTTTCTATGAAAACTTTTTCAAACATCACCCTGGCCGTTATTCTTTTTGCGGCTTCCATTTCAGTAACTGCCCAGAGCCGCTTTGTGGTTCAAAATGGCGAAAACTCACAAGTATTCGGAACCTTTGCGGCTGCTCTGGCTGCCACGCAAGCCGGGGATACACTGTATTTGCCCGCTGGCACGTTCAGCATTGGCAATATTTACATCGATCACAGGCTAACCCTGGTTGGTGTAGGGCATTATCCCGAATATACCACAGCTGCCGGCATAACCTGGCTTAATGGCTCCATTTTCCTGAGAACCGGAGCAGACCACAGCTTGCTGCAAGGATTTTACCTTACCGGAGATATTCGCCTGGGCACTAACGCTGCAACCCAGAACGTAAGCAATATTACAATAAGCCGTTGCAATGTGGGCAATATTCAGCTATATGCCTCATCACCGGCAACGGCGGAGCAAATCCTTATTTCGGAGAACGTAATACGAGCCACAATAATTGGTGGTGACGCCCAGAATGTACTTATTGAAAAGAACTTGGTACATAACATTCAGAGCTTCAATAATAATGTATTGATTACCAACAACATTGTTTTTAAGCCAACCAGCGATACTTTTAATTATCTCACCTCCTGCCTTATTCAAAACAACATTATCCTGCACACCGGATCTTATCTTTTTTATGGCAGCAGTTCCAACACAATTGCAAACAACATGTTTGTTCGCGATTTTGCCATGCCCGGCAGCAACAATGGCTCGGGCAATATTGGCAGCCAACCCCTGAATAGCATTTTCGTCAACTTCGATGGTTCTAACTTCGGGTATGAATTCGACTTCCACCTTCAGGAAACCAGCCCCGGAAAGAGTGCCGGCACCGATGGAAACGATATAGGAATTTACGGCACGGTGATACCTTACAAAGAGGGTGCTGTTCCGTTTAATCCTTACATTACTTTCCAGCAGGTTTCGACCGTTACCGACGAGGAAGGGAATATTGAAGTAGAAGTGAATGTTTCGGCGCAGGAACGCTAAAATCACTAGCTATGAGAAAATTAATTTCATTAATATTTTTCTTCACGGCCCTGTCGCTCAGTGCACAAACGGTGCTGATCGACCGCTATGAGTATTGGTTCAACCAGCAGGTCGATGCCAGGATTAACGTAAACCTGGCACCAGTTCAGCAGGCCAGCGTGCAATTTTCGTTGAATACTGCTGCATTGCCCGAAGGACTGAACAGCTTCACCATTCGCTTTCGCGACACCGAAGGTTCGTGGTCGGCTCCCCTCACCCGTTTTTTTGTTAAAACACCCATAACGGAAAGTAGTGGAACCCAGCCTCAAATTGTAGCTTGGGAATACCGATTCAACCAGGAGGAAATGGTATTGCAAAATGTGACAGCAGCCGAATCGGTAACCATCGAACAAATGATCAGTGTCGCTGCATTGCCCGATGGACTCAACACCATATCCATGCGGTTTAAGGACAACACGGGCGCCTGGTCGTCGATGATTACCCGCTTTTTTGTAAAAATGCCCGAAACGCAGCATGCAGGCCAAGAAAAACAAATTGTCGGTTACGAATACCGGTTCAACCAGGGCGAAAGCAACTGGCAAGGAGTTACTCCCGGAACTACCGTCAATATCAACGAAATTTTCGATGTAGTTGAATTGCCTGATGGACTCAATACTTTTTCAATAAGGTTTAAAGATGACACTGGAGCGTGGTCGTCGATGCTCAGCCGCTTTTTTGTCAAGATTCCGGCAATTGAACAGCAAGGAGAAACGGTCGCAATAAGCGCATACCAGGTTTGGTTCAACAACGATTTTGCTTCCGTTCAGGAAACCAGCGTAGCCGACGAAACCTCTTACAGCCTGATTCAGACTTTTGAGGCAAGCGCATTGCCCGACGGCCTCAACACCATTAGCATTAGGTTCAAAGATAACCGCGGGAACTGGAGCAGCGCCCTCAGCCGCTTCTTTGTGAAGCTGCCTGCTTTGCAAGGTGCTGAAAACAACCTGATGACCGCTTACGAATATTGGCTCGAAGATGCCCAAGGCAACCTTTTCGACGAATTTGGTACAGAGGGCCGCACCCATGTAGAACTGGATGCGCCCGAAAACCCAATGATGCTCGAACTCGATCTCGACCTGCGCAGAATACCGCATGGCAACTATTTCCTAATGTTCCGCTTTCTTGATACCAGGGGCTTCTGGAGCAGCGTGCTGGCCAGCGAGATTGAGAAAAACGCCCAGCCCTTTGCCTTTTTCGAAACGGAGCAAACTACCTTTTGCGGATCAGGCCTGATTACCCTCAGCAACTTCAGCGTCGACGCCGACGAATTTGCTTGGAGCATCAATGGAGAAGTGGTCAGCACCGAAACTGAACTGGTCGATTTTCCGCTAAGCGAGCCTGGCACATACAGCGTATCGCTCACGGCCACCTGGTCTGAAACCGGCGACTCCCATACTTACACTATCGAAAACCTTTTCGAAATTTATGCGCTTCCTGAAGTGCAAATCCTTAATGAGGGCGAACTTGAATTTTGCCAGGGTGGTTCGGTGCTCTTGTCGTCAAGCCTGGTGGGCACCTATCTCTGGACCACAGGTGAAACAACGGCACAGATTACCGTTACAGAAACCGGCAGTTACGGATTGCAATTTACTGATGCCAACCAATGCACCGTAGAGGTGCCCGAAGTTTCCGTCACAGTGTTCGCACTGCCAGATGCACAGGTATTGTTGCCCGAAAACGAACCTTGGTGCGAAGGCGATGAAATTATGATCCTGGCCTATCCTGATGACAGCAACAACAGCTATCTATGGTCGACTGGCGAAACCACACCAGAAATCATAGTTAGCCAGTCGGGCAGTTTTTGGGTGCAGGTAACCGACGCGAACCAGTGCACTGCACAAAGCGAAACCGCCGAAGTGGTTTTCCACCCCCTGCCTGAGCCAGCGTTCTCCTTTGAAGTGAACAATTACCTGGTAAGTTTCAGCAACACCAGCCAGGACGCAGCAAGCTATTACTGGGACTTTGGCGATGGCTCTCATTCTACCGATGCCAATCCCCAGCATCAGTACAGTTCGGCAGGGGCATTCACTATTTGCCTTACCGCTGCTTCCGAAGCAGGCTGCGAAGAAACCATTTGCCAAACCATGAGCATTACGGTTGGCATAAACCAGCCTGCCCTGATGGGCGCCGAAAAGGTTTACCCTGTTCCTTTCGATTATTACCTCAATATCAGCCTGCCCGATGGACACCAATGGCAGGTAGTGCAGGTAATTTCTCTTTCGGGGAAGGTGATAAAGCGCATGGAAGCGCCCCAGGGTGAGGGGCTGTTGTATCTGCCTACGGGGCAATGGGAACCCGGCATTTACCTCGTACTTCTCACTTCGCAGGCCGGCGAAAAATTAACATTGAAAGCAATAAAATACTAATGTTTAATTCACTGACAGAAAGCCGGGGTTTTACTCCGGCTTTTTTTTTGAAAAACCTGCATGTTTTTTTTACATTTGTCAGCACATCACCAACGCCCGCCCATGTTTAAGCCTTCCATCCGTTACCAGCCAGAAAAAATTCGCCGACAGGCCTCTGAAATCATTCAAAGCCCTTCTTTTCCGCAATTGTTGGAGGATGTACCGGTGGTGCTGCTGATCATAAACGACGCCAGGCAGGTGGTGTATGTAAACAAAGACCTGCTGGCCGAAGCAAGCGGCAGAGAACCGCACGAACTGCTGGGACTCAGACCGGGCGAATGCCTGGAGTGCGTTCATGCATTGGAAGGGAAGTACGGCTGCGGGTCAACGGCCTATTGCCGTGTGTGCGGGCTGGCCAACACCGTCAAACTGAGCGAAGAGGGCGATAGCGGGCAGGGCGAATGCGTGATAGCCCTGAAGGATGGAGAATCGCTTACCCTGAAGGTGCATACCAAACCCTTCATGTATGGTGAAGAGCATTTTGTATTTGTGGCCATTGAAGACATCAGCGACCGCAAAGCCCGTATGATGCTCGAAAGCATTTTCCTTCACGACCTGAAAAACACCTCGGCCATACTCTCGGGACTGCAGGAAGTGTATGAAGAACTGGATGCTGAAGAAACCAGAAGGATACTAAAAGATGTATCCGTAAGAATTGACGAAGAGATACAAGCCTACCGACTGATCAGCTCAGCCGAAAACCAGGAATTGCTGGTGCGACCCTCTACTGTGCAACTTGATATATTAATCAATGAAATAATCACCTCGCTGCAGTACCACCAAAAATTCAGACAAAAACAAATAAAATTCATTGCCCGGGGAAAAACCATCCTTACCGACAAAACGCTGCTGCGGCAAGTGCTTATGAATATGCTAAAAAACGCCCTGGAAGCCGGCCCAGCCAAGGATAGCGTTGAAATAGGCTGGCAAACCGATGGCCAAGCCAAAACCGTAAGAATTTTTGTGAAAAACCAGCAGGTAATGCCCCTGGATGTGAAACTGCAGGTTTTTCAGAAATCCTTTTCTACCAAGGGACGGGGCCGGGGATGGGGCACCTACAGCATTAAACTGCTTACCGAAAAATACCTTAAAGGCAAGGCAGATTTTATTTCAGACAATAAGGTCGGAACAATATTTTCCATTGTCTTACCTGATAAATGAAAAAGGCAAAAAGCTACTGTTTTACAATGTCTTAAAACATCCAAATCCCTTTTGGGGAAAGAGAAAAAGGACCTTCGCAGGGAAATTAAGCAGCCATTAATTTCGTCAGCCGGCATATTTTCCTTAAATTCGTAATTCAAATGTAAGCCTGAGGGGGGATTTTCTAAAACCAGCCAGTTCAAATTTCTGTTTCATTTTTTAAATTCCAAATCTCCTCCAACCAGGGATTGGCTTTGTTTTGGAATTATTTGTGTATTAATCAAAACCTATTGTAATGAAAACCAAAAGTTTTAAATTACTTATTAAGAAAAACCAATTTGCAGCACTTGTGGTTATTTTGCTTTCGACCCTTTTTATGTGGTCTTGTGGCGGAGGCGCAGGCCAGCAAAAGGTTATGGAAGAGCAACTTAATGAGGCTAAGGAAAGTGTAACCGCTGACCTAGCCGACATTAAGGACGACCTCGAAGAAAGGATAGCTTACCTCGACAGCCAGATTGAGGAGGCCGGCGAAGATGTTAATGAAGAACTCCTCGAAGCCAGGGAGGAACTTCAAGTTCAACTCAACATCATAGAAAATGAACTCGAAAAAGTAAGGGAAGCCTCGCTCGATGCATGGGATGCGGTTGTTGCGGAGACCAATAATGTGGTTTCTGAAGTCCGCTCAAAAACCAACGAAGCATCACAAAAAGTCAGGGAACTTTTGGAAGATGAATAATTCTGGCATAATATGCCAATGATCTGCTTTCCCCTGAATTTTTTACTATATTAGTGTACCGTTTTTTTCTTTTTGGTTGGCGCTTAAATCATTAGTAATGAGCCGCCTATAGTTCTGGCAGCTCTTTATTTAAGTCGAAAATATTGTTTCTTCCGGATATTTATAATAAACCAAAAATGTCAAACCTATGAAAAAAGAACTGAAAAAAACTGAAACACGAAAGTTATTTTCAAAAATAACTGGGCTTGTTGCCATGATGGTTGCTGCCATGGTATTGTTTTCCTGTGGCCCCAGCAAAGAAGAAAAAGCCAAAATGGAAAAGTTGCAGGAAGTTAAAAAATCCGTTACCGCCGAGCTTGAAAAGGTCAACACCGACATTACCGAGCGCATTGCCTACGTGGAAACCGAAATTGAGGTGGCAACCGGCGAAGTAAAAGAAGAGCTTGAAGAGGCCAAAAAAGTGCTCATTGAGCAGCAAAATCTTGTGGTGGAAGAAATCAACGAGATCAAGGACTGCTGCATTGATGAGTGGGACGACCGGATCAATCAGACCTCGGAGACCATCAAGCAGATTCGTGCCAAAACCAACGAAACTTCCAAAAAGGTAAGGGAGTTGCTCGATGATTAAAACTTTTAGCCAACAGGTTTACACAAAAAACGGGCTGGAAAATCCAGCCCGTTTTTTGTTTGGGGTTTTCAATTTCTAATCATCAAACTGATCTTCAAAGGCCTCGATAATGTCATCAAGACGATCTTCGATCCTGTCAGCGAGCTCTTCATTTCCATCAGGATCATCCTTATAAATCTCAATGATGCCGTTCCCGTTACCATCATTAGCATTGGAAATATTAATACCTCCAAATGCAGGATCGAACAGTGAAGCAATATTAAACGAAACAGTAACCACGGCGAGGGTAGCTTCGTCAACATAAACATCATCTTCAAATTCAATTTCGACCTCAAATTCTTCGTCGGTCCAGAAAACAAAGGGAACGCCATTGATGGTTCCTTTTACCAGTACCGTTTTCTGATACATGTCAGAAATTGAATTCTTGCTCTTTTTGAATTCAAATTCAATCTCTTCGTATCCTGCCGGGGGCAGTTCAACGTTGGAAACAACTGTAGTAACCAGTGCATCCCCATTTTTTATCAGATCAACCTCAAATGGCCCCTTCAGTTCAATCTCGTCATCGTAGCCAATCGAATCGGAAATAAATTGATCATCATGAAATTCAAGCTCGATTTCGCCAATATTGATCTTGAAACTTTCAATAACAACAACTGCATTGGCATTGTCTGATTTAATCGCCAAACTATTGGGAGTGGTTGTGCCTGAAAACTTGAGGGTAAGGCCTCCCTGCTTTTCCTTTTCGCACGACATAAGGACTAATGCAAGAATTATTGGAATAATTGCAGTTTTTAAAAATGGATTGGTTCTCATCTTTACGAAATTTTAGTTTATAATTGTTGATTTTGCTCAAAACTAACTTAGCAGTTTTGCTTCTCTAATAAGAGGACGGAAGCTTTCCAAAAAGGTTGGAACTTTTTTTTAAAAAAATCAACCCAAATTCAAAATCTTTGAACCGTTGGGAGAAAAACCTCAGGAAAGCGCAATGAAGAAAAAAGATTATCAGGGATTGTTCAGATGATAATCGATCGAAATCCTGAATTCGATGCTTCTGTTATAGGTTTCCTTAAGGGAAGCTGGGATGTAGGCTTCGCCAGCATAAACATTCTTAAGGCCCCACTTAAGCCGGAAGCCGGGCGATAGCGTCAGATTATCTCCAAGGCTAATATCAAAATCCTGCCCCAGAATAAAGCCGAAGTCATTATTATTATATCGGTCAGTTACTTTTTCACGCTCACCGCCAATGGTCTCGGAGGCGGTGTTCAGTTTTGCCAGGTAAATCCCGGCCGAGGTTCTTGGTTGTATTAACTTTAAATTATAAGCAAGTGGTCTTTTACCCACCCGGCTGCCCAGTAGTTCAAATTGCATATAGTTCAATGCAATTTCTTTTTGGGTAAACCGGCCATAAATAAACTGATTATAACTTTGTCCGGTTCTGGAGGAAAAAAAGGCGCCCACCTCAAATGCCCACTGAGAAAAAAAGCGGTACCTAACATTTAGACCAAGATCAGGAAAGAACTTAAGGTTGGTTTTACCCGGCACATATACATTAAATCCGTCAATTGTCTCCTGGTTGAAAAGCCAGGTGTTTTTAATGGCTGTGGTAAGCCCAAATGACAGATCCTGTGACCCATTCAATGCAAAAAAGATGTCATTTGCCTGCTCAGGGAGCTGAAGGGACATGGTCTTATTTAAAATATTGGGCAGATCGACCGGAATCTGCGCGAGTTGAATCAGATCGAGATATTCGGTTTCAATCTGATTATTTCCATTGGAGAAAATCTGGCTTGCTGCGAAAAGGTCATCAGCACGATCTGGCTTTCGTTTCGCAATAGCAGATGAATCAAAGAAAATATGATCCATTTTACTGCCTTCATCAACGGCCAGCAAGGCTGAAGATGGCACAGCCTCCCGTATTGTGATTACGGAATCAGCAGGGGGCTGAATTTTCAAAATATCCTCTAGATCATCACTGGCTACATCCGTTTTAGAAATAGCGGGCAAACTATTTGGTTGCCCGTCTGTAAGCTGCCTGTCCAAGCGGCTTTTATTATTCAAATCAATAAAGAACAGCGAACCCAAAAACATAACGCCAACCAGCACTGCAGCCCACGAAGCCCACATCCAAAGGGGTTTCTTTTTTTCCTCACGATCGAGCCTTGCCGAAACATTGTCCCAGATTTCCTCCACATCAAGTTTCCTGGAAATATCCGGCCAAAGATCAAACGGGGCAGTTTCTTTTGACTCTGCCGCTTGTTTCTTATATCTTTCTATCAGGTCTTTCTGGTTCATTTTATTTAATTCTCAATCCATTGCTGCAACAGCATTCTTGCCCTGCTGAATTGCGACTTTGAGGTTCCCTCGGTGATACCGAGCTTTTCAGCAATTTCTTTGTGCGAATATCCTTCAAGGGCAAAAAGGTTAAAGACCATTTTGGCCCCGTCAGGTAGGCGGTCCACGTGGGCAATAATGTCAACCTCTTCTTTTTGCGGTGTGTCGGGTTCTCTCATTATTTCAGACTCGTCATCGGCAATTTCATCTATATCAACATACTCCTCAACTTTTACCTTTTTTCTGTATTGGTCAATGGCGGTGTTCACTACTATCCTCCTTATCCAACCTTTTAATGAGCCCTTTCTGTCGTAGCTGCCAATACTCCTGAAAACTTTCACAAATGCTTCCTGCAAAATGTCCTTTACCGTTTCTCGATCCGATTCGTATGTAAGACAAACCCTGTACATATCGTCAATGTACTTCCTGTAAAGCTGTTCCTGGAATTTACGGTCTCCATCCAGGCAACCCGAAATAATATTTTCCTCCTCTAAATCAAAGTACTTGGCCATCAAACGACAATTACCTTATCACAGCTTTAAAAGTTTTTTCAAGCCTGAACAACACCAGTTCATAAAGGTCTTCATTTTCATCCGAAGAAATTTCAATAAACTCAATATCGTCCTCCGAATCTGTCTCGGCCTGCTCTATCAAACTGCGGGATATACCTTGCATAGCCAAATAAGGATTAAGTTCAAAAGAAACGGTGTAATTATTCGTGCTTTCAAGAGAGACGACGTTATTCCCACCAGCGTTTAGGGTACCGAAAGATAAAACTGCCGGATCGACTGCAATGAACAATAATACTGTTGATCCATCCAGGCGGGTATAGGTGCCTTCAAAAATCAACCCGAAATCGTCACTGTCAACAAACACATCATCATATACAGCATCGTCAATTTCCGTTAATTCAGCATCCCAGCGTATCATATTATAAACACCCTGTGGCACTTCAAAATAAGTGACATAGCGGGTGTTTTGCTGGGCAGGAATAACAAAGGTTCCAAAAGAAAAGTCCGGCCGCGACGTAAAAAGCACATCGTTTCCAACATCCCTGATCCCGTAAAACCTGACCCTATCCAAAGCAACAACAGCATTGGTAAAGTTCACATAGGAAATAGTCAGCGGGTTATCTTCCAATAAAAATTCCAGATCTATCCTTACGGGTTTATTGAGGTCATCTTCAATACAAGACGACACCAGGAAAAGCAGGGCAATGCTCGTGACAAGAAGGTACTTATACCTCATATTATTACATTTTCAAAAGAAAAAATCAATGCGCTCTATTGAAGGGACGAGTTTTTTTCAAAAAAGGTTGTATTGTTTAAAAAATTTTCCAGTTTCAGCTCTTTCCCGTCGAACACGGCATAGGAAAACTGTGTGACCCAGTCGCCGGTGTTGATATAACGCGAGCGCCCCGACACGGGTATGTCGAGGGGCAGGTGGCGGTGCCCAAACACAAAATAGTCGAAGTGTTTTTTCTGCAGCATATCCTTGCAGAAAGCAATCAGCCGTTCTTTCTCCTCGCCCAGGAATACCTCGTCGGCAGCCATATTGGCAATTCGGCTCTTGCGCGAGAAATATAGCGCCAACCCCGTGCCGAAGCCTGGATGAAGAAAGGAAAACAACTTCTGATTAAAACGAGAAGTAAATACTCTTTTAAGGAACTTATAACCAATGTCGCCGGGGCCGAGCCCATCGCCGTGGCCAATAAAGAAGGTTTTGCCATTGTAGGTCCTCTCCACTGGCTCGCGGAAAAGTTTCACCCCCAGCTCTTTTTCAAAGTAGCCGAAGGCCCACAGGTCGTGGTTGCCTGTAAAATAATATACCGGAAGTCCGCTGTCGGTCAGTTCCGCAATTTTTCCAAAAAGGCGCACAAACCCTTTGGGCACCACCGTGCGGTATTCGAACCAGAAATCGAAAATATCTCCCAGGAGGTAAATCTCATCCGCATCTTCCTTTGCCATATCAAGCCACTTCACCAGCAATTTCTCGCGTTCCAGGCTTTGCCCATGCGAAGGTACGCCCAGGTGGCTATCAGAAACAAAATAAATCTTCTTGCCCTGTTTAAGTTCCATTCAATCAGGTTTTCAGCTTTAAAAGGCAAAGATATACATTCATTAAAAGCATTTTCCCCGCAAGGGTAATTTTTTAATTTTTGACCGGCGATAGCCGAAATCATTAGGTGGAAACCCGCGGAAGTTGTATTTTTATAAAAAATTGAATAAACATCACCAACCCGGAAACAATAATGGAAAAACTGCTAAATGACCTGAAAGCCCTTGCCGGAAAAAAGATTGAACCCAACCTTGTGAGAGAAACCATTCTCAGGCATGATCTGAAAAAACTGGATTACACAGATTACATTAAAGGTGCAGATTTCACCACCTACAATCGCATTCCATTGTTTGAGGAGCCGCTGCAGGCCTTTATCATGATTCGGCCGCCCCAGCATAACCTGCCCATACATCACCACAACAATTTCTGGGGTTTCATTGTACCCTTGCAGGGCGTGGTGGCCGAAACGGTTTACAACTACGATGCTCCCAAGCACAAGGTATTCATTCATCCCACCAAGACTTTCAGCAAGGGCGAATATATCTATGAGCCGTTCAACGTGCTGCACAAGCTGCAGAACAACTCTCCGCTCGAGCCCGCTATTACTTTCCACGTGCGCTATCCCAGCGTTTACAACTATGCCGGTACCATGATCATCGACGCCAAGAACCGCCGCCTGGCCATCCTCAGCGATAAGGCTACTGAAGTAGGCTGGGATCTGCCCGAAGATCATTACCAAAAAGTAATTGAAAACGCCTACGACCTTGAAAAACTCTGGTAACCCCAGGGTTTTTCTTTTTACGAAATTCGCAGGCTTCTGAAACGCAGGTCGCGCAGAAAGCGGAATGGGTTCACACGGTCGAGATAAAGCGAAAAGGTTACCCGCTGCAGGTAATTATCGAAGGCAAAGCCTGCCACCTGCTCAATGTCGGCCGACACCGCCAGTGGAAAATTTATCTCCAGGATACCTTCAATGGGTACCACTTGTATGCCCAGTACCCAGCTTACCTTCTGCGAGCCATCAAAAGCGGTGGCTGCCCCGGCATAGGTTCCGGCATCCAAATAGGCTTTCAGGGGCAATACCGGAAAATCAGCTTTTATGTTTACTGCCATAAGCCAGTCCCAGGTCTGCCCTACCGGCGTAGGAAACTTAAACCCACCATCGGCCTCTACCATCTGGTTGCCCCAAAAGGTGCCGGCAGCCTCATAGCGGCCAAGGAAAGTATTGCCAAATCCATAGTCGTGCGCACCACGGTGCCCGCTCATGCGAAAACGGTAGTCGACCAGGCTGTTTTGCTGCGGGCTTTTCAGGAAAGTGCCTGCAAAAAACCGCAAACTTACCCCTCGGTGCAGG
The DNA here is from genome assembly GCA_041687035.1 of Bacteroidales bacterium. Lineage (GTDB taxonomy): Bacteria > Bacteroidota > Bacteroidia > Bacteroidales > UBA7960 > UBA7960. Next base: position 79,333 of record JAWLCS010000009.1, read on the forward strand.
GCCGGGTAGTGTAAAAAGAACTTTGCCTGCCCCGTGGCTTTTACAAACTGCTCGCCTTGCTCCACACCCAAGTGGAAAGAATAGGGGTTGATAACCCGGCTTTGGGTATAGTTTAGCCCAATCTCATTCAGCAGGTATCTTTTCCTGGTGGCCTGCACTTCTCCCCCAACAATCAATGGAAAGTTCCTTTCCACCAAATTACTCCTGAAAGATAAGCTCCGCTCCAACGAACTGGCGGCATCAGGCTTTTTCAGCTCCGCCACCAGCGATGCCTCCAGGCGGTTAAAGCTCCAGCCTTTGTTGCCGGGCGTAAAAGCATATCGCTGTGCCTGCATGCCCAGACGTATATTTTGTGCAGGGCCCCTTTCGGGGAAAAAAGAACGGTAAGCCCATGCCGTGCCGGCCAGCCGGTCGTTTGCAGTGCCATACATCGGCATTAAAAACAATTCAGTGGGTCTGGAAGGAAACACATAATTGTAAAAGGCCATGCCAGCCATAATGCCGTCGTAATTATTCCAGCCCAACAAGGGCAAATAATATATCTTTGTTTTTTCAGGATTTTCTATGCTGGCAAGCAGCTGCAGCTCCAGTGGATTTAAGCGCGGAAACAACTTGCCGGGCCAGTAGTTGTTGTTGCTGCGGTCAATGTCGGGCATCACCCGGTTGTAGTCGATTTGTATCAGCTCATAATTTCCTTTTGGGAAAAGAACGCTTTGGCTGCCTTCGAGGCCCTCATACCAAACGGTAAGCGCCTCCTCCCCCTTTTTTATTCCCGAAAGGGAAAAAGGTGAAGCAATGGCTCCTTTGTTGCTCACCTGCACTTTCAGGAAGTTGGGGTCATCTTCATCGACCGAGACCAGGGCATAGTCGATTTTTTTGTTGCTGCCTGCCACCTCCTCAAAAAACCACGAAAGGTCGCGCCCGCTAACTTCCTCAAAAGCCGCTCTCAGCTGCTCCGGGCCCGGATGTCTGAAAGCCCATTTCTCTGCATAGGTTATTATGGCCTGATCAAAAACTTCCCTCCCCAGGTAATGTTCAAGGAACAAAAAAGCCATGGCCGCCTTGTAATAGGTCATGGCAAAATAGTTGAGCATGGAAAAGTCTTCGGAGTGCAGGTTCATGGTTTGATCGATGTGGCGTCTGGCCTTAAACAGATACCACAGCTCGCGATAGTCGCGGTAGTCGATATCAGAAACGTCGAAATAATTGGCCACTGCCGTGCCGGCAAAGTTACCTGCCAGTTTATAATCGGGATATTTGCCCGACATATAGCGGTCTTCGAAAAAGGTAGTAAGGCCTTCGTCAAGCCATGGATGCCTGCGTTCGTTGGTAGCCACCATTCCGTAAAACCAGTTGTGAATGATTTCGTGCACAATTACACGCTCCAGCTCCATGGGGGTGGCAGCCTCCCCAATAATAGTTACTCCCGGATACTCCATTCCGGCACCTGCGCTGCTGATGCCCTGCACCACCGACAATACGTCCCAGGGATACTCCAGCACTTCTTCCGACATAAACTCCAGGGCCTCTGCGGCAATGGGCACCGCCCTGATCCACTTCGAAGCCTCGGTATAAAAGTAGGCGCCTGTGGCAACCTCTTTTTCGCTTCCAGGCATCTTTAATCCGGCACGCAGCACATAAAAGCGCTTATCGGCAAACCAGGCAAAGTCATGCACGTTTTCCTGCTGCAGGTGTATGGTCTTCATTTCCGGGTCAGATGCAGGGAAAAGCAGGCGCGACGGCATGTTTTCGGGCCCAGCCAGCCGAAAAGCTTCAACCGATAGTTTGTTCAGCCAATCTTCTTCGGCCGGCGTCATGACCCTGCCGCCAGAGGCCACTACATAGTTGGCCGGAAGGGTCAGGAACACATCCACCTGCCCGAAACTCGAATAGAACTCTCCCATGTTGAGGTATGGCATGGGGTGCCAACCTTCATGGTCGTAAACCGCCGGCTTGGGATACCATTGTGTGGCATAATATGCCTGCCCGGCATGCCCCAGGCGCGAGAAGCGGGCGTCGGGAAATTTTAGCCGGAAGGGCGTGCTGATAATTATTGTTTCGCCCGGCCCCAGCGGGGTATGGAGAAAAATCTGTCCAATATCAGGATGGGTATCATCCAGCTGCCAGATCACGGGCCGGTCGTTCACCCTGAAGTCGAGGCTGTCGATGAAACCCAGCTCGTGGTCGCGCGCATAATGGAAATCGGTGTTCCCTTGCAGCAACATCTGTTTGGCAAAAGCGGTTTGGCGCGAGGAGTAAGCGTTGGGCCACAGGTGCATGAATATGTGGTGCAGGGTGTCGGTGCTGTTGTTGGTATAGGTAGTAGAAATATGTGCGTGGAGCAGGTGGTTCACATCGTCGAGGCGGGCATGGATCTGGTGGTCGGCCCGCTGCTCAAAAAAATGAGCGTCCCCGCTTCCAAAAACAGAAGAGGTAAACAGGGCGCAACCAATAAATAACAAGGGGAAAAAGCGCAATATCATAGGTGTTGTCGCAAAGATTGCGACAAATGTACACTACAAAACGCTTACCTGAAAGTTTCGGCTAGTATTTCTTCGAGCTGCTGCATGCTGAGGCCTCGGGCCATGATACGTCCTTCGCGGTCAATGAGCACGTTAAAGGGTATGGCTTCCACGTTGTAAAGGCTCACCACGGGCGAGTTCCAGAAGCGCAGGTCGCTCACCTGGGTCCAGTTAATTTTGTCTTCCCTGATGCCTTGCACCCACTGCTCCCGGTTGCGGTCGAGCGAGATGCCGTAAATCTCAAATCCCTGTTGGCGGTACTTGTCGTAAAACTCCTTCAGCTTGAGATTGGCCAGCCTGCAGGGGTTGCACCATGCCGCCCAGAAGTCGATGAGCACCACCTTGCCGCGCAGCGACGACAAGGCCACATTTCTTCCTTCGGAATCGGGCAAAACTACCTCGGGAGCCACATTGCCCACCGCCAGGGTCTGCTCCACCTCCATGCGCTGCTGCTCGGAGCGCTTCCATTCGTTGACGCGTCGTTTCAGGTCGAGCACATGCTTATTGTCGGGATAAATCTCCGAAAGGGATACCGAGAGTTTTTCGAAATACTCGAAATGGTCTGATTCTTTTAGCAGCACCTGGTTGCCAAAAAACTGGTACAGGGCAATGATGGAAGCCAGGGAGTTGGGGTGCTCGTCAATAAAGTCCATCACATATTGCTGCTGTTCCTCAAACACCTTAGTGTAAGCCAAATCGATTTCCTTGCGCAGTTCAAGAAAATTATCTTCGCCCTGGATTTCGCGGAAAATGCCGGCCAAGGAATCTATCTTCTTGTAGCTCTCCTGATGTGAGCTGTTGAGGGCAGCCAGCAATTCCGACCCTTTTGAGCCTTCCACGTTGTAGGTAAGTGGCAGGTTGTTGGCATCGCCTTTTATTCGAACCTTATCGCCGGGTTCGAGCAAAAGGGTGATGAAATTGCTGCGGTCGGCACGCAGAATGTAAAAGCCCGGCGTTTCAATGGACCCTGAAAGGGTAAAATATCCCCTGGCATCTGTGGTTACCGTGTCGAGCGGAATCAGATTGTTGGTGGTGAGTTCTTCAAACAGGAGCTGTGTGGTTGCTGCATTATCCAGATTTCCTTCCAGCTCGAAGGTAGCTTCGCCGCCAAACCTGCCGTTGGTGCAGGCAAAGGCTAAGGCTGAAAAGATCGAAAGAATGAACAGTTTCCGCATAGAAGGGCCATTTTAGTAAAGGGCAAATTTAAGTGATTTGGCCGCGGAGAGGAAGCATTTAAGAATTTTTAACCTAGCGCAAACATGTACTTAAAGCCACTGAATGGCTGCCTCCTACCGACCCCTTTTTTCGGGTTTATCGAGAAGCAAAAATCCCAAAAAAACCATGAGGGTGGTGATGGCGGTGCTAAGGCCAATGCGTCCCAGGGTAAGGAAAAATTCGCTGAAGCGGAAAATTTCCAGAAAGAAGAGCAAGCTATGATGCAAAAAGATCAACAGGACCGAATACAAGAGTATCCATTGTGCGCCCATATTAGAAACCAAAGGCACAGTGCCGGGGTCGAAATCAGAACGGCCCGAAATCATGCGGATTACCCCTGGCCGGGCAAAAGCAAGCAACACGGTGGCCGCAGCATGCATGCCCTGGGTGTCGGAAAAAAGATCGATGGTCAGCCCCATGCCAAAACTGCTGAGCAGCAGCAACCAGCCCGGTGTATCCAATGGAAGCAGAAGAACAAACAGCACATATACATATGGGTTTATATAACCGCCAAAGCGGATATTATTCAGGATCATAATCTGAATAACCACCAAAATGATAAAGTGCGCGATATGTCTCAATATTCCGTTTCCCATACTTTTCTTAATTATCTTCCACCGGCTTGGGTTTGTTCTTCCAGTTGCTGCAATTCCTCGTTCATCAGGTCCTGCACCACCTGTATATACTTCAGGCTGTTGAAGTCGGCAGCCAGATCAACCGTTGCGGTGAAAAAATTGTCGCCCCGCCTGATCTCCACCTCGCTGATGGTGCCAATAAAAATCCCCGGAGGGAAAATTACAGAAAACCCGCTGGTTACAAGGGTATCGCCGGGGTTTAGGTCCACGTGGGTGGGAATGTAGGTAAGGGTTGCCTTTCGGTAGTCGTTGCCTTCCCAAAGCAGGGTGCCGATATGGTCGTTTTTTTGCAGCCTGGCCGATATCTGCATGTCCTTGTGCAGGAAAGATATTACCGAACTGAAGTTTTCCGACACGCTGGCCACAATGCCAACCACCCCGTTGAAGGTAATGACCCCCATATCGGGTTTAATGCCGTGCTTGCTGCCTTTGTTAAGCGTCAGATAGTTGTCGCGCCGGCTCACCGTATTGCTGATTACCTCGGCATTGATGTACCTGAACCTGCGGCTGTAAAGGGTGTCGCGATAGGTAAACACCTGCCGGTCGGTTTTCAGAAAGGATTCACTGGTGAACTCCAGCAGGCGGGTATTCTCTTCGGCCATCTGGCGATTCACCTTTCGCAGCGAGAAGTAGTCGGTAATGCCCGAGCTCATGCGGTAAAAATTACCCGCCACAAAATTGGCTGAGCTGGCAAACCAGGCCCGCTGGTAGTGCTGGTGCTGAATAACGAATATTATGGCCACCGTTTCGAGCAGCAGAAACAGGAAGAAGAAATAATACCTGATTATGAACCGGAACAGGTTACGCATTCACCTATCTTATTAAAAACAGCACAGGCCGACCGTGTGGGGCCGGCCCGTGCATCAATGCCTGTAATTTTATTTGATCAGGAATGTAAATTTGTCAAAGTTTTTGAGGGCAATCCCGGTACCCCTGGCAACAGCCCTTAGCGGATCCTCTGCAATATGCACAGGTAGTTTTGTTTTCAGCGCTATTCGTTTGTCGAGGCCACGAAGCAGTGAACCACCCCCAGCCATATAAATACCTGTGCGGAAAATGTCAGCAGCAAGCTCTGGAGGTGTCATCTCCAGGGCATTAAGTACGGCGGCCTCAATCTTCGAAATGGATTTGTCGAGCGCATGCGCTATCTCCTGATAACCTACGGTGATTTCTTTCGGTATCCCTGTCATCATGTCACGGCCATGTACCGGAAGGTCGGGCGGCGGATTTTCAATGTCGGTAATGGCAGCGCCTACTTCAATTTTAATCTTTTCTGCCGTGCGTTCGCCAATCAGAATGTTATGCTGCTTGCGCATATACTCCATGATATCGGTGTTAAAGTCGTCGCCGGCAATGCGAATGGACTTGTTACAAACAATGCCGCCCAAAGCAATCACAGCAATTTCGGTAGTGCCACCACCTACGTCGATGATAATGTTTCCGGAAGGCTCCAGCACGTCGATGCCGATACCTATGGCAGCAGCCATAGGTTCATGAATCAGCCTTACCTCCTTGGCGCCGGCCTGCTCGCAGGAGTCACGCACAGCACGTTCTTCCACTTCGGTAATGCCCGAGGGAATACAGATCACCATACGGAGAGAAGGCGGGAACAGCGGCTTCTTGGTGTCGATCATTTTTATCATGGCACGGATCATGGCCTCGGCCGCCTGAAAGTCGGCAATTACCCCGTCGCGCAAGGGGCGCAAGGTCTTAATGTTTTCATGGGTCTTCCCATGCATCATCATGGCCTTCTTCCCTACTGCTATGATCTTTCCGCTCAAGCGGTCGATGGCGACGATGGAGGGCTCCTCCACCACCACCTTGTCGTTATGTATGATGACCGTGTTGGCGGTACCCAGGTCAATGGCAATTTCTTTGGTTAAAAAAGAGAACAAACCCATTATATAGAGATTTTAAATTACGAACGTATTAATGTTTGAAATGCCTGATGCCGGTAAATACCATGGCTATACCCGCCTTGTTGCAGAAATCAATGGATTCCTGATCCCTTACCGATCCGCCTGGCTGCACCACCGACAAAATTCCTGCCTGCTGTGCTATCTCCACACTGTCGGCAAACGGAAAGAAGGCGTCAGAAGCCATCACGGCTCCCTGCAAGGGATGGTTGAACTCCCTGGCTTTGGCAATGGCCTGCTTCAAGGCGTCCACGCGCGAGGTTTGCCCGGCGCCGATGCCTATGAGCTTGCGGTCTTTCACCAGCGCAATGGCATTCGACTTCAGGTGCTTCACGATGATATTTGCAAAGCGAAGATCATCCTCCTCCCCTGCTTCTGGCTTGCGTATGGTAACGGCCTGCCACTTTTCCTGGAATTCGTCTACCCGGTCGCGGGTTTGCCAAAGCACCCCGTCGAGCAGCGAACGAAACTGTCCTGCAGGGGCAGCCACCATTTTCTGCCGGAGCAGAATGCGGTTTTTCTTCTGCATCAGCACCTCCAGGCTGCCTTCTTCGTATCCGGGCGCCATCAGCACTTCAAAGAACATCTCATTGATAGCATACGCGATTTCGGGCGTAATGTTGCGATTGGCAATTAAAATTCCGCCAAAAGCAGAAACCGGGTCGCCGGCCAGGGCTTCGTGCCATGCAGCCTCCAGGCTGGTTCGGCTGGCAATGCCGCAGGGGTTGGTATGTTTTATTATGGCAAAGGTAGGCTCGCTGAACTCGGCCACCAGGTTTACCGCCGCATCAATATCGAGCAAGTTGTTGTAGGACAGGGCTTTGCCATGCAACTGCTCAAAAAGGTGGTCGAACCTTCCGAAAAAGCGGCCTTGCTGATGGGGATTTTCGCCGTAGCGCAGCACCACCGACTCGTTGATACTTGCCTTGAAAGGGCTGAATTCGCCCTGGTTCATGTAATGAAAGATGGCCGTGTCGTAATGCGACGACACATCAAAAGCGGCGGCAGCCATACGGCGGCGGTTTTCCAGGCTGGTCTGCCCCTGGGTCCCATGCAGTATGTCGACCACTTCGTCGAAGTAAGCCGCGGAGGGCACCACCATCAAATCACGGTAATTTTTTGCTGCGGCACGGATAAGCGAAATGCCGCCAATATCTATTTTTTCGATCACCTCTTCATGGGAGGCACCGGCAGCCAGGGTTTCTTCAAAGGGGTACAGATCAACAACCACCATATCGAAGGCCCCAATATTGTATTCATGAAGGTGATGCTGATCCTGCTCCAAATGGGTCCGTGCCAGTATGCCACCAAAAACAGCGGGGTGAAGGGTCTTTACCCTTCCGCCTAAAATAGATGGATAATTGGTTAGGCTCTCGACGGATTTTGCAGGTATGCCCAGGGAGTGAATGTATTCGAGTGTTCCTCCGGTAGAAACCAGCTCCACATCGAGCTGATTCAATACCTCAATAAGCCTGCGCGAAGGTTCCTTAAAATACACGGAAACCAGCGCGCGCCGCACTTTTTTCAATTCTGTCATGTTGCTGAAAAGGGATAGTTTTTCTCCTTACCTTTGCCCCCGAAAAATTGGCACGAAGTTAACTTAAATTTTCGGCAAATGACTTTTGTATCCAAAGAAAAAATCTTCTCACGAAAATGGTTTATTTCATACTCGCTCATTACTTTAGGTTCCATTATTATGGCGGCGGGTTATGTATTTTTCATTGCGCCAAATAAAATTGTTCCGGGCGGCGTTTATGGCATCGGTATTGTGCTGCACCACCTCATTGGCATTCCGGTTGGTTTGACTGGTCTGGCGTTTAACATTCCGCTCACCATTATCGGGATTCGGGTGCTGGGCCCTCGCTTCGGGGTAAAAACCGTGGTAGGGTTCGTGCTGGCCTCAGTGTTTATCGATGGCCTGACCTGGCTTTGGGGCGACGTGCCCCTGGTACCCGACGATATGCTGCTCTCGAGCATCTTCGGTGGTGTGCTTATCGGCTTCGGACTTGGCCTCATATTTAAGTCGAGGGCTACCTCGGGCGGCTCCACCATCATCGCCATGATCATGTCGAAATTTACCCGACTCCCCATTGGGCAAACCCTGATGGTGGTCGATTCGGTTATCGTGCTCGTTGGCCTGGTTGCCTTTCGCGACTGGACCATCCCGCTCTACTCCTGGATCGTGATCTTCATTACCGGCAAGGTGATCGACGGTGTGCTGCAAGGCGTCTCCTACGAAAAGACCCTCTTTATCATCAGCGAGAAATACCAGGAAATTTCTGAAAAGATTCTTACCGACCTCAACCGCGGGGGTACTTTCCTTGAGGGCAAGGGCATGTATAATCAGGACGACAAGAAGATCATTTTTGTAAACGTAAGCCGCCGCGAAGTGGCCATCCTGCAGGATTTCATCAACGACATCGACCCCAACGCCTTTGTCACCGTCATCGACGCCTCAGAGATCCTGGGCAAGGGCTTCAAATCGCTCAATGAGAAGGTGGCCGGCTAATCCCTGGCTTTCCTCATTTTCCGCCATTTTTGTATGATCATGCCGGAGGCCAGCACCAGCAAGGCGTTCAAAATGATTACGCCAATTATGGCCAGGTGTATCTGGTCAAAATTAACCCCCCTTTCAAGGAAAAAACTGTAAACCACCGGCCCAAGGGCGGTGCTAACCACCATCACAAAAGTAAAAATACTCCTTACGGCACCCAAGCTTCTGGTGCCATAGGTTTCGGCATAGAGGGCAGAAGTCAGTGGCGAATTGATCCCTGCGGAGATGCCTACCAGGAACCAAAATACCGGCGCAGCAACCGGGTGCGAAAACCTGGCCAGCACAAAAATACCCAGCGCCATGGGCAGCAAAGTGAAGGGGAAGATGCGGCGGGCACTGAAACGGTCGATCATTGGCCCGGTAGCAATGCTGAAAAGGAAGGAAGAAATCGCATAGGCAATAATGCTGGCGGCCATCCATTCTACAGCCCAGCCCTTATAACCTGCCACGAAGGTCTGGTAAAAAAATAGTGCGGTCAGCAAAAAGCCCACCAGGAAAATGGTTGGCGCAAACAGGTAAAAGTGGGGGCTGCGCACAATCTCGCGCTGCTTCCAGATGCGCTGTTCTTTCAGGACTTCCCTTTCGGGGAGAGGCGATGCATCGGGGCCTTCTACCACCTTTTTGCCTTCGAAGCCCCTGATAAGCCACAGGGCCAAGGGCAACAAGGTAAGCAGGATAAATACGGCACTCAGCGCAAAGGTTTCGCGCCAGCCTATCCACAAAATAATGGAGATCATGACCACGGGCAGCAGCCCCTCGCCTATGGGGAAGCCCAGGTAGGCAATGCTGAGGGCCTTGCCCCTGGCCCGCTCGAAATAGCGCCCCAGGGTAGTCATGGAAGTATGACTCAGCAGCCCCTGCCCGAAAAAGCGCAGCAGGTAAACCGCCATAAAAAGCATGACCACATGAAAAGAAAAGGCGGCCACCAGGCTGGCGGTTATGATCCCGAAAATTACAATGAGCGTAAAGCGCTTCAGCGGGATATGGTCGATTACCTTGCCGAAAAAGATCAGCGTGGTGGCACTCAGCAGGGTGGCCAACGCATACAAACGGCTGTAAAAGGCGCTGCTGATCTCGAACGACTCTAGGATACCAGGAATATACAGCGACAGGATAAACGTCTGTCCAAAGCTCGAATACAGCGTCAGCAAAACGCCAAAAACCAGTATTTTGCGGTTCGAAAGAAAAAACCTCAGGTAGTTCACGAAAGTGTAATAGAGATTAACAAAATTTTTGCAAAGCTATTAAAGAAATAACAGCTTTTGGCTATTGGCTTTTAGCTTCTTGCCATTAGCAATCTATAAAGATATCTGCTAACCGAGCGAAGCGAGCTCAACGAAGTTAATCTGCTAATCTGCTCACCTCTCACCTCTCCTTCCTTAAGGGCGTATCGCTGAGCATGGGGTTGTACATCATGTCGAAAGTACCGCCTTTGGTCACATGCCCTAAGGCGCGATAAAACTCCTTACCCACGGGCTTGCCATCGGCATCGATGGGCTCGCCTTCCTCGTTAACAGCCACCAGTCCTGTTGGGGTGTATCCCTCACCATCTTCATTATAAGGCCTGCTGGTGATAACGGCACCCACCGGGATAAGACTGCCATCGGCCGCAACCACCGCGCCATCAGAGCGGAAGGTAAAGGGCACATGGTCGCTCTCGGTGCCAAACACATCCTTGCCCAGGTTATAGCTCTGGTCGAGCACTATGCGGCGATACAAAGCAATGTTGTTTTTCATGGTTTCCTTTGTAGGGTAGAAAACCGATCCATTGATAAACCATTCATTGGCATCTTTGTCAAAATTCAGGTAAGCAGCATCCTCAGCATACTGCCGCATCAGCTTCTGGCGGTCGAGCAACCGGGCCTGGCGCTCATCGCGGGGCAAGAACTTCAGCAGGTCGTCGTTGAGCAGTTCGGGCAGCGGAAAGCTGAGGTTCAGCTTGTCGGCCGCAGCAAACTGCGCGGCATAGCGAATGAGCTCTTGTTGTATTTCGCGTGGCATCACCCCATAAAGGTCGGCCCCTACAACAGTATAATAGAAATAGCCCAGCTCGCCCATGCCGCTTTCCTCGTGCAGGTAGTCGTTTAGCCAGGTGTATTGCGGGGTGGCGCTGTTGTACTTACCGTAATCCATTTCTCCCCAGCCTTTGTCTGCTGGCAGCTTTCGCTGAAACGACCACACGGCATCAACGGTATTGCCCACATTGGCATGGCAGCCAATGCACTGGGCCAGCTCTTCTGTGGTTTGCGGACGAAGGTTTCCGAAGCGGTCCTCGATATAGGCTGAAATGATCCAGCCGGCATCATTTTCGACCCATCCCTGGCCTTCGCGGCCCACAAACTCGGCATAGCCCTCTTCTTCGTCTTCATCTTCGCCAATATCGGCCAGGGTCACCTCTTTCCATTTATACATATAGCGGATTTCCTTCACCCGCTTTGAGCGTGTGCCCGGAAACTCGTAGTCCTTGCGTCCGCCGGTAAGCACGCCATCGAGTTCCTGCCCCACTTGCCCGTCGGCCATCAGGTCGACGTAATGCAGCGGATGGGCAAACTCGGTACCCACCGGATAAAAACCCTTGTCAACAGCAATATCGGAAGCATCGCCAAAATACACTTTCTCCTGTGGCCGCTGATTTTTTATGTTACGCTCCAGCAAATCGAGGTTGCGCTTGTAAACCTCCAGGTCGAACGCTTCCTCTTCCATCATAAACATTTCAGGCAGCCTGATATAGATGCCCGACACGCTGCCTGTGAGTGGCGTAAAGATGGTGTAAGGGAAGAAGTTGATGGCCCGCCATCCGGTGTAACGCTCCTGCTGGTCGCGCACAAAGCCATTGATGTCGACATACCCGTGGGTGCCGCCGCCGGTGGGGTCCATTGCATCGAAGGGAAACAAATGGTCGGGATTGAGGGCCGGAAACATGATCCACTCGCTGTCGGGGTCGTCGAGGTTCACCCAGCCGTCGTTGCCGTTGCCACGTGCCATGGCATAGGTGGCGCGCCAGTTGTCCACCCGCACATAGTCCGTATCGTCGTGATCGGGCAGTTCCATGCCTTCCGCCAGCAGGCGTTCTTCAATCTCGTGGGGAAAAATAATGTTGCGCCACAAAATGTGGTTCAGGTTGGCGGTGGGAAAACTGAACAGGATCTGATCGTCGCCAATATCGAAGGCGTTGCCGTGACGAGCCATCGTCAGATAGTCGGTATGGCAATACTTACAGGCGTTCTGCGTGCCGTAGCTGGTTTCAATCCAGCACTGGGCCGGAATGTTGGGCTCTTCGTTGTAGCTGGGCTTGTAGGGCGCACCCGAGCGGCTCTGAAAGTTGGCCGGTCCTTTGCCCAGCAGCCAGTCTTCGGCACTGATTACCTCGGCCTTCAGGCCCAGGGCTGCCAGCTCGGCCACCGTCTCATTGTCGGGCTCAGCCGTGCGCTTACACATGGCAAAAACCACAATCACGGCTGCCAAAACCAGCGCCAGGCGCCACGGCTGCAGCAACATCTTCAGTAAACTTTTCTTAGTCGTCATTTCCCTATGATTTGATGGTTAATTTTTTCCTGCCATCAAATATAAGGGTTAATTGCCTTTTCAGGAAGGGGCGAGCCTCCTACTTTGAGTTTCAGGAGGTAATTTGGAATGGTTCTAAATAACTTCCGCCAGGTTCCCCACGTAATTTTTTCTCCATACTTTTTGGTGCATATTAAAAAATAGCTATTTTTAACGCCATCTTTATTCATTACTCTCAAAATCAGTTCAATGCAAAACGCTTTCCTTAAAAAGTTCGCCCTGTTGGCGATTTTATTCCTTTTAAGCCCAAAATTCTTCTTTGGTATCTTCGATCCGGAGATTGACCCGGACGGCCCCGGTTACCCCGAAAGTTGCACCAGCATTATGGTTGGACGCCTTGCCACGGTCGATGGCAGCGTAATTACCTCGCACAGCTGCGACGGAAACTACCGCACCTGGCTCGAAATTGTGCCCCGTCAGCAGCACGAGGAAGGCAGCATGCTGCCTGTATTATGGGGCACGTTGCACACCGAAACACCCTGGGATCGGAACAAAGTAAGCCAGAAAGGCGAGATTCCGCAGGTGGCCGAAACCTTCGCTTACCTCAACGTGGCCTACCCTGCCATGAACGAAAAGCAGCTGGCCATCGGCGAAACCACCATCACCGGCCGGCGCGAGCTGCGCAATGAAGAGGGCTTATTCCTGGTTGAAGAACTGCAGAAGATCGCCCTGCAGCGCTGCAGCAATGCCCGCGACGCCATCCGCCTTATGGGTGCCCTGGCCGAAGAATACGGCTATGGCGACTGGGCCGAATGCCTCACGGTGGCCGACAAGAAAGAAGTATGGCATTTCGAGATCAGCGGAAGCGGACCCGGCAAGCCCTCGGCCATGTGGGTGGCACAGCGAATCCCCGACGACCACGTGGGCGTGTCGGCAAATATTGCCCGCATTTCGGATGTGGATTTCAACAATCCCGACTACTTCCTTTACAGCAAAGACCTGAAGGAAGTGGCAAAAAGCACCGGCTTTTGGGATGGAGAAGAGCCCTTCAAATTTTATAAGGTGGTGAGCGGCCGCAAGCCATTCACCATTCGAGATTTTTACGTGCTGAGCACCATGGCTCCTTCGCTCAACCTTTCGTTCGAGGCCGAAGAGCTGCCCTTCTCGGTGAAGCCCGACAAAAAGGTTTCGGTTGAAGATGTGATGCGTTACTACCGCGAAACCTACGAAGGCACCCCCTGGGACATGACACAGAACCTGCTGGTAACGGTTAAGAAAAAAGATGAGGAGGGCAACGAATACGAGGAGCAGGTAAAAAGCCCCATCGCCAGCCCTTGGATGAGCAACGACCTGCGCAACCTTATTAACGAACTGAAACCGGGCACCATTGAGCGCCAGCGCACCATCGCCATTGCCGGCTGCTCCTATTCGCAGATCATACAGTGCCGCGACTGGCTTCCCGACGAGATCGGTGCCATCGCCTGGTTCTCGTTCGACAACCCCGGGCAGAGCCCGCGCATTCCCATTTTCTCCGGCACCCTGCACCTGCCCGAAAGTTTTAAAATTTGCGGGCAGCACCGCTACCGCCAGGATGCGGCCATATGGTCCTTTCGCGAAGCAAACCGCCTCGCCACCGTTAACCACGAGCGCGGACGCGCCGTCATTGAATCTGCCGTGCAGCATTTCCAGCAAAAGGCCCTTTCCGAACTCCCCCAGGTGGAAAGAAGGGCTGCTGAGCTGATTAAAGCGGGACAGCACCAGGAAGCCAGCGAATACATTACGTCCTATACCAACGACTTTGCCGCTGCCACCATGAAGCGCTGGGAAGAAAACCGCAACCAACTCTGGCTGATGTTTGGGAGGGGGTTTTAGGATAATGTGATAATGTGGGAATATGAGGATGTGATAATGTAATAATGTGAGGATTTGAGGATCAAAAAGATCCATTTTTTTATTCATTAAATTTTACACCATGAACAAGTTTTTCTTTTTTCTATGCCTGTGGTTTGTTTCCACAGTGAGCCTTGCGCTCGACAATCCTTTATGGATGAGGTATCCGGCGCTTTCGCCCGATGGTACCGAGATCGTTTTCAGCTACAAAGGCGACCTTTTTAAAGTACCGGCACAGGGCGGCATTGCCACGCCCCTGACCATGCACGAGGCACACAACACCATGCCGGTATGGAGCCCCGATGGGAAAAGCATTGCCTTTGCCAGCGACCGCTTCGGCAACTTCGATGTGTTTATTATGCCCGCCAGCGGAGGGCCCGCCATGCGCCTCACCTACCATTCGGGCAACGACTTCCCATGGGATTTCAGTCCTGACGGGAAAAATGTGATCTTCAGCTCGCCGCGCAACGACCTGCATTCGTCGGTACGTTTTCCCAACCGCGGGCTTTTCGGCAAGCTTTACACGGTGCCTGCCACAGGCGGGCGCAGCCTGCTCCTCTCCACGGCCGGCTTCCAGAACGCCAGCTACAACAGCGATGGCAGCCAGATCATTTTCCAGGACCGCAAGGGCTACGAAGATGAGTGGCGCAAGCACCACACCTCGTCCGTTACGCGCGACATCTGGATCTACGACATCGCCAGCGAGCGCTACACCAAGGTGAGCGACTACGAAGGCGAAGACCGCGAACCCTTGTTTGCCTCCGACGACAAAGCCTTCTTTTTCCTGAGCGAGAAAAACGGCGTTCAAAATATCTTCAAAAAGTCGCTGGGTGCCGACCCCGTGGAAACGCAGATCAGCTTCTTCGAGAACCACCCGGTACGTCACCTTACCCGCAGCGACAACAACCTGCTGTGCTATACCTGGAACGGCGAAATCTACACCCAGCTTGAAGGACAGCGCCCGCAAAAGGTCGATGTGACCATCCTGGCCGACTTCAGTGGCAGGGAAGACCGCATTCTTTCCGTGAGCCAAGGTGCCACTGAAATGGCCCTATCGCCCAACGGCAAGGAGATCGCCTTCGTTTTCCGCGGCGAAGTGTTCGTGACGGGCGTGGACGACAACCGCACCAAGCGCATCACCAGCACCCCCGCCCAGGAGCGCATGCTCAGCTGGGCACCCGACGGCCGCACCCTCTACTACTCCACCGAAAGGGGAGAAAGCTGGGACATCTTCAAGGCCACATTCGTACGCGCTGAAGAGCCTTACTTCTTTGCCGCTACCCTGATACAGGAAGAGCCGGTAATTGCCACCGAAGCCGAAGAGTTTCAGCCGGTGGTTTCGCCCGACGGCAAGTTCATCGCCTACCTCGAAGAAAGAAATATTTTAAAGGTTTTTGACCTGGAAAAAAAGACGTCAAAAACCATCATTCCTGCTGGCGAGAACTTTTCGTACCGCGATGGCGACCAGGACTTCCTTTGGAGCCCCGACAGCAAGTGGATCGTGGCCCGCGACGCCCAAGGCTTCTACGGCGCCAGCAACCTGGTGCTTTATAATGTAGAAAATCCCGGCAAGGGAAATAACCTTACCCACAGCGGCTTCTCCGATGGCGGGGCCATGTTTGCCATGGATGGGAAAATGCTCACCTGGGTGAATGATAAGGAAGGCAAAAAGCCGCTGGCACTGCAGGGGGCGCGCGAGGTCGATGTCTTTGCCATGTTCTTCGACCAGGCTTCCTTCGACCGCTTTAACCTGAGCAAGGAAGAATTTGCCCTGGTGAAGGAGCGCGAAGACAAGGAAAAAGAAAAGGATAAGGAAAATGACAAAGACAAGGACAAGGAGAAGAAGGAAGAAGTCAGCCCATGGGTACCTGTGCTTCGGGGCATCGAAAACCGCAGGGTAAGACTTACGCCCGGCTCGGTAAACCTTTCTTCCTATCGCATCAACCCTTCCGGGGAAAAACTTTTCTTTATGGCCCAATTCGAGAAGGATAACGACCTGTGGGTGGTTGACCTGCGTACCAAAGAATTGAAAAACCTGGCCAAGCTGGGTGCCAGGGGCGGCAGCATGGAGATGAGCAAAGACGGAAAAACCCTTTTCGTGATGGCCAACGGCCGCATACAGAAAGTGGAAGCCGAAAGTGGAAAGGCCACACCCGTGGGCATTAATGCCGAAATGGTGCTGGCGGCCGCCTCCGAGCGCGAGTATATTTTCCACCACGCCTGGCGGCAGGTGCAGAAGAAATTCTACGACCCGGAACTGCACGGCATCGACTGGGACTTCTTCCGCAGCGAATACGCACGCTTCCTGCCACACATCAACAACAACTACGACTTCCAGGAGCTGCTCAGCGAATTGCTTGGCGAACTCAACGGTTCGCATACCGGTGGCCGTTACTCGCACCGTGCCGAAAACGGCGACAACACCGCCTCCCTCGGACTGTTCTTCGACGAAAAACGTCCCGGCTCCGGACTGCTGATCACCGAGGTTATCACTGGTGGGCCGCTCGACAGGGCTGAAAGCAAGGTGAAGGCCGGCCAAATCATCGAGAAGATCGATGGCGTGGAACTTACCGCTGAGCTCGACTGGAGCATGCTGCTCAACCGCAAGAACGACCAGAACGTGCTGCTGAGCCTTTACGACCCGGCCACGCGCCAACGCTGGGACGAGGTGGTGAAGCCCATAAGTATGGGTGCCGAAAACGGCCTGCTGTATCGTCGCTGGGTCAACACCATGCGCGAAATGACCGAACAGCTCAGCGGCGGCCGCATAGGCTATGTGCACGTGCAGGGCATGAACGACGGCAGCTTCCGCACCGTATTTGAAGAGGTGCTGGGCCGAAACGCCGACAAGGACGCCCTGATTGTCGATACCCGCTTCAACGGCGGAGGCTGGCTGCACGAAGACCTCTCCACTTTCCTCGATGGTAAGCCCTACGCCACCTTCAGGCCCTATGGCTTTGTGGCACGCGGCGGCGAGCCCCGCGACAAATGGGCCAAGCCCAGCGTGGTGCTCATGAGCGAGAGCAACTACAGCGACGCCCATGCCTTCCCCTACGCATACCGCGCCAAAGGCATCGGCAAACTCATTGGCATGCCCGTGCCCGGCACCAGCACCGCCGTATGGTGGGAAACACAGATCGACCCCACCATCGTATTCGGCATACCCATGATCGCATTTTATGGCGTGGTTGAAGACCGCCCGCTCGAAAACCTACAGCTGGAACCCGATGTGCTGGTTGAAAACCCCTTCGAAGCCATCCTTTACGGGAAAGACCCCCAACTGGAAGCCGCAGTGAATGAGCTGCTGAAGGAACTAGAGGATTAGTGGATTATTCGCTTTGCTCATGAGCTCGCTTCGCTCGGTTGGTGGATTAGTGGATTAGTGGATTTGTTAATGTGCTGATTTGCTAATGTGATAAAGTAATAATTTTTTATTTGTGCTCATTTGTGGAAGAAAAGCCCAGTCCACAAATGGGCACAAATTTTTAGGCAATACACACAAAAAAAAAATCCTTACGTTTGTAAACCAGAAAACTAATGAAGAATATAAAAAACAAGACATTACTAAAACTGGGATATTTCATCCCCTTCATTTTCTGGTTAACGCTGATACTGGGTGGGTGGCTGGCCGAAGGCTACAACCATTTTACTAACTTGGTAAGTGAGTTGGGCAGAATTGGGACCCGCACCCAGTACCTCTTCACCACCGGACTGGCGATTTGTGCCCTGCTCAGCGTTCCCTTTATCATTGCCTTGCATAAGCGGGCCAGGGCAATGGGAATCAGCTCCTTTCCTATCCTGCTGTTGCTGCTGGCCTTTAGCTTTTCGATACTGGGAGCGGCCCTGTTCCCCTTACCCCTGCGCTTGCATGGCATACTGGGTTCTCCAGCCATGCTGCTGACCCTCTCGCCCCTGCTGGCCCTTTTCCTTTGGGGCATGAAGTTTGGCACCCGCTTCCTTATGATCACCAGCGCCATCCTTTTCATCACCCTGCTCGGCTACCTGGTATTTACCCCGGTCCTCGACGCCTACCCCGGCCTCAAGCAACGCTTCGCCCATACCGGCTGGACGCTTTGGTTTGTTTATTTAAGCTTGCTCTTTACGGGAAAAGATGCGGAAAAAGCAGCTCTTTTTGCACCACAGCAAGGCTAAAAACAAAAATTTTCTGGAAAAAATGTAAAACCCTTGCAGATTTAAAAATCTGTACTATCTTTGCAACGCTTTTCAAACGACAAGCAACGCTCATAAAAACATTGGTCCGGTAGTTCAGTTGGTTAGAATACATGCCTGTCACGCATGGGGTCGCGGGTTCGAGTCCCGTCCGGACCGCCAACAAACAAGTTAAGCCTCTGATTATCAGGGGCTTTTTTGTTTTCCGCCACAAAATCCGCCACAAAAATTTCGCTTATAA
>JAWLCS010000010.1:0-89894 GCA_041687035.1 Bacteroidales bacterium
TATATGACCGCAATGGATGTTTTAAGGAAAAGGTAGGGTACAATTTGCTCGAAAGAAAAACGAAGAACTCTTTTAAAAATAAAAAAGCCACTGAAACCAGTGGCTTAGATTTCTATGGGTGCCCAGAACAGGACTCGAACCTGCACATTGTTACCAATACTAGTCCCTGAAACTAGCGCGTCTACCAATTCCGCCATCTGGGCAATAATAAACAGAACGTTCCCTTATTTTTAAAAACTGGTGCCCAGGACAAGACTCGAACTTGCACGACCTTGCGATCACTACCCCCTCAAAGTAGCGTGTCTACCAGTTTCACCACCTGGGCAAAAGGTTTGGCAAAAGTATAAAATTCTTTTATACCTGCAACAAAAAAAATTATTGGTTTATAATTTTTTAAAGATTACAAATCCACAAAACATTATTGTTGTAAATTAGCCGCTGGCTTTGGTGCAGGCCTGCGCCAAACGGCCTTTTCGCAAACGAAACAAAAACTTTCTGGCAATGAACACATTTCATACGCTCGACTACATTGTTTTTGCCGCTTACGCCATCCTGATCCTGTCGGTGGGTCTATGGGTTTCGCGCACCAAAAAAGGACAGAAAAAAACCACCGAAGATTATTTCCTTGCGGGAAAAAGCTTACCATGGTGGGCCATTGGCGCCTCACTGATCGCCGCCAACATTTCGGCCGAACAATTTATCGGCATGTCGGGCTCTGGTTTTGCCATTGGCTTGGCCATTGCTTCTTACGAATGGATGGCCGCCCTCACGCTGATCATTGTGGGTAAGTATTTCCTGCCCATTTTCATTAATCAGGGCCTTTATACCATTCCCGAATTTGTGGAGCGACGCTTCAACACCCAGCTAAAGACCATTCTGGCAGTGTTCTGGATCGCCCTTTTTATATTCGTCAACCTCACCTCGGTGATGTTCCTTGGTGCAAAGGCGCTCGATACCATCCTGGGCAATGGCGACGGTTCGATGATCATATGGTTTATCATTGGTCTGGCCTTTTTTGCCGCCGCCTATTCTATATGGGGAGGGCTTTCGGCCGTGGCATGGACCGATGTGATACAGGTGGTGCTGCTGGTAATCGGGGGCTTCATTACAACCATTATTGCCCTTCAGCATGTAACCCCTGATGGAGGCATCTTTAGCGGGCTATCGCATGTGTATGATGTAGCTGGCGACAAATTTCAGATGATTCTCCGAAAGGACAATCCGGAATACATGAACCTGCCCGGCATTGGGGTACTCATCGGAGGCATGTGGGTGGCCAACCTGTATTACTGGGGCTTCAACCAGTATATTATTCAGCGTGCCCTGGCGGCCAAATCGCTGTCCGAAGCACAAAAGGGTCTGGCTTTCGCTGCTTTCCTTAAAATGCTCATCCCGCTATTTGTGGTCATTCCCGGTATTATCGCCTATGTAATGTTTACCCAGCCTGGCGGCACTTCTCTGATCGATGGGGTGCAAACAGCATTTTCCCGTCCTGACGGAAGTATCAATTACGATGTGGCTTATCCCTGGCTTATCAGAACCTTTATCCCGGCTGGGTTGAAAGGCTTGGTTGTTGCAGCCTTGGGTGCCGCCATAGTTTCTTCCCTGGCATCCATGCTCAACTCTACGGCCACCATTTTCACCATGGACATTTACAAGCCTTACTTTGCCAAAAAGGAAAGCAAGGTAAACCTGGTAACCGTGGGCCGCATTACGGTGATTCTTGCACTGCTCATTGCTATTCTCCTGGCCCCTGCCCTTGACACCATGCCGCAAATGTTTCAGTACATACAGGAATACACCGGTATTGTTAGCCCGGGAATTCTGGCGGTGTTCCTTATGGGACTTTTCTGGAAAAAAACTTCGGCCAAAGGAGCCATTGCGGGGGTGCTATCCTCAATACCCATTGCAATAATGCTTAAAGTGCTGCCCATCGAAATGCCCTTCCTCGACCAGATGTTTTACACCTGCGTACTCACCATGGCGATAATTCTGATGGTAAGCCTCACCACCGCCGCAGGCGACGACAACCCAAAAGGCATTCCGCTGCTAAAGGAAACTTTCAAAACACCCAAAGCGTTCAATGTGGCAGCCTACATTATCATGGTGCTGTTGGCCGTGTTGTATACCGTATTCTGGTAGGATATAACAAAGAAACTTAAAAAAGGCAGGGCTACTCCCCTGCCTTTTTTAATGTAGCCTGAAAGTCGGCCGCAAGCTCATTAAAGATTTCTTTAACGGTAGTAATTTTGGTCGCCAGAAAGGCATTGGTGCCTGCAAAGGCATATCCGCTTTTCATATTGCCTTTGTAAGCATTGAATAAAGCGTTAATAATGCAATAAGGACTGCTTGAAACATCGCAGGTTTTTATGCAATGAAAAGGACACTTAATGGGTCTTTTTAACCCGGCCCTGACCTTGTCAATAAAGGGATTGCTTACCGCCCGGCCAGGCATGCCAACCGGACTTTGGATGATTTGAATATCGCTTTCCGATGCATCAATATAGGCTTGCTTAAAACCTGTGGAGGCATCGCACTCTTCGGTGGTAACAAAGCGAGTGCCCATTTGCACTGCTTTGGCACCTCTTTGCATAATATTGAAAATATCTTTGCCCGAATAAATTCCTCCGGCTGCAATTACAGGTATCTCTTTGTGATATTTCTCTTCAAAGTACCAAACCTCTTTAACTACCTCAGGAATGAGCTCTTCGAGCGAATGATGCGCATCCTCTATGTGTTCTTTTTTAAATCCCAAATGACCACCTGCCTTGGGGCCTTCCACCACAATGGCGTCAGGTAGATAATCGTGCAATGCCTTCCATTTCTCGCAGATTAGTTTGGCTGCCCTGCCAGAAGATACGATAGGCACCAGCTTGGTGGTGCTGTCCGGCTGCAAAAATGCAGGTAGTTGAAACGGGAGTCCTGCACCCGAGAAAATGATATCGACCTTTTCGGAAATGGCGGTAGTTACCAGGTCGGCAAAATTCGACATAGCCACCATAATATTTACACCTATTACCCCTTTGGTTTTTTCCCTGGCCAGCCTGATTTCTTTCTTTAACCCTTCAATGTTGGCCTCCAGAAAATCAAGTGCCGGATTGCGATGCACCAGGCCAAGACCGGCAGCTGAAATAACCCCTACCCCACCCTGGTTGGCTACGGCAACGGCAAGCCGCGACATGGAGATGCCAACCCCCATACCCCCCTGAATTACAGGGACAGGAATGGTTAATCCCCCAATACTAAATTCTTTCATTGGTTGTTCGTGTTTAAATGTTTGTTTAATCCGGTATAAAAGTAAGCTAACTAAATAAAAGCCCTTGTAAATGAGTGGTTTATTGTGAAGAATTAACATAATAGAAGTGACAGTTCCTTGCTAATCAGACCATTCCTTCGGCAAGGATAAGCCACTCTAATTAAGTTTTTTTATGAAAACATTGCGCTTTCACGGAAAAAATTCTCAGAAAACTTGATTTCCTTTGCATAACAAAATGCAGGGCGAGCGTATTTTTGCACTGGAAAAAACCATTAAACGAATATTTATGGAAGAATTTGACCAGGACGACTTGACCCGGTCGAGGGCAGTGATTGAAA
This sequence comes from Bacteroidales bacterium, assembly GCA_041687035.1. GTDB lineage: Bacteria > Bacteroidota > Bacteroidia > Bacteroidales > UBA7960 > UBA7960. Next base: position 3,595 of record JAWLCS010000010.1, read on the forward strand.
TGCTCACGGTGGCTAATGAGTATTGCCTGTTTTTCGAAGATGCAGAAAAGCAAGAAGTCTCAGACATTCTCACCTACTTTCACCGGCTGGGGCCCCTGCTTTACCTCAAGGGCAGCCTGCTGCCTATTGCGGAGGTAAGCGACGAGGCTTTCGCCGAAAGGTTTGTAACTGAAGAGCAGTGGGAAGACATTTTCAAAACCCTCCGCGACAAGCTGGGTCCCGAAGAGCGCTATTACATTCACGACCACAACTATGACACACAGGAAGCAAGCCTGGCCGACAACCTGGCCGACATTTACCAGGACATGAAAGATTTTGTGATGCTATATCAGAAAAATATCCTGGAATCGAGACAAAATGCCGTGGCACAAATAAGGTCGCTGTTTCCGGGCCACTGGGGCCCATTGGTGCTGCAGGCCCTGGGAGCCGTTCACCGGTTGCTGTATCGTGAACAGATCGACCCCGACCTTTTTGAAGGGGAAGCAGATGAATGGCTTTACTAACAAAATTGCAGGTTTTTTGTTACTTTGCTGTGACTACTGCGAATACTCGATAAAAATTGAAAAATCCGATATATGACTTTTAAAAGAATATTTCTCCTGTTTGCACTTGTTACTTACACCATGAGCTGCGCCATGGCCGACAAGGGATACCGTATTTCCGTGAAGATTGAAGGACTTACCGAGGGCGATGTGCTGCTGGCCTATCACTTTGGCGACCGTCAATACCTGCAGGATACTGCCCGAATGGAGCAACCCGGCGTTTACGTTTTTGAAAAAGAGGAGCGCCTCGACCCCGGCATGTACCTGGTAGTAGTGCCCGGTCAGAAGTTTTTCGAGGTGATCGTAGACCAAAACCAGCACTTTGGTATCACTACCCGCATGGATGAGTTTGTAGAAAGAACACAATTTACAAATTCGCCTGACAACGAAGCTTTTTACGAATACCTGCGCTTTATCCGCTCCCAAAGCGATCAGATCGGCGCTTTGCGCGAAGAGCTCGCCGCTGAGAACCTGCCCGATGCCCGCCGGCAAGAGCTTAACTCGCAAATGGAAACAGTGGATGCCGCCGTGAAGCAAAGGCAGAAGGAGTATACAAACCTTTTCCCCAACGGGTTATTTACAAGGGTGCTGCTGGCCCAGCAGGAGCCGGAGATGCCCGAAGCACCAATGAAGGAAGACGGCACCCCCGACCAGGAAGCCCTTTATCACCTTTACAAAAAGAAATTCTGGGAAAACATCGACTTTTCTGACGACCGATTGCTGCGCACCCCGGTTTTTCACAACAAACTCAGAACATACTTCACCAATGTAGTGGTGCAGATTCCCGACAGCGTTATTGCCGAAGCCGACCGCATTGTGGAGTTGTCTAGAGCCAACGATGAAGTGTTTAAATACACCATTTGGTTTATCACCAACCATTTTGAGCGCTCGCAAATCATGGGCCACGACGCCGTATTTGTGCATATGATAGAACGCTACTACATGAGTGGCGAGGCACATTGGGTAGAGCCAGAAAACCTGAAGCGCATCAGCGAACGAGCGATGAAGCTAAAGCCCTTGCTCCTTGGCAAGGTAGCGCCCGACATTAATATGTTCAGGCCCGACCAAAGCAGGCTGGCATTGCATGCCGTAAACGCCAAATACACGGTACTATACTTCTGGGATTCGGAATGCAGCCATTGCAAGCGGGTAACCCCCGAGCTGCGCACTCTCGCGGAGCGCCTCAAGTCTGAAGGCATGGAGGTTTTTGCCGTAAATACCGAAGCTGATGCAGAAGACTGGCTAAGGGCAGTAGAAAGCTACCGCCTCAACGGATGGATAAACGTAAACGACCCTGCCAACCGTTCGGGCTTCCGCGAAAAATACGACTTATATGCCACACCCATGATTTTCCTGCTCGATAAGGACAAGAAAATCATTGCCAAGCGAATCACCGTTGAGCAGGTCGACGAGATTATCCGCCACGACATGCAGCGCGAAGCCAGCAGCAGCAATTAACGGTGCTCTGGTCGAAGCAAATCGTTTACAACTTTTACCGGGTTAAAGGTAATCAGTGGCACTTCCACAAAAAGTGTAATCCAGTTAGCCATGGCTCCATTCCAAAGGCCCGGCAGCTCCAGTGCTTTCAATTCTTTTCCATCTTTTGACTTCTGACTGATAAATCCGGTTTCGGGATCGACATAGCCAGGAAGATCAAATTTCCTTCCCTTATAGTCTTTCAGTGCACAAACCAGGTCCACAGGGTTAAAGTGCGTAGAACTTTTAAAGATGGTTTCCTGGGCTGGATCTTTCAGATCAATTTGCGATGACTCCACAATCTGCAGAGAGTTGCGTCCGGTTTTCGGGCCGGTGATCCAGAAGGGGCCACCACCCGGTTCGCCCTGGTTCTTTACCATACCACACACCCTGATTGGACGGTTCAGGAAAGCAAAAAGTTGTTTCCGACACTCCTCACTGTTACCATGCACGGCATCGGGATCGAGATTAAGCTGCTTCACAGCGAAATCGAACACACGGCTGCAGGTCTCATCATCAAAGGTGCCGTTTTCGAGCATATTGAGCCAACCGAACACCTGAGCCTGCAACTGCAGCAGCAGACCACCAAGCACCTTTTTATATAGAAATGTCTCGGCCTTGAGGTGGTCGGGCACCACATTGTCAATGTTTTTTACGAACACCAGGTCAACGTCAAGGTCGTTAAGATTCTCAATGAGGGCGCCGTGACCTGCAGGTCTGAAAAGGAGGCTTCCATCGCTTTCGCGGAAAGGGTCGTTGGCCAGGTCGACGGCCAATGTGTCGGTAGAGGGCTTCTGAACTGAAAACGAGATATGATATTTTACGCCAAACTCTTTCTCATACAGGGGCGCTTTTTTTTCAACCAGGCTTTCGAACTTGCTGCGGTGCTCGGGCGAAACAGTGAAGTGGATATGCACCCCGCCATCGGCAGCGCGGGCATGGTCAGCCCCTTCAACCAGGTGTTCCTCCACTGGCGTGCGCGAGGTATGCCCATAGGTGTGAAACAGCAGCAGGCCCTTGGGCATGGAGGCATAGTCGAGCCCATACTCAAAAAGGATGTAATCGAGCAGGGTCAGGAAATGGCCGTCGGCCAGCATATGGTCGGCATCCACACAATCGCGGTGCATAATCAGCGAAAGCTCATCCCAGAAGGCAAAGCTCTTGAGTTCGGTAAAAAACTGTTTGGCGGCGGGGTCCTTCTCCATCAGTTCCTCGGGCAGCACGCCGCCCTTAAGTTTCTCGCGCCAGCTGAAAAGGTCCTTAAACATGCGGGTGGCAGCACCGCTGGCTGGCACAAACTTCAATACTTTTTTCGCAGAAGCGGATTGGGTGAAAAAATCGGCCAGCTCCTGTGCCTTTGACCTTTCATAACAAATAATGCCGTCGCCAGATGTTGCAGGACGTTGCAACTTTACGGGCGGAAAGCCCTTTTTGAAATGATCGAGCTGCACTTGAAGTTGCCCGGGGCTGATCCCTTTTTCCTTTAACTGCTGAATATCTTTCTCGCTAAGCATGGGATTATGTTTTAGGTTTAAACAAAAATAAGCAAATTCAATTCTTTGTCAAAGATTTGCCTGCCCCAAAAACTAACAGGGCCATAAAATCTTTCACCTTTTTGATATTGTACGACTGTTTAGTTTCTGTTTAAGGTCCTTATTAGTATTTTTGCTGCTTTAAAACAACAGGCTAGATTAAACTACCTTTAACAGGAACACGAATCCTCCCAAATCTTCTGTGACGTTCTACCCAAAACTAATGACATGAAGACTATTGCGAATTATAAATTCTCCATTTCTGAAGCTGCCGAACACCTTATTAACCATTGCCGTGGGAAAGTTCAACTTTTTGAAACATATGAGGCGCTGGCCGAAGCAAGCCTTGGCGCAAAGGACAACCTCACGTTCGAGGTAAAATATGATATTCCGAGCAAGGGCACTATTACCGAAGCCATTGTGCACAAAGTATCTAATGGGATTTCAGCCAACTACACAGAACCTTACATGCGCCGGCGTGACCCTGACACCATGGTAATAGCCGATGACAAACCCACCGACAAGGAATTATTTACCGAACGTTTTGGGATGCCGTTTGATGATTTGCGTAAGCAAACCCTTGACTGGTTGCAGGAACAGGACCTCGCCATATTTTTTTTCAGGATAGGCACTATGGAAAATGGCCCTTACGGCATGGCCATAGCACCTTCCAATGCAGCTTTCTTTGCAATGGGGCTGGCAATGCTGCAGAAAATCGTTGCCGTGAGTGAAATCCCAACTTGTTTTATCTCAACAGTTGTATATGTGGCCCCACCCTTCAGGCATACTTTTTTTGATGGAAAGCAAACCGTTGTGCATAATCGCCTCGACAAGGTTTATGAAATTTTCTCGTATAACCTTTACCCTGGCCCCAGTGCCAAAAAAGGCATATATGGCGTATTGCTCAATATTGGCGAAAAAGAAGGATGGATAACGACGCACTGTTCTGCCGTTGAGTCAATAAGCGCTTACGACAATATTACCCGATTCATGCATGAAGGTGCCAGCGGGGGTGGAAAGAGCGAAATGCTGCAGCATATTGTAAGGGAAGTAACTGGCGAGGTATTAATCGGAGTAAATTCTTTTACCGGGGAAAAACGTTCAATTACCATTCCCCAGTTTTGCAAAACCAACCCCATTTGCGACGACATGGCACTGGTGCATCCCGACCTGCAAACCAAGAGTAAGCGCCTTCGCCTAATCGATGCCGAAAACGCCTGGTTTATCCGAACCGACAATATTACTGGTTATGGTTTTGATCCGGTGCTGGAAAAAATCACCATTAATTCAAAACAACCATTGTTGTTTTTAAATATCAATACCAACCCTGGAGGCACAGCTCTTGTTTGGAATCATATTGAAGACGCGCCCGGAAAACCCTGTCCAAATCCCAGGGTCATTGTTCCCCGCGAAATGTTTGAGGGCGTTTTGAAGGTCCCTGTCCATATTGACGTAAGAAGCTTTGGAGTCCGCACGCCTCCATGCACGGCTCAAGAGCCCAGCTACGGTATCCTGGGCTTGTTTCACCTGTTGCCACCTGCACTTGCCTGGCTCTGGCGGCTGGTTTCGCCCAGGGGGCATGCCAACCCAAGTATCGTTACCAGCAAAAATGCCGGAATGGAAAGTGAGGGTGTTGGGTCATACTGGCCCTTTGCAACCGGTACTATGGTTCACCATGCCAACTTGTTGCTTGAACAAATTGCGGCAAAAACAGAAACCCGGTATGTGTTAACGCCAAATCAGTATATAGGCGCATGGAAGGTTGGTTTCAGACCGCAACTGTTAATGAGGGAATACCTCACCCGCAGGGGCAATTCAAAGTTCAGGGCCGATCAAATTTCGCAGGCTCGCTGCCACCTGCTTGGATACGAACTGGAATTTCTTACCATTGAAGGGTCAAAGATCCCTTCGCGTTTTTTGAAAACCTACAAACAGCATGAAGTGGGATTTGAAGGCTATGACAAGGGGGGCCAAATCCTTACTGAATTTTTCAAAAAAGAGCTGGAAAAGTTTCGGACCCTCGAACTGGCACCTTTAGGACATAATATCATTGAGACCTGCCTGAACAACGGAACAGTAGAGGATTATTATTCCCTGATCCCGAAAAGGTAAAAAAGTTATTGTTTGAGGATTTATTCTATCTAAAAAGAGAATCGTCGCTCAAGCATCCGGTCACCAACCATTATGAATTTTGTAAGGCACTGATCTTCTATCTATAGCAACTTGCTTTGTTATTCATAAGCAAATTTAGAAAAATAAACTCCCATAATTTTTCCTAATTTTGATAGTTATTAAGGAAATTTTAAAAACCGACACAACCCATGAAAAAGATACTTTTTCCAGCACTCCTGATTTTTGCCATGCTTGCGCCTGCCTGCCAGAGCCAGAAACCCTTAACGGTGACCCATGTGAGGAGCATGGATGTAAAACCTGGTACCCAAGGAATGTTTTATGTGCTGCCGCGCACGGTAGTGACGGTTGATGTAACAGTGTTGCGCACCCAGCAGGTGCCCGGCCCCTACGCCGAATTTGCCGGCAAATACCTGGGTCTGCAGAATGTGATCCGACAGCCATCGACCAGCTATGAAATTTCCGAAATTAACATTAGTACCTATGCCGAGCCCGATCCCTCCCAATTTTATTTTGTGGAGTTGCCTAAAACCGACGAAAATCATCCTTTGTTTATCTCGCTCAGCGAGTCGGGGCTGATTCAGAGTATCAACCGGCCTTTTAACAATGATGAGTTTCTAAAAGGCATTAGCGAAACGCGCGAATACGGCTATTTTGGCTCTGATGCCACTTTTAACTATTTTATCGACACCAATTTACAGGAGCGAATTGACACCATTTTGGAGCGGGTAAGAGTCGACACCCTCACAGTAGAGCGCCAAACCCTTCGCCGCAGCATGGTAGAGAAAAGCCCCGAGGTGAGGGCAAAAGAAGTGGCCGATTTTATCCTGAAAATTCGCGACAAGCGCTTTGACATTATTAATGGCTTTGCCGAAATTGCCTATTCTAAAGAGGCCCTGGAGTATATGTACACCGAAATGGGTCAGCTGGAAGAGGACTACCTGCAGCTTTTCCGGGGACTAAAGAGCACAAGCCAGATTCATTACCGCTTCACCTATATTCCTGACCCCGATTTGAGCGCCACAGCCCATTCGCTGTTTCAGTTTAGCGAACGCGAAGGCGTTTTGCCGGCAGGCCGCCGTGATGGCACCCCCATTACCATATCCACCGAACGCAATGAAACCACCCGCCAGCTAGGCACCTTTATTAACCGCAACACCGACCCGGAAAGCCCCCTCAACGGCTTTTATTACCGCATCCCCGAACATGCCAACGTAATAATTCGCACCGGCAATGTTGTAAGAGCCAATGCCCGCATGCTCATCAACCAGTTTGGGGTTATCACCACCCTGCCTGCTACCGACTCCGAGGTTGAGTTTTATCCCAACACAGGCTCCATCAGATCAATAGGAAAAATAAAAGAAAACGAATAAAATTAAACCACATGAACTACATTATAATAACCGGAGCCAGCAAGGGCCTAGGCGAAGGCATTGCCCTGGAGTTGATGCACGAATCGCACCATTTGATCTGCATCTCGCGCAGCAAAAGCGAGAAACTTGAAAAGCTGGCCGCCGCAAAGAACTGTCCCATTACCTTTATTTCGTTCGACTTTGCCATGACACACGACGTGCCCGAACTGGCCCGCCTGGTGTTTGAACACATACCCCTCGACAGGGCCAGCGGAGTTTACCTGATAAACAACGCAGGGGTGATAAACCCGGTGGGCCGCACCGAAGACTGCCCTGCCGATGAGGTGGAGCAGCATTTGCGAATTAACCTCATTTCGCCCATGCTCCTTACCGCCGGCTTTATCAAATACACCAATGGTTGGAAGATGGAAAAGCGGGTCATCAACATTTCGTCGGGCGCCGCTAAAAACCCCTACCACGGCTGGAGCAGCTACTGCACAGGCAAAGCAGGTATCGACATGTTTACACAGTGCGTAGGAACTGAGCAGCAAGACCTCGACTACCCCGTTGAGATCATGGCCGTAGCCCCGGGTATTATCGACACCGAAATGCAAACCACCATCAGGGGAACCTCCGATGAGCAGTTTATTCACCGACAGAAATTTGTGGAACTGAAAGAAAGCGGGCAGCTGGTGCCGCCCCAGGTGGCTGGAAAACACCTGGCAAAACTCCTATTCTCCGACGAATTCAGCAACGGCGGCATTATCGACATACGCGATTCTTATTAATGTATTATGGAAAAAATCGATCTTCATGAATTTGAATACAGGCTAAAGGTCCGCAACCTGAGGCTGGAAGATTTCGAACAGCTCGTCGCCATGCAAAAAATCTCCTTCCCGGGGATGAAGGTCTGGTCGCGCGAAAATGTCGAACACCAGATTGAGCGCTTCCCCGAAGGGCAAATCGTAATAGAAATCGACGACCGCATGGTTGCTTCGAGTTCAAGCCTGATCATCGACTCAGGCGATTTCGACATGAATATGACATGGGACGAGATTTGCGATTACGGCAACATCGGCACCCACGACCCTGAAGGCGACACCCTTTACGGGATGGAAATGATGGTGCACCCCGACTTTCGCGGCATGAAGCTGGCCACCCGCCTTTACGAAGCACGTAAGGAACTTTGCCGGCAGATGAATCTTCGCCGTATCGTGGTAGGTGGCCGCCTGCCCGGATACAGGGCACACCGCAGCGAGCTGAGCATCAGCCAGTATGTTGACAGGGTTACCAGCCGTGCCATCTTCGATCCGGTACTTACCCCCCAGCTCTCCAATGGCTTCTCGCTCAAAAAGATCATGAAGGAATACCTCGATGACGACCGCGAATCGTCGAATTTTGCCACCTATCTGGAGTGGACCAATTTTGAATACAAGGAAGAAAAAGAGCGCAAGTTCCTGGCCGCCTCGCCTGTGCGCATATGCGTAGTACAATACCAGATGCGTCCCATTAGGGGTTTCAACGAGTTTGCCACCCAATGTGAGTATTTTGTAGATGTAGCCTCGGGCTATAAAAGCGACTTTGTGCTCTTTCCCGAGATTTTCACCCTGCAGCTGCTATCGCTTTTTCCGAAAGAGAACCCCGGCACTGCCGCCCGCAAGATTGGAGAGTTTACCCAGCAGTACCTCGAACTTTTCAGTGAGCTGGCAATAAAATACAACATCAACATTGTTGCAGGTTCTCACTTCACACCCGAAGGCGACAACCTCTATAATATTGCTTATCTCTTTAAACGTGACGGCGAAATTGGCAAGCAATACAAGCTGCACATCACCCCCAGCGAGAAAAAGTGGTGGGGTGTGCAGCCGGGCAATGCCCTCGAAGTGTTCGACACCGACAAGGGCAAAGTGGCCATTCTAATTTGCTACGACATGGAGTTTCCTGAGCTGGCACGAATTGCCGTGGAACGAGGGGCCCGCATCATCTTTGTGCCCTTCTGCACCGACGACCGCCAGGGCTACCTGCGCGTAAGATATTGCGCCCAGGCCCGTTGCGTTGAAAACCAGATTTTCGTGGCCATTGCCGGCACCGTGGGCAACCTGCCGCAGGTCGACAATATGGATATACAATACGCCCAGTCGGGTATCTTTACCCCTTCAGACTTCTCGTTTGCACGCGATGCCATTGCTGGCGAATGCACCCCAAATGTGGAAACAGTGATCATAAACGATATTGACCTGGAGCTGCTCAAACGCCACCGCAACCGTGGTACTGTTACCAACTGGAACGACCGTCGCACCGACCTTTACCAGGTGCTGGCCCTCGATGCCCACAGAGAAACTCATCCGGATGAATAAAAGAATTAATTCTGCATTATTTTAAAAAACCAGTCCTAATATCGAGGCTGGTTTTTTATTTTGTTAAAATCAAATAAATATAATTTAAGACTTTTATAAATTTCGAAATACGGCACCACCCAAAAACAAAAGCCGGTTTTGATTTGTTATTAAAGAAAAATTTCTTCACTAAAATCTAAAAATAAGGACCCATGAATTTTCTAAAAAACATAGAATCTATTGAATCGAACATTTACGACTGGATGGCCCTAAACGGTGTAAAACTCCTGCGTATCAGCATAGGGATCATTTTCTTTTGGTTTGGATTTCAGAAATTCTTCCCCGGCATAAGTTCGGCCGAAGACATTGCCACCCGCACCATCGAGGTAGTTACCTTTGGTATTGTAAGCCATCCGGTTTCCATGCCTTTGCTGGCCGCCTGGGAGGTGCTCATCGGGCTGGGATTCCTTACCGGAAAATTTTTACGGGCCACCATAGTGTTGCTATATCTGCAAATGGCCGGCACCATTACCCCCCTGTTTATTTTCCCCGAAGAAACTTTTCACATGGTGCCATTGGTACCCAGCCTCGAAGGACAGTACATTATTAAGAACATTGTTTTTATAACCGGCGCAATGGTTATCGGAGCCTACTATCAAGGAAGGGTTATTAAGAAAAATGGAACAGCAGTTAGTGAAAGCAGATAATGGTAGGATGTAGCAGTAGTTAAAATAAGAAACTAAATTTTCATTTTTTATTCTTAATAGCTGTTCCAATAGCGCACGAAAGCCTGGTCAAATAAACGAAACCATGGATCGCGTCCGGTGATCCTATGTACAAGGGGTTCAACCTTCTGCCCGGGGTTTTTAGAACGAAAGTAAACGGCTAGTTTTCGTCCTGCAAGATCCTGCAAGGAACGGGTTTCGTTGCGCGACAGGCCGGCATCTTTAAGCACTCTCAGCAATTTTATCACATCGTCGGCATAATGTTCCGGGTTGGTTACCATAAAGGCAATTCCGGCTTTTACAAACTCAACTTTGCCCGAACTGGAAATAAAATCGGCCATTGGCTGGTGACTAAGACCAAGATCAAATAGCTGTTGACTTTTAAAAAAACTTTCGGACTGGTGGTATTTCTCCAGGGCCTCCTGGTATTGTCCGGGCTCTGATTGACGATATTCGCGCCGGGCTTCCTCCAATAGGTCAAGATATGCCGTTGCTGGCTTGAGACCCGTTAGCAAAGCCAAACTGTCGGAGGCTTGCAGTGGGCATTCAGCATGGGCTGCAAGCAGTTCTGTAATCTTTTCGCCTGCTTGGGCGGCCAGCCGCCACTCGTTATATTGCCTGTATGCCATACCGCGGCTGAGTTGGACAGCAATTTCTCGCCTGGCCATTTCGCATTCTTTGTCATGAATCTGGTTGTTTAGCTTAAGAAACTCCTTGGCAATTGCCGGATCGGCGCTCAGTCTGAAGCGCTGGCTGACGGCGTTGGCTTCGGCCTGAATTTCACGGGCGCCCTCCAGGTTTCCGGCCCAGGCCATAAGCTGCCCTGACTGTAGCTTTTCAAGGAGTTCTTCGCGGGCCTGCCCCATTAGTGGAAGCAGCATTGGCGGGTCATCTGCGGCGTAAACAGCAGGAGCAGAAACTTGCGCTCCACGGCGGTCGTGCATTTCTAAGGCAAGCAGTTGACGCCGCTCAAGGTTGGCCGGACAATACAGCTCACTGTACTGACCACAGAGCTCCATGGCTGAACCATAGCTTTCGGAGGCCCGCAAATATTCCTGATCAGAGAAATATTGAGCGGCCATTTCTATGTGGCGATTAATAGCCTGCTGCAACACATCAAAAGCTTCCGATGCATTTTCAATGAAACGGGTGTTGCTGCGCTGATAATCGATGGCGCTGGCGGTATAAATGCGGCACAAGCGCAGGTTGTCGTTGCGCAGCGAGCGCCCTGCCACAACCAGAAAAGAGCGGTACATTCCCAAGTGGGCTTGGTTGAGCCTGAAAGCCAGCTCAGGCGGACATTCTATAAAACCTTCCGTTTTCTGGCAAAATTCCTCGAGGGGTGCAAGCATGTCGAGGCATTCCTTGAAACGGCCTTCGCGGTTGAGGTTGAATGCTTCTGTAAAAAAGCGGGCCGCAACCGTGTCAGTAAGCACCAAGGCCTGGTTGCGCCATTCCCCGGAAGGGAACATTTTTGAAAAAACCTCACCCAGCCTTTGAGCCGAAAGTTCCTTTTTCCCTTGTTGAAAGTCGAGTTCAGCCAGGGCCAAATGCGCAGGCACGTAAAAGGGATTTAACACCAAGGCGTTTTCAAAACGGTCGCGGGCCGTTGCCGCATTGCCTTTACTGAGCCAATCCTTGCCAGAAACCCATAGCAGGCTGTCGGCCACAGCCATGCGGCTGTTAAAGGTGTTACGCAGTAATGCAATTCGATTTAGCAGCTGTCCGTAGCGCAAAAAGACTCCTTCCGGGTCGCCTGCTGCGGCATCAAGACCTGTTAGAAATCCTTGCCGGCTCATCAGGGCCATACGACGTTCTGCCTCACAAAGGGCAAACTCATCGAGAATGAGCGTGGAAGGCTCAGAAAAATCATGTTTATCAAGGTCGTTTTGAATCTCTTGCAGCCTTATTGCGGCGGCGTAATATTGTTCGAGAAAGCCGAACCACTGGTCGAGACGCTGGTAGGTGACTTGGCTGTATGAAAAACGAATTTGGCTGATACTTGCCTGAAGACCGTTGCCGTTGCCGTTGACGCGGCTGGTTTCGAAAGCAAAGACCTCGACACCTGCTGCGCTGACTTGCAGCTGTGTTGGCGACTCAGAGAAAACCACACGCCCATCGGCCGTTTTAACCGTTATTTCAAAACTCAGCAAATCAGGGTAAAGCACCTTTTCAAGGCTAAAGTCGCGATAGTGCAAATTGCCGTTCACTTTCAGTCTCTCCAGCACCACAATGGCTTTTTGCCGCCCATTGGTGCCCTGCTGCCAGCAAAGCTGAAGCCCTCCTTCAATTTGATAGGAGACCATGGAGCGCAAGCGCCCGCTGCCATCGGCAAGGTGCTGCAACAGATCGTTGGTGATTCTTTGCTCAGCGCTGGGGCTGGGCACAAATTCCACTTTCTGCCTGAAGGCAAAGTTTAGTGGCTGGCTTTGCGAAAAAACCGCAGCGGATGCCAGCATCAGCAAGATTGAAAAGCTCAGGGGGAGGAAGAAACGAGAAGGCACAGGTCAACAGAATTTTATTGACCGCAAAGATAGCATTTTCCGTTTATCCCGCTTGCTGTTCCTTTGTTGAAAGCAAGCCGCAGGCGGCATAAATGTCCTGCCCGCGCGACTTGCGAATGGTGGTAACAATACCCTTGTTTTCGAGCGCCGTTTTAAACGTTTCAAGAGTGGCATCGTCGGGTGCCTGTAGCGGGGTTCCCGGCACGGGATGAAACCTCAAGAGGTTGATGCGGCAGCGAATGCCGTTGAGTATGCGGGCCAGTTCGTTTACATGACGTGGACTGTGGTTGAGGTCTTTGAAAACAATATATTCGAAAGAAATGCGGCGTTGATTTCCGAGAGGGAAACTGCGAATGGCTTCCAGTACCTGTGTGAGAGAATACACATGCTCAATGGGCATCAGGCGGCGGCGCTCCTCTTCGAATGGCGAATGCAGGCTAACGGCAAGGTGGCAATTGCTTTGCTCAAGGAAGGCTTTCATGGCCGGGATAATTCCAATGGTAGAAACGGTAATGCGACGCGGGCTCATCCCGAACCCATAGGCGGACGAAAGAATCGCCAGGCTTGGCATCACCCCATCCATATTGTCGAAAGGCTCGCCCATGCCCATATACACGATATTGGTCAGCAAATGCCTTTCGGGCAGGCTGCGGATCTGGTTCAGAATTTCGCCGGTGCTGAGGTTTCCCTGGAAGCCCTGCTTGGCAGTGAAGCAGAACAGGCACCCCATTTTGCAGCCCACCTGTGAAGAAACACAAAGGGTATGACGGTTCCGCTCAGGCATGTATGCCGCCTCAATAAATTTCCCATTTTGGGCCCTGAAAAGGTACTTTTTGGTTCCATCTACCGAGGTTTGGACTTTTACAGGATCAGAAAGGCCAAAGTCGAACCGAGCGGCAAGCTTCTCGCGAGCTCCTTTTGAAAGGTTGCTCATTTCTTCAATGCTGGTAACATCCTTTTTGTAGAGCCAGTCGGCAATCTGTGTGGCGGTAAAACGGGGCAACTCAAGCTCCTTAACGACCGTTTCGAGCTGGCTGAGGGTTTTTCCGAAAAGGGCTTCACGTTTTTCCTCCATGGCAGTATTTTTATTGAATTACAGAATCAGGCAGGCAAAACTGCTTATCCGCCCTGGCATTAATTATTCTCCAAAATTAAAAGAAAATCTCTGCCACCACATTTTCAAATGGCACGCCACGCTCAATGAGCAGGTCACGCACATCCACCACCATTTCGGCGCTGCCGCACAGGTAGTATTTAAGGCTGGGATCGAGGTCTTTATTTTCTGAAAGATATTTAAGCACCCGGCCATGGTAAATGCCATGCACTTCTTCGCGGGTACAAGAGGGCACATAGCGCTGGCCCATTTCTTTTTCAAAGTCTTCACGAAAATACAGGCCGCTGGCAAAGCGGTTGCCTTGAATGAGGGTTTTGTTTTTGGCCAGACCGGAGTAAAACATGCTTGAGAAAGGAGCAATGCCGGTGCCCGTGGCAACCCATACGGCTTCCTGCTCGTCGCATATAAATCCACCAAAAGGCTCAGACACATAAATGATATCTCCAGCCTGCAAACGGGCCATATCAGGGGTAAGCTTTCCTTCGGGTTTTACGGTGTAGAGAATGCGAACCACATCTTCCTTATTACCGCTGGCAATACTATATAAGCGGGGCTTATCATCCGGATCCATAGCAATGCCAATCACCTGGCCGGGTACAAAATCGAAACTGCGCGGAAACGACAGCACAAAGGCGCCTGGCGCTGTTTCCAGATTGGATATAATGGTAACTTTTTTTAATGATTTCAAAACGATAATGTTATTTTAAAAAGATTTACACAATTAACCAAACAACCATCAGGTTGTTCAAAAGTATGCTTTTCTTTACAAACCTCTTAAAAGTACTGACCCCGTTTTCTGCCTTTCCCCCTCAAGAAAACACCAACAGCACCATACAACTGTTAAAAATGCGTATATTTATTGCAGTTTTTTAATTTACTTTTTATGCTGTTACGAATTTATCCTGAGAATCCAAACTCAAGGTACATACAACTGGTTGCCGGCTGTTTGCGAAGCGGCGGGGTGATCATCTACCCTACCGACACGGTGTATGCCATTGGCTGCGACATATATCAGTCAAAGGCAGTGGAGCGGGTGGCCCAGATCAAGGGAATAAAAGCCGACAAGGCCAACTTTTCGCTTATCTGCCAGGACCTGAGCCATATCTCTGACTTTACCAGGCCTTTCAGTACCAGCGTTTACAAGGCCATGAAAAAAGCCTTGCCCGGGCCTTTCACATTCATTCTGAATGCCAACAACCAGGTACCCCGTATTTTCCAGAGCCGAAAAAAGACGGTGGGTATCCGTGTGCCCGACAACAGCATAGCCCGCGAAATTGTAAGGGAGCTGGGCAACCCAATTATTTCCACTTCGGTGTATGATGAGGATGAAATTCTGGAATACACTACGGATCCGGAACTGATCTACGAAAAATACAAGGACCTGGTGGATATGGTTGTTGACGGGGGTTTTGGCGACAACGAAGCCTCTACGGTGATCGACTGCACCCACGATGAGCTCGAGGTGCTTCGCCAGGGCAAGGGGCTGTTAGAGGATATTCTGTAGAAAAACCAACACCTATTGATATGCAGGCAAAAAACATCCTTTCGCTTGGGCAGGTGCCCTTCCTGACCGATCAGGAGTTTTTCGAAACCCTGTGCAGCGATCAGAACCTGCGCATTGAACGCATTGTGAGCAAAGGGCAGGTTACCCCACCCGACATTTGGTACGATCAGGACGACAACGAATGGGTGGTGCTGCTTCAGGGTAAGGCAAGCCTGGAATTTGAAAAAGGCGAGATGCTCCACCTGGGCCCCGGCGACTATATCTTTTTGCCAGCCCGCCTGAAGCACCGCGTGGCCTATACCAGCAAAACGCCGGCCTGCATTTGGCTGGCCATTCATTTCAAATAAACTTTTAAAAATCGATCCGGCTATGAATGCTGTACTGGAAACCATTGTTAACAGGGCATCGCTCGAGGGGAAACCCTTCTTTCTGATGGCTGGGCCCTGCGTGCTCGAAAACCAGGAAATGGGCTTTGAGATAGCCCGAAAGGTTGCCGAAATAACAAAAAAACTGCAGATCCCTTACATTTTCAAGGCTTCTTACAAAAAAGCCAACCGTTCAAAGTTGGAGAGTTTTACCGGCATTGGCGACACCATAGCCCTGAATATGCTGGAGCAAATTGGCAAGGAGCTAAATATTCCGGTGGTGACCGATATTCATACCAACGAAGAGGCCTATATGGCAGCCCGTCACGTGGATGTGCTTCAGATTCCGGCCTTCCTTTGCAGGCAAACTGATTTACTGGTAGCAGCCGGCAAAACAGGCAAGATTGTAAACATTAAAAAAGGGCAGTTTCTCTCCCCTTCGGCCATGGAATATGCCGTAGAAAAAATACAGTCAACCGGAAATCATCGCATCATTGTTACAGAACGTGGAACCACCTTCGGTTATGGCGACCTGGTGGTCGACTTCAGGGGCATTCCCATTATGCAGGAACTTGGGGTACCGGTAGTACTCGATGTAACGCATTCGTTGCAGCAGCCAAACCAGTCGAGCGGCGTAACCGGCGGACTCCCCCACCTGATTGATACCATGGCCCGGGCAGGCATTGCCGCAGGTGCCGATGGGCTTTTTATTGAAACCCACCCCGACCCTAAGAATGCCAAGTCGGACGGTGCCAATATGTTAAGTCTGGATAAGCTGGAAGGTCTCCTTGAAAAACTGCTTCGTGTCAGGGAAGCCATAGAGCATTAGTCCCAAATAGAAAAAAAGAAGCCAATAACAAGCTGTTATACAGGAACTTCTTCCGTAAACTGAATTGCTTCCAGTTCCTTGGTAAAGTGGTCGCGAATCTGAAAAAACTGTTCATGATAATCGGGGTGCAAGGGGTCGGCCGAAGGAAATTCCTCGCGCAGGTGGTCAACCTGTTGTCCGTTTTTCCAGAATCGGAAGCACACGTGTGGGCCTGTAGCCAAGCCTGTGGCACCCACATAACCGATCACTTGCCCCTGTGTAACCCTGGTCCCTGGCCTTATGCCGGCACCAAAGCGCGACATGTGCAGATACTGGGTTTCATAAACCGAGTTGTGTCGAATCCTGACATAATTGCCATTGCCCGAATTGTAGGCTGTTTCGGTAACTACCCCGTCGCCCACCGCAAGAATTGGGGTGCCGTGCGGTGCGGCATAGTCAGTGCCATAGTGGGGGCGGCGGTGGTTGAGAATTGGATGCAGGCGGCTGTGCGAAAAGCGGCTGGTAATACGTCCAAACTCCAGAGGCGCTTTTAGAAACACTTTACGAAGGTTTTCTCCCTGGGGATTAAAAAAACCGCTGATGGTGTCGGCCTCAAAATGAAAGCCATGAATTTCGCGGCCCTGATGCACAAAATATACTGCATCAATATTTGGGATTCCAACAGGTTTATCGCCCACATAACTTTCCTGGTAAACCACCTTGAAACGGTCACCCTTCTGAATGCGGTAAAAATCCACTTCCCAGGCCAGCACTTCCGAAAGGCGAATGGCAAGCTCCGGACTCAGTTGGTTGGCAGTTAGGGTGCTCCAGAGTGAGGATGAGATTACACCCGATGCCGTTCTCGAGAGCGTGGTGACCTCCTTTTCGCCCCGCTCTACTGAAAGGGAATCGCCAAACCCAATCTTCAGGTATTCGAGCATTGAAATCTCGTACACAAAATACTGCAGCGAATCGGGGCCTCCGGGTGCATAGTATCCATGGTAGGTCTGCCCGGCCCTTATGCGGCGGGGGTTAAACACCTCCTGCATGCGGTCGACAATGGTGTGAATGGTAATGGGCGACAGATTAAAAGTAGCGAGTATGTGCGAAAGGGTTTGTCCTGACCTGACTACCTCACTCTGAACCCAATAGTGGCCTTCCTCAAAGCCATACTCATCAAACACCATTTCGGGCTCGGCAACCGCTATTTCTTCTTCATCAAGATGGCTTTTTGAACGCAGATAATACAAAATACTGAAAACAAGGATTACCACCAGGCTAAGTGCTGCAAGAATATAAATCAGCCTGGGGCGGACTTTATCGATCATTACTGAAATAGGTTTTGAATGTTCAAATTGGACTAACGGGTGTAAAAATAATCATTCTGAGCAAATAGAGGCCAATGAAGCCCAGACCCAGAAAAATGAAGAATGACAACAGGGTAAAACCTGTAAGGCGGTTAACAGGAATGCCAAGCACCACCGGAGCACCATGCCAGTAAAGAAACAGTGAATAGATCAGGGCGGCGATGGGAAAAAAGGTCAGTGCGGCGGCAATGGCGGTTACTATTTGTGAAAGCAAAAATGGAATATAGGCTGTAACAGCCAGTCGCATGGAGTGATTAAACCCGGGATTAATACCATAAGTTCCGGCCATGCGTGCAACCATCCAGGGTCCTACCAGCAACACCATAAAATTGGCAAACAGGTGCACAAAAAGCAAGGCACCAAAAGAGCTGTTTACATATAAATCCTGGCTCTGGTCGGTAAGTGATCGTCCCAGGGCACCCAAGAAAATAAACGGAAGGCCGAAAAAAAGGAAAAAACGTATAGGCTTCAATTCAAGGTCTCTGATCACTTCCCAGGTGCGGCCAGGGTTGATAAATATTCCGGGAAAAATGGAAAAAAAAGTCTCTGATGACATTAAATAACAAAAAATTATTCCTTAACAATTCTCTGGCGTCAAAATTAGCAATAAATTGCGAGCATGAACTGGAATGCATGGAAAAAGGGATTTGAGACTTACCTGCAGCTGGAGCGCTCGCTATCGGAGAATACGGTAACGGCCTACCTCAGCGATCTCGACAAGCTCATTGAGTTTATCGAAACCCAGTATGGCAGCCTTCAGCCTTCCAACGTCACCCAGAGCCATTTGGATGAATTTATGGGCTGGGTTGGAAGCCACAAGGGAAGCAGCCGCAGTCAGGCCCGTATCGTTTCGGGTATCCGGGCTTTTTTCAAATATCTGCTGTTGGAAGATGCCATTAACCGCAACCCCGCCACTACCCTCGAAACGCCTCGACTGCAGCGCAAGCTGCCCGAGGTACTTAGCTTAGGCGAGATTGACCGCATCCTTGCAGCCATTGACCTGAGTAAACCTGAAGGCACCCGCAACAAAGCCATTATTGAAACACTTTATGGCTCTGGGCTCAGGGTCTCAGAGCTTATAAACCTGAAGATCAGCGACATAAATTTCAGAGAAGATTTTTTGCTGGTAACCGGAAAAGGTAATAAACAACGATTGGTGCCCATTGGCAGCGAAGCCCTGAAGCACATCAGACTGTATCTATACGGCAGCCGTCACAAAACCCCGCCACAAAAAAGCTTTGAAGACATTCTATTTCTCAACAGGATGGGGCGCCGGCTCAGCCGCGTAATGATCTTTACCCTGGTAAAAAACCTTTGCAAGGCAGCAGGCATAAAAAAAACGGTGAGTCCACACACTTTCAGGCACAGCTTTGCCACCCATTTGGTGGAGCGCGGGGCCGACCTTCGTGTGGTGCAGGACATGCTGGGGCACGAATCCATCACTACTACCGAAATTTACACCCACCTGGACCGCGAGTACTTGCGCGAAGCAATACTATCCTATCACCCACGCTCAGGGCATAAAAAATCACAATAATTGGGATTTGCAGCCTGCAGCTTTTTTAAAACCTGCAGAATAGTTAACTTTGTTTTTCCTATAATTATGTAATCCTTCAGTTAAATAATAAATAATCTTTTCACCATGAAGAATTTTACCTTTTTTAAAAAACTTTCTCTCCTGGTTGGAATACTGTTTCTTGCCCTCAATGGTTACGGGCAAGGTTATGTGTTCTACACCAATTTTACAACAGAATCCAACTGGATTAATGGAACCGGTACCGCTTACGCTGACAGAGGCTACGAAGAAAGCGGCTGGAACTTTGAATTCATTAATTCTATCAGGGACACTGATGTCACTTATGATGGTTCGAGTTATTCTGTCAGAAACAGGGGCAATTTAACCATTAAAAGTCTGAATGCAGTAAATGATGTTTCCGGTTTCAGATTTTATCTCCGTGACTGGAGAAATACTCCGAAAGTAGTCAGAGCTATCATGCTAAGTGTAGATGGTGGTTCAAATTGGACAGAAGTTGGAGAAATTGGCCCCGATGACATTCCAGGCGACTCCTTCGGCATTATTGAGTACACTTTTCCTGAGGGCACTCAAAGTTTTGCTGCCAATCAACTTTGGATCAGAGTTATTGGTGAACCTAACAATAACAGCCGTATTAGAGTAGGTGGGTTTGAAGCTCTGGGCGAAAGCAATGCGGTTGCCACTCCCACATTCAGCCCGGCTCCCGGCCTTTTTACCAGCCCGGTTGATGTTAGCATCAGCACAACTACAGCAGATGCTTCAATTTATTATACCCTCGATGGCACTGAGCCTTCAGAAAGCAGCACTATTTATACCGGACCGGTTACCATCAGCACTACCACTACCATCAAGGCCAGAGCTTACGCCGATGATTTGGATCCAAGCCTTGTTGCCACCGGAACCTATACTTTCCCAACTACCGTGGCAACCATTGCCGAACTCAGGCAACTGCAGCCAGGAACCACCCCATATATCCTTTCGGGAGAAGCCATTCTTACTTTTCAGCAGAGTTTCAGAAACCAGAAATATATTGAAGATGGTACCGCTGGCATCCTTATTGACGATGATGCTGGAATTATTACCACCAGCTACAACCTTTACGATGGAATTACTGGTTTGGAAGGAACCCTGACCTTATTCGGAAACATGCTGCAATTTACTCCTCTGGCAAACCCCGGACCGGCCACATCCGCCAACAACCAGGTTGTGCCAGTTGTAGTCACACTCAGTCAGCTCGCCAGCGACTTCGACACCTACGAATCGCGCCTGGTGACCATTGAAAATGCTGAGTTTGTTAGTCCCAGCGGAAACTTTGCCAACGGGCAGATTTATTCCATCACAGATGGCACGGCCACCTTCAATTTCCGTACTACCTTTTATGATGTGGATTATGTTGGTGAGCCAATCCCCACAGAACCATTACACCTCACAGCCCTTCCCAACGCCAGGTCAGATGGAAACTACCTCACTGCCAGGTTCGAGAGCGATTTCAACTTCGATCTGATCGGCACCGACGCAAGCCTTTCTGCATTTACCCTTGGCGGGATGAATGCCCTGAATCTTGGCGGCGTAGTGGTTGACGACCCGGCCGCAGATGAAGGCGCCACCCTGTTTGTTACAGATTTTACAGGCTTCGCCGGCATTGTGGTGGCCACCACCCACCCGGCAGCAACATTTACGGCTACCCTTAACGGAACTGAAGTTGCCGAAGGCGACCTGGCCGCCCAGCCACTGGCTTCGGGCGACGTGGTGATCGTTACCGTTGTAGCTGAGGACGAAGTGACCACCATGCACTACAAAGTGACCCTCAGCGACGAAAACCGCAGCATTGTGTTTACGGCTCCCCTTGGCGGGGAAGAATACGAAACCGGTGACCCGGTAACTGTAACCTGGACTTCGGCCAATATTACCACGTTGAACCTTTATGTGTACAAAACCGATCTGGCGAGCCCTGTGGCCGAATACCCCGGAATTACAGCCGCTGATGGCACTTTTACCGAAAACCTGCCCAACGGTGCGGACGGTGAGTACTATTTCAGGCTGAGTGATGCCAGCGACCTGGCCTTTTTTGCCGAAAGCGAAACAGTGACCTTTATTGATACCCAGGATCCGGAAATTTATGCACTGGTTCCGGAAAACAACGCCACAGATGTTGCCACCGACTTAACTTTTGTGATCGTGGCCGATGAAGACCTATGGCCTGTTGCTGGCAAGTTCATATATATTCACAAGGGAGCTGATAATAGTCTGGTGCAGAGTATTGAGGCTACTTCGGCCCTGGTCACCATCGACGGAAATGAAGTTCATTTTTCAGCCACCAACGACCTGGACTTCGAAACCGCTTATTACGTTCTTGTTGACGAAGGTGCTTTTGTTGACATGGGTGACAATCCATTGCCAGCAATTGCAAGCGGCGACTGGGCCTTTACCACACAAGTTGAACCGGTATTTGAACTCATTTGCAATGGTGATTTTGAGAACTGGACTGACGGATTACCTGATTGTTGGTATGGCTCCAAATCTAACCTTTCTGCTGCAGCGGTAACCCAGTATACCGAAAACCCACAATCGGGTAATTCTGCAGTAAAGTTGATGCGCACGGAATCTACCCACCAGCGGTTTACTTCACAATCCACCACCGTTGAAAACGGGAAAGTATACAAAATTACTTTCTGGCTCAAAGGCAAGGGCGATATCCGCACGGGACTGTTTGATGACCGCCCCGGCGACAGTTATGGTTATGCCACCTATAACGATTACATAAGTGTAAACTCCAACACATGGCAGGAAAACACACAATATATTACTGCAGCCAATAACACCAGCATTGCAGAATTTATCTTCTCACTCCGCAGTACTGATGAGGCCCTGAATCACATTCAACTCGACAATGTGACCATTACAGAAGTAAGTGATGATGCTACCCAGGTAGCCAACCTACAGGCCCTTCGCTCCGCCAATCTGGGTGCAAAATACCAGTTAACAGGCGAAGCAGTCATTACTTTCCAGCAAAATCACCGCAAACAGAAATACATTCAGGATAGCAGTGCAGCAATTCTGATCGACGACAACAACGGTGTGATCACTACCAGCTACAACATTGGCGATGGCATTACCGGCCTTACCGGCACATTGACCTCCAACAGCGGCATGCTGCAGTTTGTGCCCACAGCCGACCCCGGGGCACCTACTTCGACCAACAATCCAATTGTTCCCGAAGTTCGCACCCTCGCCAGCCTTACCAGCGACGATCAGGCCAAACTGGTGAAGATTGAGAACGTAACCTTTGCTGGTGCCACTGGCGATTTTGCTACCGGAAACAACTACAACCTTAATTCAGCCAACGGCACCGGTGTGTTCCGCACTTCTTTCTTCGATGCCGACTATATTGGCACGCCCGTTCCCACCCAGGCACAAAACCTCACCGTACTGATAAATCAGTATCTGACAACCATTCAGGTAACCGCCCGCAGCCTGGCCGATTTCGAAATATATACCAGCGTGCCCGGAATTGAATTCGACGGGGTGAGCATTTACCCCAACCCCTTCAGGGATTTTATCCGTGTAGCCAACCTCGAGCAGGTGGAGACAGTGCGACTGGTTACCAGCACCGGGCAGGTCATTGTGGAATACACTGGCCTTTCGGGCGATGTGGAAATTTCCACCTCCGGACTCAAAAGCGGACTGTACTTTATTCAACTGCTTGGAAAAGATGGATCACAGCATGTGAAAAAAATGATCAGACAATAATTTTTTCATCAAATGATTATAAAAAAGCGGGGCAACACCCCGCTTTTTTTATTTCTTGCGCCTTTTTACATAAATTTGCCAATCATCCTGAAACTGCCACCCATGTCTACCCTGCGGATCAATCCTGTGTTTTTTCTGGTCAGCCTCCTTACTTTATTTTCAAATAGGCTGCTGGCTGATGGTACTTTCGATGTTTCCGTCAGCCAGCTTCCCGATTTCCGGGGGGTGTACCATGGGCATTATTCTGATGTGCAGTTTTATTATGTAAATGGCAGCGAGCTGGCTCAAAATCTTGAGATCAGCGCGGAAGGGCCATTCCGGATTTCCCTGCATTGCCATGAAGATTTCGGCAACAGCCTGAGCCTGGCGCCCACCAACGGCACTATTACTTCCACACGAATTTATGTGCGCTTCTTTCCCGAAACTAACGGCGCCAGTCAAGGTACCATTAGCCACCAGGCCGGTAGTGTTGGCCCTATCAACCTAAGCCTTAGCGGGCAAGGTATCGAAAGCACCATACCTGCCGGATATTACAATAACACCTACGGCATTGGAAGCACCCTGAAAACACAGCTTTTCCATATTATCAACAACCATCAGACTCAGACTTACAGCAGCCTGTGGGGGCATTTCGAGCAGACCGATGCCACCTTTGCTGGCAAGGTTTGGGATATGTATTCTGACACCCCTTGCTACGAGCCGCCATATGTCTTCACTTTCGGTGAAGATCAGGACACCGGATCGGGCGGCAATACAGAGGGCGATGTGTTTAACCGCGAGCACTCCATGCCTCAGTCATGGTTTAACGGACAGAGCCCAATGTATACTGATCTGTTTCATCTCTGGCCTGTGGATAAAAAGGTAAATAGCCAGCGAGGCAGTTTCCCTTACGGGGAAGTAAACGCCCCAAGTTGGACCTCCCAGAATGGCGGTAAACTTGGCCCCAACGTGGCAGGCGGGTACTTTGGCACAGCCTTCGAACCTATCGATGCCTACAAAGGCGATATCGCCAGGGGCTTCCTTTACATGATCACCCGTTATGAAAACCAAATCGCAAGCTGGACTTACAACGAATATGGCACAGCCATGCTCGACAATAATAGCTATCCCGGTTACGAGCCCTGGGTTATCAATATGCTTATGCAGTGGCACCAGGATGACCCGATCAGCCAGAAAGAAATTTTGCGCAACCAGGCCATATACCAGATACAAGGCAACCGCAACCCCTTTATCGACCATCCCGAATTTGTCGATCGCATTTGGGGCGACACCCTGGCATATGTAGGCATATCTGCTACTGCACAGGGTTTTTCCGTGTATCCAAATCCCGCCAGCGGCTGGTTTATGATCGAAGCCCCTGACTACGCCACCATACTGGAAGTATTTTCCCTTTGCGGGAAAAAAGTATTCAGCAAGGCATTATCACAAAGGGAAGAGCGTATCAGCACTGCTCCAATGGCACCAGGCATTTATCTTTTGATACTCCGCAACCAGCAAGGAGTTTTAAGAGAAAAACTTATAATTAAATAGTAGCGAAAACCCACCAACCTTAATTCAGCAATTAGTAATTTCAAAACAACAAGCCATGCAGAAAAAACTTACAAAAGGAAGTGACAGGATGCTTGCCGGCGTTTGCAGCGGTATTGCAGAATATTTTGATATGGATCCCACACTGATACGGATTCTTTTCGTGCTGTTTGCCCTTTTTGCTGGTTCCGGCATTTTGTTATACATCATACTGGCCATTATAGTACCCTCCAAAGGGTATTAAGCCATGGCCGAAGGCTTGCTCATAGCCCTGGGCATAATGCTGTTGGCGGCAGGCGCCCTGGGTGCCTTTGTTCCGGTTTTGCCCGGACCTCCGCTGAGTTTTGTCGGCATGCTGCTTATTCACCTCACACCCGGGTATTCTTTTTCGATCAGTCTATTAATTACCTTCGGCATTTTAGCGGCCATCATAACCATCCTCGATTTTGTGCTCCCTGTTTACGGTACCAGAAAAATCGGCGGCAGCAAGCGAGGCATGTATGGTGCGGCCATCGGACTGGTGGTGGGCATATTTTTCTTTCCCCCTGCCGGGGTAATTGTCGGTCCGTTTGTGGGGGCACTTATTGCAGAACTTTCAAACAACAAAGATTTAGGCCCGGCTACCAAGGCAGCTTTCGGAAGCTTGATGGGCCTGCTAGCCGGTGCACTGCTTAAGTTTGCTTACTCTTTTGCCGTTATTTGGGTTGCCTTGCGCTTGTTAATTTTCAGATAATAAAGGCTTACTTAAAGGAAAAACTTTAAATTTGCATAAATCAAAATATCTAACTGTTTGATGATTATTCAATGAGTGACTTTCCTAAAGCCATAGCCAAGCGTTACGATGGACTCTCGAAGCAGAGCTGCTGCTTGTCCTGCGGGGGAGCATTTTCCCTGGCAAGCATCGAGCCCGGCTTTGTTTGTGTTGACCTTGGATGCGGCAAAGGCCACGATGTATTGCGAATGGCCACCATGGCAGGCGAAAAAGGCTTTGCCTACGGAGTAGATATTTCTGATGGCATGATTGAAACCGCCACAAAAAATGCGGCCATAATGCGGGCTGAAAACGTACGTTTTATTAAGTCCCCCCTGGAAAATATTGATCTTGAAAGCGATGCAGCCGATGTGGTAATTTCTAACTGCACCATAAATCACTCCCTCGATCAGGCGCGGGTATGGCAGGAAATTTCACGCATTCTCAAAAGCGGCGGACATTTTGTAGTGAGTGACATTTATGCTATGGAGGAGGTTCCCGAAGTTTTCCGCAACGATCCGGTTGCCGTATCAGAATGCTGGGCAGGAGCCGTAACAAAAGAACAATACCTCAGCCACATAAAAGCAGCGGGGCTTTTTGAGGTTTCCATCATGGAAGAATCGGCACCTTATGAAAAAGGATCAATACACGTTGCCAGTTTTACCGTAAAAGGCATTAAACCATAACAAAACATATTGTCATGAAAAGTTTTATCAAAAAAGAGAAAAAAGAAAAAGTTCAGGAAAAAGTGAAGCAGGCCCAGTGCTGTGCAAAAACATCATCGAGCCCGGCCGGCTGCCACGACTAAAAAAACACCAAAGGCCCGTAAAGCGGGCCTTTTTTTCAGGCAAAAACCATGCAATCCTC
The DNA here is from genome assembly GCA_041687035.1 of Bacteroidales bacterium. GTDB lineage: Bacteria > Bacteroidota > Bacteroidia > Bacteroidales > UBA7960 > UBA7960. The sequence goes on from JAWLCS010000010.1 coordinate 29,779, forward strand.
GCGTTTCAATATTGTTTCGAGGCTAAATAGCAGCCACGAGTATTTTGTGGTCAACCTGCTTTCGGGCCAGGCCGATCTGCTCAGCCCAGCCGAGGCGGCTTTTCTCGAAAGAGACTTTGAAAAAGCGCCAGCCGAATTTTTCGAAAAAGGATACCTGGTTGACCCGGTACAAGAAATGCTTCAGTACCGCCTCAGGTATATCGATTTTATTGAAAAACGCGATCAGGAAGAGGTTCAGGTTTTCTTTGTGCCGACTTACCAGTGCAACTTCGACTGCAGTTATTGCTACCAAAGCGAGTACCCCGCTCCGCCCGAAAGCCTCTCGCCCGAGATAGTTGATGCTTTTTTTTCTTTCCTGGAAACCCGGCTGCAGGGCCGCAAAAAATACATTACCCTGTTTGGGGGTGAGCCTTTCCTTGGTGGGAAAAGTTACAAAGCATCTCTCGAATATTTCTTTGATCGCTGTGCCGAGAACAAAATTGAGCTAGCTGTTGTAACCAACGGATACCACCTCGACGAATATTTCGATTTGCTTTCAAAGGTGAGCATTCGCGAAATCCAGGTTACCCTCGACGGGCCAGAGCAGCTGCACGACCGCCGCAGGCCCCGCAAAGGCGGGCTGCCTTCCTTTAAAAAGATTGTTGAAAATATTGACCAGTGTCTTGCGCTGGGCTACACCGTAAACCTGCGTGCGGTAGTCGACCGTGAAAATATGGCTGAGTTGCCTGACCTGGCCCGTTTTGCCATCGAAAAGGGCTGGACGGGTCATCCCAACTTCAAAACCCAGCTGGGGCGAAACTACGAACTGCACTATTGCCAGAACGCCCGCAGCAGGCTTTACAGCCGCGTGGAGCTTTACCACGAACTGTATGGGCTCATCAAACAACACCCGGAGATTCTTGAATTTCACAAACCGGCCTTTTCTGTCGCAAAATTCCTAAGCGAAAACGGCAGCCTGCCCGATCCCCTCTTCGACTCCTGCCCTGCCTGTAAAAGCGAATGGGCACTCGACTACAGCGGCAGGGTGTATTCTTGCACGGCCACCGTGGGTAAGCCAGGCGAAGAGTTGGGCACCTTTTTTCCCGAAATGAAACTCAACGAAACGGCCATAAGCGCCTGGCAGGAGCGCGACACCCTGCACATCGAAAAATGTGCGGAATGCAGCTTGCAACTGGCATGCGGGGGTGGTTGCGGCTCGGTGGCCAAAAACCAGCACGGGCATTTGCTTTCGCCCGACTGCCGGCCAGTAAAAGAACTTCTGGAAATGGGGCTAGACCTTTACTTCAGCGAATAAGCAGTATTGCCATCCGATTTTTCTTCAACATTTGCTCTGAAGGTTGTATTTTTGCGCCTCGATTTCTCATTGAAATACAATAACATAACGCCATGGAATTTATTAACGACCATTTTGCCAGCGTGCATATCCTCAACCAGTTCTGGCTTACTTTTCTTATGGTTATAAGCATGGTGCTGGTTTCGCGCACGTTTGTGGCCGGCACCCGCTATTCGCCCATCCTGATCATTGTGGTCTTTGGTCTGCTAATGGGCTTTATCCTGGTCAACACCGGACTGGCCTCGCCCGGCCTGCCGGAGTTTCCCATTGTGGAACTGGGAAGCCGCGTTACCATCACTGCCCTTATGGCATCATTCTTTGTGGGAGGGCAGGAGATACGCAAGCTCATTACCAACCAAAAAATTGATCCCGAAGATATTGTGGTTCCTTCTTCCGAAGAAATATTCCTTGGCACCAAAGCCACCCAGTTTATGTTTCTGGTTAGGGCGTTCTTTATCCTGATTGGCATTGAATCGCTGAAGCGGGTTATTGTGAGTCATGACTCGGGCGACGCCCTCGACCATTTTTATCCCCTGCTGGGGTACCTGGGGCTGGTAGCTTCCATTATCCTGATCGACCACCGCGCCAAGATATCAAACAAGGCGGTTTATATCCGCAAGGGCATTTTCGAAACGGCCATAATACTTTTGTTACTGGTGGTTTCTTATTACATTGCACAGTGGATCAAACCCCTGATTGCCCTGCCCGAGATCTTTTTCGCCATGATCCTTTCGGTTAGTCTGGGTATGATACTGGTTCACTGGAAATTTGGACCCACTATACGCTCCCTGCTTTTTGCGGGGATTCCGGTGGTGTTGGCAGCCAATTTTATGGTGGGAGGCTCGCGCATTGCCGATGCTTTTCAGCTTGGAGGCATGACCTCTGTACTTTCGTTTGGCTTTTTCGGTCAGTTATTCTGGATGTTTGGCGGTTTGGCTATTCTCATTCTTATTGGCAAGGCCAACCACATTCGTAACCTGGCACCCGGTATGGCAGGATCCCTTTCGCACTCAGGCCTTACGGGTGCCTGTACCGCCGGCGACCTTGGCCCCGAAGCCGCAGTCCGTGCACCCATCATGATCAACATTCCTTTTATCGGCCACATATTCGTCTTCTCAATCCTGGCAGCCAGCGCTACGGCCGGCAGGTTGCTCGTACCTTACGCCCTGATAGTAGTTGTGGTAGGGATGGCATTGACCTGGCTGGCCCTAAAAACCCTGCGCACCGCCAACGGAAGCGATAAAATTGAAATCCGTGGCCTCATGCTCTTTTCGCTGGGATGGCAGCTGGTAGCCGTATTTGGTGGACTGCTCATTTTGAGTATCTCGGGCATGAGCCTTGGCGATGCCGTTATGGCCAACGCATCTGCCATCTCGCACTTCGGTCTGTTTGCGGCCATACAGGGAGGCATGTTTGGAACGCAAGCCGCCGGCCTCATTGCATTTGTTTTTGCCATGCCCTTTTTGGTGCACCCATTGGTGTTTGGCATTTTTGGCAAAACCGCTGAGAACAATGGCGTTATGCCAGAAAAAATCGTATACGCCCTGGCCCTGATAGGCGTTGGGGGCGTGCTCTACTCCATGATTTTTTAAGGAGTTTTCAACAACGCGTTTGTTCATAACAAAAAGATATATCTTTGCCGCTGGTTTTGGTTCCGGAACCCAACAGGGTTTAACGGATGAAAAGGGAATCAGGTGTAAATCCTGAACAGTTCCCGCTGCTGTGAGCTCTTTCATATTGTTTGCCAATCTTGGCCACTGTCCCGCACGCGAGGGATGGGAAGGCGGCAAACAAGGAGTAAGTCAGAAGACCTGCCATACCATTTGTATTTGTAGCTTTCGGGAAAAAAAGCGAAGAAAAACTGATGCATCAATTTTTCTCCAACTGGTTTCGCCGTTTGTTGCAAATAATTTTAAAAAATTATTTGTTAACATTTTCCGGTCTTTGGCCGGAAGCAAAACTATCACATCATGCACAAATCACTCATTGGCTTACTGACTTTTGTCTTGTTATTTTCTTTTTCCGCTTTCGCGGAAGCACCCGACACCCTGATCACGCTGTCGGAAGTTTCGATAAGTGCACGCCGGCAGCACGACTTCGGCGCCGGCCACAGCTCCTCCACCATCGACAGTACTATTCTTCAGCAGCAATCGCAACAGCATCTGGGCTACCTGCTAGGGCGACATTCGGGCATATTCATTAAAAGCTACGGGCCCGGAATACTGGCTTCTAATAGCCTGCGCGGCGGCCAGCCCGGACAAACGGCATTGATGTGGAATGGCTTCAGCCTGCAAAGCCCCATGAACGGACAGGCTGACCTGGCGCTGATGCCCGTATTGTTTGCCGACGAGATACAAGTTCAATATGGTGGTGGCAGCGCCCTGTGGGGCAGCGGCGCCATGGGCGGAGCCATTTTCATAAACAACCACCGCAGCCGCCAGCTTGGCTTTTCCGCAGAAGCGGGAATAAACACGGCCAGCATTGGCGACCTTGGCCAAAGCCTGAAGCTAAGCTACGGATTGCAAAACTTTTCGACTACGTTGCGTTTTTTCAACCGCAACGCCAGCAATAAATACCGCTTTGCCAACACTACCCTTCCCGGCAACCCCGTGGAGGAACAACTTCTGGCTGGCATTTCGCAAACGGGCATTTTGCATGAAACCTGGTTCAGGCTGGGAAACAACCACCAGTTCGACCTGCGCTGGTGGTGGCAGGACAACGACCGCGACATACCTCCGGCCCTTGATTTTACCTTTTATGAATCCCGACAAAAAGATCAGAGCCTTCGCCTGAGCGGGCAGTGGCAAATGAGCCTGCCCAGGGTGCTGTTCTTCGTCAGGGGTGCCCGCTTTGAAGATTATCTGGATTATTCCGACAATTTCGATTATGTTGGAAACAGCTACTCTACCACCCTTACCGGCGAAGCCGAGGCACGCTGGAATCCCCGCAAGGGAATTATTTTTAACGGTGGAATAAACTTACAGGACATTACCGCCAAAGCCGACGAATACGATCAGGAGGAGGGCCGCTTTAGCCTTGCCCTGTTTGCTTCGGCCAAGTGGGAGGCCATTGAAGAATCGCTCGAGTTGGTGGTGAGCGGTCGGCAGGAGTTGGTAAAAGACTATGAGATCCCCTTTGCGCCTGCCATGGGCTTTTCGTGGAAGGTGGCCCCCCAGTGGGCCGTAAAAGGCAATGCCGGCTACAGCTATCTGCTGCCTTCGCTCAACGCCCTTTTCTGGAACCCCGGCGGCAACCCCGATCTGAAACCTGAACAGGGCTGGAGTGGCGATCTGAGGCTGGAACGCAAACTGTCGAATGGTAAAAACGACAAAAGCTTCAGCCCTTTTCAGGATGTTAGCATAGGAGGCTATCATCGCAACATCAAAAACTGGATTATCTGGTTGCCCCAAGAGGACTCGTGGATATGGATGCCCGAAAATCGGGCAGAGGTGCGCAGCTATGGCATCGAAAGTCGCCTGGGCGGCCACTGGCAGCAAGGGCACAACCGCCTGCAATGGGGTGTGCGCTACGACCATACCATTGCCCGAAACACTAAAGCCGCGGTGGCCGAAGACCCTTCGCTCGACAAGCAGCTGATATACGTGCCCCGCAACAGGGTTGGGATGAATCTGGCCTTTATTCATAAAAACCTAAGCCTGACCTACGACCACGAGATCAACGGAAAGCGTTTTACCAACAGTGACAACAGCGAGTCGCTGCCAGCTTACCACTCGGGCGATGCAGGCCTGCACTGGCACAGGAAGTTTGCTAATTATGGCCTGGGGTTAAATTTAAAAGTAGAGAATATATGGAACACCCGCTACCAAATCATTGCCAACCGGCCCATGCCGCTGCGCTTTGTGAGGGCAGGCATAAGTTTTTCCTTTCATCAAAAGTAGAAAATCAACCTTCTAAAATACAACTGCCCTAATCAAACACTTTGGGGTTTTTCCAACCTTATTTTTGTTATTTTTGCCGGGTATGAAAGCCATCTCAAAACTTCAGGCATTAAAGTTGCTGGTTTTGCTGGCCGGCCTCTTTGGCCTGGCCGGCTGCCAGAACGATGAAGTGTGCGAGGAAACCACCGCCAACAAGCTGCGCTTGGGCTTTTACACACCGGTAATCACCAGCGGCAGCCCCACCCCCTATACCATCGACAGCCTAAGCGTGTATGGTGTGGGCCGGCCCGACAGCCTCATTTACAACAACCGCAAAACCGTGCGAAGCATTGAGTTGCCGCTTAACCCCACAGCCAACCGCACCGGCTTTGTACTAATTTTTCCGGAAAATATCACCGACACCCTGTGGGTTGACTATCAGACCGAACTGAACTTCATTTCGGCCGAATGCGGCTTCACCATGTTTTTCGATATTGAACAGGTGAGCCACACCAACAACCGCATCAGCTTTTTTCAGATCAATCAAAACCTGGTAACCAATAGCCTTGAAGAACATATCAAAATACTTCTTTATCCTGATCCTGAGCCTTAGCCTTTCGGCGAAAGCTCAGCAGGAAGCCGATACACTGGTTTTCAGGCCATCGCTCAGCCTGGGCTACGATGTATCGGGGCTGGCGCTTAATTTGCTCGAGCCCGAAGTGTTTATGCACGGGGCTTCACTGGGCTATGAGTGGAGGCCCCATTGGATTGCCGCCCTCGAAATGGGAAACATGGACATTGGGGTGCAACGCGAGACGCATACTTATAAAGCCAGGGGCGTGTTTTTTCGCGCCGGAGTAAATTATAACATGCTGCAGAACAACCCTCGCATGCAGGGCGAAGAAATTTTTCTTTCGTTTCGCTATGGTTTTGGCTCCCTCACCCATGAAGCGCCGCGCATTACTGTAGATGAGCCTTACTGGGGCAGTGTAGAAAGCTCGTTTGAGCAAGCCGGTTATTCGGCTCACTGGGCCGAAATTGGCGGAGGACTGAAAACCAGGCTGTTCTGGCACATCTACATGGGTTGGGACCTGCGGCTGCGCCTTATGCTGGCCCGCAACCCAGGCTCCGAAATGAATCCGTACTACATTAGCGGATTCGGCAGAAACAAAGGTAATTCCGCCGTAATGCTGCATTATTCCGTTTACTACAAATTTCCTTTCGGAAAATAATCACCCGCACATACGATAATATAAAAATGTACGTTTTAACCTTGTTGAGCGTTTGTCCGACGTTTATTTGTTTGAATGTTAGCATTTTTTGATCGAAAAAACGGGAAAAATCCGCCTGTAAATGGGTATCCATATCAGGGCATGCACGGTTTACAAACGCTGCTATACTACAACTATTCTGATTCTCACATGGATTTTGCCCGTGTAAAAGAGTTCGTGCTTCAGAAACTCTCGAAGGAACTTAAACCCAGCCTTTATTACCACAATGCCCAGCACACCATCGATGTTTGCCGTTCGGTGGAAACGCTTGCCATTATGGAAAAGGTAAGTGAGGAAGAATTGCTGCTGTTGCTCACAGCTGCCGTGTATCACGATGCAGGTTTTATCTGGTCGTACGACAATAATGAGGCCCTCGCCTGTCGCTTTGCCCGCGACACCCTGCCCGGTTTTGGCTACTCTCCCGGCCAAGTGGAACTGATTTGCCAACTCATCGAATCGACCACCATGCCACAACAACCCCAGACCCTGCTCGAAGAAATTCTGTGCGATGCCGACCTGGACTATATCGGTCGTGACGACTTTTTTATTACCGCCCTGAGGTTGCACCGCGAGTGGAGTGAAAACAGCCTCCGCAAGATTACCTTCAGGGAATGGTATGAACGTCAACGCGATTTTGTGGAAACCCACGGTTTTTTTACCCGTTCGGCACGCCTGCTGCGCGACGAAAAGAAGAAAAAAAATCTTTCGCAAGTACGTGAATTGCTTGATTTGATTGACTCTTCAGCTGATATCAACATTAAAAAAGCCAATTACAACAAGAAATTATATTTATGAGTTAATTTTTTGTAAATTGGCTGACCGTTATTATTAACCACACTAAGCCATTAGGAACCTAACCCCACAAAATATGGAACCTGAAAAAAAAGAAGTAATCCTTGTTGCGACCGACTTTACCAGCATTGGCGATCATGCCATTGACAATGCGGCACAAATGGCACGACTCACAGGAGCCAAGCTGATTATTCTTCACGTGGTCAACCAAACCACCAAGAGCAATTTGCAAAAAGAGAAAAAGTCTCTGGACCATGTTGGCAACAGGTTGCTGGATATCTGCAAAAATGTTGAATCAAAGTATGGCATTGAAGCCGATTACCTGGCCCCGGCCGGTAGCATCTTCACTACCATTGCAGAAACTGCCAGAAACACCGAAGCCACCTACCTTTTTATGGGCACCCATGGCAAAAAGGGAATGCAGTTTTTGCTGGGCAGTTTTGCCCTGAAGGTGGTCACCAGTTCGCCCGCTCCAATGTTTGTTGTTAAAAAGCCTAACGGAGGCAACAAGTTCGCAAGTTTTTTGTATCCGCTCGACACTGAGCTTGGCTCAAAGCAAAAGGTAAAATGGGCCATTGAACTTCACAAATCGCTGGGTTCAACTTTCCACATACTGATTTATTACCCCAACGACGGCCCCATCCAGCGCAAAATGTCCGGCGACTTGAAGCAGGTAACCCAGATCCTCGAAAAGCATAAAATCCCTTACACAGAGACCTATCACAAGGCCTTAAAGGGTTGGAATCAGGCTATTATCGACCATGCGATAACTAAAAAAGCCGATGCCATAATGCTTAGCACCGATCCCGAGAAAATAACCTGGAACCCCTTTGGTTCACCTGAAGAAAGGATCATTTACAATAAAGAAGGAATCCCTGTTCTCTGCATCAATTCCAAAGACCTGAAAGTAATCATAGGTGGGCCGTGATGCCTGCACCAAATACCAATAGTTAAGCCGGTTCGTACCGGCTTTTTTTTTAATTTTATGGCTTGTCACGAAATTAACTTGCCCCCAATGAACGCGCAACAGGCCAAAGAAAGAATTCAGCAACTCACCGCCATACTCAACGAACACAATTACCGCTATTATGTGTTGGCAAAGCCCACAGTGAGCGATTATGACTACGACATGCTGCTGGAGGAACTCATTAAACTCGAAAACCAGTTTCCTGAACTAATCGATTCAAATTCACCCAGCCAGCGCGTGGGCGGCCAGGTCACCAAAAAGTTTCCGGTGGTGCGCCACAAATACCCCATGCTATCGCTGGGCAACACTTACAGCAAGGAAGAGTTGTATGATTTCGATCAGCGCATCCGCAAGGGTATTGGCGAACAGTTCGAATACGTTTGCGAGCTAAAGTTTGATGGCGTGGCCATTGGTATAACTTATTCGAATGGCAAAATACTCAGGGCGGTTACCCGAGGAGATGGCGTGCAGGGCGACGAAGTTACCACCAACATTAAAACCATTCGCAGTTTGCCGCTTTCGCTGAAAAAGGAAGGTTTACCAAATGAGTTCGAAGTGCGGGGCGAGGTTTTCATGCCCCATAAAAGTTTTTTAAAGCTTAACGAAGAAAAGATCAACAATGGCGAAGAGCCCTTTGCCAACCCACGCAATGCAGCCGCCGGCAGCCTCAAGATGCAGGACTCGGCAATGGTGGCAAAGCGCGGCCTCGATTGCTTCGTTTACGGACTTTTTTCTGACCAAAATCTATTCAGTACGCACTTTGAGAGCCTGCAAGCCCTGAAAGATTGGGGCTTTAAGGTGTCGGAGTTTACCAAAAAATGCAGCAATCTCGATGAGGTGTTTTTGTATATCGAAACCATGGAGCAGCTGCGGCCCGAGCTGCCATTCGACATCGATGGGGTGGTGATAAAAGTGAACGACTACCGGCAGCAGGAGCAGCTTGGCTACACGGCAAAGTCGCCCCGCTGGGCCATTTCATACAAGTTCAAAGCCGAGCGCGTGGCCACCCGCCTGCTCGACGTAATCTACCAGGTGGGACGCACCGGAGCCATTACACCGGTGGCGGTGCTCAAGCCGGTGCCTGTGGCTGGCAGCACTGTAAAAAGGGCCTCACTCTACAACGCCGACCGAATGGCCGAACTCGACCTTCACTTTTTGGATGAAGTGTTTGTGGAAAAAGGCGGCGATATCATTCCTAAAATTGTAGGCGTAAATGAATCCGTTCGGCCGGCCAACGCCAAAAAGGTTGAGTTTGCAACCCAGTGCCCGGAATGCGGCACTGCCCTGGCCCGCCTCGACGGAGAGGCCATTCATTACTGCCCCAACAACGAGTACTGCCCTCCTCAAATCCAGGGAAAAATTGAGCATTTCATAAGCCGCCGCGCCATGGATGTGGAAACCCTGGGACAGGGCCGTATCGAAATCCTGATCAAAAATGGTCTGATCAGCAACCTTGCCGACCTCTACGATCTGAAATATGAACAATTGTTGGGCTTGGAGAAAACCATTACCGATCCCATTACCCTGAAAACAAAAAAAATTAGCTTTCGCGAAAAAACGGTCGAAAATATCCTCAGCGCGCTCGAAAACTCAAAGAGTGTAGCGTTCGAAAGGGTTTTATTTGCACTTGGCATTCGGTTGTTGGGCGAAACAATGGCCCGTAAATTGGCCCGGCATTTTGGAAGTATCGACGCCCTTATGCAGGCCAGCTTTGATGACCTGACGGCTGTGCCTGAAGTGGGAGAAAAAATGGCCCAGAGTTTAATCGATTATTTCCAGCAGCCAGAGCACCAGGAAATCATTCAGCGATTGAAGAAGGCCGGACTGCAGTTTGAAACCCAAAAGGAAGCGGAACCAAAGGAAGGGCCCCTGATTGGCGCCAACCTGGTGGTCTCGGGTGTATTTTCACGCTATTCGCGCGACGAGATCAAAGCCCTGATTGAAAAACATGGGGGAAAGGTTACCGGCTCGGTCTCTTCAAAAACGACTTACCTGGTAGCCGGCGAAAATATGGGGCCGGAAAAACGCAAAAAAGCCGAAGAGCTGGGCGTAAAAATCATTTCAGAAAACGATCTTGAAACCCTTGTAAGGCAATAACAAAAAAACAATCAAGCCACTCGAGCCAAACAATTAATAATTAACAATTTATATTTGAAAATTATCAATTGTCACCAATTACTCCATCTTTAATGGTCAGCTTCCTGTCGGCCATGTCGGCCAGTTCGATGTTGTGGGTAACAATAACAAAGGTTTGACCAAGTTTTTCGCGCAGCGAAAAGAACAGCCGGTGGAGTTCCTCTGACGATTTTGAGTCGAGGTTTCCGCTGGGCTCGTCGGCCAGCACCACAGCCGGATTGTTTACCAGGGCCCGGGCCACTGCCACCCGCTGCTGCTCACCGCCCGACAGCTCCGAAGGTTTATGTTCAAGGCGTTCGGCCAGCCCCAGCATATCTAGTAGTTCCTTAGCCCGTTTTTCGGCTTCGCCCTTACTCTTACCGGCAATAAAGGCCGGAATGCAAACATTTTCGAGGGCCGTAAATTCGGGCAGCAAATGATGAAACTGAAACACAAAACCAATATTTCGGTTGCGGAAATCTGAAAGCCGCTGATCATTGAATCCCTTGATGTTTTGCTGGTTAATAATCACTTCACCCTGATCATAACCGTCGAGGGTGCCAATAATATGCAGCAAAGTGGTTTTTCCGGCACCCGAGGCACCAACAATAGAAACAATTTCGCCGGCTGCAATGTCAAGGCTGATACCTTTCAGCACTTCCAGCTCGCCGTATGATTTATGAATATTCTCTGCTCGAATCATAAACTAATATTGGTGTATTCTTTCAGAAAAATTTAGAAAAGGGGGCATTCAAAAGCCTCTTTCATATTGGGATAACAACGAAAACCCAAAGTTATCAAAGTAATTGTCAACTGCCGCACTTAATTAATAAAACCTTGCCCCATCGACAATTTTTGCAAATACAAACTAACCTATCAGGTTAATAAATAAATTAGAATTGCGGGTGCATAAGACCCAATTATCTTTCGAAGGAGGAATTTTCAATCGCCGAAATGAGTTGATTTCCCGAAAGGGCATTATAATAAACCACCGTAACATGCAGCAGGTTTTTATCAATTAGTGTCGAAAAAATTACTTGTCTTTTTTGCTCTTCGCCCTGGTAAAGAAACACCAGGCTCATCTTTTTGAAAGGCACCTGATCGATTAACACATCGTTCACTTCGCTGTCGCATTGAAACAAGGTTGTGCCATCTATTGTCTGCCGCAATTTCTCCTGCGCCTCTGCCACGATTTGTTCGCGGGTGTAGTAAGAAGGGATGTCCTCAACAGATTCGAGGCAGGCAAATCCAACCACCGAAAAAGCATTTCCCAGCGCCAGAAAAAGGTTGGTTTTCGCGTCAGAGCTATTTTCGAAACCCGAAATTTGCGGCATTCGCTCCCAGTCGAGCATTTCTGAATGGTCCTGCAGAATCATTCCTTGGGGAAAAATAAGCCTCCAGCCCAGCTCAGGATGAAAAAAGGTATTGCCTTCAAAAAAGCCTGTACTGGTTTGCTCCTTATCAAAAGCCGTTTGTTTCTTTTGACGAATGTGAGATAGCACATAAATGCCAGCAAAACAAACGGCAAATGAAACAACGGCAAAAAGGATCAGGCCACGAAAGCCCGATCCTTTTTTTTCTGGTGTATTATTCTGAATCTCTGCGATCATTTCAAATCAGCAACTCATGCGGCAACAATCTCTATATTCTAAAACAAATAATTCAGGCCGATGTAAAGACCGGTGGTGCCATCGCGCTTATCGAAGGCTTTTCCGAAATCGACCGCCACAACAAAGTTCTGGTTGATAGCGATACGCAGGCCTGCACCGGCACTCATGTGCAAGGCGTCCTTGTCATCGTCAAAGAACATTCTCAGGGTTTCTCCCTCATTTAAGCTCACACTGTTCATATCAATTTCAATCGGCGAAAAAACCAAGCCTCCGTCTACAAACCCGTTCAGGCCAAGATAAACGTTGGTCGCTCCAATATTAAAACGCACAAATTTCCAGCGCAACTCCAGGTTCGCCATGGCAATGCCGTCGCCCACAATACGATTTCTTAAAATCCCGCGAAGGCTTTTCGAGCCACCCAGACCCTCGTTGGTGTTGCCACGCAAAAAGGAGGTAATAAGAAGCGGTTGCACATAAAACGGGGCTTTGCCGGCAATGGTTTGTTGCAGGCCCAAACGATAAGCAAACGAGAGATCGTCTTCTATCAAAGTAAAATACTGCCTGTGGGTAAGCGATAGTTTTGCGTGCCCATAGTCACCGGTTACCAGAAATCCCGGTGCCATCATAATTACGGCTTCCGACCAGACGCCTTTCATGGGATTGGGCTCATTATCGCGGGTGTCGAACGAAACCCCAGCTTTCAGGTAATTTACCCAGCCGCCTTCTGACTCACCTTCCTCGATCAGTCCCCAATCCACATAGCGATCATACATACCCGGCACTTCGGGCAGGAGATCGTCGCCTTCCTTGCCTTTGTTCAGCTTGTCAATATCAACTGATCCAACGGAGAAATTGTAGGCTTCAAAACCCGAAACCCAACGCAGGTTCTCACCGCTGAGCCTTCCTTGCAGGTCGATCTTGGTACGGAACATTTTGCGGTCGTGGGCATAAAAGGCCCGGCTGAGATAATCAAACTCGCCGTTCTCAAAGTCACGGTCGACCAACTCGGGCCAGTAGGCCGACTCGTAGCCGTTGAAACCATGAAAACTGTAGAGTGGGTCGGTAATGTAGCTAAGGTCGAAGGTGGTCCGTATGCCTTGTACCAGCTGATCAGAATCGTAAAAGAAGCGGTTGTAGCCGCTACCCTTGGTGAAACGCGACACTTCGAAATAAAGCGAATGGTCGTAGCGCGGGAAGCGAGAGCCGTCGCCATAGTTGAAAAGATTGACCAGGGCGCCATATTGAAATCCGAGGTCGCTGTCGAAAGTTATTGTTGGCAAGACTCCGCCAAGTTTCCAGCCCGTTTTTACCGGGGGTTGAGACTGGGTGTCTTCGGTCTGGGCATACACTCCGGTAGTTATCACCATCGAAAGTCCCAAAACAAAGGCAAAAAGCATAAGTTTGCCAGTGGTTTCCGTTTTTTTCATTTTTTACTTGTGGTTTTAGTGGATAATTTCAAAGAACTGCAAAACCTTTCAAACCAAATTGCAAATTAACTTTATTTTTGGATTGAAAATACACATTGATACATATTATTGAAATCTGTTATGATCTCCGACCCCAAAAGCCCCTCAAAAATCCTTTCCATTTTAATAAAAGCATCGGCTGGAACCGCTGCCAATTTCCAGTTAAATTTCTGGGGCCAGCTAATCATGGGCATGGTTTATTCTTTGGGTTACCTCCCCTTCAATGCAGTGGGTTTGCTTTTGGGCTTTGTCATGCCCGGCATTTGGGTTCTCTGTACCTACAGGCTAATCCGGCTCGCCTCTCAGCAAGATACCCCCCTGCCCTTCCCGCAATGGATGCAAAAAGACCCTGGCAACGTATTGATTGTTGTTGTCGACCTGGTTTTCCTGGCCATTATCTGGATCCTGATATTGACCGGCATTTTCGACAAGACCTGGATAAAAATACTTTTTACCGTAGCTTTCCCATTGCTAACCCTGTCGATGCTGAGAAACCTGCTGCAACTCCTAAACAGGAACGAGGAAGAGAATAACGAAGTTTAATTTAAATTACCGCTTTCGCGGAAAGGCTTTGGCGCCTAACGCTTTTTTTACGACTTTTGAACAAACCAAAACCACGAATTATGGAAACCCACGAAATATTCAATCGCTTCTGGATCCCTTACTCTACCCAGAACCCATCGGCCATGCATATTTACGAGTTGTTTACCGGCATGGGCGAAAAAGTGGTGCACGATCACATTGCCCTGCGTACCTTCAACGACCCGCGCATTAATATAGACGTGATTGCCCGGATTTTTACCGACAACGGTTATGAGCAAAAAGGCAATTATGAGTTCAAGGCCAAAAAGGTGCTTGGCAGGCACTACGAGCACAAATCCGATCCGGATGCGCCAAAAGTTTTCATCAGCGAATTGCTGCTGGAGCAATGCAGCGAGTTTGTACAAAACACCATCCGCGAAAGCCTCGACGCCATCGATCAGGCTATTTACCAAGACCCCATGCTGGTTTACCAAGGAAGCGTCTGGGGAAAAATCCCCTTTGAAACCTACGATGCCCTTCGACAGGAAAGTGAATATGCAGCCTGGACGCTGGTATACGGATTTCGTGCCAACCACTTTGCAATCAAAGTCAACGAATTGAAAAGATTCAGCAGGCTGCAGGAGGTCAATCAATTTGTAAAAGACAATGGTTACCTGATGAATGTAGTGGGAGGCAGCGAAATTTATGGTACACCTGACGAATTGCTCGAGCAAAGCTCCACCAAGGCCGAGATCATTCCCTTTGAGTTTTCCGACGGGGTTTTTGAAATACCTTCTTGCTTTTATGAATTTACCCTGAGGTATCCCGACCAGCATGGCAAATTATATAGCGGTTTTATTGCTGCCAATGCCGATAAGATTTTCGAAAGCACCAACTTTTACCAAAAACAGCCCGGCATGTAAAACCCGCTGGCATTCGAAACTTGAAAGGCTGCAATTCTATTACCTATGACATCAACCCCCGGTCATTTTCCGCTCGAGCAGTTGGCCCTGCAACTTGAGGGCGACTTGTTTTTCGATCAGACCTGGCGCATGCTGTATGCCACCGATGCTTCCGTTTACAGGGAATTGCCAGCAGCCGTTTGCCGCCCCAGAAATGCCGGCGACCTGAAGAAGATTATTTCTTTTTGCAACGAACATAGCCTGCCAATAGTGCCGCGAGCAGCAGGCACCTCACTTGCCGGGCAAGTGGTGGGTCACGGACTGGTAGTCGACTTTTCCCGCTACATGACGCACATTCTCGAGTTGAACTTAGAAGAGCGCTGGGTTAAAGTAGAGCCCGGAGTAATCCTCGATGAGTTGAACCGTTTCCTGGCTCCCCACGGGTTGTTTTTTGGTCCTGAGACCTCTACCTCCAATCGCTGCATGATGGCGGGCATGGTTGCCAACAACTCCTGCGGTTCGCACTCGTTGGTATATGGCAGCACTCGCGACCATACCCTGGCCATAAAAGCTTTGCTGGCCGATGGCAGTGAAGCCATTTTCGAGGCGGTCGACCATGAAACCTTCAGAAAAAAATGTATTGGCAATAGCCTCGAAAACAGGATTTATAGCCAGATGTACGAACTGCTTTCCAAGTCAGAGAACCAGCAGGAAATCCGGGAGCAGTATCCCGACGCACGGCTCAGTCGCCGCAATACGGGCTATGCCCTCGACTTGCTTATGCAGTCGTCGGTGTTTAACGAAAGCCCCGAGCCCTTCAATTTCTGCAAGCTGCTGGCAGGTTCCGAAGGTTCGCTGGCCTTGTTCACAGAGATAACGCTCAACCTGGTTTCGCTACCCCCACCTGAGCAGGCATTGGTTTGCGTGCACCTCAACAGTGTGGAAGAAGCCCTGCGCGCCAACCTTATTGCCCTCAAACATGGTCCGGTGGCAGTCGAACTTATCGACAATAAGGTGCTAGAGTGCACCAAGGCCAATATTGCGCAGCGACAAAACCGCTTTTTTGTGCAGGGCGATCCGGGTGCCATACTGGTGGTTGAGTTTGCCACCCAAACCCAGGAGGAGGTTATTCAAGATGCTGCTGCCATGGAGGCTGAAATGCGGGAAGCCGCCCTGGGCTATCACTTCCCTGTTATTTTTGGCAAGGACATAAACCGCGTATGGGCGTTGCGCAAAGCGGGTCTGGGCGTGCTTTCCAACACTCCCGGCGATGCCAAACCGGTGGCCGTTATAGAAGATGCCGCCGTGCATGTGGAGGCCCTGCCAAAGTTTATTGACGAGCACAATAAAATTCTGGAGGAGCTGAACCTCGAATGCGTCTATTATGCGCACATTGGAACAGGCGAGCTGCATTTGCGCCCCGTTCTTAACCTAAAGAACCCTGCCGACGTGGAGCGTTTCCATAAGGTTGCACTCGAAACGGCCTTACTGGTTAAGCGCTTCCGCGGCTCCCTCAGTGGCGAGCATGGCGATGGCAGGCTGCGTGGCGAGTTTATTCCGCTAATGCTGGGCGAAAAAGTCTACGCCATGCTGCAACAGGTAAAAAAGACCTGGGACCCGCAAGGCCTTTTCAACCCCGGTAAGATTACCGACACCCCTTCCATGAAGACTTTTTTGCGTTACCGGCCAGGGCTCCCTGAACGCAAACTGAAAACTTTCTTCAACTACGAAAATACCCGGGGTTTCCTGCGTGCAGTAGAACAATGCAATGGCTCGGGCGATTGCCGTAAGCCGGCCACAATGGGCGGCGTTATGTGCCCCAGCTACCATGCCACCCTCAATGAAACGGACACCACGCGTGGCCGCGCCAACGTGCTGCGCGAGATCGTCACCAACTCGGGCAAAAAAAATCCTTTCGACCATAAAGAACTACTGCAGGTGCTCGACCTCTGCCTCGCCTGCAAGGGCTGCAAGGCCGAGTGCCCCTCAAATGTGGATATGGGGCGTTATAAATCGGAAGTACTGCAGCAATATTACCTTGCCAACAGCACCCCTTTCAGGGCGCAAATGATAGCCGCTTTCGCGGAAATGAATCGCCTGGCCAGCTTGGTTCCGTCGCTTTACAACGGCCTGGTAAAAAACCGTTTTACGGGTGGCATTATTAAAAGCATCATGGGCTTTTCGCGAAAGCGAAGCATGCCTCTGCTGCAAAAAACCACCCTGAAAAATTGGGCAGCCCGGCATTTACAGGATATAAACGCAAAACTGGATGGATCACGAAAGGTTTGGTTGTTTTGTGATGAGTTTACCAATTACAACGATACCCAAACGGGTATCAACGCCATTTTACTGCTTCATGGCCTGGGCTATAAGGTAGAAATCCCTGAGCATGTCGAAAGCGGGCGGGCAGCTATTTCGAAAGGCCTGCTGAAAAAAGCAGCCAGCCTGGCCGAGAAAAATGTTAGTCTTTTGCATGAATTGGTTAGTGAAGATCAGCCACTGATTGGCATTGAGCCTTCGGCCATTCTTGGTTTCCGCGATGAATACCCCGATCTCTGCCATGAAGAACTGACCGAAGCGGCACTAAAACTTTCAAAAAACACCTTGACCATTGAAGAGTTTATCTGCCGCGAGCACGAAGCAGGCCGTATCGATTGCAGCCTCTTTTCCGCCGAAAGGCGGGATATTTACTTCCATGGCCACTGCCACCAGAAAGCCCTTTCGAAGGTTGATTATTCATTGAAAATGATGCAAATACCGTCCAACAACCACATTACCAGCATTGAATGCGGTTGCTGCGGCATGGCAGGATCGTTTGGCTACGAGAAAAAACATTACGAGCTGAGCATGCAAATTGCAGAGATGGAGCTGCTTCCGGCCATCCGGCAGGCGCCTGAACAAGCCATTATTTCCGCCTCTGGCACAAGCTGCCGCCACCAGATACTCGATGGCACCGGACGAAAAGCCCTTCACCCAATTGATGTATTGCTGTTATCGCTGCTCAGGCAGTAATTTTTTCTTCGAAAGCATCCCCTGAAGCCCTGAAAATAATTCATGCCATTTTCTTTTTTTACGCGTAGGAAAGCTGTAATTTTGTAATGGCAAATGCCTGAATTTCAAAGTATTCATTCAGATCTTCTTTATACGTTACATGTCCCGCTTTTTTGTACTTTTAACCTCCATCCTTTTTTCACTTCCGGTCTTTTCACAAACTTCGCATGATTTTCTGCTGAAGGGTCTGCAGCATTTCACGGGCCAACAATACCAGGCGGCCGTTGAGTCCTTTACCAAAGCCATTGAACTGAATCCTGTCCAGGACGAAGCTTGGTTTAAACGCGGGCAAGCCAACCTCGAACTTGGCCGGCTTAATCAAGCCACCCGTGATTTTACTGAAGTGATTGCCCTTCGTCCAAACCACGGCGAGGCTTATTATTTCCGGGCCTTAACCGAAGCAAAAAATGGGCAGCCCGCCGAAGCACTTAAAGACCTGAACCGGGCCCTTGAAATAGACTCCACATTGGTGCAGGCTTACCTGCTGAGGGTTGAGCTGGGCCAGAAAGCCGGAAGAAACGGGGAGATAATGTCTGACCTGAACCGCGCCATTAACCTGGCGCCAAACAATCCCAACGCCTATTTTTTGCGGGCAATGCAATGGAGCAAAAACGGAAATTATGAAAAGGCTTACGAAGACCTAAGCCATGCCCTAACCTTCGATCCTGGACATGCCGAAATGCGGGTGGAACGAAGCCAGCTTTGCATGAGGAAAGGATTTTTTCTCCAGGCTGCCGAAGACCTTAGTTCAGCCATAGATCATGGCCTCGACTACGCCGACAATTACCAGTTAAGGGCACAGGCTTATTTTCAGGCCGAGCAGTATGCCGAGGCCATTGCCGACTATACCATGCTTATCAACACCTTCAGCCGCCGTACCAGCCAGAATTATTACCAGCGAGGGCTCTCGCGCATTCAAACCAACGACTTGGCCGGGGCTTGCGATGACCTAAACAAGGCCTCAAACCTGGGACACGCCGAAGCAAGGAAAAAAGCAAATGAGGTTTGCAAATAGCAGGGCCCTTGGGAACTTAAGTGACTTAAAGGACCTAAATGAAAAAGATATTAAGAGATCAAGGGGCTAAGAGATAAAAAATACAGGAACATAAGAACCGAGAGTATGTAAAATAGAAAAAGCCGCCCTGGAGCAATCCAGGGCGGCTTTTTTTATTTGAATTAAACCAGGGTTGTTATTCCTTGGTTTCTTCAGCTTCGTCAGCAGCGGGTTTTTCCTCCGCGGCAGGGGCTTCAGCAGCAGGCTTTTCCTCCGCAGCAGGGGCTTCTTCTTCAGGAGCCTCGTCCTTCTTCTTGCGGGTAGTTTTTGCCTTTGGCTTCTCTTCCTGAACTTCTTCCTGGACCTCTTCTTTTGCCTTCTCTTTTTCGTCCATGGCGGCCAGTTTTTCCTTGAGAGCGGTTTTCTCGGTCTTCTCAATTTCTGACTTCAGGTTGGCAAGCACGCTCAGGTCACCAAGGGTGGTCTTTTCCATGTTATCCTTGATTTTCTTCACAGCGGTCTTGGTTGTTTTCTCCTTGGCTTTACGATCGGCTGTTTCAGCAGATTTCTCAGCTGATTTCACATCCTGGAAAACCTTAGTATGGGAAACAACGATTTTCTTGCTTTCCTTGTTAAACTCAATCACTTTGAAGTCGAGAGTTTCGTCCATTTTGGCGGGGCTGCCGTCTTCCTTCACAATGTGGCGGGTGGGTGCAAAACCTTCCACGCCATAGGGAAGCGAAACGATCACACCTTTGTCGGAAGTACCAACAATAGTACCCTGATGAACGGAATCGATAGTAAACACGCTTTCGAACACATCCCATGGATTTTCTTCCAGCTGCTTGTGGCCGAGGCTCAGGCGGCGGTTTTCCTTATCCACATCAAGAACAACCACTTCGATGCTTTCACCAATCTTGGTAAATTCAGCAGGGTGCTTGATCTTTTTGCTCCAGGAAAGGTCGCTGATATGAATCAGACCATCCACACCTTCTTCCAGTTCAACAAAAATTCCGAAGTTGGTAAAGTTGCGAACGGTGGCGGTGTGCTTTGAGTTTACGGGATATTTCTCCACGATGTTTTCCCATGGATCGGGAATCAGTTGCTTGATACCGAGCGACATTTTGCGCTCTTCGCGGTCCAGGGTTAGGATAATGGCGTCTACCTCGTCGCCCACCTTAAGGAAGTCCTGGGCGGTGCGCAGATGCTGCGACCATGACATTTCAGAAACGTGGATAAGGCCTTCCACGCCGGGGGCAATCTCGATAAATGCACCGTAGTCGGCAATAACCACTACCTTGCCTTTTACCTTGTCGCCCACCTTCATGGTTTCATCAAGCGAATCCCATGGGTGTGAAGTAAGCTGCTTGAGGCCAAGGGCAATACGCTTCTTGTTCTCGTCGAAATCGAGGATAACCACGTTGATTTTCTCATCGAGGTTGACGATTTCTTCGGGGTGATTGATGCGGCCCCAGGAAAGGTCGGTAATGTGGATAAGACCATCAACACCACCCAAGTCGACAAACACACCATAAGATGTAATATTCTTCACAGTTCCTTCGAGGATCTGTCCTTTTTCAAGTTTGGCAATAATTTCGGCTTTCTGGATCTCCAGTTCGGCTTCGATAAGGGCTTTGTGAGATACTACCACGTTCTTGTATTCGTGGTTGATTTTCACCACCTTGAACTCCATGGTTTTGCCCACGTAGATATCGTAATCGCGAATGGGTTTCACATCAATCTGTGAGCCGGGCAGGAAGGCCTCGATGCCAAATACATCTACAATAAGGCCACCTTTTGTGCGGCACTTCACGAAACCATTGATGATCTCGTCCTTGTCCATTGCTGCGTTGATACGCTCCCACGAACGCAGGGTGCGGGCCTTCTTGTGCGAGAGCACGAGCTGGCCGCTGGTATCTTCCTGGCTTTCTACATACACTTCAATGGGATCGCCAACACTAAGATTGGCGTTGTAGCGAACTTCAGCTGCAGGAATGACCCCGTCGGATTTGAAGCCAATGTTAACTACCACTTCACGGTTGTTCATTGAAACAACAGTGCCATCGATTACTTCACCCTCGCCAATCGACTTAAGGGTTTCATCGTACAGGCTTTCCATGCGCTGGCGCTCAGCAGCAGAATATGCTTCCTGCTTCTTACCAATGGAATCCCAGTCAAATTCGCCTGCCACCTGCGCAGTAAATGCGCTTGTGCTGGTTTTCTTTTTTGGGGTTTCTGGCTGAGTTTCAACTTTGGGCGTTTCAACAACCTCTTCTGCCGGGGCTTCAGCTGCTTCTTCAGCAGGAGTTTCGGTTACCTCCTCAGCAGGTGTTTCAGCTACTTCTTCAGCAGAAGTTTCGGTTACCTCCTCAGCAGGTGTTTCAGCTACTTCTTCAGCAGGAGTTTCAATAGCTTCGGGTTGGTTTTCGGTTTGCTCAACAGGCTTTTCTGCTGGCTGCTCTTCCGAAGGGTTCAGATTTTTGTTTTCTTCTGACATTTAAAAAGGGTGATTAAATACTGTGGTTTTCCGGAGTTTCGCATGCTTGCTCCAGACAAACCGGGTTAAACAATAAGTGAATTACAGGCCCTGAAAAGGGACTGCAAAGGTAGAATTTTTTCCACAAACAACAAACTAAATATCAGATTTTAAGGCACTTTTACACCTCAAACTGAATGGGCTTTTTCACGGCTTCCTTTTCCATGGCCAGATCGACTACTTCGATCATTTCTCTGATATATACAAATTCGAGGCCCTGCAGGTAGAGTTGGTTGATCTCTGCCACGTCTTTACGGTTGTCGGCAGATAGGATAATAGTCTGTATTCCCGCGCGTTTTGCGGCCAGAATCTTCTCCTTAATGCCGCCTACGGGCAATACTTTTCCACGAAGAGTAATCTCGCCCGTCATGGCTACGCCGGGTTTCACCTTACGCTGGGAAAAAGCAGAAGTGAGGGCGGCAAACATGGTGATACCTGCCGATGGGCCGTCTTTTGGGGTGGCACCTTCGGGCACGTGCATATGCACATTGTACTTTTCGAAAATGCGTGAGTCTATTCCCAGGTTGGGAGCCTGCGACTTGAGGTATTCGTAGGCCAGAGTGGCCGATTCCTTCATCACGTCGCCAAGATTACCTGTAAGGGTCAACTGGCCCTTGCCTTTACTTATGCTCACCTCTATGAAAAGCACCTCTCCCCCCGCCCAGGTCCAGGCCAGGCCGGTCATAACGCCAGCCAGGTCTTTGAGCTGCGACTGATCACGGGTAAATACAGGTGCGCCCAGAATTTTTTCAACTTCTTCCACTTTCAGGCTGGGATCGAAGGTCTCTCCCATAACAATTTCGCGGGCCTTTGCACGTATCACTTTGGCAACGCGCTTTTCAAGAGTCCTTACCCCCGACTCGCGCGTATAATCCTGGATAATTTTCTCGAGCACTTTTTTGCTGAACTTCAGTTGGTCTTTTTCCAGTCCGTGCTCAGACAACTGCTTGGGCACCAGATGACGGCGCGCTATTTCAATTTTTTCCTCTACGATATAGCCGCTTAGGTGAATGATCTCCATTCGGTCGCGCAGGGCAGGCTGAATATTGGTAAGATTGTTGGCGGTGGCAATAAACATTACATTGGAAAGGTCGTAGTCCACCTCCAGGTAGTTGTCGTAAAAGGCTACGTTCTGCTCGGGGTCGAGCACTTCGAGCATGGCCGAAGACGGATCACCCGAGAAGGTCTGGTAGCCCACCTTGTCGATTTCGTCGAGCACAAAAACGGGATTGCTTTTCTTGGCCTTTTTAAGATTCTGAATGATGCGGCCGGGCATGGCTCCCACATAGGTTTTGCGGTGCCCACGAATTTCAGCCTCGTCGCGAAGCCCACCCAACGACATACGAATGTACTGGCGCCCAACAGCCTCGGCTATGGATTTACCCAAGGAGGTTTTGCCCACCCCGGGAGGTCCAACAAAGCACAATATGGGTGACTTCATATTACCTTTAAGCTTCAGCACGGCGAGATATTCGATAATGCGTTCCTTGATCTTTTCAAGGCCATAATGATCGCGATCGAGCACCCGTTGTGCCTTCTTAAGGTCGAACTTGTCCTTCGAGAACTCGTTCCAGGGAAGCTCCACCAGGGTTTCGAGGTAGTTGAGGTGAATGGAGAATTCCATGGCAGCGGGGTTTATTCGCTGCAACTTAACAATCTCTTTCTCAAAAACATCCTGCACCTGCTTGCTCCATTTTTTTCCTTTGGCGCGCTCTTTCAGATCGGCAATCTGCTGATCGTAAGGGTTGCCACCCAGTTCTTCCTGTATGGTTTTCAGTTGCTGATTGAGGATATAGTCGCGCTGCTGCTTGTCAATATCCACTTTCACCTTCGACTGAATCTGGTTCTTGAGTTCCACCACCTGCAACTCACGGGTAAGGTGCTCCAGCACAATATTGGCCCGTTCGTTCAAGTCGGGTGTTTCGAGCAGCTTTTGCTTCTGTTCGTTGTCAATATTCAGGTTAGAAGAAATAAAATTGACCAGAAAGGCGGGGCTTTCAATATTTTTAATGGCAAAAGCCGCCTCACTGGGTATGTTGGCCGAAAGCTTCACGATTTGAATGGAGAGATCCTTAATGGTAGCAATCAATGCCTTGAACCGTTGATCGCTTTTCACCTTTATCTTGCTGTCGAAAGCAACCACCCTGGCTTTGAAATATGGCTCTGTGGTTACCAGTTCCTTTATTTCAAGTCTTTTTTTACCTTGAATTATAACCGTGGTGTTGCCATCGGGCATTTGCAGGGTCTTTAAAATATGGGCAAAAGTACCGATGCGGTTCAGGTCTTCGAACTCCGGATCTTCGATATCGGCATTCTTTTGAGATACTACACCAATCACGCGGTTCTTTTTGTAAACTTCTTTTACCAGGCGAATGGATTTATCGCGGCCCACAGTAATGGGAATGACCACCCCGGGAAACAGCACCGTATTTTTTAAAGGAAGTATGGGAAGAATATCAGGAATCTGCTCAGCGGCCATCTGCTCTTCTTCTTCAGAGCTAAGCAAAGGAATGAATTCACTATCGGCATCCATAATATCAGAAAATTGAAGGCTTTCTCTTTCAAAAAAATTATCCATATCAGAATTTTAACGTCAAATTGTCATTAATAAATGAAATAAAGGCAGGTTTAAAACCAACAGCCTTACACCTTTATTGTTTTAAATCTTTTAAACACTGCAAAACCAGCATATTACAGCTTTGAAAATATTTTCTCAAATTATTCTTGTTTAAGGCCATAGTAAGGAACAACAGCCGTGCCATTAAAACAGAAGGAATAAAAAGCACCAAATTGTCAGCCCTTAAACAAAAAAGGTGCTTTGCAAGTTTGGCAAAGCACCCAAAAAATTTATTCTCAGCACTTTTTACAGTCGCCGGTAATTAAACGACTGGTTGTATACGTTTCGCAAAATGCTTTCTTCCACTTCACCGAAGTCGAGGTCACGACGGGCATACACCCGCTGGGCCACCTGCACGGCTTTATTAATATCAACATTACTGAAGCCAGCCACGCTTCCCCATGAAAATGATGGAATAAAGTTGCGCATGAAGCCGGCGCCAAAGATCTGGGCATTGATACCCACCACCGTGCCGGTATTAAACATGGTGTTGATACCGCACTTGGAATAGTCGCCCATAAAAGTGCCACAAAACTGCAGCCCGGTATTTACGAAGCTGTTTTCAGCATAATTCCAAAGGCGCACCTCGTCATAGTTGTTTTTCAGGTTGGAGGCATTGGTGTCGGCCCCGAGGTTGCACCATTCACCAATAACACTGTGGCCCAGGAAGCCGTCGTGGGCCTTGTTGGTGTAACCTAAAATAACCGAATGGCTCATTTCCCCGCCCACTTTGCAATACGGTCCGATCGAGGATCCCGGATAAATCTTGGCACCCATTCTTATCTTTGAATACTCGCCTACCGCGAGGGGACCACGCAGCATGGCGCCATCCATAATGTGTGCATTTTTTCCAATATAAACCGGCCCTTCAGAAGCATTAATAAAAGCCATTTCAAGCACGGCGCCCTCCTCAACAAACACATTTTCGGGGGCAATAACCCGCACGTGATTGCCAAGGGGCTGGCTTTTACGTCCTTTGGTAATCAGGGCAAAATCGTCGATAATGGCCTGATCATTCAAGGTAACAATATCCCAGAGGTTGGAAAGTTTAATTACCGGTGCCTTGCTTTCCAAAGGCTCCACGGCTTCAAGCAAATCACTATCCAGGTTGTCAATATCCTTGTCGCGAATCCTGTGGGCAATCAGGGTTTCGCCTGTTACCAGCGTTTGGTTGGGCTTCAGTTTTTTGATTTCTGCAATCAGCTTATCATTTGGAAAAACACTGGCGTTGACCAGTACATTATCCTCTTCTTTCACCAGGGGATATTTCACGCTGAGGTAGTCCTGGGTAAGCGAAGAAGTCTTTTTGCCCAGGTAACGCTCCCATTTTTCGCGAATGGTAAATATTCCAACACGAATATCGGCTATAGGGCGAATAAAGGTAAAAGGAAGCAAATGGGTGCGGGTTTGGTCACCGAAAAGAATATAATTCATCTTGATTATGGTTAATTTGTCAATAGGTTTGGCTCAAAAACGCTTAAAGATAGAAAAAAATATTAAAAAAAAAGCCCTTAAAAAAAGGGCTGATTAAAAAAGTATCCTGAAGAAATGTTCTTACTATTTCTGCTTGAGGTGTTTCTGGTACTTGGTGCGGAATTTATCAACACGTCCTGCGGTATCAACAAGCTGTTGTTTACCAGTATAAAATGGGTGCGAGGTGTGCGAAATTTCCAGTTTCACCAGGGGGTATTCCTTGCCGTCTTCCCAAACAATGGTTTCCTTGGTGGCAGCCGTTGAGCGGGTAATAAATGCGTATTCGTTCGACATGTCCTTAAAAACAACGAAACGATAATCTTTAGGATGGATATCTTTTCTCATAATTCTTTTTGTTTTTTGAAGCCTGTCAGCGACCTGAAGTGTTGAATCCCAAATGCGGCGGTGCTTCAAAAGTTATTGTTAAACAGCCCGATTTAATGCTTTTTTGTTTATTTGATCCTGACAAACTTCTTTGCTTGTTTTTCAGGACTGCAAAGATAGAAATTATTTTCTGAATTTAAAACCAGGCCGGAAAAGTTTTTTAAAAAATGTATTTGGGTTACCAATGGCTTTCAACAAAGGTAATTTTTTCACATGCAAAATAAAAAAGGCCGGTAAAACGACCAGCCTTTTCAAGTATTTATAAATTAACGTTAATCCAGCGTATGCACCACCAGCCCGCTGCGTAGCTTGGGTTCGAACCAAGTAGTTTTCGGGGGCATAATGTTGCCGGTATCGGCAATATCGAGCAGTTGTTTCATGCTCACCGGGTACAGGGCAAAGGCCACAGCCATTTCGCCGCTGTCCACACGGCGCTTGAGCTCACCAAGGCCACGGATGCCACCCACAAAGTCGATCCGCTTGTCGGTTCGCAGGTTCTTGATGCCCAAAATCTCATCCAGAACAAGATTTGAAAGAATGGTCACATCCAGCACCCCAATCGGATCATTATCGTCGTAAGTTCCGGGTTTGGCTTCCATTGCGTACCATTTGCCATCGAGGTACATTGTAAAAACATGCAACTTTTCAGGTTTCAGTTCAAGATGCCCTTTTTCTTCCACCACAAAATCCTTATTCAGCTTTGCAAGAAATTCTTCTTTGCTCAGGCCGTTAAGGTCTTTCACCACGCGATTGTAATCGATAATTGTTAACTGGTTGTCGGGGAATAATACAGCCATAAAAAAGTTGTACTCTTCTTCTCCGGTGTGGCTGGGGTTGTTTTTCTTTTTCTCAGCCCCCACCAGTGCAGCCGCAGCAGTGCGGTGGTGGCCATCGGCCACATAGAATGCGGGCACTTCGGCGAACAAATCTTCGAGGGTTTTTATGGTGGCATCGTCTTCAATTACCCAAAACGTATGTCCGAATCCATCGTCGGCCACAAAGTCATATTCGGGCGCATTTTTGGTAATACCGGCCACAATGGCATCAATTTCGGCCACAGCCGGGTAGGTAAAGAACACAGGCTCGGCATTGGCATTGACTACGCGCACGTGTTTCATGCGGTCTTCCTCTTTGTCGGGTCGGGTCAATTCATGCTTCTTTATGATGTCGTTCAGGTAATCCTCAACGCCTGCACAACCCACAATGCCATACTGTATTTTCTTATCCCAGGTCTGGGCATAAACGTAAAAGTTACGCTTGGGGTCCTGCTGCAAATAACCCTTGTTTGTGAATTTCTTGAAATTCTCGAGGGCCTTATCGTACACCTCTTTCGAATACAGGTTAGTGCCTTCGGGTAGTTCAACTTCGGGTTTTACCACACGGAGGAAGCTATAAGGGTTGTCGCCGGCCTCTTCGCGGGCTTCTTTCGAATTCAGTACGTCATAAGGTCTGGAAGCCAAATCTTTCACGATCTCCCTGGGGGGACGCCAGCCTTTGAAAGGTTTTAAAATCGCCATCTAATTAAATTATTAAGGTATTACTACTTGTTTACTTTAAAGGTAACGTCGCCTTTTTCGAAAAATGCCACGATCTGCTTTGCGGCGGCAATGCCGGCATTGATATTGGCTTCGGAGGTCTGGGCGCCCATTTTCTTGGCCGTAAAAACCACCCTTTCGGGGAATTTAGCTTCAAAATCGGCCCTGATGTCGGGTGCAATATCAGATACGTAGCGGAAATCTTCACGCTCCTCCATAAACTTAAGCAAGCCTTCCTCGTCAATCACTTCCTTGCGGGCAGTGTTCACCAGCATGCCTTTTTTAGGCAGCAACTGTAGCAACTCGTAATTGATCGATTTTTTGGTCTTGTCATTGGCCGGGATGTGCAGCGAAATATACTGGCAGGTTTTGTAGAGTTCTTCCACGCTGTCAACAGCTATCACATTATCCTTTTCAATGTCTTCTTTCTTCACGAAGGGATCAAAGGCATAAACCTGCATGCCGAATCCGCTGGCTATCTCAGCCACGTATTTGCCCACGTTGCCATAAGCATGAATACCAATAGACTTTCCACGTAACTCCGTGCCCGAGGCACCACTGAAAGCGCCCCTGATCGAATACAGCATCATGGCGAAAGCAAGCTCGGCCACGGCATTGGAGTTTTGCCCAGGGGTGTTCATAGCCACTACGCCTTTGTCGTTGCAGGCCTGCAGGTCTATGTTGTCGTAGCCGGCGCCGGCCCTGACAATAATTTTCACCGAAGGAGCAGCTTCAATTACCTCGCGGGTGGCTTTGTCGCTGCGAATGATCATGGCGTCAGCCTTGGCAGCAGCTTCCTTGAGCTCATCAACACTGGTATATTTCTCAAGCAGGATCATTTCATATCCGGCCTCATCCAGCACTGTCTTTATCCCGTTTACAGCCACGGGAGCAAAAGGCTTTTCGGTTGCAACCAGTACTTTTTTCATAATAAATTATTTTGAGTTAATTTTTTAAAAAGCTATTTCACTGAAGTGTAATTTGTGCCTCCCCTGTTAATTTGTGAATAAGAATATGCTTTTACACAAAGTTTCCAAAGAAGGCACAAGAAACACAAAAGGTTTTGGGTCTACTACTCGTTGGCCTTAACTTACTTGGCATGCATTTTTTCGAACTCCTGCATGGCTTCTACCAGTGCCACCACGCTTTCACGCGCCAGCGCATTATAGGTCGATGCCCTGAAACCACCCACCGAACGGTGTCCTTTCAGTCCGCTCATTCCTTTTTTTCCTGTAAAGGAGAGAAATTCGGCCTGCAGTTCTTCGTACTCGGGCTTAAACACAAAGCAAATATTCATTATCGAACGGCTTTCTTTCTCGGCAGTTCCCATAAACATTGAGTTGCGGTCAATCTCATCATACAGCAACTGAGCCTTTTCATGGTTCATTTTCTGCATCACTTCCAGTCCGCCAAGCTTCTTGAGCCAACGCAGGGTTTCCATGCAGGTATAAACGGGCAGACAAGGAGGCGTGTTGAACATGCTACCATTGTCAATGTGCGTTTTGTAGTTGAGCATGGTGGGGATGGTGCGATCTACCTTCCCAAGAATATCTTCGCGAACGATCACAAAGGTAACGCCGGCTGGCCCGAGGTTCTTCTGAGCACCCCCATAAATGAGGGCATATTTTGACATGTCGAGCGGACGGCTGAAAATATCAGACGACATATCGGCCACCAGTGGTACAGGGCTGTCAAAATCTTCAAAAATTTCAGTGCCGTAAATGGTGTTGTTTGTAGTAATATGAAAATAGTCGGCATCAGCAGGAATGGTCCACCCTTTCGGGATATAGCTGAAGTTCTTGTCGGCCGAGGAGCCAATCACTTCAACTTCACCAAACTGCTTGGCTTCCTTAATGGCTTTCTTGGCCCACACACCGGTTTCGAGGTAAGCGGCCTTTTTGCCCAGCAGGTTGTAAGGCACCATAGCAAACTGCATGCTGGCGCCACCACCCAGGAAAAGCACCTGGTAGCCTTCGGGAATGTTCAACACTTCTTTAAAAAGGGCCACAGCCTCATCCATAACTGCCTGGAAATCTTTGCCACGGTGCGATACTTCCATAATGGACAAACCACTGCCATTGAAATCAAGAACTGCTTTGGCGGTGTTTTCGATTACCTCGCGTGCCAACACCGAGGGTCCTGCGCTAAAATTATGCTTTTTCATTACTAATGATGTTTTAGAGTGTTTTAAAAACAGGTTTTATTGGAAAATTTAATTTAAATCCATATCCGCCCTTTCAAAAAAAGGAAAACATTCACCAAAAGAAACTAACAGGAAACAGCGGCCCAAAACCGACGGACCCGGTTTGTCATCTCCTCCGCAAAGTTGGCAAATTTAAACCATACAAAAAAGAAAAACAGCCATATTTATCGCTTTTCTTTATGGGTTTTGGGGAGGGTTCAGTGGCACCAGCGAGGGGTCGATAACCACCCTTGCATCTACATCCGGAACAAATTCCCATCGGCCATCATTAAACCTGAACCCGTCGAAAACATTGACTTCAGGCACGTATTGACTGTAATTTCCACGAAGACTCTCGTGGGTGGGCGATAGCCTGTCGAAAATGATCATGGGAACGGTGCGTCGACGCCCCACCACGAAATCGGGGTGATACCTCAGGCTCATACTCACCCGGGCCGAATACTCGAAAATAATGCGGTAGGGCTTGCGCTGGCCGCTGTCGAATACCTGTGCGCCAAATACGGGTCCGGTTTCGGTAATCCTAAAAGGCTCAATGACCCTTTTGCGTGTAGCCGGATTGTCACCCTTCCAGCCCAGAAAGGTGTAATAATCCTTCCTGCGATACCTAAGGTGGATCAACTCATAATAATAAGCGCCATACCATTCGTTTTGGCCTAATTCACGAGCAGAGACCTGAGCAAGCATCGCAGTCATATCATTTAGTGCAAACAATTGCCCTTGTTGCCTCCTCGTGGGGGCCACCTGAACAAAACCAAAATATTGAAACCCGCCGCTAAGCAGGGGTACATACCAGGTTGCAATACGAAATTCACCATCGGGGCTGTGCAAAAACGAAACGGTAAGCACCGAGTCAAACCGGTTGGTTAAGGTGCTGTCGAGCAACAAGGCCTCACGAAGGGCGACCTTAAAAGCGGCATTCCTTGCCAGGCGTTCCTGGTCATCCCTGGGTTCGATGATCAACATGGCCATCCTGTGAAGCGAATCCTCGAGGGCGGCAAATTCATTAACAATAATATCCTGTTGTTTCTGAGCAAAAGCTGGGGCCATCGCCAGGCACCATAAAAAAATCCACATCAAGAGTTTCCGCAGCATAGGCCTGGTTTTAATTTTTAGGAATAAACGCTTATCTTCGTTTTAATGTTGCAAAGATAAGAAGGTGAAATACTTTTCAAAGCCACAAACATGCCACTGACCATCGACAAGCGCATTAAGGCCTTTTCCATACTGGGAAAAGAGTTAAAAACCATTGCCGCAGCCCTTGGCAGCGGCTACGAAAGCCAGGTCGCAGGGCCTGCTGCCAAAAAGCTTTTTCGTGAAGCACAGGAAGCACCCGGCTACAACCCCTGGTTTACGGCCGAAAATGTGAGAAGCGCCATTGAGGCCCTGGGAGAAATGCTCGAAGAAAAAAAGCTGATAAAATGGATTGACAATTATCCTGATCTGCTCTCACCAAAAGATTTCATCAGCCGAAAAGTGGCCGTGATCATGGCAGGCAACATTCCGATGGTGGGATTTCATGACTTTTTGTGCGTGCTAGTGGCAGGGCATCAGTTTCTGGGAAAACTATCTTCTCAGGACAACAGGCTGCCTGTGGCCCTGGGCGAGCTGCTCACAGAGATCGAACCTGCTTTCCGCGAAAGCGTTACCATGGCCGAAAACACTATCAGCGGCTTTGATGCGGTAATTGCCACCGGCAGCAACAACAGCGCCCGCTATTTCGAATATTACTTTGGTCGGCATCCGCACATAATACGGAAAAACCGCAACTCAGTAGCGATTTTGGAGGGTGACGAGCGCCTTGAGGAATTGCAGCAACTGGGCACTGACGTGTTTTCGTTTTTTGGGCTGGGCTGCCGCAACGTTTCCAAACTGCTGGTGCCCGAAGGATATGATTTTTCTGCCTTGAAAAAGGCGTGGAAGACTTATGAAAAAGTGGCACATAACCACAAATACTTCAACAATTACGAATATTTCAAGGCCATTTACATTGTGAACCGCACGCCGCATGCCGATACCGGCTTTTGTTTGCTGAAGCATGACGCCGCGCTATCATCGCCCGTTTCGGTAGTCCACTTCGAAGAATATACTTCGAAGGAATGGCTGAGAAAGCACCTTGAGAAAGAGGCCGGCAACATTCAGTGCATTGTGCAACGCGAAAAAGAAAAGGGCACCTTAGCGGTACCCTTTGGCCAAAGCCAGCAACCCGATTTATGGGATTATGCCGACGGAATCGACACCCTGGCCTTTCTTATAAATTTATCCTGAAGTTTTTCTAAAATTGCAGGAAGGTGATCTGCCCACTGCGATCGATGCCCTCGAGTCTGAAGCGCAGGTCCTGACCACCATTGTAATATGGAATGCGTACCCTAACCCTGCCGTTCACATCGGGCGTAATATTGGGCGCCCATAAAATAGTTCGCGGAACCTGGCTTTCGTCAAATTTTCTTACTTCAATTCTAGAAATAAAAAATTCGCGGGGTACCTGGTAGCCCATGAACTGGTATTCGTAAGAATATTGCTGCATATGTGAGGCTCGACGGGTATAAATAAGGAGTGCCCCATTGCCTCCCCTGCTTCCAAGGATAGCGCTACTGGGGCCTCTGAGGACTGCAATCCTCTCTACTTCGGGCACAGGTATATTCAAAAAGCCAAAACGGTCAACCTGCACATCATCAACAAAAAACATTGGCTCACT
This sequence comes from Bacteroidales bacterium, assembly GCA_041687035.1. Taxonomy (GTDB): domain Bacteria; phylum Bacteroidota; class Bacteroidia; order Bacteroidales; family UBA7960; genus UBA7960. Next base: position 62,123 of record JAWLCS010000010.1, read on the forward strand.
ACTCAGCATAATACTAGAAGGCCCTCTGAGAGTAATTTCTCCTCCAATAATAGCTAACCCAGTAACCCGGTCCCTAAGGATTTCTAAAACATTAGAATAATTCACTGTCAGATCTTCGATGTAAATTACCTGATCGGGGGTTCCAAACAAGCTTGGACTTTTAGTGTCCCTTTGCGGCACCTCCCGGTTAAACAACCGGCTGAAAAATCCTGGACGGCTTCTTCGCTGCCAATCGGGGCCTTGTATAGTATTTTGGTGCATTCTGGTGTTTAAATTGAGTTCAAAGGAAGAATTTCGGTGAGTGCCGCCAAATAAATCTACCTTGTATATTCGCCCTCGCATGTCGCGCTCTACCGAAAGCAGGCCAGTAAAAGCATTCTCGAAAAAAAGCTCGGTAAAAGCAAAATACCCTTCCGGATCTGTTTTAGTATTAATAATTCTTCGATTCTCTGCGTAACCAACTGACAGCTCCAAATTTAATTCACCTGTAGGCTTGGACGAGGATACCGGCGTAACCTGTCCCGCAATTGATAAGCCTCGGGTCTCATTGAACTTAATTTCCGGAAAGCGGCCATCCAAAAGATTATCCCACGAAAACCGTCGCCAGCCATGGGTTAACATTAGTATATCGAGGGCTTTCAACTTTTCTTCGTCAACCCCCGAAAAGTAATACCACGGATTTTTTATTGTCTTTCCAAAGTCGCTTGACAGCAAAAGATAAGTTAAAATATTGGATTCGTAAGAATCATTGTGTCCGTGGGCTTCTGTAACCGCAAGAGAATAACTAGCCTGGGAAAGTGAATGGTCTCTACCTGCATCGAACCAGAAATCGACCACCACCAAACTATCTGAAATTGTTTGTTCGAAGGCAAGAGAAGAACCAACCTTGGTTGAAAAAGGTTTGTTGACAAACACCAACCGCTCGGCAACAGGAATTTCATTCGGTCCGAAAAGCGTAAAGTGAGTTATACCCTCGGGAAAAATTTCAACAAGAACATCCACACTGAAAGTGCCGTCCGAAAGTCTGGCCTTTTCAATAAAGTATACCTTTCCCCTAGTATGGGCAAGCAAGGTTACCTCCGGCAAAACGCCAAAACTTTCTGGATCGAAATTTGTCAAAACCTTTACACGAAAAACCTCGGCATTGGGCTCAACCCTTAACAGATACCCCTGTGACAAGGCATCAGGCAACCCAACAGACAATCTTTGACCGTTGCTGAAGACGACCTGCGCACTATATTTTTCTGATGGCTCCGGGTTAAGAAAGAAGTATCCCATCCCATCGTGTATGGTTTCAAAAAAAGCCACCTCATTACCTTGGCTGTCAACCACCACACCTTTAGCCTGCTGACCTTCCCCCAGGTCGTTAGCTGCTTTAAAGGCCACCCTGTTTTCCAGACCAACTAACATATTGCCACCTTCAGGAAAAAAAGCAAACTGCATTTGCTCCTGTTTTTCGGACAAAGAGGAATTAAAACGTATATTCCGGCGAAACTCGGCTGAAGTGGCGTAATTCACTTCCTGTTTGTTGTGCACAAAAATATCCTTACGAAATAAAAAATCCCGATGAAAGTTGTTCATCCAGCTTGTATAGGCTTTAATCTGGTAATTTCCATCAGGCATGGAATCGCTTAGCTGAAAGTCACCGTTTGAGAAACCGTCACGTAAGAGTATTATCTTGAAATCGACCACCTCATTACGGGTATTAACCAACTCAACAAAGAGGTTGGTACTTGACGTATCAGGCATGTGAGTATGCGCTGACATTAAATATGCCTTAAACCAGATGCTTTCGCCGGCCAGATATTCGCTTTTGTCCGTATGCAGATACACTTTTTGCTGTGGGTACAATCGGGTAAAATCCAACAGCTTCTGATATGGCTTAACCTGCTCTGAATTTTCAGCGACGGGGGAGTCAGGCGAACTACTGTAAGCAATAGTTGCTGTACCCAATTTGGCAATAAGAATCAAAAAAAAGAATAATTTTAAAATTGATCGCATGATACAGTCTCCTTTTTTTTAAACAATAAAACCCCAGACAACCACAACATTTAATTGGAAAAGATAGTTATTTTGCTAAAAATTTCCTAAAAAACCCAACCTTTTATTTCTTTTAATATTAAACCCCAAAGCAATAATTAAAGTTTAAATTCTGTGCTGAAAATTTTAGGCTGAATCATGAAATTATACCTACCTTGATTGCCACTGCAAATTGCAAAAGCCCCCCTGATTCATTATATTTGTGGTTTATGCATCATTAAGGGAAACCGTTATGAGCAGAGAATTTCTTTACCTTATGGCCTTGGGCAGTCTGGTGATCATGCTTTCCTTTCTGTCCGGAAGTGATCCTTATTTAGCCAGCCGTCAGCAGATGGTGAATGAGCAGATTCGTGCCCGCGGTATCGATCACCAACTCACCCTCGAAGCCATGAAGCGGGTGCCCCGCCACCGCTTTGTGCCAAGCGATCAGCAGCGCTTTGCTTATGCCGACAGGCCGCTGCCTATCGGCTACGGACAAACCATTTCGCAGCCATACATTGTGGCCTATATGACGCAGATCATCGATCCCAAGCCCCATCACAAGGTACTTGAAATAGGCACCGGCTCGGGCTATCAGGCTGCCATACTTGCCGAAATTGTTGAACATGTTTATACCATAGAGATCGTTCCGGAGTTGGGCCGCTCTGCCAGCCGCCTGCTCAATGAGTTGTACCACAACATCAGCATAAAAATTGCCGACGGCTACCACGGCTGGGAGGAAGCCGGACCTTTTGACGCCATCGTGGTAACCGCCGCGGCCGGCACCATTCCACCACCATTGATCGAACAGTTGAAAGAGGGAGGGAAAATGATCATCCCGGTGGGCTCTCCATACATGACCCAGCAGTTAATGCTGGTAGAAAAGCGCAGCCGTCGTTACACCACTCGCAGCCTAATGCCGGTGCGCTTTGTTCCCTTCAGAAGGAGCGAATAGGATGGGTGCTGAAAAAACACACGAGAATGTCAGCAACCGACTGCTTGTCAGCCTCGGGTTGCACTCTGCGGCCATCATTGCCTTTCAGCTTTCGCTGATGCAACTTATCTCAATAGTGCAGTGGCATCATTTTGCTTACATGATCATCTCCATTGCCATGCTGGGGTTTGGCGCCAGCGGCACCCTTCTGGCGCTGGCAAGAAAAAGAATCCTGAAAAATGCTCACTGCCTGGTGCCTTTGCTCATGATGCTGAGCGGGGTACTCATGATGGTGGTTTTTCCGCTGAGCCGTGCCGGGTTTTTACGCTTCGATGTTTTCATGCTTTTTTCAGGGGGAGGTGGCTGGCTTGCCCTGTTTATGAACTACCTGGTTTTCTTTTTGCCATTTTTTTTCGGTGCCTTAGCCATTGGCATAATTCTCATCAGGCAAAGTAGTCAAATAGGATCTTTGTATTTTTCCAACTTAATTGGTTCGGGAGCCGGCGGATTGCTGGTGCTCTTACTCATGTCGGCTGTATTTCCACTCAGGGTTCCGGTGTTCATTGGATTGCTTTCTATAGTGCCGGGACTGCTTCTGAGTGACCGCAGCATCATTAAATGGAGCCTTCCAGCTGGGGTTGCCGGATTGCTGCTAGCTGTTTTCATATTCTTTACTCCCGGACAACTTCAATTGTCAGAATATAAATCTCTTGAAAAGTCCCTTCACCTGCCCGAGGCCACGATTACCCATACCACCCCATCGGTCTACGGACTGGTGCAGGTGGTTCACTCGCCCGCGCAACGCTTTGCTCCCGCGGTAAGTTTTTCTTACACCAACGAAATTGCCGGGGGCAATGCGGTTTTTGTAAACGGTGACTTTTTCGGGCATATACTGGGGCCCGCCGAGAACCCCCGCGAGCACATCCTCAACTATAGCACCCAGCAACTCCCCTATGTGCTATCAGATCCGGAGCTTGTGCTTTGTATTAACGCCGGAACCGGCGTGGCCGTGTCGCATGCCTTGGCCAATGGGGCCAAAAAGATCGATGCAGTTATTGAAAACCGCGCTGTGGTCAGCCTTTTGAATAACGAGCTTAAAGAAGCCACAGGAGGGGTGTTTCAAGAACCCGGAGTGAAGGTCTATGGCCTGCAGGCAAGAAATTTTCTGGCGGGAGAAAGCCAGGACGATTACGATCTTATTGTGCTTCCGCTGCTCGATGGCTTTGGCGGCACCTCTGGCCTGAATGCCTTGCGCGAAGAATACAGTTATACCCTTGAGTCATTTCAACTCATGTTGCAGCGGCTCAGCCCTAAGGGCATGATCGCTGTATCGACCTGGCTAGACTACCCTCCACGCACCAGTCTGAAAATCCCGGCTACACTGGTTGAAGCCGCTCTTGGAAGCGGAATTAAAGAGCCCCTGCAGCACATGGCAGCCATACGCTCATGGGGCACGCTTACCTTTATCCTCAAAAAAGAGCCCCTGAATAAAACTGAAATTGAAGCCATAAGAAATTTTTCCGACGAAATGTTTTTCGACCCTTTGCTGCTTCCCGGTCTTCGCCCGAAGGAGCGGCAGCAGTATAACCTTACTGACGATCCACAGTATTTCGACCGGCTCGACCGTATCATAGCCAGTGACTCCCGGGCACTTGAAGATTATGGGTTTTCCATTGCGCCATCAACCGATAACAAGCCCTATTTTTCGCAGTTTTTACGGCTTGGCAGCATAAGACATATGGCTGGCATTTTTGGGGACGAACAAATGCCGTTCCTTGAACTTGGGTACCTGACCCTGATCATTACCCTTGCGCAGAGCACTTTGCTTGCACTTTTTCTGATTATGGTGCCATTGTTTGCATTGAAAAAAAGTCGTCATAAAAAATCGACCACACTGTTATATTTTGGGGCACTTGGCCTGGGCTATATGTTTGCAGAAATCATTCTTATTCAGCGCTTTGTGCTGTACTTCGGACAGCCAGTATTTGCCGTAGCCGCAGTCATAAGCACCATGATGCTGTTCAGCGGAGTGGGCAGCAGGCTTTCGCAAAAGTTTGAAGCCGCCACACGCAACATAAGAAACATTGCAGTTTTGGTGGCAGGCCTGCTGCTGCTTTTTGCTTTTGTGCTTACGCCCTTGCTTCAAGCCAGCATTGCGCTTGGTAATATTTTGAAAATAGCCATTAGCCTTATGGCCATTGGCATTCCAGCGTTTGTTATGGGTATGCTGTTCCCGTTGGGCATCCGGTTTCTCGACAAGCACGACCCGGAGCAAATCCCCTGGGCTTGGGGGATCAACGGCTGCCTGTCGGTCATAAGCACTTCGATGGCCACACTAATTGCTGTGGAAAGTGGTTTTCAGGCCGTAATCATTATCGCCGCAATCGCATATCTTATGGCAGCCCTGGCATTTTCGTTCAGCAGCAAAATATTCCGAAAAAATTCTGTTTCTTAGCACAAGAAAAAAGATCATGATGCCATTGATTACTAGCCTGCATAACCCGCTGATAAAAAGCATTGTAAAACTTCAGCAGAAAGCCTCGGAACGAAAATCGAGCGGCACTTTCGTTGCAGAGGGGCGGCGCGAAGTGTCGCTGGCACTGCGCTATGGCATTGAAGCCGAAAAACTGATCTGGTGCCGCGAGATTTACCAGCCCGATTCCGTTTACCCCATTGCATTCGACACACTGCCTCCTCAAAGCTTTGTAGAGGTTTCGCCGGCCGTTTATAATAAAATGGCTTATCGCGAAAACGCGGAAGGAATTATCTTGCTTGGAAAAAGCAGGCACATTAGCCTGGAAGATTACCTGCCTTCCGGGCAACCGTTTATTATTGTGCTCGAAGGTGTAGAAAAGCCAGGCAACCTTGGGGCCATTCTACGCACCACCGATGCTGCCGCCGCCGATGCCGTTTTCCTTTGCGATGCACGCACCGACCTTTACAACCCCAACGCCATCAGGGCCAGCCTGGGCTGCGTGTTCAGCCAAAAGGTAATTATGTGCAGCAGCCGTGATGCCCTTGCATGGTTCAGGAAAAACGCCATCCGTATTTTTGCGGCAGCACCCGAAACCCCTGAGCTTTATTTTGATGCAGATTTCAAACAGTCCACCGCCATTGCCTTTGGTGCCGAAGACGAGGGACTGAGTCCGGTTTGGTTTGACCAAGCTGACAAAGTGATAAAAATCCCAATGAATGGCATAATCGATTCCCTGAATGTGTCGGCTTCCGTGGCTATCGTTACATTTGAAGCCGTTCGCCAAAGAACATCAGATTGATGATTTCGGATTTCGGATTAGCTTCACTGAACTCTTCCGCTGGCCAGCGGATTCGATCAATGATTTTTAAAAATAGCTGCCATAAATAAAACAGGGCGCCAAATCATTAACCATCATTCATAAATCATCAATTTATTTTTGTCTGCGTCTTTTCAGCTCGGCATCGAGCAAAAACAATTCGCGTGAGGTTTGTCCGGCCACAGAAGTATTTTCTTCTGCGCGCCTGATAAGATAAGGCACTACCGTTTTTACTGGTCCGTATGGCACATACTTGGTTACGTTAAACCCTTTGTCAGCCATATTGTAGCTGATATGGTCGCTCATGCCCAACAGCTGTGAGAAGGAAACATGCGCATGATTTCTGGCAATGCCCAGGCTAATCATTTTTTCTGCCCCTTTCTTGCAGCTCAACTCGTTGTGGGTGCCCACACAAACCGCTACATCCTTAATGTTATCAATGCAAAAGGCCACGGCATCATCATAACCCTTGTCGGTGCCCGGCTTGTCAGGATAAATGGGCGAAGGATAACCTTTCTCTACTGCCCGCTCCCTCTCCTTTTCCATATAGGCGCCCCTAACCAGCTTCACACCGGTAAAAACTCCTTTCTGTCGCATGCGGTCAACCAACCTTTTTAGGTAATCGAGGCGGTCGTGGCGGTACATTTGAAGGGTGGTATACACCAATGGCATTTCCTGGTTGAAACGGATCATCATTTCTTCTACCATTTCATCCACAATTTGCTGAATCCAGGTTTCTTCTGCATCCACCATAACAGGAATGCCAAGGTCTTTTGCACGCTGACAAATAGTAAGGTAGCGGCCCTTAACCCTTTCAAATTCCTGCTGCTCTTCATGGGTAAGGAGTTTCTTTGCCTGCACTTTTTCCATTAATGCAAAGCGTGCCACCCCGGTGGGTTTAAAAACCGCATAAGGAATATCAGGATTGTTCCTGGCCTTCTCCATAGTGGCCAGAATCTGATCGCGGGTGTAGTCAAAATCCCGGTCCGTTTCTTTACCTTCTGCCGAGTAGTCGAGAATGGTTTTGATATTTGAGCGACCCAGGCGCGCAATGGTGGGGTCGCAGGAGTCGATGTTTTCGCCTCCGCAAAAGTGACTGAAAACAGTAGGTCTCAGCGCCCAGGAAACCGGCAGCCCGGTGGAGAGAGCAAATCGGGTGAGGCCTGCTCCAACTTTCACCAGTGCGGGGTTGCCAATCATACGAAACAACCACCATGCCTTTTTCAGTTCTGCGTTGCTTTTGTCATGAAAAGCCACCTGTGTATTATCAAATGAGAGCATAGGATCGAAATTTTTGTGGCAAAATTACGAATATCCTGCTTGGAAATTTAATCATTTACAAAGTGTATGAAAAGAATTGCGTAAATTGTAAGAAATTCTAAAGTTTAAATAAATTTGCCAGAAATAAACAGGCTGCTATGAGTCAGGAAGACCGCTTGCTAAACCATCCGGTATTTTTTGAGGACGACGATAATGCGCATTTTGCCCGCTTCCTCGATTTTCACGTTAAGTCAGGCGAAAGCATCTTTGTTCTTACCGACCAAAACACGCACAAGCAGTGCCTGCCGGTGCTGCGCAAAAAATTACCCGATGGCTTTCCGCTAAAAATAATCGAAGTGCCTGCAGGTGAAAAGCATAAGACACTCGAAACCTGTCATTCGGTTTGGGAAATATTGACCGATAAGCTAGCCGAACGCAATTCGGTGCTGATTAACCTGGGCGGCGGGGTGGTTTGCGACCTGGGTGGTTTTGCCGCTTCAGTGTTCAAAAGAGGCATACGGTTCATTCATATGCCTACCAGCCTTATGGCCATGGCCGATGCAAGCATTGGCGGAAAAACAGGTATCGATCTGAAGGGTCTGAAAAATATTCTGGGAACCTTCAGCCAGCCCATGGCCGTGTTTATCGATCCCGTATTTCTGCGCAGCCTTCCCGAAAGGGAGTTAAATAACGGCTTTGCCGAAATGCTTAAGCACGGACTGATTGCTGAGTATTCGTTTTTTGAAGAGCTGGCCGAAGCCGGCCCCGAGGAAGTTACCACCGAACAGATCAGGATTTCGGTTGAGATAAAATCGGATATCGTGCAGCGCGACCCACTGGAAAAAAGTATCCGAAAGGCGCTGAACTTTGGCCACACCATTGGCCACGCCCTGGAAAGCTACTCACTGCTTCATGACGAAAAGCCCCTGTTGCATGGCGAATCGGTAATACTTGGCATGATGGCCGAAACCATGTTATCGGAAAAAATGAATTTCCTGAGCAACGAAGAAACCGAAGAGATTCTTACCGGACTCATTGACTTTGCGGTACTTTACGATCTCAACAACAACTGCATCAATGCCCTAACCGAGCTTATGCAGCACGACAAAAAAAGCGTGGGAGGCATTCCCGGTTTCAGCCTGCTGCGCCGGCCCGGACTGGTGGTCACTGACGTGGAATGTAAACCTGATGACATTCTCAGCGTTCTGCATGAGTTAAAAGAAATTCTAAAAAACAATTAAGCCATTGTCATGGAAAATTTGTTGCTGGTTAATGCCCCGGCCGATGGTGCCATAAATGGAACGATCCAGTTGCCTGCCTCAAAGAGCATTTCAAACAGGATGCTGATTATAAGGGCTTTGTGCCAGCAAGATTTCCCCATACACAACCTTTCGGAGGCCGAAGACACCAAAACCCTTTTACAGGCCCTGGAAGCCGAAGGCGTTTCGCCCGACATAGATGCAGGGCATACCGGTACGGCCATGCGTTTCCTCACCGCTTACCTGGCCACACGGCCAGGCACTTTTTATCTTACCGGATCGGAGCGCATGAAGCAAAGGCCCATTGCCCCGCTGGTAAATGCCCTTCAGCAGCTGGGCGCCAACATTTCATACTTCGAAAAAGCTGGTTTTCCACCGCTGAAGATCAAAGGCCAAAAGCTCAGGGGCGGAAAGATAAATATCGATGCTGGCATTAGCAGTCAGTTTATCAGCAGCCTTTTGCTGATTGCACCCTACCTTGACGAAGGGCTGGAAGTCACCCTCAGCGGTGTTCCGGTTTCTTCTGAATATATAAAAATGACCCTTGGGCTAATGAGCCGTTTTGGCATTGAGGCCCGCTGGGAGCGTAACGTCATTAAGATTTTGCCAGGCTACTATCAGCCGCAAGAAATCACCATTGAGCCCGACTGGTCGGGTGCATCCTACTTTTACGAACTGTTGCTGCTCTGCGAAAAGGGCAGCTTGTTTTTCCCCGACCTTACGGCGAAAAGTTTGCAGGGCGATGAGGTACTGTGGCAGTGGTTCGAACATCTTGGCATTACTACGCGGTTTACCAAGGAGGGGGCTTATGCCGAAAAGGCAAAAGGGCATCCGGAGTTTGTTTCGTTCAGCTTTATTGAAAATCCCGACCTGGCCCAGGCCATGGCCATGGCCTTTGCCGGCAACAACATTCAGGCTGTTTTCAGAGGGCTGGAAACCCTGCCCCTAAAAGAAACCGACCGCATAAAGGCCTTGCAGGGCGAACTGGGAAAACTGGGCTTCTCGCTGGCTGCGCGCGAGGAAGGAATATGGCAGCTACGAAAGACCGCCTGGCCGCAGCTGCCCGGGCGTGTGATCTTCAAGACCTACAACGACCATCGTATGGCCATGGCCTGTGCGCCTCTGGCGCTGAAGCTGGGACAAGTGGGCATTCACGATCCCGAGGTGGTAGCCAAGTCATTTCCTGGTTACTGGGATTGCCTCAAACAGATTGGATTTAAACTGATTTTTGATGCCCGTCAGGAAACGCCGAATCCTTAAACCTTGCCGGTAAGCCCCATAGGATCTATAAAAGAACGCACTACCAGACTTTTTTCAAGGCTGCTGTCGCCATCTTCCTGGGTGGGCACCACCGTAAGTATGGGAACATCAGCTTTGTCGATGATTCTTTCGGTGGAATTTTGAGAGAATATATCCGGGATACTGCTTCCTTTCTCAGCCACAATCAAAATAAGGTCGGCATCGATTTTATCGGCAAAAGTCATGAGTGCCTCTGGCCAGTCGATATTCGGATCGATACATAGATCGGTCGTTACATCCAACCCCAAATCGCCAAAGGTATCCTTAACCTTCTTTAGTAAAGCTTCTTTTTTAAAGATGGTGGCCTTGTTGCGGGTTCCCAAAAATCCAAACACCTTGATGTTGGCCCCAAAATAATTGGAAAACTTAACGGCTTTAATAATCTTCTGGGTGCTTTCCTGCGAAAAATCTATGGGCAATACAATGTTTTTGTAACCTACATGGTGATGCATATGCTTAACTACCATCACAGGCACATTCACGCTGCAAACCACCTTATAGGCATAGCTTCCCATAATATGCTGCACGCCCTTTTTGCCGTGGATGCCCATTACAATAAACTCAGCACGGAGGCGGTCGGCCACTTTGCTGATAGTGGTAAAAATACTTCCCTCTTCTATCAGGTAAGAAACCTTGAGCTTGGCGCGGCTTTTTATCTGCGCCACAGCTTCTTTTAGCTTTTTTTCTATTTCTTTTTCCTTTGGTGTGCCCAGCACTTTCTTCCCAACCACATGAAGCAATACAATCTTGTGGTTAAAAATCTTGGCTATTTCAGTGGCATGGTCCATCGAGAAGCTTGCCACATCAGTAAAGTCGGTAGGAACCAAAATATTATCGCGCAATAGTTTAGCCATCCAAAGGAGTATTAGGATTAAAAGGCGAGTAAAAGTAAGAAAAAATGAGAAATTTTTCCTGCTGGAAATAAAATCGCCGCCAAATCAGATCCTATTCATGTTTTGGTTTGGAGTTCAGCAGTCCCAGCGGGTCGATAAATGAGGTAACCACCTGGGGCCTGAATTCTGCCTGGGGTGTTATGCTTAACACCGGAACGCAAGCCCTGAAAATAATCTCCTGTGCAATGGATCCCACAAAAAAACGAGCAATTTTTTTCTTTTGCTGGGTCATAATAATAATCATATCGGCTTCCTTGCGCAAAGCCATCTGACAGATGCATTCAGATACTTTGGAAACATCGTCTTTAATGATCTCGGTAGTGCACTTAATGCCTTGACGAGTAATGGCATTGCGCACCTGATTAATTTGCACATTCTTCATGAGCTTTTTAATCTTGTGGTCATCGGGAATAACCGAAATCAGGTGAATGGTAGCCCCTAAAAACTTCCCAAACTCAATGGCTTTCTGCACCTGCTTCTTGGTTTGCCCGGTAAAATCGAGCGGCACCAAAATATTCCGAAAGGCGGGAAAAATCTTATCGCCTTTCAGTGTAATGACTGGGCAGTGGGCTTCGCGCACCACGTTGAAGGTGTTGCTTCCCAAAAACCGCCGGCTGCGCTTCGACTCTCCTGCATCGCAGCCCATCACAATAAGAATAACATCCTGATCGAGCGCGGTTTCAATGATCTGGTCGTAAACTTTACCTTTTTTAATAATGTAGGAAACTGGCACACGGGCCTCAGCCGTTGAGTTTTCAACAAAATTCTCAATATGGTCGAACTGCTTTTTGGCATGGCCCATCAAACGGTTGAGGTATTCGTCGGGCGAAAGAAACTTGCTCACACCGGCCTGGTCTTCAATAACATGTAGCAGCAGGATTTCAGCATCGAAAACCTGGGCCACCGAATATGATTGCTCAATAATACGGTCGGACTTTTCGCCGAAATCGACAGGAACCAAGATTTTGTTTCTGGAGTAACCCATGGCGCGGCTGCTTGATGCCCCTGCTGACTTCCGGTATAAACCATGGCCGGCAAAGACGGATTCCTATACAAATATAGATATTTTTTCAGTATGTTTGCTGCGTCTGGCAGATTATTTCAAACTATTCCGACCATTTATCGCCAGCAAAACCGGGGCGGTAATTTTTCAGGTAGGTAATGGCATCCCATGAGTCTTTGGCAAAATAATACATTCCGCGAAAGCGCTCTGATGCAAACCGCTCGTTATACACGTGATCGAAAAAAGCGTTCAATGAATTGAAGAATCCGTTGGTATTGATCAGCACAATAGGCTTTTGGTGCACCTGAAGTTGCTTAAGCGTGATCATTTCGAGCAACTCTTCTATGGTGCCAAAGCCCCCGGGCAGGGCCACAAAAGCATCAGAAAGGGTTTCCATGGTAGCTTTTCGCTCACGCAAATCGCGGGTAACGATCAAGTTATCGACACCTTCATAGGCAATTCCCCTTTTATGGATCAACTCCGGAATCACCCCGGTTACATGCCCCTGCCCTTCTTTTACAGAAAGTGCCAGCGCGCCCATCAGTCCAACGGTAGTACCGCCATAAATCAAATCATAGCTATTGTTGCCTATCAGGCTTCCCAAGGCCCGGGCCTCTTCAAAATATTGCTGGTCGATATAATCGCTTGATGAGCAGAACACACAAATTTTCATCAGAACTTTGAGTTTTTCCGAAAAAAAATATAATTATTGATTCTTAACCTTTGAAATAATCAAAAAATATGCTCAAACATAAAAATAAAAAGGCAAACAATAAGAATTGGATAAATGTAGGAAATTATTTTCATTAATAATTTTTTTAATGAAAATTTCCTGCAAAAGATTAAAAACAAATAACCGGCAGTGCAAAGAATTCCGTTAACGGAATCTTTGTACCATTTATTCCCGAAATCAGACGGGTAGCTCGTAGAATAATGGGGCACCGGGTCCTATTGGTAATCCGGCGGTAATCCAGATTATGAGCATAATAAGCCATCCTACTAAAAAGATGATGGTATAGGGCAACATTGTAGCCACAATAGTGCCAATGCCTGCTTTTTTGTCGTAGCGCTCGATAAATGCCACGATCATTGCAAAATACGACATCATGGGAGCAATCACGTTGGTGACGCTGTCGCCCACGCGGTATGCCAGCTGGGTAAACTCGGGTGAGTAACCTAAAAGCATAAACATGGGAATAAATACGGGTGCCAGAATGGCCCATTTGGCGCTGGCGCTTCCTACCACCAGGTTGATAAATGCAGCAATGAGCACCAGGGCAATCATGAGCGGTATGCGCCCCAGTCCAAGCGAACCAATTACATTGGCTCCCTTTATGGCAAAGATCAAGCCCAGATTGGTCCAGTTAAAATAGGCCACAAACTGTGCGGCAAAAAACACCAGCACGATGTAAGTGCCGAGCGTGGCCATTGATTTCCCCATGCCATTGATCACATCATAATTGCTTTGCAGGGTTTTGGCACCTATGCCATAGGCAATACCCATAACTGCTGCCGTGAGAAAAATTATGGCCACGATACCGCTCATAAAGGGCGACCGCAACAGGCCACCCGTTTCGGGGTTGCGCATGAATCCCGTAAGGGGAATATTTTTCCAGAAACCGGCATCCACCGGGGCTGCACTCCAAAAAAGCAACAGCACCACAACGATAAACGCCCAAAGGGCAAATTTCAGCCCACGTTTTTCCAATGCATCAATCTTCTTTATTTCTTCGGGCTTGGCATCGCCAGTATATTTACCCAGGCGGGGCACCACAATTTTTTCGGTTACCCATGTGCCAATTATGGCAATGAAAAAAGTTGACACAAACATAAAGTAATAGTTTGCTGCCGGGTTCACGGTATACGCTTTGTCGATGATATGAGCCGCTTCCTCCGAAAGGCCAGCAAGCAAAGGGTCGATGGTTCCGAGCAGCAGGTTGGCCGAATAGCCGCCTGACACACCGGCAAAAGCTGCCGCAATACCGGCAATGGGGTTGCGCCCTACGGCCAGAAAAATCATCCCGCCAAGGGGAACCAGCACCACGTAACCCACTTCACTGGCGGTATTGGAAAGGATACCGGCAAAAACAATGGCAAAGGTAAGCAGGCGCTTGGGAGCCGAAATTACCAGCAGACGCAGCCCGGTCGACATTAGGCCGCTGGCCTCGGTAATGCCTATACCCAGCATGGCTACCAGCACAGTACCCAGGGGGGCAAACGAAGTAAAATTGGTGACCATGTGGGTCATGATCAAGTGTAAGCCCTCCTGACTCATTAGATTAACCGGCTCTATGATTTGCCCTGTGCCGGGGTGCAATGCCGAAATGGTAAACAGCGAGGTGATGCCGCTAAGGATTATTATACCTACTGCAAAAAGCGCAAACAAAGCTCCCGGATGAGGCAGTTTGTTTCCAACGCGCTCAATCGCTCCCAATAAGCGCGATACGAATCCATTGTTGTTATCTTCCATAAAATTTGTGATTAGAAAAGCTACAGACAGCATTCTACCTGCCTAACTACAAAATATAAAAAACGTGATGTGTTGAGTTTAAATTTTTAGACAATTATGCAAAAAAAATAACAGCAACTGTTCACATGCCCCACAGACGCCCCTGCCAGGTGTTGCGTTCCAGCATCTTTTTCTCAATAAGATTAATCACCTGGTCGCTACGCAAACCGCCCCAGTTTTTGCCGGCATTGAATGCAGGAGGCACTTCTCCTGAAAACCGCTCAATGCTAATGCCAGGCCTTAGCCTTTCTACGAAAAAAACGATAAAATCAACATACTCCTCCACGGTAAAAAGATGGAAATGCTCCGGGTGCTCGGCATATTCGAGGGCCATGGGGGTTCCTTTTACGATTTGCAGCTGATGAAATTTAATAGTGTTGATGGGTAAATTCGAAAGCATTGCGGCCTGATCGAGCATTTGAATGCGGTCTTCGCCCGGCAGGCCAAAAATAATATGCACCCCGGTATGCAGCCCCCGCAAGGCGGTCAGCTCAATGGCCTTTACACTCTGCTCGAAGGTATGCCCGCGGTTTACCCTGAGGAGGGTTTTATTGTAGCACGATTCAAGGCCGTACTCCACCGTAATAAAAAAATCTCTGTCGAGGCTGGCAAAATAATCCAGCTTTTCCTCATCCACACAATCCGGGCGCGTGCCAATGGCCAGTCCGCGAATTTGGGGATGCGACAAGGCCTGCTCATAAATGGATTTTAGGTGCTGAAGCGAACCATGAGTGTTGGTATAGGCCTGGAAATAGGCCACAAAAATTTCGGGGTTCTTGTAGCGCTTCTTCAGAAAACTAATTCCTTGGGCAAGTTGCTGCAGAATTGGTTTCTCTGGGTGGCAGTAAGAGGGACTGAAACCTTCGTTGTTGCAAAAAGTGCACCCTCCGGTTCCTACCTTACCATCGCGGTTGGGGCAGGTAAATCCGGCATTTACCGAAACTCGCTGCACGCGGCTTCCATATAGCTGCTTGCATTGGTCGGCCCATGAGTTGAATCTTCTTGTATTGCCCCAGGGAAAGATCAAAACGGCTTCTTTTTTACAAAAGTAAAATAAATAAATCTTTACTTATTTTTGTTTATTAATTTAATTTTATGTTTACATATTCATTTGTATTTCAACCTATTAAAACATATAATTTGTTTTTTACTATATATTTTTTACCTTTGCAAATCTAAATGTCTGTAAAAAAATCTAATGCATTTTATTGATCTGCTCATTTTTTCCGTTTACATGCTTGCAGTAATCGGGATTGGAGTACGTTTTCTCATCCTGAATAAGGGCATTGAAGACTATTATGTGGGTGGCCGAAAAATTGGAAGCTGGCATATTGGGCTTTCGGTTGTTGCCACCGATGTGGGCGGAGGTTTTTCAATTGGACTGGGAGGTCTTGGGTTTATTATGGGCATTGCAGGCTCATGGATGCTATTTACCGGTTTGCTTGGCGCCTGGCTTAGCGCCGTTTTACTTATCCCCAGGGTGAAAAAGCTGGAGCAAACAAAAAGTTTCTTTACCTTTCCACAATTCTTGGGTAGTTTTTACAACCAGCGTGTTGCCCTTATGGCAGGAATCATTTCGGCCGTTGGTTACCTTGGCTTTACCAGTTCACAAATACTTGCAGGAGCCAAACTGGCCTCCGCCACTTTTATTCAACTCGACATTCAAACGGCCATGATCATAATGGGCGTTATTGTGATCGTTTACACATCCATGGGTGGCATTAAAGCCGTTATTTACACTGATACCATACAGTGGATTATTTTAATGGTCGGCCTTATTTTTATTGGTATCCCGGTGGCATTTTTAAGTGTGGGGGGCATGGAAGGTATCAGGGCTGCGCTGCCGCCCGAATTTTTCAGCCTGGCCAACATTAGCTGGCAACAATTGCTCAACTGGGGGGTGACCATTATTCCAATTTGGTTTGTGGGCATGACTCTGTACCAGCGCATTTATGCATCGCGCAACAAGCGCGATGCACAAAAAGCCTGGTTTGTTGCGGGCCTTTTCGAATGGCCCATTATGGCCTTTATGGGCGTTTTGCTGGGCTTATTTGCCCGCGTGGCTGTTTCGCAAGGATTGTTTGAGTACCTTGGATATGGAGCCGCCAGCGAAATTGATGCTGAAATGGGTTTGCCGTTGTTGCTCCGGACTGTTTTGCCCGTTGGGCTAATGGGTCTAATGATGGCTGCTTATTTTTCGGCCATTATGTCTACTGCCGACAGCTGTCTGATGGCTTCTTCGGGGAATTTTCTCACGGACATCCTCTCGAGGTGGACCAAGAATATTACCGGAAAGAAAAGATTTCTGCTTATTTCCCAGGGACTTACCCTGGTACTCGGAGTGCTGGCTTTGCTGCTGGCCTCTGTAATGCCCAACGTCCTTGAATTGATGCTGTATAGTTATGCTTTTATGGTCTCCGGATTGTTCGTGCCTGTAATTGGCGCCCTTTTTATGAAAAACCCATCGAACGCCGCTGCATTCTGGGCCATGTTGCTGGGCGGCGGCACCACCATTACCCTGATTGCCGGCAGCTGGAACCTGCCATTGGGACTGGATGCCAACATTTTTGGCATTAGCATCTCCTTTTTTACCTTTTTAATTATTAACTTGCTAAAAAAATAATCACATTATGAATTACCTGATTTACACTCCAAAGGATAATATTTCTCATGCTCAGAAAAAAGAAGTAGCTGATTTTCTTTTTGAGCACCTCGATCAGTTTGGCGACGAGCATGGGGCCATTATGCGCTGTATCGACTTTGCCATGGACGAAGAAACCAAATTTGGTGGCTTTCTTGTTGTGGCTAAAGAAAACGAAAAAGTGGCCGGAGCCGTTGTGGTAAACAAAACCGGTATGGCTGGCTACATTCCGGAAAACATCCTGGTTTATATTGCCGTGCACAAAAATTACCGCGGCAAAGGGCTTGGAAAAACCCTGATGCAAAAAACCTTCGACCAGGCCGAAGGAAGTATTAAGTTGCACGTGGAGCCCGAAAATCCCGCCCGTTTCCTTTACGAAAAACTTGGATTTACCAGCAAATACCTTGAAATGCGCCTAATGCGCTAATTCCCAAAAAATAATGGCAGAAATTAGTTTAAGTCGAAGCAAGCTCCGGCACAATTTTGAATTCCTGCAAAACCTGCTGGAAAGTAACAATATTGAATGGGGCATTGTTTCGAAACTGCTCTGTGGCAACAAGCTATTCCTGAAGGAGCTCATCGAATTAGGTGTGAAGGAATTACACGACTCACGCATCAGTAATCTGAAGCACATAAAGCAGCTCAATCCAGAGGTTCAAACGGTTTATATTAAGCCTCCGCCCCGGCGCAGCATCCGCAGCCTTGTAAAATATGCCGATGTTAGCTTCAATACCGATTATCACACGCTGGAACTGATCTCGAAAGAGGCTGAAAAACAGGGAAGACAGCACAAAGCCATTATCATGGTTGAAATGGGCGACTTGCGCGAAGGAGTTTTGGGCGAAAACCTGGTGGAGTTCTACGAAAAGGTTTTCCGTTTGCCAAACCTGGAAATCATTGGTTTGGGCACCAACCTCAACTGCCTTTATGGGGTAATGCCATCGCACGACAAATTGGTGCAGCTGAGCCTTTACAAGCAAATCATCGAGCTGAGGTTCAACAAAAAAATAAAATGGATCTCGGGTGGCTCTTCGGTTACCATTCCCCTGCTTTTTAAAAAACAAATCCCGCCCGGAGTTAACCACCTGCGGGTTGGCGAAACCCTGTTTTTTGGGGCCAACCTGTTTACGGGCAAAACCATCAAAGGCATGAAGGACGATGTGATCACCACCCGGGCCGAGATCATCGAATTGCAGGAGAAGCCGCTGGTGCCCGAGGGCGTGATGCAGGAAAACCCTTCAGGGGAAACCTATGAGATAAAAAACGAAGACTACGGAAAAACTTCTTGCAGGGCTTTGCTCGATATTGGCTTGCTGGATATTACTCCAGATTTTCTGATACCACAGGATAAAAGTCTTAAAATTGCCGGAGCCAGCTCAGACATTCTGGTAATTGACCTGGGTACCAACCCGAAAAAATACAAGGTGGGTGACTACATCAAGTTCAAGCTGAAGTATATGGGGGCTTTGGGCCTCTTCAACTCCGACTATATTGTTAAGAAAGTGGAAGACTGATTAGCGAATTCGGTCGGCTGAGCGCACCAGTTCTTCATCCCTTTTTATAGCCCGATTCGCCATTAAAATCAAGATCATGGACACAAGCGGAAGGACAATCCCTGCTCCATAACTAAAGGGTAAATTGGGCAAGTGATCGCGCCACTGATCAACAAAAAAGAATGCAGTAACCACCAGGCCAACGTGCAACAAAATATTTAATTTTCCAAGTTGAATTTGGTACATCCGGCGCTTGAACTGAAAAATAGAAAACACGGTAAGCACCATAATGCCAAACACCAGGATTAAAAGCACATAACCATACCAGGCCTGGCCGAACTCTTCTGGAATATTTGCAGAAGCATCGATGCCCGTTGCTTTAAGAAGAATTTTCAAACCTTCAAGGTCGAACTTCCCAAGCGGCAGAAACACAAAAAGCACAGCAAAAACAAATACCAGGGTAAGAAAAACAGACTGAATGCGCTGAAGCATAGTTTTGAGATTTAGGGGGTTCAGGATTATGCAAAAGTAAAAAAATGTTCAATATCAAAAATATTAACTCCTTTTACAATGCCCGCGGGCTTAAAAAAGCGTATTATTTTTTTGTAATTCGAATTATATTTATATTTGCACTTCAATTCCTTCGTTCGTTTCTGAATTTTTCTTTTAAATAATACCTTAAGCCTTTGTTTATATCAGGTTGCAGCCCCGGCTGATGCGCTTTAAATGTGCATGGTCAAATTTCATGCTAACTCAAATCTCCCGGTTTATTTGTTTTTAATTTAAAAGGAAATCCTAAAAAAAGAATAATCATTTTATCACAATAATATATGTACGACATTGTTGCATTGAACAGTAAGCTGCTCACCGAGCTCCGCGAAATCGCCAAGGAGCTGAAAATAAAAAGGGTTGAGTCTTACAAAAAGCAGGATCTTATTTATCAGATTCTCGATGCCCAGGCGGTAAATCCTCCTCAGGAAGCGCTAAAGGCAGAAACCAACCCAGATGCTGCCGGGCAACGTCCCCGCAAGCGCATTCCCGCTGGTTCTTCAGCAGCCGAGCGGCGCGACGACAAAGCCAAGCGCGATGCTAAAGGTAAACGCGACCAGCAGGAGCCCAAAGAAAAACGCGACGTGCAAGAACCCCGTGAAAAGCAGGAGCCCCCGGCACAACACGGACCGCGCGACAATAAAGATCAGCGGCAACAACCGCGTGAGAATCGTCCACGCGACAACCAGCAGCGAGACAACCAGCAGCGTCCCGATCAGCGCAACCAGCAGCGTCCGCCCTGGGAAAAACGCGACCAGCAGAAGCCACGCGAGCCACATCAGCGCGATCCGCAGCAGCGTGACCCACAGCAGCAGCGCGACCCCCAACAGCGTGATCCCCAACAGCGTGATCAGCGCCCGGCAGGAGCCCCGGCCAACCGCGACCAACGCCCCAATGAACAGCAGGAAACGCGCAAAAAAGTACGGCTCGAGGACGAACTGACCAAAGAACCTACTAACCTTATTGAAGAAGGCGAAGTAATAAACGAAAACAAGCAAGGGAAAGAAACCCCTGAAGTAATTAATAGTGAGCCCGAAAACAGGGAAACGCCCAAGGATGAACAAAAATCCGAAAAAGGCGACACTCAAAATCAGGAAAAGGAACTTTTCAAACCCAAAGGCTTCGATCGCCGAACCGGCGAGCCCATTTATGAATTCGATGGCATCATCATTGCCGAAGGTGTGCTCGAGATCATGCCCGATGGTTACGGCTTTATGCGTTCTTCTGATTACAACTATCTGAACTCCCCTGACGATATTTACGTTTCGCAAAGCCAGATAAAACTTTTTGGCCTGAAAACAGGCGACACCGTTCGTGGCGGTATTCGCCCTCCCAAGGAAAACGAAAAATATTTTCCGCTCATTAAGGTTGAAAAAATTAACGGCCGAGACCCCGCCGAAGTGCGCGACAGGGTTCCCTTCGACTTCCTTACACCATTGTTTCCGGATGAAAAGTTTAATCTCACCGGGCATTCCACCGAAACACTTTCCTGCCGCGTTATTGATATGTTCTCACCCATAGGTAAGGGACAACGCGGACTGATAGTAGCACAGCCGAAAACCGGTAAAACTATTCTTTTGCAAGATATTGCAAACGCCATTGCCGCCAACCACCCCGAAGCATACCTTATTGTGCTTTTGGTTGACGAACGCCCTGAAGAAGTTACTGAAATGGCCCGAAACGTAAAGGCTGAAGTTATTTCTTCCACTTTTGATGAACCGGCCGAAAGGCACGTGAAAGTGGCCAGCATAGTGCTCGAGAAAGCCAAGCGCATGGTCGAATGCGGGCACGATGTGGTGATTCTGCTCGACAGTATTACCCGCCTGGCCCGTGCGTTCAACACCGTAGCCCCGGCTTCCGGAAAGGTGCTTTCGGGTGGTGTTGACGCCAACGCCCTTCACAAGCCCAAGCGATTCTTTGGTGCAGCCCGCAACATCGAAAATGGCGGCTCGCTTTCCATTATTGCCACCGCCCTGATCGACACCGGCTCCAAAATGGACGAGGTTATATTCGAAGAATTCAAAGGCACCGGCAACATGGAACTACAACTCGACCGCCGCCTTTCTAACAAACGTATCTTCCCCTCTATCGATATCGTTTCTTCCGGTACCCGACGCGAAGATTTGCTGCTTGATAAGGACATGATGAACCGTATCTGGGTGCTTCGTAAATTCATTAACGATATGACCCCAATGGAAGCCATGGAGTTTTTGCTCGAACGAATCAGGCACACAAAAAGCAACGAAGAGTTTATAATGTCGATGAACAGTTAATCGTTCTGTTCATCACTAAGAAAAAAACAGCCCCGGGGAAAGACCCGGGGCTGTTTTTTTTATTTGAGTTTTCTTCTTTTGAGCCGCAGGGAGTTACCTACCACAATAATGTCGGAGAACGCCATGGCTGCAGCAGCCACGATTGGGGTAAGAAATCCGGCCATGGCCAGCGGTATGGCTGCCACGTTATAAAAGAAAGCCCAGAATAAGTTTTCCTTGATCGTCCGTAAGGTGATTCGGCTGGAAGCAAAGGCTTTTGAGAGAAGCCCAAGATTGCCCTTGAGCAGCACCACTTCAGCCGACTTCACTGCCACCTGGGTGGCATCGCTCATGCTAATGCCAATATCTGCACGCGCTAAGGCTGGCGCATCGTTAATACCATCGCCCACCATACCCACACGGCCTTGCCTGGTCAATTTGGAAATCACCTCCAGTTTCTGCTCAGGCAGCTGCTCAGCATAAACTTCTTCAATACCCAAAGCTTCAGCCACCTCTTCGCAGCGCTTGCGGCGGTCGCCGCTGAGCAAAACGGTTTTTACCCCTTTGCTTTTCAAAAACCCTATGGCTTCGGCTGCCTCGGGCTTTATCTCGTCTTCAATATCGAGCCAGCCTGCCAGCTCACCATCCACCAAAAGGTACACATTGTGGGCATCGTCGTCGGTAAGTGCAGCGGCAATGGAATAGGAGCCTGCCTGGTAAGTGCGGCCATCTCTGCCTGTTGCTTTTATGCCAAGCCCTTTTTTTTCATTTACGCTTTCAAATTCTATCTCGCCGCTTCCGCGGAAATGATTGGCCAAGGCAATGGCAATGGGATGGGATGAATGCTTTTCGAGGCTGTTGATAATAGAAGCCGCTTCATTTTCGGAAATGCCAAATGTTTGCAGGCGCTTTACGGCAAACTTTCCAGTGGTAAGCGTGCCTGTTTTATCAAATACTATAGTATCTATCCCCGCAAATTTATCAATGGATGAGCCTCCTTTGACCAGGATGCCGCTTTTTGCCATACGGCCCAAGCCAACCACCACAGCCGTAGGGATGGCCAGACCAAGGGCACAGGGACAGGCAATAACCAGCACGGCCACCCCGCGCATGAGCGCATCGCGAAAGGGCAGATCGCTGAACAGCAGCCAGCCGCCCATGGTAAGAAGGGCCAGCACCACAACTGTGGGAACAAAAATAGCGCTGATCTTATCGGCCAGGTTTTGAAGTTTGGGTTTGTCCTGCTGGGCGCTGCGTACCATTTCAATGATCTGCGAAAGCACGGTATCTTTACCTGTGGCGGTAGTTTTCACTTTAATGTTGCCCGAAACCAGAATGGTTCCACCAACCACCTTGTCGCCAGCAGTTTTATCAACGGGAAGGCTCTCGCCCGAGATCATTCCCTCGTCGATGCTGCCATGCCCCCAGTAAATCTCTCCATCTACCGGGATTTTATCACCCGAGTTGACCAAAACCCGCTCGCCGGTTTCAATAAGCGAAGCATCTACTTCTTCTATTTGGTCCCCGTTTCCATTGCCACTAATCAAAATGCGCTTGGCAGAATTTTTTTGTAATCGCACCAAGTCATCCACGGCGCTGGTGGTTTTCTTTACGGAGCGGTGTTCGAGCATATTACCCAGCAGTACAATGCTGATTATGGAGGCCGAAGTTTCGTAAAACATATAATCGTGACCGAGCCCGTTTATCGTTCCGATCAGGCTATAAACAAAGGCGGAGGTGCTTCCCAGGAAGATCAGCACGTCCATATTGGTAACACCCGCGCGCAAGCTATTGAAGGCACTTCGGCCGAAGTGCCAGAAACCCACTGCAAATACAGGTACGGTAAGCGCAAGTTGAAACAGGTCGTTATGTAAAAGTGGAACAGGTATAAACATGGCCAAAATGAGCGGCACAGTAAAAATAGCCGTGAACCAGAATTTCTTCTCAATGCCCGACAGGCCTGATTTTTTCTGCTTCTCCTCCCCTTCATCTGGCAAAACCACTGAGTAGCCAAGCGATTCGATACGTTTTACGGCAAGAGGCAGGCGACTTTCGTCGGTGAGCTCAAAAGTGACCACGTCGGTGGTGAAATCAGCAGAAACATTGGCAAAGCCTTCCTTTTCGAGCGACTTCTTAATGCCTAGGGCACAGTTGGTACAACTCATGCCCTCCACCTTAAGCTTTATGTTTTTAAAAAGTTGTTCAGACATTTTGGTATTTTAAAAGGTAAATATCTGTATATAAAACAAGCCGTAAAGTCTATTGTTTGTTTTTCCCCGAAAAGGAGACCAAAACCTAGCTGAGAACGGTGAGGGTGAGCCGGCGGGACCCGCCATGGTTGCGAAACTCGCAAAGGCAAATGCCCTGCCATGTGCCCAGCTTCAGGCGGCCGTTGCTTATTGGGATGGTGAGCGAAACCCCGGTAAGGGCCGATTTTACATGAGCGGGCATATCGTCATCGCCTTCGATGGTATGAATATATTCGGGCAGGCGCTCGGGGGCAATGCGGTTAAAACTGGTTTCCAAATCGTGCATTACCGATGGGTCGGCATTTTCGTTAATACAAAGTCCCGCAGAGGTGTGTTGGATAAACACATTGAGCAGGCCGGTTTGTGGCAGCTCGCCCAGGGCATTAAAAATATGGCGGGTAATCAAATGAAAGCCGCGCGGAAAGGCTGGAAGGGATATCTCAAGTTGCTTGACCATGATTTTTTAAGATAGGTTCTTATACTCAAATTTCGGAAATTCCCACCATTAAACATAATAAACAGTGCAATAAAAAAGAGGCACCTGAACCAGATGCCTCTTTATTTGAAATATGCTTCTTATTAGCGAACGGGAATTTTGAAATCCAGGCCAAGGGCAATAACCATATTGGTACGCTTGTATGATTCTGTGTGTGTGCCAATTCCTGTACCATAGTCAATGGAAATTTCGTCACCTTCGTACATGGTATAAAGGAAACCAAGATTCAGCTCAACATTACGGGTAACCGAATACCGGCCGCCCAGGCCAACAGAGTTAGTGCTGAGGCTGTGGCTCAGGTCACTCTGGTATTTTTCGTTAACACCGGTTTGGGTACGAAGGTAACCTGCGCTCAGCAAAAGTTCGGGTGAAAGATTGTATTCTACACCAAATGCCAGTTCAAGGTAATTATTGTCAATGATTTCGTCATTGGGTAATGTCTTGCCGTAATCGGCAGTTTTGTCGAAATAGTAGTGAACGCCGCCAGCCAGGTTCAGCTTGGGAGTGGCCTTGAAAGCAGCCCCTACCGAAAGCATGGCAGGCATATCGTTGTTTATCTTGGCACCATCGGGAAACATGCCGGTCCCATCAACAGTGGTTTCATTTTCCAGCTCAAGTTTGGTTTTAAATTCGTACTTAACACCAATATTAAAACGGTCACTTGGCACAAAGCTAAAACCAATCACCGGGGTGAACCCAGTTCCACTTTGCTTGGCATCAACCTCGGCATCGGCCGTTGCCTGATCAATAGCAGCCGCAGTTCCAAGGATAATAGGCTGCTGCTCGGGAGGAAATCCAGGTGCAATGGCACGCAGGTAATCGCCGGGTTTCATCCAGCCAATAGGCGTGTTTACTTCGATATTTCGCAGATAGCCATTATAGGTATTGTTGGCCATAACATAACGGCCGCCGCCAAATACCGAGATCATATCGGTAAGGGCATAAGAAACACCCAGCTGCGCGCCAAAGAAAATTGAAGAACCTTCAAAATACACCTCATTGCGATAATCTGTTACGCCAAAAGGTGAAAGCAGCGGAACCAAAGAAGCAACAGGGGCTTCGAACGACGGCAAACCGTTTTCATATTCAGCTCCACCACCGCCACCTACAGGATTAAACCCAAAGGAAAAGGCAAGCTTGTCGTACTTATAAACAGCATAAACACTGGGGAAAAGTGGGGCAGTAACTTTTCCTTCGTAAATCGAACGGTTCAGAAGGGGGTTTTCATTTGTAATTTCACGATTTTGGAAAATCGATTGGTTGCTCAGCGAAAGGTAAAATCCATTGTTTAAGCTGGTTAGACCAGCGGGGTTAAAGTAAACAGCGTCAATCCCAAGGGAAGCGTCGCGGGCCAACATGCGAACATAGGATGCACTCTGGTTGGTATTGGTCATAATACCACCGGCATAAGCCGCGCTTGATAAAAGCACTGCGGCCATCAACATTACAAAGATCTTTCTCATAGTTTTAATGTTGTTTGGTTTAAATTAAAACGAGGCGCTAAATTATGACATTTTTATGCACAAAACACGAATACCAATATAATTTTAAAACAATTGTTAAATTCTTTCAGCCCCCTAAAACTACTATTAATACTATAGTTTTTCTGTTTATTTACATTATTTACTATCCGGGCTTAGTATTTTATTTATTTGTTGCAAAAATTAAAAAATTAAAAAAAAATTAAAAAAAATTTGCATTACGAAAACTTTCGTATTAAATTTGTCTACGAAAACAATCGTATTATGAACTCAGAGAAAAAATTTCAACCCACCGAGAGCGAACTGGAGATTCTACAGGTACTTTGGGAAAAAGGAGAGGCTACGGTACGCGAAGTACATGAAGTGCTGGAAAAAACACGTGACATTGGTTACACCACTACCCTGAAAACCATGCAGATCATGACCGACAAAGGACTACTCGAGCGCGACACCAGCACCCGCACCCATGTGTACACCTCCCTGGTTACCCGCGAAAAAACGCAAAAGCAGTTCTTAAACAAAATGATCGATGGCCTCTTTAAAGGTTCGGCAAGCCGCATGGTGATTGGCGCCCTTGATGGAGAAAGCCTTTCATTGGAGGAACTGCGTGAGCTACAAGACTATTTGAAACAATTCGAAAACGGAGAGTCATGAGTTTAGTAGAAAATCTGTCGCATCCGCTGGTGAGCGCCCTTGGCTGGACCCTGCTCAATGCCCTCTGGCAGATTCTGGTCATTGCCTTGCTTTGGCGCTTCGCCTTGTATTTTTCACGAAAAGCGTCGGCCAGCATACGCTATAATTTATCGCTACTTGCCCTGCTGGCCATCCCGATAGTCAGCATCTACACCTTCTTCAGGCAGTATGCCATCTATAAGGAAGCCACCCGCATCGTTTCACTCGAATTTGACGACGGCCTGTATATGGCTTCGGCCCAGGGAGGCAGCAACTTTTTCCTGATCCAGAAGAATTATCCGGCCTTACTATCTAATCTCGAATCATTTACTCCCTATCTTTTTTGGTTTTATCTTGCCGGCTTGCTCTTCCTTTCGCTGCACAGTTTAGCCAGTTATTCCAAACTTTACACGCTAAAACATCGAAATACTCATCCTCTGCCAGAAAACTGGCAAAGAAAAGCCATGAATTTAAAAAACCGGATTGGCTTAACAAGAAAAGTCAGGATATTGCAAAGCTCAAAAATCACCGTGCCGGCTGTTGTAGGCCTTTTCAGACCAGTTATTCTATTGCCGCTGGCCATGCTAAGCTCCCTGAGCACAGAGCAAGTGGAGGCCATCCTGATGCACGAGTTATATCATTTGCGCCGAAACGACCATTACATAAACATGCTCCAAAATATCTTGGAGATATTGTTCTTTTTCCATCCAGCTATTTGGTGGATCAGCCGCAGGATTCGCGAAGAACGAGAAAAGTGCGTGGACGAGTATGTTGTCGGAAACACGGCAAAACCACTGATTTACGCCAATGCATTATTGACCCTTGAAGAAAATCGCAGCACCACTTTGCAACCGGTGGTAGCTGCCACACAATCAAAAACCCTTTTATTAACAAGAATCAAAAACATTATGACCATGAAAACAAGATCATTCAACCCCGGACAAAAGCTTGCCGCCCTGTTGGTTATCCTCACAGCGACTGTTTCAGTGGCCTGGATCAACCCAGCCATGACCATCAATTACGGGCATCCCGAACCGGATTACCATCCTGACTCCTCAGTGGTGCCTTATTTCCAAAACATTGGTGATTTGGCCCCGACCGAAGAAGCACCTGACACACCTCCGGTAACAATTCAGGAACAGGAACAAGCCCAGGAGCCGCCCCAATCGCAACGGCAGCCGCGTAAAGTCCTTACACATGACGGAAGGACCATTACCTGGGAGGAACTTTCGGAAGAAGACCGTGCTAAACTCCGTGAAGCCATGGAAGAAGTGCGCTTAGCTATGCAAGAAGTGAACCTCGAAATAAGCGAAAAATTCAATTCGGAAGAGTTCCGCCAGCACATGAGCGAAGTCCGTCAAGAGATGATTCGCAGCCAGGAAGAGGTACGCCGTGCCATGGAAGAAGCCAGGCGCGAGACCAGTAACTATTTCAACACGGATGAATTCAGGCTGGAAATGCAAAAAGCCC